>DASUKA010000025.1:0-137737 GCA_036278935.1 Gemmatimonadaceae bacterium
TGCTCAAACGCTCGGATGCGAAGCAGCCGCTCCCGACCGTCGCGCTCACGCCGCGGCTCCGGGTGCATCTTGAGATCGAGCGCACGCCGATCACCGCGCCGAACGTGGCGGGCGTGCTCCGCGGCAGCGACCCCGCGCTCAGGGATCAGTACCTGATCGTGAGCGCGCACCTCGATCATCTGGGCGTCGGCCGGCCCGTGAACGGCGACAGCATCTACAACGGGGCGATGGACAACGCCTCCGGCATCGCGACGATGCTCGAGACCGCCCGCGCCTTCCAGAGCCACCACGTGCGCCCGCACCGCTCGGTCATCTTTCTCGCCGTGACGGGAGAAGAAGAGGGCGAGCTGGGCTCCGCCTACTTCGCCTTGCACCCCACCGTGCCGGCCTCCGCAATCGTCGCCGATCTCAACACGGACATGTACCTGCCCATCATCCCCCTGACCGGCGTCTTCGTCTACGGCTGGCAGGAGTCGGACCTCGGCAAGGACGTGCTGCCGGTCTTGAAGGCGCTCGGGCTCAAGAATCTCGAAGATCCCGAGCCCGAGCAGGTGCGCTTCATCCGGAGCGACCAGTACAGCTTCATCCAGCGCGGCATCCCGGCGCTGGCCTTCAAGGCGGGCTACACGAAGGACTCGCCCGAAGACTCGACGGTGAGTGCGTGGCTTTCCACCCGCTACCACAAGCCGTCGGACGATCTCCGGCAGCCGGTGAACTTCCAGACGGCGGTGAAGTTCGACTCCATGTACTTCGACGTCGTCAAGGCGGTGGCCGATCGCCCGACGCGGCCCAAGTGGTATCCCACGAGCGTGTTCGCGTCGATCAAGCGGCCGGGGGCGTGAGCGGCGTCCTCGCCGCTATTCCGCGCCGGGTTCCAGCAGCCGCTCGACCTCCCGTCGCCTCATCACGCACTCCGCGAAACCGAACGTGGCGCGGCCGGTGATGCGCACGATGCTCGCTGCATCGGGGCCTTGCGCTTCGCCCGCCCCCTTGAGCGAGAAGAAGCCCGCCATAGCCGTGCCCAGGCATTCCGCATGGACCCCCGCAGGTAGGCGAATCTGGACGTAGCCCAGGAACGCATGGATGTCGATCTCCGTGAGACCTGGTGGAAACGTTGCCTGCGTGAAGTCGATCTCGATGTATCCCAGCCGGCTGCGAAGCTCCATGCGGCGCGGCACCACCGCCGTTATCCGCCGCTCCTGCCCGGAGAGCGTCGCGGTGATGTGCTGCACCTCCGTGCTCGCGAGATCGCCCGAGCGCCCCGGCACCTCCGCCAACTGCGGGAGGTCGGCAACGACCGCCGCCAGCTCGACCGCGTTGGGCGCGTGGTAGGCGCGCTCCACCCGCGTCTCGAACTCATCCATCGAGATCACGTCGTTCGCGAAGTGGCGCGACAGCAGCTCCACCACCCGCTCGCGAGCGGCCGAATTGACATCCGATGGAAGCGGCGATGGCGGCATGACCCGTCTCTCCTCCTGTGCCATGGGCGACGCGAGTCCCACTTGCGCGACTCGAGAGATCACAGATTGGAGAAATAACCTGGCGCAGCCACCGCGTCGAGCGGGCCGGATGCGCGTGAACCAGGCGCGGCCGACGCCCATGCTCCTACCGCACCCGACACTCCCCGCCTTTCTCCTTTCTCGCCCCTCGCCTCTCCCCTCCCGCCCCCGGCCCGACTACCTTTCACCCATGCTCCCTCTCGCCGGTCTCGTCCTTCCGTGAAGATCGGCTTCATCACCCTTGGCTGCGACAAGAATACGGTGGACAGCGAGCGCTGTCTCGCCGACCTCGTGCACCGCGGCGCGCAGTACACCGCCGACCTCGATGAAGCCGACGTCATTGTCGTGAACACCTGCGGCTTCATCGACGCCGCCAAGCAGGAATCCATCGATGCCCTCGTCCAGGCGGGGCAGTACAAGACGCGTGGCTCCTGCCAGGCGGTGGTGGCGGTGGGCTGCATGGTGCAGCGGCACAAGGGCGAGCTCGAGGCCGAGCTGCCTGAGGTCGACCTCTTCCTTGGTGCCTCCGAGATGGATCGCCTGGGTAGCGCGCTCCAGGAACGCGGTGTGCTGAATGCGGCGCCCGATCCCGTTGCCGAGCATCCGGGCGTGCGGCTGTACACGGGCGACCTGCCCCACGTGCGCTACCTCAAGGTGAGTGAGGGGTGCGACCACGGCTGCGCCTTCTGCGCCATCCCGCTCATGCGCGGCAAGCATCGCTCCTTCGCGCTCAACGCCGTCGTGCGCGAGGCGCAGCTGCTCGAGACGCAGGGCGCGCGCGAAGTGAATCTCGTCGCGCAGGATCTCGCGCACTACGGGCGCGACCGGCGCGCGGAGGGCGCGCGCCTTCCGGAGTTGCTCGAGGCGCTGGTGGCCGAGACATCCATTCCGTGGATCCGCATGCTCTATCTCTACTCCGCCGGCATCACGCCGCGGCTGCTCGAGGTGATGGCGCGCGAGCCGCGCATCCTGCCATATCTCGATATGCCGATCCAGCATGCGTCGGACCCGGTGCTGGAACGCATGCGACGTCCCGAGCGCGCGCACACGCTGCGCGAGAAGATCGCCCGCATCCGCCAGATGATTCCCGATGTGGCCATCCGCACCACCTGCATCGTGGGCTTTCCCGGTGAGAAGGCGGAGGACTTCCAGCGGCTGCTCGATTTTCTGGAGGAGATGCGCTTCGAGCGCGTCGGCGCGTTCACGTACTCGCCGCAGGAGGGGACGCGCGCGGCGCTGCTGGAGGACACGGTGCCGGAGGCGCTCAAGCTCGATCGGCTGGAGCGGCTGGCCGATCTCCAATCGGCCATCTCGGCCGAGCGGTACGAGCGGTTCGTCGGCCGCGTGGTGCCGGCCATCGTCGATCGCGCGCCGGCTGCGGGTGAGCCGGCTGTGGCGCGCGTGCTCTGGCAGGCCGACGACATCGACGGCATCACCTGGCTGGACGGCGAGGCGCCGGCCGGCGCACTGGTGGATGCGGCCATAGAGAGCGTGGTGGACGATGTGAACTTCCGCGCGTCCCTCGTACAAGTGCGCAGCGTCCCCGCGACGATCACACGACGTGATCGCTCGGGCGCCAGACGACTGCCGGTGATGGCGACTATCGGGAACGGGAGCTTCGGACGATGACCTCACGCTCAGCAGCCATCATGGAACGCGCGCGCGCGGTTATACCGGGCGGCGTCAATTCACCCGTGCGGGCCTTCGCCGGCGTTGGCGGCGAGCCGTTCGTGGTGGAGCGCGCGAGCGGCGCGTACCTCCACGACGTGGACGGGCGCGAGTATCTCGACTTCGTGCTCTCGTGGGGGCCGCTGGTGCTGGGCCATGCGCCGCCCGCGGTACTGCAGGCGATTCAGGAAGCCATGTGCCGCGGTACCAGCTTCGGGATCCCGAGCGAGGCGGAAGTCGCCCTCGCGGAGCTGATCGACCAGCGGATGCCGCACGTCGAGATGCTCCGCTTCGTCTCGAGCGGAACCGAGGCAACGATGAGCGCGGTTCGCCTTGCGCGCGCGGCCACCGGACGTGACACCATCGTCAAGTTCGACGGCTGCTATCACGGCCACGCGGACTCCTTTCTCGTGCGGGCCGGATCCGGTGTGGCGACGCTCGGACTGCCCAATTCGCCGGGAGTGCCGGAGGCGCTCGCGGCGCTCACGCTGGTGGCGCCGTTCAACGATCTGGGCGCGGTCCGCTCGCTCGCGCGCGAGCATGCCGATTCGCTCGCCGCGATCATCGTGGAGCCGGTGATGGGGAATGCGGGATTCATCGCGCCGGACCCCGGCTTTCTGCACGGGCTGCGCGCGCTCGCCGACGAAACCGGCGCCCTGCTCATCTTCGATGAGGTGATGACGGGCTTCCGCATCGCGCCGGGCGGCGCGCGCGACCGCTTTGGCGTGACGGCGGATCTCACCACGCTGGGCAAGGTGATCGGCGGCGGGCTCCCGGTGGGAGCGTTCGGCGGGCGCCGGGAGCTCATGGAGCTCATCGCGCCGCAGGGACCGGTCTACCAGGCCGGCACCCTCTCGGGCAATCCGCTCGCCATGGCGGCGGGCCTCGCGACGCTCACCGCGCTCACTCCGGAGCTGCACCGGGCCATCGCGCTGCGCACGCAGCGGCTGGTGCAGGGGCTGCGGCAGATCGCGGGCAGGCTCGGCGTGCCCTTCGTGGCCGACTGCGCAGGCACGATGTGGGGGTTCTTCTTCAATCCGGAGCCCGTGCGCTCGTTCCAGGACGCCAGGTGCTCGGACACGGAGCGCTTCCGGCGCTTCTTCCACGCGGCGCTCGAGCGCGGCATCTATCTCGCGCCGTCGCCGTTCGAGGCGGCGTTCATGTCTGCCGCGCATGGGGACGCGGAAGTCGACGCGGCTCTGGATCGGCTGGACGGGGCGATGCGCGCGGCGATCGGTGGCTGACGCACTCGCTCGGCGGGTGGCGCTCGCCGCGGTGCTGTTGACCGCGGCCTGCGTGGCCAGGCAGCATGCGCCGAAGTCCCCCGCGCCCGTGCCAGTCCCACCGGTGCTGCCGTCCGGCGCGCAGCCACCGGTCGCCCTCCCGGCGCGTGAGCAGGGCGGCACGGTGCGCATTGCGCTGGACACGCATGCGGAGCACGTCGTGCTCTCGGCCACGAGCTATTGGGATCTGAGCGGCGACGGGGGAGCGAAGCTATTGCTGCGCTCGAGCGACGCGTGGCCGATCTCGCGCGATGGGTCGTTCCTGTACGCGGCGGGCTCCGGCGACCAAGCGGGCATCTCGCACGCCAGCGCCATCACCGCGCGCGGAGCGACGGCCGCCTCAATCATGACAGTCAACGGGCGGCCCTATCGCGGAACCGTCACCATTACGTCCACCAGTCGCGGACTGCTGGTGGTGAACCAGGTGCCCATGGAGGCGTATCTGCGCGGCGTGGTGCCGCTGGAGATCGGTCACCGCACGAGCGCCGAGCGCGCGGCCGTGCTGGCGCAGGCGGTAGCGGCGCGCAGCTATGCCTATTCCCACGTCGACGCCGCGGCACAACGCTCGTACGACATGGTTGGCACCGTGATGGATCAGGTGTACGGCGGCGTGAAGGCGGAAACGCCACTGGGGGATTCGGCGGTGGCGGAAACGGCGGGGCTGGTGCTCACCTATGACGGACACGTGGTGAGCGCTCCCTACCACTCGACGTGCGGGGGGAGTACCGCCGCGCCGTCCGAGGTGTGGCATGGAGGCGCGAAGGTTCCCTACCTGGTGCCGGTGAGCGACCGCATTCCCGGCACCGACCGGTATTACTGCGACATCAGCCCGAGCTTTCGGTGGACGCGCACCTTCAGTCGGGACGCACTGGCCACTGCGCTCCAGCGATATCTCGATGCGTATGTGCACGTGCCGGGCGGGCACGTGGGCACCGTGAAGCAGGTGAAGGTTTCCGCGCGGACCAAATCCGGGCGGGTCCGCTCGCTTGTCATCCGCACGACGCGCGGCAACTACACGCTCACGGAGGATCAGATCCGCTTCGTCATGCGCTCGCCGAGCGGCGCGTTGTTGCGAAGCACCGCGTTCACCGCCGAGAGCACGCATGGCTCGCACGGAGTGCTCACGCAGTTGGTGCTGCACGGACGGGGGAACGGCCATGGCGTGGGGATGTGTCAGTGGGGCGCGATCGGCCGCGCGCGCGCGGGACAGGACTTCCGCACGATTCTCGCGACCTATTATCCGGGAACGCGGCTTGAGCACGTGGACGAGTAGCAGCGTGGTGCGCGCGGCGGTGTGCGCCACGCTGGGGTTGTCCGCACGCCCCGCACTGGCGCAGGGCTCGCTGGCGGAGCGGCTCGGCCTGGACAAGCTCCGTCTGAGCGCTCTGGGCGTGGCGTCGGGGCCCGTGCAGCCGGCGCGCGTGGTCGCCACCACGTCGTACTCGATAGAGGCGGACTACGGCGAGATCGCCCCACACTGGCACGTCTACTTCTCCGCGAGCTACTGGGAGTCGCGCTATACCAACGAGACGGTGGATGGCTTCGTGCGGCAGCTCCGCGCATCCATCATCGACCCCTCGCACGACGACACCATCCGTCCCGGTCCGGTGTCGGTGTCGGACATCGGACTGGACGCCGACATTCGCTACGTGCCGTTGCGGCATACGTTCCTCTCGCCGTACGCGAGCGCCGGGCTTGGCGCGCACATCGTGAATGCGGAGTCCAAGCTCATCCAGGGTACCTTTGTCGAGGGCGCGCTCGACAACGTCGGCACGGCGGTCTCGACCATGGTCGGGCTGGACATCGTTCCCACGCGGCGCCTGAGCCTGGGCGTACAGGCGCGCTACACGCTGCTGGCGAACGTCCGCTTCGGGACGCTGCGCGCGACCGCCACCTACCATTTCGCGCTTGGTCCTCCATCCCCACCGCAATGAAACCGGCCATCCGATTCGGCATCGTTGGCGCGGGCGCGATCGCGCAGATCGCGCACCTGCCTGTCCTCTCGAAGATGCGCGGCGCGCAGCTGGTCGCGCTGTGTGACAACGATGGCGCCAAGGCGCGCGCGCTCGCTGATCGCTTCGGCGTGCCGAACGTGTTCACGGACATCGAGGATCTACTCATGGCCGAGGAGCTGGACGCCGTGGTGGTGAGCACGCCGAACCATCTACATGAGCCGCACGTACTGAGCGCGCTGGCGGCGAAGGTTCACGTGTTGTGTGAGCGGCCGCTCGCGCTCACCGTGCGCGGTGTGCAGCGCATTCTGGATGCATCAGCGCGAGCGGAGCGCAAGGTGGCGGTCGCCAACAATCTTCGCTTCCGGGCCGACGTGCAGGCGCTCACCGGGTTCCTGCGGGGCGGGGAGCTAGGGAAGTTGGGCGGTGTGCGCTCCGGTGCCTACCAGCCGCGGCGCGCCTCGGACGGGTGGCGTCAGCGGCGCGCGGAGGCGGGCGGCGGTGCGTTTCTGGAGCTCGGCCTGCCGCTGCTCGACCTCGCGCTCTGGGTGGCGGATTTTCCGGACCCGTTGCGGGTATCAGCCCATATGGAGCGCGGACGCGGCGCGAGCGCGGTGGAAGATTCCATGATGGTGCTGTTGGAGTGCACACAGGGCACGACGATCGCCATCGATGCCTGCTGGTCGTACGTGGGCACCGAGGAGCGTTGGTGGTTCGACGTGCTGGCGTCGCGCGGCAGCGCGCGTCTGGCGCCGCTCCACGTCGTGAAGGAGTTGAATGGCCGGGCCACCGAGGTGACACCCACGGGCGCCGCGGCGCGCGAGAGCGCCTTCGTGCAATCGTACCGCGCGGAGCTGGCGCACTTCGCCGCCGTGCTGCGCGATGAGACGGTCTACGAACCTCCCACAGACCAGCTCATCGTTCATCGCATTGCCGAGGCGGTGTATAAATCGGCGGACGACGGCAAGGAAATCCGGCTGTGACGCAGTCCGCCGCACCGGAAGCTGCCGAGCCGGTCTCGACGGCGCGAGATAGGCGCCGCGCGCTGCGCCCCACGGCAAGCGAGGCACTCGCGGCGCTCGCGTCGGCGGTGCTGTTCGCCATCGCGTTCCCGCCATTTCCCTTTGTCGTGCCAGTGTTCCTGGCGCTCGTGCCCTTCGCGGTTGCCGTCGCCCAGCGAGCGGATGGCGACGGCAGCGTGCGCTCGGCGGCGCGCATCGGTTTCTGGTTCGCCATCCTGGGCTACGGGGCCAATCTCTACTGGATGGCCACCGCGCTCTCGAGCTGGACGCGGCTCTCTTTTCTCGCGTACGGCGCCACTGTAGTCACCATCGCGGTCATCATCGCGTGTGTCGCCGCCGCGCTGTTCGTGCTCCGCCGCGCCACGCATCTGCCAATGGCCATCCTCCTGCCCTTGCTCTGGGTGGCCAAAGAGGTGCTGCTCAACTACCTGGGGGACATCGCCTTTCCCTGGCTTCCGCTGGGGCTGTCGATGGCCCACGTGCCGCTGTTCGCGCAGTTGGCAGACGTGAGCGGCGTGCGCGGCGTGAGCTTCTGGATCGCGATGACCAACGGGCTCCTGGCCGACGCGTGGCTGCTGCGCGCCCACCGGGCGGCGGTGGCCAGACGGGTCGCCGCCGTGGTGGTGGCGGCCGGGCTGGTGGCGGGCTACGGCGCGTGGCGGCTTGCCAGCATCCACCCGCATCCGGTAGCGTCCATTTCCGTGGTGCAGCCCAACATCCCGCAGAGCGACAAATGGCAGGCGGCCAATCGCGGACGGATCGTTGGCATCCTGGATTCGCTCACGCGCGCCGAGATCGCGCGGCATGACGGCGAGCAACTGATCGTCTGGCCGGAGGTGGCGCTGCCCGGCTTCATCATCCAGCACCCCGAATGGACGCGGACCATCCGGGCGCTCACGAGGAGCGGACACGTCCCGCTTCTGTTCGGGGTGCTGGACGCGGTCATCCGCTCGCCGGACGACTACGACATCTACAATGCGGCGATGCTGGCGGACTCCGCCGGGTACATCGACTTCGCGCATCCATACCGCAAGACCTACCTCGTGCCGATCGTGGAGCGGGTGCCGTTCGTCAACCCCCACTGGTTCTCGAGCCTGAAATTCTTCGGCTCCTTCGCGCGCGGCGGCACCCCCGTCCCCTTCACGCTCCCCTTCGGGAAGGTCGGGGTGATCATCTGCTACGAGTCGATCTTCCCGCAGCGCTCGCGATTGTATCGGCGTGAGGGCGCGGACATCCTGCTCAACATCACGAACGACGCCTGGTTCGGCAAGACGATCGCGCCCTATCAGCACGAGGCGCATCTCTCGCTACGGGCGATCGAGAACCGGGTGGGGATCGTGCGCGACGGGAACACGGGGATCTCAGCGTACATCGATCCCATGGGGCGCGTGCATGGCGCTACGCCGCTCTTCGTGCGGACCATTCGCACCTACGAGGCGCAGAGCACCTCACTGCATCCGCTCTACGTTCGCCTGGGCGACTGGGTAGGCACCCTCTCGCTGGTCGCGGCGCTCTCGCTGCTGGGGCTGGCCTATCTGAGGCGGCGCGCGTAGGGGGCGAGAAAGGAGAAAGGAGAGAGGAGAAAGGCGGTTGTGAGTCGTGAGTTGCGGAACGGCTCTCGGGGGTGAGGGCCGCGCTCACGCGATCCGTTCCTGACCGACTGACCCACTGACCCACTCCTTTCTCCTCTCTCACCTCAGAGCGTCAGCTCGTCCCCTTCCACCGCCGCCATCACCTCCACCGCTCCCCTGCGCGCACGCACCTGCGCCCGGCACACGTCCACCCACTCATCGAGCTCGATGTCGGAGCGCTCCGGGTGATGATGAAAGAGCACGAGGCGCTCGACCCCGGCCTCGAGCGCCAGCTCCACCACCTCGCCGTAGTGCGAGTGTCCCCACCCGCGATGGCGTTCGTACTCCGCCTCCGTGTATGTGGCATCGTGCACGAGCACGCTCGCGCCGCCCACGAATGCCACCAGCTCGTCGCGCCAGCCCGGGGGCGAGGCGTAGGCCGGTTCGGGCCCGAGCTCGTTGTCGGAGACGTAGACGAGCGTGCCGCTCCCGAGCGTGCCGGCTGACAGGCGGTAGCCCGCCGCGCCCCCCGGATGCCGCACCGCCATGGCGCGCACGTCATATCCCGCGAGGTGATGCGGTGTGTTGCCCACGTTGCCGAAGGCCACCGTCGCTTGCACCGAGGTGAAGGGGACGGGAAAGGCCGCGGGGTCCATCTGATCGCGCACCATGCGCTCCACGGTCGGCCGCAAGCCGGCGATGCTCCAGATGGTGAGCTGGGTGTCCGGGCGGAAGAGTGGATCGAAAAAGGGGAGCCCCTGGATGTGATCCCAGTGGGTGTGGCTCAGGAAGAGGTCGGCCTGGATGGGCTCGCCGAACGTATGCGCCATCAGCGTGCGCCCCAGCTCACGGATGCCGCTGCCCGCGTCGAGTATGGCGAGCGCGCCGCCGTCGGTGCGTACCTCCACGCAGGGCGTATTCCCGCCGTAGCGGACCGTGTGCGGGCCGGGGGAGGGGATGGAGCCGCGCGTGCCCCAGAACCTGACGCGCATGCTCACGCCGCGGTCCGCGGCGGTGCGTCCTCCCTGCGCGTCCAGCGCAGCGTTGGCCGACGGTTCATGCGATCCACTCGTCCCGCGCCATCGGGGGCTCAGTCGCGCGATCGAGCAAGCGCTTCCAGCGCGGCACGATCGACCAGCGTGATCTGCCGGCGGTGCACCGCGATCATTCCACGATCCTGGAACTGGCGCATGGCACGCGAGACGGTTTCGCGACTGGCGCCGATCATCTGCGCGATCATCTGGTGCGTGAGCCGCTTCTCGAGCGTCGCGGAGTTGCTCGTAGCGGCGGCGTCCAGCAGCAGCCGCGCGATGCGGCCATGCACGTCCAGGAGCACCAGGCTGCCAATCTGCTCATCGGCGCGGCGCAGGCGTTTCGAGAGGGCGAGCAGCAGCGCCCAGGCGACGGCCGGCGACTCGTTCACCCGGCGCCGGAAGTCCTCGCGAAGCAGCACGATGAGCTGCGAATCCTGCATAGCGATGACGTGCGCTGAGCGGGGTGCGCCGTCGATGAGCGAGAGCTCGCCGAAGTGTTCGCCCACACCCAGGACGCCGAGGATCACCTCGCGCCCGTCCTCGCCGATGAGCACCACCTTCACGCGCCCCTGCCGCACCACAAAGAGGGAATCGCCCGGGTCATCCTCAAAGAGAATGACGCTTCCCTTGGGATAGCTCCGCTCGCGCGTCAACTCGGCGAAGCGCACGAGTTCGGTGTGGTCGAGGCCGGCGAAGAGCGGCACGGTGGCCAGGAAATCGGCGGTCTGCATGGACGACCAGCGGGTTCCGGGGATAGACATGAGGAGGAGCTTACGGGTGCCCGCGCGCGCTGTCAATTCGCGCGGAAAACGCGGCTGGTTTCCGGCGCCAGGATTCCTTATATTTCTCAGCTACTCGAAAGTCGAGGGACCAGTGAAGAAAAGCATTCATCCGCAATATGCGACGGCCGTGGTCAAATGCGCGTGTGGCAACACGTTCACCACGCGCTCCACGCGGGCCGAGATCCATACCGATATCTGCTCCAACTGCCACCCATTCTTCACGGGCAAGCAGAAGCTGGTGGATACGGCGGGTCGAGTTGAGCGGTTCCGCCAGAAGTACGGGACGCCGCGCTGAGCATTCGCGAGCGGCTCACGGAGGCGCTGGCACGCGCCGATGAGGTGGAGCGGGCGCTGGCGAATCCGACCACCGCCCGCGATCCGGCGCAGTTGGCCGAGTTGGGGCGGGAGCACCGCCGGCTCGCACCGGTGGTCGAGTTGGCGGCCCGGCTCCGAAAGTCCGAAAACGAGCTCGCGCAGGCACGCGAGCTCGTTGCCATTGATGACCCTGAGCTCGCCGAGGAGGTACGGGCGGAAGAGGAGCGGCTGCTCGCGGCCATCGCGGAGACGGAACGCCGGCTCCGCCCGCTGCTCACTCCGCACGATCCGCTGGATGATCGGAGTGCGATCGTGGAGATCCGCGCCGGAACGGGGGGCGACGAAGCGGCCCTCTTTGCCGCCGACCTGTACCGCATGTACACCCGCTTTGCCGAGCGGCGCCGCTGGCGCATCGAGGTACTCTCGCACTCCGAGGGGGCGCTCGGCGGCGTCAAGGAAGTGATCTTCGCGGTGAAGGGCAGCGGGGCCTTTGGCGCAATGCGCTGGGAATCTGGCGTGCACCGCGTGCAGCGCGTGCCGCTCACCGAGGCGCAGGGGCGCATCCATACCTCGGCCGCCACCGTGGCCGTGCTGCCCGAGGCGGAGGAGGTGGACGTGAAGATCGAGGAGAAGGACATCCGCATTGACGTCTTCCGCTCGTCGGGGCCGGGTGGGCAGAGCGTGAACACCACCGACTCCGCGGTGCGCATCACGCATCTTCCCACTGGGATCGTGGTCAGCCAGCAGGACCAGAAATCACAGCTCCAGAACAAGCTCAAGGCGCTTGAAGTGCTGCGCGCGCGGCTGCTCGACCGTCGGCTGGCGGAGCAGGAGGCCGAACGCTCGCGGCTGCGGCGCACTCAGGTGGGCACCGGAGACCGCTCGGCGAAGATCCGCACCTACAACTTTCCGCAGAACCGCATCACGGATCATCGCATCGGCTTCACGATCCACGAACTTGGCCGCACGCTGGATGGCGAGATCGAGCCGTTGATCGAGGCGTTGGCGATGGCGGGCGTGGAGGAGCGGCTGCATGAGTGAGGAACGGACGGGAGTCGGGAGTCGGGTGTCGGGTAGGCGGGGGGAGAGCTCCGCTCGTCTCGGCCGTGGCACAACACACAGCTCACACCTCACAACCCAGAACTCACAACTCACTTCTCTCCCCCGCCTTTCATGCACCGTCGAGGCGCTGTTGGCGGATCTCACCGCTATTCTCACGGCGGGTGGAGTGGAGCAGGCGCGCGAGGAGGCGCGGGATATCGTAGCCGCCGTGCATGACGAAACGCGATTCTGGCCGACGCTCAATCCCGGGCGGATCGTGGAGTCGGTGCAGGAGGCGCGGGCGCTTCGCGCGGCGCGGCTGCGCGCGGCGGGCGCTCCCTTCGCCTACGCCGTTGGCCGGGCCGCGTTCCGGTTCCTGACGCTGGATGTGGACGAGCGCGTGCTCATTCCGCGGCAGGAGACGGAGCAGTTGGTGCAGGCCGTGCTGGAGTGCGCTGCGGGCCATACGGGAGGGGTGGCGGTGGACATCGGCACCGGTTCGGGGGCTATCGCCCTCGCGCTGGCGAGTGAAGGGTGCTTCGAGCGGGTGATCGCGACGGACGTGTCGCTGGGCGCGCTGGAGGTTGCGCGGCAAAACGCGCAGCGTCTCGCCCCGGTGCTCCGCTGCCCGGTCGAGCTGCGCGCCGGCTCGCTGCTCGCACCTCTGGCGGGCGTGCGGGCGGCCGTGGTGGTCTCGAATCCTCCGTATATCGCTGCCGGTGAGGCACCGGAGTTGCCCTCATCCGTGCGCGATTGGGAGCCGCCCGTCGCGCTCTTCAGCGGCGTGGACGGGATGGCGGCAACCTTGCACCTCATCCGCGCCGCCGCGCCGCTGCTCGAACCGGGCGGTTTGCTGGCACTCGAGGTGGATGTACGTCGTGCATCGCTCGCCGTCGCGGCGGCAGAGGCGAGCGGCGACTATGCGCAAGTCTCCCTGCGACTCGACCTCGCGGGGCGTGAACGAATCCTGCTGGCAACACGGAAGGCATCATGAGCACACTGGAAGACAAAGCAAGGGAGCTGGGGCGCCTCGTTGGACAGAGCGGGGAATACCAGGCGGTCAAGCGCGCGAGCGATGCGCTGAACGAGGACCGGGAAGCGGTGGCCGTGCTGCGGCAGATGGAGCAGCTTCGCACGGATGCCCAGCAGATGATCGAGCGTGGGGAACAGCCCGGCGCCGACATGGAGCAGCGCCTCGACGAACTCCTCCAGCAGGTGCAGAGCAACGTGCGCTACCAGAACATGATTATCGCACAGGAGAACTTCGACAAGGTCATGCTGCGCGTGAACGAGTGGATTCTCGAGGGCATTCGCAAGGGTGCCGCGAGCCCCATCATCACGCTCGGCTGATACGATGCGTGGCCGGCTGATCGTCTTCGAGGGCGCCGAAGGGGCGGGGAAGACCACCCAGATCGGCCGCCTCTCGATCGCGCTGTCGGCGCTCGGCGTGCCCCACACGGCAATGCGCGAGCCGGGCGGCACGCCACTGGGCGACGAGATTCGTCGTCTCCTGCTCGATCCCGCGCGGGAGATGGCGCCGCGCACGGAGGCGCTGCTCTTCCTGGCATCGCGCGCACAGCTGGTCGCGGACGAATTGCGGCCACGGCTCGCTGCGGGCGAGCTGCTGCTGCTCGACCGCTTCGTGCTGTCGACGTACGCGTATCAGGTGGCCGGCCGCGGGTTGCCGGAGCACGAGGTGCGCTGCGCCAACGCGCTCGCCACCGCATCGCTCGTCCCCGATGTCACGCTGGTGCTCGGGGTGCCGGCGGCGGAGCGCCAGGTCCGCGCGGCGCGGCGCGGCGCATCCGATCGCATGGAGCGCGCGGGGGCGGCATTTCACGATCGTGTCGAGCACGCGTTCAGCGCGTTCCTCGAACCGGCCTGGCAGGCGGCACATCCCGAATGTGGGCCGCTGGTTTCCGTGAACGGCGCCGGAGCGGAAGACGAGGTGTTCGCGCAGGTGGCGGAGGTGCTGGCTCGGCGCTGGCCTGAAACCTTTGCGAGGCTCCGAGGGTCTTATCCCTCAGCTTCTCCCATTCCGAGGTCGTAATGCGCTCCCGTGCCTTCATCGCGCTCGCCGCGCTCGGCGGCGTGCTCGTGACCGGCGGCTGGCTGCTCCAGCGCGGCCTCTCCCGCAGCGACGACGTCTACACCGACACGCAGCTCTTCGACGATGTGCTCACACATGTGCAGCACGACTTCGTGGACTCCGTCGCGGTGCCAGTGCTGTACCGGAAGGCCGCGATCGGGCTGGTGAACCAGCTGCACGATCCGCACTCCGTGTATCTCACGAAGGACGCCCTCTCCCAGCTTGCCGTGAGCACGTCGGGCACCTACGGCGGACTCGGCATTCAGGTGGACGTGCGTGACGACTGGATCACCATCATCGCCCCGCTGCCCGGAACGCCCGCCGAGCGTGCCGGCATTCAGGCGGGCGACCGGATCGTGGCGATCGACGGCAAGTCCACCGCCGGGTGGGCCCCGGACGATGCAGTCAAGGCGTTGCGCGGCAAGACGGGAACGGCGGTCCATCTTACCGTGGAGCGCCCCGGGGTGGCGGCCGCAATCCCCTTCACGATCACGCGCAGCGTGATTCGCGTGCATTCGGTGCGCCACACGCTCATGCTCAACGACAGCGTGGGCTACGTCGACCTCACCATCTTCAGCGAAGAGAGCGCTGACGAGCTGCGCAGCGCCATCCGCACGTTGCGCGAGCGCGGAGCCCGAACGGTGCTGCTCGATCTCCGGAACAACCCGGGCGGGTTGCTCGAGCAGGGAGTCGACGTGGCCGATCTCTTCCTCGATTCGGCGCAGACGATCGTCTCGATGCGCGGCCGCACGGCCGACGCCACGGCGCGCTTTGCCGATAGCGCGCCGCAGCAATGGCCCCATCTCACGCTCGTGGTGCTGGTGAACGGCGGCAGTGCGAGCGCTTCCGAGATCGTGACTGGAGCGCTGCAGGATCACGACCGGGCGGTGGTGGTCGGGAGCCCCACCTATGGAAAGGGGAGCGCACAGCGGGTCTTCCCTCTCTTCGATGGCAGTGCGGTCAAGCTCACCACCGCGCGCTGGTACACGCCGTCCGGCCGAAGCATCCAGCGGCATCGTCAAGTTCCGGGCGACGAGGACGAGCTGGGCGGTGCGCCCGATTCCTCCGCGACCGCCGCGAAGAGCCCGACGCTCTACCACACGGACGACGGGCGCGTGGTGCACGGTGGCGGCGGGATCACGCCGGACGTCGTCGTGGCGAGCGCTGACTCGCTGAATGGAACGCTCGGGTTCTGGCGCAAGGTCGGCAACGACATTCCTCGCTTCCGCGATGTGCTGGCCGATTATGCGGCATCGCTGCATGCCAGCAAGCGCATCACTTCGCCGGACTTCACCATCACACCAGCCATGCGGACGGCGTTCTGGCAGCGCCTCCACCGGAAGGGCGTGACCATCAGCAAGAGCGCGTTCGACTCGGCGAGCGGCGCGGTGAACGAGATCATGGCGGACCAGATCGCGCGCGATCTGTTCGGTCCGGACGCCGAGTTCCGCCGGCAGCTGCACGACGATCGCGTCGTCGATGCAGCGTTGCGTCTCGTCAAGGGCGCCACGGATGAGCACGAGCTGATCAGCCGGGCCGCACGACTCCATAGCGCACCGCAGGAAGGCACTCCAGCGGCCAAATGAGCGAACGCATTTTCATTCAGGGCGCGGGCCGGGCCGGATTAGGGCTCGCCCGCGCACTTCGTGCATCCGGGGCGGACGTCGCCGGTGTGCACGGAAGGCACAACCCGGGTGGCTTGGACGGCGTGACGACCGGTGCGCTTCCCGCCGCCCTGCGCGAGGCGGGCGTGGTCCTGGTGGCGGTGCGCGATGCCCAGATCGACGAGGCGGTGGCCGAGTTGGTGGCCGCGGGGCTGATGCCGGGTGCCGTCGTGCTGCACCTGAGCGGGAGCGCCCAGCCCGAATCATTCGGCACGCTGCGCGAGCGCGGCAACCCGTGCGGGACCTTTCATCCACTCCTTCCCCTGGCGGATCCCTCGCGTGCGCCGGCGCTTTTCCGCGGCGCATGGATCGGAATCGATGGCGATGCCGGCGCACGGCGTACGGCGTGTGCGCTGGCCGCGCGGCTGGGCGCGCACACGCTGGAGATTCCAGCCGGGGAGAAAGCCCGCTACCACGCAGCGGCGGTGATGGCGTCCAACTTTCCCGTGGTGCTGCTCGCGCTCGCCGAGCGCCTGCTCCGCTCGACGGGCGTGGATGCGGAAACGGCACACAGCGCGCTGCGTCCGCTCTTCCATGCGGCCGCCGAGAATGTGGGTGCGCAGGGAGCGGCCCGCGCGCTCACGGGCCCCGTGGTTCGCGGCGACGCCCAGACCGTTCGCGCGCATCTGGATGCTCTGCGTAGCGATGCCGAGATGGCGGACGTGTACCGCGCCCTGGCGCGCGCCGCCGTGGACGTGGCGCGCGGTGCCGGCGCGGACGACGAGAAGTTGCGGGAGATCCTGGCGCTCGTGCGCTGAGCCGGCGCGCGGAGAAACGGTCTAGATGCCCGTGTGGGTCTGGTCGTACACGTGCACGCCCTTGGGGACTTTGAATGTGAAGGCGTCGGCGTCCAGTGGACCGTTCGTCGTGATGGAAAACAGCGTAACGGTGCGGACGACGCCGCTCGCCTCGACGGTCTTCACCTGCCGCACCAATCCGCCGCGATCATCCACCCACACCGTCGCCTTGCTGAAGGGCATGGGTCGCTTCGGCACGAGCACTGCCGCGTGTGTCGCGTGACCCGCGATCACCGCGACGCCGCCATCCGAAATGCTATAGCGCGTTGTGGCTGAATCGAGAAACTGTGCGGTCACATCCGGAATGCCCGCGGCGCTGGCGCCCGCGTTCGTCTTGATCACCTGCCCAGGGTTCGTGCTCGGCAGGTAGAGCCAGACCACCCGTCCATCGGAGACGATGCGGTCGCCGTCGGGCTGCGTGAAGCGAATATCGATGCGGCCGGGCGGGCGGGTCTGAATCTCTCCACGCGCGTGTGCGGTGGTATCGAGCACCGGGCTCTGGATGACCTGCGTGAAGGACGCGCGCTCGGTCTTGATGTGCGCGTACGTCACGACCGCTCGGTGCACGACTGCCTCCGGCGATTGCGCCGCGAGCGGGAACGCGGAGAGGCATATGGCGAAGACGGCGACGAGAGGAGCGCGCATGAGAACGGCAGGGTGTGGGGAGTAGGGTGTCGGGTGTGGGGAAACGGCCATGGCGTGCGGGACTCGCTGCCCGCCTACCCGACACCCCACTCCCGACACCCCCGCTGTGTCCTACCCGATCGGTGCCTCTGCGGTTCCTGGCACCGGCGCGATCGTGCGCCCGATGGCTCCGGCAATCGCGCGCAGCTCGCGCACGAGCTGCGCGAACTGGGCGGGGTAGAGCGACTGCGCGCCATCCGAGAGCGCGCGCTCAGGATTCGGATGCACCTCGACGAGCACGCCGTCCGCGCCCGCGGCGACTGCCGCCCGTCCCATCGGCAGCACCTTGTCGCGAATGCCCGTGCCGTGACTGGGATCGGCGATGATCGGCAGATGTGAGAGCTCGTGCACGAGCGGAATGGCGGTGAGGTCGAACATGTTGCGGACGGCAGGGTCGAAGCTGCGCACGCCCCGCTCGCACAGGATAACCTGTTGATTGCCCCCGGCCAGAACGTACTCGGCGCTCAGCAGCAGGTCGGTGATCGTGGCGGCGAGTCCGCGCTTGAGCAGAACGGGCTTCCCCAGCCGGCCGACGAACTTGAGCAGGGAGTAGTTCTGCATGTTGCGCGCGCCGATCTGGATGCAGTCGCCGTACTCTGCCACCAGCTCGGCGCCCTCCTCATCCATGGCCTCGGTGACGACTGCCAGCCCCGTTGCCTCGCGGGCCCGTGCGAGCATCTTCAGTCCCTCCAAGCCCAGCCCCTGAAAGGAATACGGGGAACTGCGAGGCTTGAACGCGCCGCCGCGCAGGCAGCTCGCGCCCGCGGCCCGCACCGCCCGCGCGGCCAGGAGAATCTGCTCCTCCGACTCCACGGAGCACGGCCCCGCCATGATCACCACCTCGTTGCCGCCGATCCGCACGCCGGGCTCGAGCGTCACCACCGTGTTCTCCGGCCGCCACTCGCGCGACACCTGCTTGTACGGCTGCGTGACGTGAATCACCTGCGCCACGCCCGGCAGCGCCTCGATGCGTGAGGCATCCACACGCCCGTCGTTGCCGACGAGGCCGACGGCGGTGCGTTGCGCGCCGGGCATGGGACGGGCCTCGTAGCCCATCTCCCGGATGACCTGCGCGACGCCGTCGACCTCCTGCTTCGTCGCTCCGTGCTTCATCACGACCAACATCACGATCTCCCGATCTCGGTGGCCCATCCGTCGTGCGCCAGCACCACTGGGCCGTCGAATATGCCGGCGATGGCGCCGCGGATGTCCGTGCGCTCCACCGGAGGATAAAAATGCGTCAGGACCAGCAGGCCCGGCCGCGCGAGCGCGGCCAGCTCGCCACACTGTTCCGGCGTGAGGTGACTGGGAATCGCGAGCGCCGCCGGCAGCGAGCACTCGGTCAGCAACACGTCCGCGCCCGCGGCCCACCGGCCGAGCGCGGCGTCGAACCCCGTATCCCCAGTATACACCAGGCGCCGCCCGCCCCGCTCGATGGCGTAGGCAACGCTCTCCGCCGTGTGCGGTACCTTGTACGTCTCGATCCGCACATCATCGCTCAGCGCGACGGTGGTACCGGGTGCCACTTCCCGGATAGCGAGCGGATAGCCCGGCTCGCGTACGGTGCTGCCGAACGCCGCCGCGAGATGATCAAACAGCGCCTGCGTCCCCGGCGGACCAACGACCTCCACCGACGCCGTGCGCGGCGGGGTGGCGCCCCATCGCCAGGCCACGAGCAGCGTGGCCAGATCGCTCACATGATCGGCATCGAAGTGCGTGAGCGCGAGATGCGTGATCCCCATCCAGTCGAGCCCGAACTGCGCCAGCCGATGTACCACCCCGCTTCCGCAGTCCATGAGCACCCGCACATCGCCCGCTTCCACCAGATGCCCCGCGCACACGCGCGAGGCCGATGGCGCCGCGGTGCCCGTGCCGACGGTGGTCAGCCGCATGGACCCCGAGAGGAGAGAGGAGAGAAGCGAGGGGCGGAAGAGGCGTGGGTCAGTGGGTCAGATGTCAGTGCGTCAGGAACGGCCCTGGCGGAGAGAGCCTCGCTCGCCCAAGCCGTATCTGACCCACTGACCGACTGACTCACTGACCCACTCCTTAGCCTCCCTCTCCTCTCTCCTCTCGCCCTCATACCGTGACCGTCTCCCTGCTTGCCCCGATCGCCTCTTCCACGGCGCGGCTGTGGAGCCGCACGCTCACGAACGAGGAGACGCCGGGCTCCTGCATGGTCACGCCGTACACCGCATCCGCCGACTCGGTGGTGGTGCGCGGGTTGTGGGTGATGACGATGAACTGCGTCCTGGCCTTGAACTGGTTGAGCATGCGCACGAAGCGGCCGACGTTCTGATCGTCGAGCGGCCCATCCACTTCATCCAGCAGGCAGAACGGACTCGGCTTGGTGAGGAAGATGCCGAACAGCAGCGACAGACCCACCAGTGTGCGCTCGCCGGTGGAGAGCAGGTGGATGCGTTGCGTGCGCTTGCCACGCGGGGCGGCGTGGATCTCGATGTCGCAGTCGAGCGGGGCATCCGGGTTCTCGAGGCGGATATCGCACTCGCCGCCCCCGAACAGCACCACGAAGATCTGACGGAAGTTTTCCCGCACCTGCGTGAACGCCGCGAGAAACAACTCGCGTGCGGTCGCGTCGATCTCGCGGATGGCCTGCTGCAGCGTCGCCCTGGCTGATGCGAGATCATCGCGCTGGCTGGTGAGGAAATCCAGCCGCTTGACCTCCTCCTCGTGCTCCTCGATGGCCAGTGGATTCACCGCGCCCAGCGACTCCAGTTCCGCGACCAGCGTGTCGCGTTCCTCGCGGAGCGCCGCGTCGTCGGCGGGGTCGGGAATCAGCTCCGCGAGCATCTCGTCGAGCGGGCGCCGCCACTCGGCCTCCAGCCGCTCACGCACGGCCGTGCGGTGGCCGGAGAGCTCACTCAGCCGCAACTCGGTATGATGGAGCATCTCGGAGATGCCGGCGGCGTGGCGGCGTGCGTTGTCCAGTGCATCCTCGGCCTCGGCGAACGCCGACTCGGCCGCGCGCGCGTCGTGCTCGGCGCTCCTCAGCTGGCTCTCGGCATCGGCGAGCGCGACGCGCCGCGCGTCCAGATCGAGCTGCCACTCCCCCATGCGCTGCGCCAGCACGCCGTCAGCCTGCTCGATGTCGCCGAGCTCCGAGCGGAGCGCCGCCAGCCGCGTGCCGGCGTGCTCCGCATCGGTCACCAGCCGCTGCTCCCGGTCCACGGCCACCTGCAGCCGCGCCTGGAGCTGTGCCTGCTCCACGTGGGCGCGCGCGCGCGACTCGCGCGTGCTCTCCTGCGCGCGTTGCGCCTCTTCCATCGCCTCACGCGCGACCACGAGCTCGCGCTCGTGCTCGGTTGCCGCCGTGGTCGCCGCGGTGATCTCCGCGTCCAGCGCGCCGATCAACTCCGCGAGATCGCCGCGGCGCACCGCCACGCGCTCGATCTGCGCGGTAATGCTCGCCAGCTCGCGCTCCGCGCGCTGACACCGCAGCACGAGCTCCTCGTGGTGCTCGGCAGCCGCGCGCACCTCACGCTGCGCCGCGGCCGCCGCGTTCTCCGCGGCCGCCACCGCGCGCTCGCTTTCCTCCAGCGCCTGACGCGCGCGCTCCGCGTGACCGGCCGCGGTCACACAACACGCCTCGCACTCGGCCAGCTCCTGGCGCAGGGCCGCCAACTCGGCTCGCCGCTGCAGCGGTCCCGGTCCACCGTCGCTCCCCGGAAGCCACACAGCGCCGCGGCCATCCACGAATGCTTCACCCTCCGCCACGGCCACCGCGCTTCCCAGCAGCACGCGCACCCAGGCGCGCGCCGGCTCCGCCACATCCACGAGTTGGGCAAGGGAACCCTCAGCGACGGGCGTGGATGGCGGCGCGTCCAGCGGGAGCAGTAGCAGGGGCCCCGGGTCGGTGGCGGCATGCCAGCGCTGAATCGCGCGCGATGCATCCTGGTCGCGCACCAGAATCGCATGTACCGTCGCGCCGAGAAAGCGCTCGACCAGCGCGGCGGACGCGGCGCCGGTTGAGAGAAAGTCACTCACCGGTCCCAACACCGCGCCGTCGCCGAACTGCTGCCGCTCGCGCAGCACGTGCGCGGCAGCGGGCGCCAGACCCACCCGTTCGCGTTCGAGTGCCTCCAGTGCCTGAACCTTCGCCGCGAGCGAGGCACGCGACTCCTCCGCACGCCGGTGCTCTGCGCGCGCCGCCGCGTCCTGATCGTGCGCCGCTCCCTCCGCTGCACGCGCCACGTCCAGTCGCTCGGTCGCCTGCGCCGCCACCGCGTGCGCCTCCTCCGCGGCGCTGCCCGCACGCTCCCGCTCGCGCGAGGCGAGAGCGAGCGTCTCTTCGGCTGCCTCGCGTTCGACGATCAGTCCGTCCGTGCGCTCCGTCAACTCATCCCGCTCGCGCACGGCGCCCTCGCGATCCAGCTCCACCCGGTGCACCTGGTCGCGGAGCTCGCGCATCCGGTGTTCGGAGCGTTGCAGGGTGTCGTGCGCCACGGTCACGGCGCGACGCGCATCCTCCTCAGCGGCCACCTGGGCATCCAGCGCTTCGCACGCCGCGTGCAGCTCACGTTCCACGAGCAACCGCTCCGCCGTGGCCTGCTCGCGTTCGGCGGCCAGTCGTGTGCCGAGCTCCTCCCCAGCGCGCTGCTCCTCCTCGGCGCGATCGCGGCGGGCCGATGCGTTGCGCTGCCGCTCCTCGGCCACGCGCATCTCGCTCTCCAGTCGCAACACGCTCTGCTGCTGGGCTGAGACGGTCTGCGCGAGCTCCCCACGCAGGGCATCGGCCGCGGTGCGGGCCTTATTGGTGCCATCGCGCCGCTGCTCGGCGTCACGTACCTGCGCGTCGGCCTCCGGCAGCTGTACGCGCAGCGTTTGCACCTCGCGCTCGAGCGTGGTCAGCTCCTCGCGCCAGCTGGCGATCTCGCGCGAGGTCAGCGTGAGCTCCACGGTGAACCGCCGCTGCACCAGCCCGGCATGCCGCTCCGCGCGTCGGCGCTGGCGCGACAGCGAGCGTACCTGGCTCTGCACCTCCGCCACCAGATCGTCCAGCCGCGAAAGGTCGGTTGCCGTCTCCTCGAGCCGGCGTTCCGTGCTGCGCCGTCGATCGCGGTACAAGCCAACGCCCGCCGCCTCCTCGAACAGCTCGCGGCGCTCGTCCGGGCGATCTGACAACAGCGCGTCGAGCATACGCGTCTCGATCACGACGCCCGAATCCGCGCCCAGTCCGGTGCCGCGTACCAGATCGTGGATGTCGCGCAGGCGGCAGGGGGCACGGTTGAGCAGGTAGTCGCTCTCGCCCGAGCGCGAGAGACGGCGCGTGATCACCACCTCGCGGAAGGGGACGGGCAGAATCCCTTCGTCGTTCTCGAAGTGCAGCGACACCTCGGCGATGTTCACCGGGCGGCGCGCCGATGAGCCCTGGAAGATGACCTCCTCCATCTTCGCACCGCGCAGCATCCGCGCGCTCTGCTCACCCAGCACCCATCGCACTGCATCGGACACGTTCGACTTGCCGCACCCGTTCGGTCCGACGATGGCTGTCAGTCCGTTCTCGAACAGGAGCTCCGTGTGATCGGCGAACGACTTGAATCCGTGCATCTCCAGCTTGCGCAAACGCACTAGTGCACACTCCCCGTTCGATAGACGATGGCCACCGAGTCCTCGCCATTCTCCCGCAGGCTCGCGAGCACGGGTGCCGCCTGGGCCGGGCTCTCGTAGGCGCCTGCGTACAACGTGAGACTCCCGTCGTCCTGGTGCAGTGCGTACACCGGGATGCCGCGCGCGCGATACGCGGTGGCCAGGGCATGCGCGTCAGACAGCGGCACGGCCGTGCGCATACGAATGGCGAACGGCACATGCGCCACACGCCCGGCCTCCGGCGCAAGTACGCGCCGTCCGTGCAGCGCGGCCAGCAGCGAATCGGCGGACGAGGGGGAGGCATACGCGCCGGCATACACGCGGTACCACTGCGAGCTATCCGCGCCGAGGGAGAGATGCGAGAAGGTGATGGCGGGGAGATAGCGTGAGAGGCCGCGCTCGAGGCGGCGCATGGCGGCCGCGGCAGTGTTGACCGTCTCCAGTACCACGCCATAGCTGACGGCACGCGATGAGTCGGCCGCGTTCGCCACCGGAATCGCAGGCGTGGCGGGGACCGAGGGAGCCGGGTGTGCGGATGGCTGTGACGGCGCGGCGATGGCCCCGGCGATCTGTCCGGCGGCGGCTGCTGGACGATCGAGTGGTATCGCCAGCTTCGGGCGCGTGAATCGGTAGAGAATGGCCACGACGACGACCACGAGGATGGCAAGCACGAGCCACTTGATCCAGCGTGGGGAGCGCTGCTCTTCGACGCGCCCTCGGTGTTCCGCGCGCGTGCCGGCGGGCACGCGCGGCATGACGACCGGTGCCGACTCCGATGGCGCGCCCGTGCTCACGCGCGTGATGACATGCGGGTCGTCGGCGAGAATCGCATCGCCCAGGACCACAGCTCCGTCCGTCTGCGGCAACAGCTCGTCGCGCTGGGGGAGTTCCGCCGGAGCGACGAGCAGCACGAGCGCGTGCGCCTCGCGCAACGTGCGCAGCAACTGGCGCCATCTCCGGCTCCCCAGGAGCACCGCGTGCTCGATGGGGCCGGCGCCGCTCGGGAGGAGGTAGAGATTCCGCGCGACATCCACCGGATAGGCGATCTTCCCCAACGAGACGCCGTGCTCGATCCCATCCATGAGGCCGTGCACCGCGCCGGCGGGGAGGAGCGCCTGCAGCACTGACAGATCCCCGATCAGGTCGATGAGCACCACACGCCGGCGCCGAGCCTGCGCGCGTGCGATCGAGAGCGCCAGCTGTGCCGTGTCGGAGGGTGACTCGCCGAGCACGACGACCACCGCGTGGCCATCCAGCGCTGCGCCCAGGCGGTGCCCATCCGGATTCCGCGAACGCGGTGGGACGATCCGGGGGGCGGTCATTTACGGTCTCTCACCATAGATCCAGTACGGACGTCCCGAAGCCCTGCCGGCCGAGTCGGCCGCTGCACGCGTTGGGTATGGGCCGATGACCACTCGATAGATCGTCACCCCGGCCACGGTGTTCGAGTCGATGCGCGGCGCGGAACCTCCCACGGCGATGTCGCGCGCCGTCTGCCGTGCCGACTGCCCGGAGCGCACCGCTGCGAACTGCACCGTGAAGCCTGGCGGGCGGGGCGGCGCGGTACTCGGCTCTGCCGGCGTCCGGTACTCAGGTGCGAGCGCCTGCGTATCGGATGGCGGTGCCGTGTCGCTCCGTGCGCTCACCGCAGCCATGGTGTCCGCGGCCACCGTGTCCATGGAGGCCGAATCGCTGCTGGCATAGGCCAGCGGCTCGTCCAGCTCAGCGGTGCGCGGACGAAAGCCGTTCCAGGCGATGAAGAGCCATGCATCGGCGTCCCCGCCGCTCACGGTGCGACGCGGGCTGAGCGTGCTGCCGTCCACCACCACCACACTCGTGTCGTGCAACAGCGCCAGCGCCCCGTCCGGCAGCACTGCTGGAAGATCGGATCGCCAGGCCGTCCGGACGGTGCCAATCAGGCGGTCCGTCCCGATGGCCACCACCCACGCGGAATCCCCGTGCTCGGCGCGCGCGAGTACGGCGCGCCCCATGGGATCCATGCGCAGCGCGCTCGCTTGCCCCGGCAGCGTGATCGTCGTCACCACCTGGCTCGTGTAGCGGTCGATGATCAGGAGCCGTGTTCCCGGGTTGACCAGCGCGTAGAAGCGGTCGCCGCTGGGCGTGATGGCGAGCGCGCGAACATTGGAGGGGAGAGTGATGGCCGGCAGCAGGGACAGCGTGCGCGTGTCCACTCCGATGAGGGCCGAATCCGCCACGAGGTACAGCCGATCGCCCACCGCGGTGCGCTGGGCATCCGCGGTGAGTGGCAGGATGACGGAATCCGTCACGCTCGAGTCGGGCGGATGAAGTCGCCAGAGGGCCGTGGAATCTCCACGCGCGCCAACGACGATCAGTGCGCCATCGGGCAGGGGAAAGAGATCGTGTACGGGGGCGGGCGGCGTGAAGACCCAACTCCCGTTGGGCGTCATCCGGACGACGTGGCCGTGTGAGGTGGCGCCGTAGATGGACCAGCCATCATCGGAGGTCACATGTGTGAGCCTGGCCTTCCCATCGGTGGCCACGGAGCCGAGCCGGAGGCTCACGCGGACCGGCACGCCCTTGGTATCGACCGCGGCCACGGAGCCGGCGCCGTCGCTGAAGGAGAGCACGCGCGCGATGGGTGGCGCCTTCTCATCCGAGGTCCAGACCAGGGAGTCCAGCGCGGGATAGGCGAACACGCGTACCTTGCCGCCATGCAGGGGAAATCGCAGGGCGAGCTCATCGATGCCGCGCGTCGTGCTGGCGGGGGAGGCGTCGGTGACGGCGGGAGCACCGGGGCGGCGATCCGAATGTCCGCACGCGACCAGTACAATCGCCGACGCCAGAAAGAGCGTCGTTCGCACGGGTGGAAAGCTAGAACGCGACGCGGTTCGAGGGAATGGGTTGTGAGTTGCGGGTTGAGGAGCGGCCCCCGGGGAGGGCGCCGTGCTCGTGCGAGCCGTTCCTGACCGACTGACTCACTGACCCGCTGACCGACTGCCCCACCGCCCCCGGCCTCTCCCCTTTCTCCTCTCTCCTTTCTCGCCGTCAGAACGGCGGATACAGGGAGAACTGCCAGACGCCCTTGCGGTTGGGCGCATCCAGCGGGATGGCGTAGTCCCAGCGGAGGATGGCGTAGTTGAACAGGTTGATGCGCAGGCCGAAGCCGTAGCTCGTGAGCAGGCTCCGGGTCGTGGTGAAGCCCGCGCCGCCGGTGCGCGTGCGTGAGTGCCGGCTGAAGGATACGTCCTGCCCGCCGAACCAGGTGACGCCCGCGTTGTAGAAGAACGCGCCATCGATGGCGGGCAGGGAGAGGATGCCCCCCAGCCCCGCGCCGCGCAGCAAGGGGAAGCGCACTTCCGCGCTGGCGAGCATGATGCGGCTGCCCAGCACGGGCGAGCAGCGGTAGAACGACTGCTGTGTGGTGAACGGGCAGCTGGCTTCGCTCGACCGGAAGGTGCGGTCGTCGTAGCCGGGCAGGAGGTCGGAGTAGCCGATCGACTTGACCAGGCTGTCCGCGTCGCGCCCCACGGGAATGTCGGCGAAAACGCGCGTGGCGATGGTCAGGTAGTTGAACAGAATCGGATCGTACCGCCGGTAGTCCGCCAGGTACGACACCCACTGAAAGTCACCCGCGCTCGGCTGCACCTGCAGCCGGTACCGGCGGCCCATGATGGGTGCCGTGACCCCCCACAGCACATTGTCCGAGACATAGGCGAGGTACGGCGAGATGTAGTTCTTGGTGCGGCCGTCCACCTCCTCCTGGTCCTCGGAAATCGGATACCCCGTGGCGTCCACGTGTGCCGTGAGGATCAGATCGGCGCGGTCCAGGTTGCTCAGCTGCATCCCCAGCTCCACGCGCGTGAAGCGATTCATGGGATAGACGGCCACGCCGAACGCCTGCCGCTCGATGTAGCGCGAGAGGATGGCGCGCTGGATGGGCTGTCCCGATGCATCCTCGCCAACCTGCGTGCCCTGCGCAAAGTAGTACGGCTGCTGGTAGATCCCCACGGAATACTGCAGCCGATGGGCAAGACTCGTGTAGCCGGCGAACACTTGCGCCTCACTGAGCCGCCCGTTCACCGCTCCGGCGAAGGTCAGGTGGTTGTTGCCCACGAGGTCGCTCAGCACGATGGCTGTACCGCCATACACGCCGCGCCCGAAGTTGTTGCTGGTATAGCCGACGCTGGGCTGCGCCACGAAGTCCGGCGAGTAGTGGACGTGATACGGTCGATCCGTGAACGTGGTCGTGTCGGGGAGCGCCAACGCCGCGCTGTCGAGGAGCGCTTGCACGCTCACGGTCGGCGACACGCGGTGTGATGGCTTCCCGGACGCGGAGTCCGGCGCGGCGCGCCACTTCGTGGGTGGCAGCACGTAATCGAAGGGCGGCACGCTGTCGGCCGAGGTGGTATCGGACGACGGCCGAGCGGCGCGGCCGGAGACGCTGTCGTTTGTCTGCGCGGTGCGCGCGCCCGGCGCTCGTGGGGACGCGCCCTGAATGCGGACCTCCCCCGCGCTCGCCACGAGCGCCGCCGGCGTGCTGTCCGTGCGGAAGGGCGCGCGCTCGAGCCGGCGTGGATGGTCCACCGTCCATACGGTGTACTTCCCGTCCTCGTAGTACGTGAAGGCCAGACGATCGGCCTGACGCGCCCATGTGATCGCCGGGCTGGACTTCGTGATGGCGGTGACGCCGCCCACCACGTTCGTGAGCTGATAGTGCTGCCGGGTGTTCAGATCGTAGAGAAAGACGTTCTGGATGCCGGTCCGGGTGGAGATGTACGCGATCGAGTGGCCGTCCGGTGCCCACATCGGGTTGATGTTCGTGCCGTCCTGTCCCGGCAGGACATCGATGCGTCCGTCGGCCAGATGATAGAGCGCGATGCGCAGCTCACCGAGTCGCAGCACGGAGAAGTCCGTCGTCGGGCCGCGGTCGCTCGCGAAGGCGATCGTCTTTCCATCGGGCGACCACTGCGGCTGCAAGTCACCGTAGCGGTCGTGCGTGAGCCGCCGCAGATGCGTGCCATCCGCGTTGACGATGTAGAGATCGGTGATCCCGCCCTTGGATCCGGAGAAGACCAGCTGTGACCCATCGGGCGACCAGCTCGGACTCGTCACGCCTTCCAGAGGAAGGTCGAAGCGCCGGATCGTCTTTCGCGTGGCCACGTCGAGCAGGTAGAGCACATCCTTCCCCTTCCGCTGCGCAGTGAACGCCAGCCGGGTGCCGTCCGGTGAGAAGGCACTCTGCGAGTACAGCACCCGCAGCTCCTCGAAGTTCGGATTGAACGTGCTCTTCACCAACCGCTTGATGCGCTTTCCGGTCTGCGCGTCCGCAAGCCAGAGATCGATGAACACCTGCCCGCGCAGGAAGCTGCCGTTGCTCAGGAAGGCGATGTACTTGCCGTCGCTCGACAGCGCAGGCGCCAGGAAGATCTGCCCGCCCGAGCGGCGCTTGGTGAGCAGCGGCTTGGCAAAGGTGCGCGGGCGCTCGAGGTGGGCAATCTGCGGCAGGTGCTCCACCTGCATGGCGTCGCGCCACTCCTCGCCAAGATCGTCGAGCGACACGCCGAGTTCGCGCTGGAACGCGTGCTCCAGTCCCATGCCCGGTACGTCGTTCATGATATCGCCGATCACCGCATCGCCCCACCGCTTTCCGACGTATCGCCAGAGCGACTCGCCATACCGGTAGGGGAAGTACTTGTCCGGCTCGTCCGTCATCTCCTTCATCGTCGGGAGATGCCCGTTGAGCGCCGCATCGCGAATGACGGTGGCCGTGTTGGGATCGTGCGGCCCGATCGACAGGTACTCCGCCATTCCTTCGGTGAACCAGAGCGGCGGGTTCACCGCGGCCAGTGAGCCGATGCCGCTGCCATGCCCACCGGCAAAGATGTCGAACTGGAACTCGTGCACCATCTCGTGCGTGAGCACCTGCTCAAAGCTCTTGTAGTCACCGGTGAAGGGAAGGAGCAGGCGTCGGCGAAAGGGCTCGGTCACGCCGCCCACGCCTTCGCCCAGATCGCCCGTGACGTTGTTCTGCGCGAAGTCGGCCTCCGATGCGAAGAGCATGATGGGCTTCTTCTCGCTGAACTCGTGGTCGAACAGCCGCGACAATCGCGCGTAGGCGCGCTCGGCCATGCGGGCCGCATCCATGGCCGCCTCGTGCTCCGCCGGATAGTAGTAGACGTCGAAGTGCTCGGTCTCGATGATGCGCCAGCGGAAATTGTCGTACTGCACCTGGTTCTTTCCGAAATACTGCTGGGCCCGCAGCGGCAGTGGGGCCAGAGCGGCCAGCGCGCAGAGCGCGAGTCCCCACCATCGCCGCGTGGTCATACGCCGGCCCGCTCCCCCGCGGCGGCGAGCCGCTCGGCGTCGCTCCACAGACGCTCGAGCTGGTAGAACTCCCGCAGTGTCGGATGGAAGACGTGCACCACGAAATCGATGTAATCGAGCAACACCCACCGCCCCTGTTGCAGCCCCTCGACGTGGTGCGCCCGGATGCCTTCCTTGGCCAGCGCTTCAAGCACATGCTCGGCGATCGCCCGCACGTGTGTGTCGGAGGAGCCGCTCGCGATCACGAAGTAGTCGGTGGCATCGGTGACCGTGGTGAGATCCAGCACCACCACGTCGGCGGCCTTGAGATCGCGGCAGAGTACAGCGGCGCGTTGTGCCTGGGCCGCGATGGGAAGAGTTGTGGGTTCGACCATTCCGAGCTGCAAATAGAGGAGTGCGAAGCCCCCGGCGTGGGGGCACGGACGGACGACCTCCGATAAACACGGGAGGCGCACGGGGCGTGCCAGACACGGAGCCGGCGAGCGGCGCGTCCACCGCGCGAAGCTGCATCACGCATCCCACACTTCGGCGTCCGAGCCACACGGCCATCTCCCCTAACTTCAAGAGCCGTATCGCCGGTCGCAAGGCGGAGAACGGGGGGCCGCCGGGTGCCCGCACGGCTCTTGCACCTGTCTGCAAGCGGGCACTCATCATATGCAATCGGTCCGTAAGCATCAGTTCACCATCTCGGCGATCTTTTTCGCGCTCGCGCTCATTGCCCTCTGGCTCATCCAGATCTTTGTGGGCGGGGCGTCGCGCCCGACGACCGTGCCGTACAGCCAGTTTCTGACCGAGTTGCGCGCCGGGCACGTCGCGGAAGCCCACATCGCCACGGACCGCATCACCGCGCAGCTCAAGCCGGCCGGCACTACCGCTGCCAACTCCACGTCCACGCAGCCTCGCACGATCGTCGCCAACCGTCTGCCCGGTATAGGCGATACCGCGCTCGTGCAGGAATTGGTCGCGCACGGCGTGACGTTCTCCGGGGAGGTGGAGCACAGCTCCGCGTGGACCACCGTGCTCATCGGCTGGCTGCCCTTCATTCTCCTCATCGGCATCTACTGGTTCGCTATGACGCGCATGGCCCGCCGCGGTGGACCGATGAGCTTCGGCCGATCGCGCGCAAAGGTCTACGACCGCAACGCGACGGAGCGGGTGACGTTCAGCGATGTGGCCGGCGTGGATGAGGCGGAGGCGGAGCTCGCGGAGGTGGTGAGCTTCCTCCGCAATCCCGCCCAGTACCGCAGGCTGGGCGCGCGCATTCCGAAGGGCGTGCTGCTGGTGGGATCCCCGGGCACCGGCAAGACCCTTCTGGCGCGGGCCGTGGCGGGCGAGGCCAACGTGCCCTTCTTCTCGCTCTCCGGCTCCGAGTTCGTCGAGATGTTCGTCGGCGTGGGAGCGGCGCGCATGCGCGACCTCTTCGAGCAGGCGAAGCAGCGCGCCCCGTGCATCATCTTCATCGACGAGCTCGACGCCATCGGGCGGGCGCGGGGCGGGGTGGGCGCGATGGCGACGCACGATGAGCGCGAGCAGACGCTCAACCAGCTGCTGGTCGAGATGGACGGCTTCACCCCCGGACAAGCGGTGATTATCATGGCGGCGACGAACCGCCCGGAGGTACTGGATCCCGCGTTGTTGCGGCCCGGACGCTTCGACCGGCACGTGGTGGTGGACCATCCGACGGTGGCCGGCCGCCTGCAGATTCTGCGGGTCCATTCCCGGCGCATCAAGCTCGGCGCCGATGTGAGTCTGGAGATTGTGGCGCGCCGCACCGTCGGCATGGTGGGCGCGGATCTCGCCAACGTCGTCAACGAGGCGGCGCTCGCGGCGGGCCGTCGAGGAGGCACCACCGTCGAACAGCGCGACTTCGAGGACGCCATCGATCGCATCCAGCTCGGACTCCAGAAGCGTGGCCAGGTGCTCACTCCGGAGGAAAAGCGCCGCGTGGCCTATCACGAAGGGGGACACGCGCTCGCGGCGCTCTCCCTGGACCACGCGAACCCGGTGCATCGCGTGACCATCATTCCGCGCTCCATCGGCGCCCTGGGCGCCACGCTGCAGTTCCCGATGGAGGACCGCTATCTCATCACGCGCCGCGAGCTGCTGGACCAGATGTGTGTGATGCTCAGCGGGCGTGGCGCCGAGGAACTCGTGCTACACGACATCTCGACGGGCGCGCAGAACGACCTCGAACGTGCCACGGAGACGGCACGGCAGATGGTCACGCGCTTCGGGATGACCGACGCACTCGGCCCCGTCACGTACGGCCGCCGGAACGAAGGGCGGTTCCTGCAGACACCCTTCCCGGTGCCCGAAGAGCGCACCTTCAGCGATGAGACGGCGCGGGCTATCGACGACGCCGTGCGCCAGATCATCGACGGTGCGCACGAGCGCTCGCTCGCGATCCTGCAGGAGCGCCGCGCCGTGCTCGACCGCATTGCCGATGAGTTGCTGGAGAAGGAGACGCTGGAGCGCAACGAGCTCGAAGCACTGGTGCGTGCCGGCGGCTTCGAGGTGCGCCAGCCCCCGGATCTCCCCGATATCCCCGCGCTCCCGGGAGTGGCGGGGGACTGAGCGAAAGGTGAGCGAGTCAGTGGGTCAACGGGTCAGTGGGTTGGGAGTCGGGCGGACGGGGCTGTCATGCCGAGCGCCCTTGTTGTCATTCCGAGCGCCAGCGAGGAATCTCCCGCGTGGCAGGCAGAGATTCCTCAGTCGCTCCCCTCCCTCGGAATGACAGTGGTGGTGCGGGCCGTTCCCCTCGCACCCCACAACCCTACTCCCTAAACCCTAGCCTGCCTACTGCTTGATCACCCACACCCGCACCTCCGGCTTCACGTCGGCGTGCAGGCGGATGGGGACCTTGTAGACGCCGAGCGCCTTGATGGGCTCGTGGAGGTCCACCTGTCGCTTCTCGATCTCGAATCCCTGCGCCTGAAGCTGCTGCGCGATGTCGACCGCGGTTACGGAACCGAACAGTTTGTCCTCGTCACCCACGCGCGCGGAGAAGGTGAGCGAGATCTGGGCGAGCCGGTCGGCCACCGTCTGCGCAGCGGTGCGGCGGGTGCTCTCCGCCTCCTCGAGGCGCGCGCGCTGCATCTCGATGCGTTTGCGATTGCCCTGCGTCGCCTCGTATGCGAGACCACGCGGGATGAGAAAGTTGCGCGCGTAGCCGGCGGAGACCTTCACGACGTCTCCCGGTTGCCCGACGTTCTCGACTGCCTGCCGAAGGATCACATCTGTCATGGAAAGCTCCGGTGAAACGTTGTGGTGAAACGGTGTTAGGAAGACGAACCCGGCCGCCCGTGTGAGGAGGCTGATGCCGCACGGGCACGCCAATCGATCCAGGTGTCGCTGATGCCGAAGACGAGCGCCGTCGAGAGTGCCAGCGGCAGGAGCAGTAGGGCGACAACGACGACGCCGAAGGACGCCCATGCCCCCCACCGGGCGACGAACCACGCGCCTACGCCCACCCCGCGGAGCGCGTAGAGCGCCCCGAAGAAGAAGAGGAGATTCTTCCCCAGGCTGGCCACCGGAGCAAATGGCGGGAGCAGCAGGAGCACCAGTCCGACCACGAGGCCCCAGATGAGTTGGTCGTTGAACCGGAGCGCGCGCAACCGCGTGAGCGGTGGCCCCAGGCGCGCGCGGCTGAGCCTGTGGTACAGTCCCCATGCGATCGCGAGTCCCGCGAGCGATTCGAGCGCCAGAATGGCCGGGTAGAACTGAATCATCACCGCGGAGTACGTATCGAGCTCTTGCAGGTAGGTGGTGGTCAGGTGACTCAGCTTGAGACTCGTTGCCGGAGATTGTCCGCCGATCTGCTGCACGGCGAGCTGCATGTTGGCGGCCCAGCGGCTGTTGCGTCCGGCGAACTGCTGGGCGAACACCGATTGCGCCTGCGGCGACCCGCCCTGGCTCACGGCCATGACGATGAGGGTCACCACGAGCACGATCCCGACAGCGGGTAACGCCCGGTCGAGAAACGAGCGGCCGCTACTCGAAAGGCAGACGACGCCGAAGGCGCCGGCGATCAGCAGCCCCCAGCCGCGGGCCAGGTCCTGGTATGCGCCGGCGCCGGGCTGACCGGGCTGCAACACCCACCACGTCGCGAGCGCCGCCCAGATGAGAGCCAGCGACAACCGCCCCCCCTCCCACCAGCCGGCCACGAAGCACGCGCCGAGTGCCACCAGCAGGAGCAGCATCGTGTCCTCCACCGGCGTCACGGCGGCCAGTGGAGGAATCTTCGACACCAGCAGGAACGTCGCGAGCGCCAGGACGATGCCCTTCCACCCGTGCTCCCGCTGCGCCGGTGCACGGCCGTCGCTCATCGCTACGCCTGGTGCCCCCGAATGTAGGGCACCAGCGCGAGGTAGCGGGCGCGCTTGATGGCGGTCGCCAGCTGCCGCTGGTGCCGCGCGCACACGCCGCTCAACCGACTCGGCAGGATCTTGCCGGTGTCCGTGAGAAAGCGGCCGAGCGTGCGATCATCCTTGTAATCGATGAAGCGGACACGGGACTCGCAGAACGGACAGCTCTTTTGCGGTCGGCGCATGGTTACTCCTCCTCGTCGTCGTCATCGCTGCGCGCGTTCGCCGCGGCAAGCTCTTCCTCGGACAACGGCGGCGCACCAACCTCGTGCTCATGCAGCGCCACGAGATAGCGCAGCACGGCATCGTCCAGCCGCAGCGCCCGCTCGTATTCAGGCAGCGCGGCGGGCTCCGCCGCGTAGCGGGCGATCACGTAATACCCATTGTCCTTGCGCTGGATGGGGTAGGCGAGCTGGCGTCGCCCCCACTGCTCGAGCGCGACCTCGCCCTCAGGGGCGAGGAGCTCGTGAAAGTGGGCGAGCTTTTCCTGGATGGCGGCATCCTCGAGCGCGGGGTCGAAGATGTACACCGCCTCGTACTGGCGGGGCATAAAAATGAATCCTCCCTGTGGTCTGAAGCCGCCTCCCGCCGTGCGCGGCGGGAGGAGGGATGTATGAATGCTCGGAACCCTCAAATGTAGCGCGGCGGCGGGGCGACCAGCAACAGGCGCTACACGTTGAACCGGAAGAGCAGGACATCGCCATCCTGCACCACGTACTCGCGTCCCTCGCTGCGCACCAGGCCGCGCTCACGCGCGCCCTTCCATCCGCCGGTGGCGATGAAGTCATCGTAGGAAACGGTTTCCGCCCGGATGAACCCGCGCTGAAAATCGCTGTGGATCACGCCGGCCGCCTCCGGTGCCGTGTCGCCGCGATGGATCGTCCATGCGCGAACTTCCGGCTCGCCCGCGGTGAAGAAGGTCTCCAGTCCCAGCAACGTGTAGCTCGCGCGGATCAACCGGTCCAGGCCGGCGGACTCCAACCCCATGGACGCGAGAAACTCCGCGCGGTCGCCGGGTGGCAGCTCGGCCAGCTCAGCCTCGATCTTGGCGGAGAAGGGAACGATCTCCGCGCGCTCGTTCGCGCGCTCTACTGCCTCACGAAGCGCATGCACGTACGGACCCTCCATGCCCGTGAGCTCCGTGTCGCTCACGTTCGCCGCGTACAGAACGGGCTTCGCGGTGAGCAACGCCAGCGGACGCAGCAGCGCACGCTCCTCGGCGCTCCAGGGAATCGCCCAGAGCCCCCGCCCCTCGCCCAGCGCCGCATTGGCGCGCTCGAGCACCGGAAGCTCCGCGTGCGCCTCCGCATCGCCGGACTTCGCCGTGCGTTGCACGCGATCCAGCCGCTTCTCCACCGTCGCCAGGTCTGCGAGCGACAGCTCCAGCTCGATCACCTCGCGGTCGCGCACCGGATCCACCGGCCCCATCACGTGCACGACGTCGGGATCCTCGAAGCAGCGCACCACGTGCACGATGGCATCCGTCTCCCGGATGTTGGCCAGGAACTTGTTTCCCAGTCCCTCGCCCGTGGCCGCGCCCTTGACCAGGCCAGCAATGTCGACGAACTGCACGACCGCCGGCACCACCCGCTTGGGAGACACCAGCCGCGTGAGCTCGGCCAGTCGTGCGTCCGGAACTTCCACGGTGCCGACGTTCGGCTCGACGGTGCAGAAGGGGTAGTTCGCCGCATCCGCACCCGCGCTCGTGAGCGCGTTGAACAGGGTGGACTTGCCCACGTTCGGGAGGCCGACGATTCCAAGTTTCAGCATGAGTGCAGATGAAAGGCGCTCAGCGCGTGCTCCAGTGGTGGTGCCACGCCCCTACACCCGGTTGTAGCGGTTCATGGCTGCCTCGATGCCTTCGTGCAGCCAGAGCTCCACGGCGCTCGTGAGGTGCGGCATCAGCTCGAGGATCGTCTCGCGCTCGGCGGCCGAGAAGCGCGAGAGGACGAAGTCGGCCAGGTCATCGATCTGCCGCTCGGGCTGCTCCGGCTGTATCCCGACGCGGAGCCTCGCGTACTCACGATCGCCGATCGCCTGCTCCACGCTCTTGAGTCCGTTGTGACCGCCCGCGCTGCCGCGCGCGCGCAGACGGTAGCGACCCACCGGGAGCGCAACATCGTCCACGATCACCAGCAGGTCCGATGCCGGTGACCAGGTGGGGCGGCGAAGATACGGGATCAACGCCACCCCGCTCAGATTCATGTACGTTTGCGGCTTGGCGATGCGAAGCTGCTCCCCACCAAGGCGCCCACTCGCGACGAGCGATTGCCCGTCCTTTTTCCATCCGCTCAGCTCCCAGACATCGGCCAGATGGTCTGCCACCCACCAGCCCGCGTTGTGGCGCGTACGCTCGTATGAGCGGCCCGGATTGCCCAGGCCGAGGATGAGCTTCATGCGAGAAGTGGACGAGCGGTTATGCCAAGCTCACGCCTCGCCCGCTTCCTCCTTGGCCTTGCGGATGAGCTCCGGCTCCGTTGGCGCTTCGCCGGTTTCCGGCGCGGCCTCGGCCGGCGCTTCCTCCGCTTCCACGCGCGGCGGCGCCACCACGCACACCGTGGCGTCCGGGTCGTCGATCACGGTCACACCCTCGGGGAGCACAATGTCGCTCACGTGCAGCGAATCGTTCAGATCCAGCGCCGTGACATCGAGCTCGACATGGTTCGGGATGTTGGCAGGGTCCACTTCCACCGTGAGCTCGCGCAGCACGAGGTCGAGCGTGCCGCCGAGGCGCACCCCTTGCGGCGTACCGGTGAGGACGATGGGGATGTCGACCGTGATGGACTCTCCCGCGACCAGCTCCTGGAAGTCGACGTGCAGGATGTCGCGCTTGAAGGGATGGCGCTGGATCTCGCGGATGAGCGTGCGTGAGGACGTTCCATCCATCTGCAGCTCCACCACGGTCGCTTCCGAGCCCACATGCTGCAGCAGCCGCTCCAGCTCGCGCAGGTTGATGGCGAGCGGCTGCGGGTCGCGATGGTGTCCGTAGATGACGCCCGGCACCTGCTCGGTGCGGCGGAGCTTGCGCGCGGCTCCAGTGCCAATGGCGGTGCGCGGGGTGGCAGTGAGAATTGCGGTAGTCATGGGATCGGTATCGTAAAGACGTGAGATGTCGGTTTCATTCGAACAGCGAGCTGACGGACTCGTCCAGATGCGTATAGCGAATGGCCTTGGCCAGCAACTCACCGACGGAGAGAACGCACAGCTTCGGAAAGCTGCGCGCCGGCGGAATCGCGATGGTATCAGTGACGGCAACCTCCACGATCGGCGCCGCGCTCAGCCGCTCCACGGCGGGGCCGGAGAGCAGCGGGTGCGTGGCGCACACATAGATGTCGCGCGCCCCAAGCGCCTTGAGCGCGCGGGCCGCCTCGGTCACGGTTCCGGCGGTGTCGATCATGTCATCCGGAATCAGACAATCCCGTCCCGCCACTTCTCCGACCACGTTGAGCACCTCGGCCACATTGGCCGTGGGCCGACGCTTGTCGATGATGGCCAGCGAGCCATTCAGTCGTTTAGCGAAGCCGCGCGCCATCTTCGCCGAACCGACATCAGGGGCTACGACCACCAGGCCCTGCAACTTCTTCTTGCGATAGTGCGACACCAGCACCGGCGCGGCGTACAGATGATCCACCGGAATATCGAAGAACCCCTGGAGCGCATGCTGGTGAAAATCGATGCCCAGCACCCGGTCCGCCCCCGCGGTCGTGACCGCGTTCGCCATGAGCTTGGCTCCGATCGCCACGCGCGGTTGATCCTTGCGATCCTGCCGGGAGTAGCCGTAGTAGGGCATCACACAGGTGATGCGCGCGGCCGACGCGCGACGAGCGGCATCGGTCAACAACAGCAACTCCAGAATGTTCTCGGCCGGCGGGTTCGTGGGCTGCACGATGAACACGTCGCTGCCGCGCACGTTCTCGTCGATGCGGACGAAGATCTCGCCGTCGGCGAAGCGCGACACCGTGACTCTGGTGAGCTCCACGCCCAGACACGAGGCAATGTGCTCGGCCAGTGCCGGATTCGCGGTGCCCGACAGCAGCTTGAACCCCCGCCGGGGAACGAGAAGATCATCCATGGCCGCAGCCCTCAAACGTAGTGCGGCGCGACCGCTCGGTCAATGATTCCACGGCGTAGTGCAGTGTACGGAAGGTCATGAGTTGGCGACGACTTGGCGCATTGCCCCCGGTGGATTCGAACCACCATTCCCAGATCCAAAGTCTGATGTCCTGCCATTGGACGAGGGGGCAGGAGCGTCGAAGTTAGCCGGACGGCGCCGGGCGCTCAAGCGCTCGCGCGCTGCGCCCCCGCTTCGACGGGCCGCGCGCGCGCCGCGGTGCGCGTGGCGATCACGCGCCCAGGCACGCTGCGCGCGAGGGCCCCGAGCTGCGGGGGTTGGGCAAACACGCCGTACACGACGGACCCCGTTCCCGTGAGGTGCGCGATGGTGGCACCCGCGTCGCGCAGCGCGCTGATGATCGTCAGAATCTCGGGATGGCGCGCCGCCACCACGCGCTCGAAGTCATTGCGCGCGAGTGGCGCCAGCGTCTCCCAGCTCGCAAGCTCCGCCATGGTCGTGAGCGACGGAACCCGGGGTATCTCGCCGCGCGCCGATAGCCACTCGTAGGCGTCCCGCGTGGCGATGCGGAAATCGGGCACCACCAGCACGACGTGGCGCCGAGGCAGGGGGCGAAGGGCCAGCAGGCGCTCGCCGCGCCCCCACCCCAGCGCCCGCGACGTCGTGGTGGTGAGGAAGGGCACATCCGAGCCCAGGGCGCCGGCAAGCCGCAGCAACTGGTGATCCGGCAGCTCGCGGCGGGGCGGCGCAAGCGCGTTGAGCGCGCGGAGCACCGCTCCGGCATCCGCGCTCCCGCCCCCCAGCCCGCCACCCACGGGAATCGCCTTCTCGATCTCGATGGCAAAGCCGCGCGGCCAGCCGGCAGCTTCCTGATAGGCGAGCGCCGCGCGAAACGCGAGATTTGCCTCGGGGGGCCCCGCGTCGGCGCCCCGACAATCGATGGATCGGCCGTTGGCCGCCGTGCGCACTCGCACCTGATCGCCAAGCGCCAAGCGAACGAAGAGCGTCTCGATGCTATGGAACCCGCTGGCCTCGCGCGCCAGCACGTGCAGCCCGAGATTGAGCTTGGCCTGAGCGACCACGTGCGCGTGGCTCACCGCGCGTCACCGGTGCTGCGCCGCGCCACTGGCGCGCCGGCGGTCGCGACGTCCTGCTCCGCGTCCCCCGGCTCCGCTTCCTCCGCGCGAATCTCCCGGAAGTGCAATCCGAGGTGCACGAAATAGTAGGCGCCGATGAGGGTGATCGGGATGAAGGTGAGGATGTGGTATCCCAGGGCCCACGATAAGGCGAGCGTTGGTGGTACGCCATAGATGGCAAGGCCCGCCACGCTGAGCGCCTCGAAGGCACCCCAGAATCCGGGCGAGCTGGGCAGCGCGACGCTAATGGCGATGAACAGCTGGAGGATAAGCGCGGCGCTGAAGGGCGCGGCGATCCCGACCGCCTTGAAGCCGAGCCAGAAGGCGAACGCGTCGAGCAGCCAGTGGGCGAGCGTCCACAGGAAGACGATCGCGAAGTGCCGCGGGCTGCGGAGCACGCCCAGGCCGGCGGCGAAGGCGAGGAGTGCCTGTCGCCCGCGTTCCTCGAGGCGCGGAACGACTCGGCGGGCGAAGGCCTCATAGATGCGAATCAGCCGGCCGGGAAAGAAGACGATCAGGTACAGAACGAACAGCGCCACGGCCACGAGGAGCGCACCCATCCCGATGACGCTGCTCATGGACTTGCCCAACAGGAAGCTGCCGCGAGGGAAGTTGGGACTGAGTACTGCAGCGAACGCGAGCAGGAGCACGACGAACGTGTCGAACACGCGATCGACCGCGATCGAGGCGAAGGCCGCTGAGAAGCTCACGCGAGGCGTCTCACGCGCCAGCGCGTAGGCGCGGGCGAGCTCACCCGCGCGGAGGGGGATGACGTTGGTCACCATCACCCCGATGGCCGTGGCGCGCCAGAGCTGCCCGAATGGGAGATCGCGTGCGATCGGCGCGAGGATGTAGCGCCAGCGGATGGCGCGCAGGACGACGATGAGCGTCCCGGCGATCGTGGCGCCCAGGAAGAACCAACCGTTCGAGTGCCGCACGTTGGTCCAGACCTGCGCGAGATCGACATCGTGCAGCGCCCACACGAGGAGCGCAACGCTCAGCGCAATGCCGAGCGCGCTCCGCCATCGGCCTTTCATGCCGTCTGTGAGTCCACGTATGCCAGATCGAGAAGATCGAACAGCTCGTCCAGCGCGTCGCTGGACCCATCGCCGAACTGGTGCCGGACTTCGTCCCGCAGTTGCACCGCACGTTCCAGCGCCGAGCGCCCGCTGTACAATAGCGAGGTGATCGGGACGATGTCATCGTCCGGTATCGGCACCGGCTCGGCGAGCGGTTGTTCCTCCAGCTGTCCGATGGTCAGAATGCCGTCCTCGAGGAACTGGCGCAGATGCTCACCGGTGGGCGTGCGCGTGTGCACGCGAGCTCCGTTGGCCGGCGCCGGCAACGGCTCCGTGGCGGCCGCAGCCGGTGCGCGTGCGGGGGCGGTCTCCGTGGCGTCATCTTGCGGGGAGGTGAGCCGGTCCAGCTCTCGTACCAGCGTCTCCCGACCCGCGTCGGGATCGGCCAGAAGTGCGACCGCGCGCTCCAGCGACGTGAACGCCGCCGGATGCGATCTCGTCGAGCGCTCCCTCCAGTCGCGCGCGAACCGCGCCACCTCCCCCTCGCCGAAGCTCTCGGCCGTGGCCTGGAGGGAGCGGACCGCAGCGCGCAGCGCGCGCAGATGCCGATCCGCCGATGCCGGGTCGGCCGCGGCGCGCGCGTCGGCGATGAGTCTCCGGATATGCTCGGCCTGACTGACTACCTCCAGCCGGAAGCGTTCCGCCGGCGAGGTGGGACGGTTGGCCGCCTCCGAGAGGATATGCGGTCCGGGGCCCTCGTAGAACAGCTGGGAGATCGGTACCACGTGGTCCGCGTCAGCGCGTGCCTCGCCCGCGGCGAGCAGCGCATCGCGGAAGCGCGACAGCGCCGGACTGTCCTCACGCAGCGCCCGCCCCGCGCTCGCGTCGCCCGCACGCTCGCGCAACACGGCAGCCGCCGCGCTCAGGAGCGTACGCTGGCTCGCGGCCGTTGAGCCCGCGCCCTGCTCAACCGACTTCCCGGCGTCTTCCACCGCCTCGAGCACCTCGGCCAGCCAGGGGATATCCGAGATTGCCGCGATGCCACGCAGGGCGCGTGTCTGGCGCATGGCCTGGTCAAGCGCGCTCCGGTCCCCGTGCCGCTGGATGACCTGCTCCACGAGCTGCGCCAGCTCCGATGTCGCCTGCGCGAGATAGGCGTACCCCTCCTGCCGTCGGGGCGTGCCGGTGGGCCGCGCGCTGGCAGGGACGAGGGCGCTCAGTTCTGCCGCCCGATGCCGCACGCGCGCGGTATCGTCGTCCCGCCACTCGCGCGCGTGGCGCAGGAGCTGGCGCAGGTCGTCCACGCTCGAGGTGAATGCCGCCCGGGCGGCCGGGTCCCACGAGATCACCCCGTCGCGCAGTGCCGCGACGGCCCGTTCCAGGGCGCCGGCCAGCTCGGCAATGCCTGTCTGACGGGACATCATGGCACTCCCGCGCAGCGCGCGGGCGGCGCGGGCCAGCGCTTCCGCGTCCGGCTTCGCTATGCCGGCGGCGCCTACCACGACGTCGAGACGATCGATGTATTCGGTCGCCTCGAGAATGAAGAAATCCAGCACAGTGACCGACGGCGAGCTCATGCGGACTCCAGCGATGGAACGGCGGACAAGGGGAATTCGAACCGGGCCGTCAGCGCTCCGAGGGGCGCGCGGCGTCCATGGCCGCGCGCATCTCACGCACTGATTGCGCCAATCCGACGAAGATCGCGCGACTCACGATCGAGTGGCCGATGTTCAGCTCCTCGATCTCCGGGATCGCCGCGACGGGCCCAACATTTCGTACGGTGAGCCCGTGACCGGCGTGCACGGCAAGTCCCAGCGCGGCGCCCTGTTGCGCGGCCCGGCGCAGCGCATCGAGCGCGAGCGGATCGGTCGCATGATTGGCGTATCGTCCGGTGTGCAACTCGATGGCATTGGCGCCAAGCGCGTGACTCCGGGCAACGGTCTCCACGTCGGGATCGATGAATAGACTGATACGAACCCCCGCACGTTTCAGCCGGGCAATGCCGGCAGCGAGATGCTCCGGATCGCGGGTGATATCCAGCCCACCCTCGGTGGTGATTTCCTGGCGGCGCTCGGGCACCAGCGTGGCCTGGTAGGGGCGGAGCCGCTCAGCGATGGCGATCATCTCCGTGGTGGCCGCCATCTCGAGATTGAACACCGTCCGGATGGTACGCATCAGCCGCTCCACGTCCTCGTCCTTGATGTGGCGCCGGTCCTCGCGCAGGTGAGCGGTGATGCCATCGGCGGCAGCCTCTTCGCACAGGACGGCGGCTGCCACCGGATCGGGCTCATCGGTCCGTCGTGCTTCGCGCAGCGTGGCCACGTGGTCCACGTTGATATAGAGGCGCTGGTGGGTTGCTCGCATCGGGGTTGATCGTCGGGAGTGTGCACGATAAGTTCGCACGCGATCCACCGGCCGGTGGACGCGGAAACTTCGATGTCACGGCCACTGCGTGAGGCGCCACGACATCGTTCTCTGGGTGAGGATAGTTCGCGTGAAGCGTCTGGCCATCATTCTCCTGGCGGTCGTCGCCTGCAAGACGGCGGCGCCGGCGCCCCCTACTCCCATGGGGAGCCAGACGGGCGCATCATCACCGCGGACTGCGGTGGAGCTGTTCATGCGCGCTGTGAAGGCGCAGGACCTCCAGGCTATGTCTGCCGTCTGGGGCACTGAAAAGGGGCCCGCGCGCGAAACGCTCTCGCGTGACCAGGTCGACAAGCGCGAGCTCATCATGCAGTGCTACCTGGGGCACGACACGTACCATATCCTCTCGTCCGCCCCGGCGCGGAATGGCGCGACCGCTTTTCAGGTATCGCTCACCAAAGGACCCCTCACCAGGCAGACCACCGTCTCCACCGTACGCGGCCCGTCCAACCGGTGGTACGTGGATGACGTGGCGATTCCGCCGGTCAAGGATCTGTGCCGGGAGTCCGCTGGCGGCTGAGCGCGCGTGACGGAACATTTTACGGGTGCGCGCCGTTACTCTTCTGTCAACTCGACCAGTACGCCGCCGGTGGCGCTCGGATGAAGAAAGGCGATCCGCTTTCCCTCCGCGCCCACGCGCGGCGTCTGGTCGATGAGACGAACGCCGGCCGTGCGGCATCGCTCCAGAGCGGCGTCCAGGTCGTCAACGGCGAAACAGAGATGGTGCAGCCCCGGTCCGCGGGCATCGACGAATTTTGCGATCGGCGATCCGGCCGTCCCGGGCTCCAACAGCTCCACCAGCGCCTCGCCGGCCTCGACGCCCGCAATGCGGGCGCCGTCCGCATCGTCCAGCGGTACCTCGGGCATACCGAGGACATCGCGGTAGAAGGGGAGACTCTCCTGGAGGCCCCGGACCGCGATACCGATATGCGCGAGACGGGGTGGATGGGACCGGGGAGATGGCATAGTGAATGGGCTTCCGATGAACGATCGGAATAAACTTACACGTGGGCCGGGCCACTGGCAGGCCCGCGCGGGAGAACAGACTGTATGTCGAACGCACTGGCGGTAACTGACGAAACGTTCGAGCAGGAGATCGAGAAGCACGATGGATTGGCGGTCGTCGATTTCTGGGCAACCTGGTGCGGCCCCTGCCGTATGGTGGCGCCGATTGTCGATCAGCTCGCCGCCGAGTACGAGGGGAAGGCCAAAGTGGCGAAGCTGGATGTCGACGCGAATCAGAAGACCATGATGCGCTTCGGCGTCCGCTCGATCCCCACGATCCTCTTCTTCAAGAATGGCGCGCTCGTGGACTCCGTCATCGGGGCCGTGCCCAAGTCCAAGCTCGACTCGAAGTTCCAGGAACATGCGAACTGACAGGGTGTGGGGAGTAGGGTGTCGGGTGGGCGGAGGGAAGGCTCCTCTGCCATAGCCGTTCCCCCCCACACCCTACTCCCTCCACCCTGTCGTCTTCCCCATGCCGCCCGGCCGGCTCTACGTCGTCAGCACGCCGATCGGCAACCTCGGCGACTTCTCCCCCAGAGCGGTCGAGACGCTGCAGCATGTCGCCCTCGTGCTCGCCGAGGATACGCGACACTCCCGCATTCTGCTCCGCCACTACGGCATTACCACGCCCGTGGAGAGCCATCACGAACACAATGAGGCCAGTACCACGCCGGCGCTTGTGGAGCGGTTGCGGGCCGGCGACGACATCGCGCTGATCTCCGACGCAGGCACCCCGCTCCTCTCCGATCCCGGCGAGCGGCTGGTACGCGCGGCGATTGCCGCGGGCGTCACCATCGTTCCGATCCCGGGGGCATCGGCGCTGCTCGCTGCGCTGGTGGTATCGGGATTCGACACCGAGCGCTTCACCTTTTTCGGCTTTCTCCCGCGGCGGGGGCGCGCACGTGAGACGGCGATCGCCGAGATTCGCGCGCTCCGCCACGTGGCCGTCGTGTATGAGGCCCCGCAGCGGCTCGTCGCCACGCTGGACGAGCTCGCCGAAGCGCTGGGCGACGAGCGCCACATTATCGCGGCGCGCGAGCTCACCAAGCAGTTCGAGGACGTGCGCCGCGGAACGGCGGGCGAGGTCGCGCGGTATTACCGGGACGTGCCGCCGAAGGGCGAGATTGTGGTGGTGGTGGACGGCGCGCGTCCCGCCCCGCTCGACGAGGCCGCGCTGCGTGAGCGGGCCCGCGCCTTGCTCGCCGCCGGGACATCACCGCGCGATGTGGCGCGAACCTTGATTGTGGAACACGGTGTGCCACGCAATGTTGCCTACCGGATGGCGCAGGATGCGTAGCTGTTAGTCTTAAGGGAGTACCGCTCCCCGGAGTGTCATGTCTCGTCTCGTCGCCGCGCTCTGCCTCCTCGTCTTCCTTGGCCCGGTTGCCGCCGGTGCGCCCCCCCATCCCGCTCCCCAACCCCCGAGCGTGCCCGCGCGCCTCACGATCGCGCGGCTGCAATACGGCGGTGGCGGGGACTGGTACGTGGATCAGTCGGCGCTGCCGAACCTGCTGGCGGCCATTGCGAAGAGCACCTCGCTGCATGTGGAGCCCGCGGAGGTGCACGTCAAGCTCACGGATGACCGGTTGTGGGATTTCCCCTATCTCTTTCTGACCGGCCACGGCAACATCCACTTTACCGATGAGGAAGTGGTGCGGCTGCGTGAGTATCTGGAGCACGGCGGCTTTCTGCACGCGGACGACAACTACGGTATGGACACGAGCTTCAGGCGGGAGATCAAGCGCGTGTTCCCCGATCGGCCGCTGGTGAATGTCCCGCTCTCCAACCCCATCTATCACATCGTCTACGACATGCCCAAGGGCATTCCGAAGATCATGGAACATGATGGGAAGCCCGCGCAGGGGCTCGGGATCTTCCTGGGCAATCGCCTCGCCGTCTATTACAGCTACCAGACGGATCTGAGTGACGGCTGGGAGAATCCGGACATCGAGCACGTCCCGGCTGCGCTGCACGAGGCCGCGTTGCGTATGGGCGTCAATCTGTTCGTGTACGCCGTCACCAGCCGGCCCATCTCGTGACCATCGAGCAGCTCGTTCTGCGTGAGCGGCGTTGGCTGCGCATCGCGGTGGTGCTGTGCGGCGTAGCGCTGGCGCTTGCCGTAGCAGCGGTGATTGTTGCCGTGAGCGCGGTGGCACTGGGCCATTCGCGCTGGATCACGCATCCCTCCGCGCCGCTGCTTGCCTGGGTGGTGGCAGTGGTGCTGGTGGTGGCAGTGCTCTGGTGGACGAGCCGGCTCATGCGTCGCGCCGCGTCGCGCCCGGCGCTGGCAGTGGAGATCGAGCGCGAGCGCGCGCTGCGCGCCGGCGCGCTGCGCGGGGCGCTGGAAGTGGCACACACCGGCGCACTGGGCCGCCGGGGCGCGGAGGAGGTGAGCAGGCGGCTGACCTCGGTGCAAGGGATGCTCGCGCCGGCGCTCCAGCGGCGGGCCTGGCGACGCGGACTCCTGGCGGCATTGGGCGCCGGAGCCGCGGTGGTGCTGCTCGCCGCCGCGCGCCGGATCGCTCCGGATGGATGGCGAGCCATGCGGCATCCCGTAGGCGTGCTGACGGGGAGCGCGCTGCCCCCGCTCACCATCGTCGATGTGCCGCGCTTCGTGCTGCGCGGAGAGCAATTGCGTATCCAGGTCCGCGCGCCGGAGCGGAGGGAGGTGACACTGCATGTGCGGACCACCGGCGCGCCGTGGTCGGCGCGCGCCCTTGCGGTACGAGCCGGCACCGCGACCACCGTGCTCGGCCCGGTCGACGCGGATGTGATACTGGTGGCGGCCGATGGTCGGACGACGAGCGACACGGCGGTCGTGCGCGTGACCGATCGCCCCTTCGTGGGCGACGTCTCCATTCAGGCGACGTATCCGGCCTACCTGCACCGCGCGTCCGAGACGATCTCCGCCGGTCAACCGGTACGGGTGCCGCGCGGCACGGCGCTCGGCATCACGGGGCGCGCATCCGTGGCGCTCACGCGCATCGCGCTGCTGCGCGGTGAGGATACGCTGGATCTCTCGCCGTCGGGCAACGCCTTTGCCGGTCGCCTGGATGCCTCGACCAGTGGACGCTGGCGCTGGGCTGCAACGGGGTCCCGTGGACCGATTCCCGACGTGCCGGCCCCGCTGGAGCTCGACGTGGTTCCCGATTCGGCCCCCACGGTGGACATTCTCGCGCCCGAGGGGGATACGACCACGCTCACGGCCGAGCAGCTCACCCTCAGAATGGCGGCGAGCGACGACCATGGTCTCCGGACGGTATTGCTGCGGAGCTGGCGGACCCTGGCCGACGGACGCACGATGCCGGCGATGGTGCAGCGGCTCGCCTCCCCGAAATCGCCGCAGTGGAGCGGCGAAACGGAGCTGGATGTGGGCGCCCGCTCGCTCCAGCCGGGCGATGTGCTGCACCTGGCGGTGATCGCCACCGACAACTCGCCATGGCGCCAGAGCGCCTCCAGCCGGGAGATCGTGGTCCGGCTGCCGTCGCTCGCCGAGCAGCGGGAGATGGCGCGGAGCATGGCGGATTCCACCGTGGCGCATGCTGCCGCGGCGGCTGCCGCCGAGCACGATCTGGAGGAGCGCACGGAGGCCGCGGCTCGCTCGCGCTCGGATCGGCGTGTGAGCGGGGGTGCAGACAGCAGAAACGACGGCGGGCGCAACACGCAGCAGCACTCGATGTCATACCAGTCGGCCGAGCAGGCCCGTGCACTCGCGAAACAGCAGCAGGCCTTGCAGCAACAGGTGCACTCGCTGCAGCAGGATGCGCAGCGGCTTCAGCGCCAGCTGCAGGCCGCGGGTGCAATGGACAGCACGCTGCGCCAGCAGCTGCAGCAGGCGCAGTCGCTGCTGCAGAAGGCGCTGACGCCCGAGTTGCAGCAACAGCTCGAGGCGTTGCGCAAGGCATCGCAGCAGCTGTCCGGAGAGGACGCGCGCGCCGCGTTGCAACGGCTCACGCAGTCGCAGCAGCAACTCCGCGAGGCACTGGAGCGTAGCGCGCAGATGCTCAAGCGCGCCGCCATGGAGGGGACCATGCAGACGCTCCGCGACGACGCGCGCGAGATCGCCTCGCAGGAGCACCGGATGTCGGATTCCCTCTCGCGGGGTCGGGGCGACAGCTCGGCGGCGCGAAAGGCCGGCGATCTCAGCGACCGCTCGCGCACGCTGGCGCAGCGCATCCAGCAGACGGCCAAGGAGCTGCAGCAGCAACACGCGCAGGCGGGCCCCAAGCAGTTGCAGTCGGCCGCGCAGCAGGCCGAGAAATCCGCCAACACGATGCAACAGGCGACGCAGGGAAGCGACTCCGCGGGGCAGTCGAGCGCGCAGGGAAACAAGGGCAGCGACTCCGCGAAGCAGTCTGGCACGCAGGGAAGCATGCGCAACCAGAGCGCTGCTGCCCGTGACGCCGCTCAGCAGAGTCAGAGTGCGGCTGCGCGCAACGGCGCCCAGCAGAGTCAGAGCACCGCGGCCCGCAACGCGGCCCAGCAGATGGATCAGGCCGCGCAGCAGCTGAGCAATGCACGCCAGTCGCAGATCCAGGAGTGGAAGAATCAGCTCACCGGGAATCTGGATCGCTCCATTCAGGAGACGCTGCAGCTGGCGCGACAGCAGCGCCAGCTTGCCCAGCGCGCGCGCAGCGGCAAGCAGGATCCTGCACTCCGCGGCGACCAGAGCGCGGTGCAACAGGGAATCAACAAGGTTGGGGAGCGGCTGGAACAGGCGTCCCGCCAATCGGCCAATGTCTCCTCGCAATCGCGGACTGCGGTGGGGCAGGCGCGGCAGCGGGTGCAGGACGCCACCCAGCAGGTGGCCGACTCCAAGGGGCGCGGATCGCCGCAGACCGCGCAGGCCATGGACGACGCCGCGCAGGCGCTGACCAAAGCAGCCGCCGAGCTGGTGAAGGATCGCACGCGCGTGGGGCAGGGACAATCGGCGTCCGGTCTGTCGGACCTGCTGAAGCGGATGCAGGCGGCCGCCCAGAAGCAGGGCTCGCTCAATTCGCAATCCGCCAGCCTGCTCCCCATCCCCGGAGGCCAGCCCAGCCCGCAGATGATCGCGCGGGCCCGTGCACTCGCGGAGCGGCAGCGCGCCCTGGCCAAACAACTCGACAACACGCAGGCCGGTGGGGCGGCCGCGCGTGCCAATGAGCTGGCGAAGGAGATGCGGCAGATCGCGTCGAAGCTGGAGAGCGGACACGTCGACCAGACGCTGCTCGACCGCCAGCAGCGCCTGTTCCACCGCCTGCTCGATTCCGGGCTCTCGCTGGAAAAGAACGAGCGGGAGGACACCGGTCAGCGCGAGGGGGAGACGGCCACCGGACGCGAAGGGGTGATAACGCCCGGCTCGACGGTCACGAGCCGGAAGACCATGCGCTTCCAGCCGCCGGACTGGAAGGATCTGCGTGGGTTGAGCGCCGATGAACGGCGCGCGGTCATGGAATACTTCAAGCGAATCAATGCGGAGCGTCCATAGGGCGGCGATGGCCGCCATACTGTTCCTCGGCGCGGTCATCCCGCAGATACCGGCGCGAGCCCAATCGTTCGGCGGGCCGGGATACATGCGCGCGCTCGACCTTGAGCAGCAGGAGAAATTTCCCGCTGCAGCCGCGGCGTATCGCGCGGTGCTGGCGCACGATCCCACATCGCTGCCCGGGCTGCTGGGTCTCGAACGGGTGTACGCCCAACTCGGCCGCGCCGATTCGCTACTGCCGATTGTCAATGCGGCCATCGCACGGCAGCCGCACGTCGCCGCCATTCGCACGATCAAGCTCCGGACTCTGAACTCGCTGGGGCGCGAAGACGAGGTGCGCGCCAGCTTCGCTCGGTGGTGCGCCGAGTGGCCGGGCGATCCTCAGCCCTACGAGGAATACGCCAAGCTCCTGCTGCAAGACGGCCGCACGCTGAAGGCCGACAGCGTGCTGCGGCAGGGCCAAGCCACCCTGGGAAGCGACCGCGCCTTTCAGTACGAGATCGCGCAGGTTCGGGCATCCACGGGGCAGTGGGCGCAGTCCGCTGCCGCGTGGCGTCGCGCCGTGACCGACAACAGCTACCTGGACCAGGCGGCGGTCTTCTCTCTCTCCGCGGTTTCCGAGGCGGCGCGTCCCCAGGTCCGCGCGATTCTGGCCGCCCCACCCATAACTGCCGGTGCGCGGCGAATCCTGGCCGCACTCGAGCTCGGTTGGGGCTCGCCCCAACAAGCGTGGCTGGCCCTCAAGGATCTTCCGCCGGACAGCAGCGCCGTAGCCGCCTGGCTGAGCTTTGCGGGGCGCGCCGAGGAAGTGCAGTCGTGGCTGACCGCGCGCGATGCGCTCATGCTCGTGCTCGCACACAAACACGATGCATCGGTAGCCACACGCGCCGCCACGGATGCGCTCTCGGGAGGGGACGCGGAATCCGCCGTGGCGCTGGCGGGGCGCGCGGAACCCGGTATGGACTCCGCGGAGGCCGCGAGCACTGTGCTGCCAGTGCACCTGCGAGCGCTGAGCACGCTCGGCCGCCCACAGGACGCCACGCGCCTGCTGAACGCGTACGCTCCGTACGCGAAAGGTGCTCAGAGCGGGCGGCTGATGCAGGACGTGGCCTGGGGATGGATTCGCGTGGGGAAGATGGCGGAGGCAAAGGCGCTCCTCGAGCGCGCGCATCTGGGGCCGGCGGGCGAGATGGACGGATGGATCGCCCTGTACCAGGGGGATCTCGTCACCGCGCGGAAGCACCTCACGGCACAGGACGAGTCGGCATCGCCGCAGCTTGTCCTCGCGCTCTCCCTGCTGCAACGCACCACTGCGGACAGTGCGCCGGAGGTCGGGCAGGCCTTTCTCGCGATGGCGCGTGGCGACACCGCGGCGGCAGCCGCCGCGTTCCAGCAGGCCGCGAAGCAGGTGCCCGACGCTGCCACGCTGCTGCTCGCCACCGCCGCGGAGCTCTATAACGGGCGCCACGATCCGCATGCCCAGGAAATCTGGGAATCCATCGTTGTGCATCACCCCGATGCCCCGGAGGCCCCGGAGGCCGAGCTCGGGTGGGCCCGCGCGCTTCAGCGCGCCGGGGACCGCACCGAAGCGGTACAGCGGCTCGAGCACCTGATTCTCACCTACCCGCAGAGCGCGCTCGTGCCGCAGGCCCGTCGCGAGTTGGAGAGGCTGCAGGGCGCCATTCCTTCCACGTCCTGACGGCGCGCGATCGCGCTACATTACACCATGCCCCTTCGGCAAATCTTCGCTATTGCCCTGATGCTGCTCACGCCCGTGCTCGCGCGCGCGCAGCATCTGCTTGTACCCATGGACGACGATCAGACGAATCACCTGAAAGCGTACGGGCTCACCTACAACGCGCTCAAGGATGGCGCGAAGGCCGAGTGGCTGCTGAACTATCGGGGCGGCTCCTTTCTGCTCCCCGATACGCCTGAGCTGCGGCGCCGCGCGGGCCTTGCGGGCATCACGATCCAGCCCGTGGATGATGCTGCCCTGGCCAGCATTCGCAGCACCATTGCGGCTGGGAACATGGACGAAGTGCCGCTGGAGAAAGCACCGAAGATCGCCGTGTACACGCCGCCCAACGCCCCGCCCTGGGACGATGCGGTGACGCTCGCGCTGCAGTATGCGGGCATCCCGTACACCGCGATCTGGGACGAGCAGGTGGAGCATGGCGATCTCTCCAAGTTCGATTGGTTGCACCTGCACCACGAGGATTTCACCGGTCAGCTCAACAAGTTCTACATTGCGTATCGCGGCGCCCCCTGGTTCGAGCAGCTCGAGGCGCAGAATCTGGCGATGGCAAAGAAGCTCGGCTTCCCCAACATTCCCGCGCTCAAGAAGGACGTGGCGGAGCACATCCGCGAGTACGTGCAGAAGGGCGGCTTCCTCTTCGCCATGTGCGGCGCCACGGAGACGCTCGACCTCGCGCTCGCTGGGCACGACGTGGACATCGCGGGCATCTTTGCGGACGGGACCCCCATGGATCGGAACGCCGATGCGCAGATGGACTGGTCCCGCGCCCTTGCCTTCCAGGGCGCGCACCTGGAGCAGTCGCCGTACGTGAATTCCATGAGCGACATCGACGGCCATCAGGTGAACGTCCCGGGCCACCGGCAGCCGCTCGGCACCTTCACCTTGTTTCAGTTCAGCGCCAAGCTCGACCCGGTGAACACCATGCTCGTGCAGGACCATCGCTCGGTGATCCCCGACTTCTACGGGGTGACGACAAGCTTCATGCGCAACCGGCTCAAACCCACGGACGTGGTGCTGGCCGACGAGCCGGGCGCTCCCTGGGTGAAGTACATCCACGGGGATTACGGCAAGGGAAGCTGGACCTTCCTGGGCGGTCACGACCCCGAGGATCCGCAGCACGCCATCGGCAGCCCGCCAACGGATCTTTCGTTGCACCCGAATTCGCCGGGCTATCGCCTCATCCTCAACAACGTGCTCTTCCCGGCGGCCAAGAAGAAGCCGCTCAAGACGTGAGTAAGCCGGAGAGGAGAGGGGAGAGAGAAGAGAGGCGGGGGAGTGGGTCAGCGAGTCGGCAGGTCAGTGAGTCAGAAACGGCTTGCACACGCACTGTCCTCTTCCCTGGGGGCTATTCCGCATCCCATAACCCGCAACCCGCGAGTCACAACTCACTACCCACCTCCCGCCTCTCTCCTTCCGCCGCTGCGGCCATGCGTGCGGCGATCGTGCTGGCCGGGGGACGGGAAGTGTGCTTTGTGGCTTCGGTTGATGAGTCGGGCGTCATCCAGACGGCGCGCGTGGTGGCACGCGGCACGGTGCAGAGCGTTCTGGCGCTCCCGGGGGTGGCGGCGCGCGGGGAGATGCTGGTGCACAATCACCCGTCCGGCCTCCTGGAGGCGTCGGATGCGGATCTCGACATTGCCGCCCGGCTCCACGATGCCGGCATTGGCTTCGGCATCATCGACAACAAGGCGCGCGAGCTGTACGTGGTGGTGGAAATCCCGCGGGCGAGCGATGAGCAGCGCATCGATCCGTGCGACGTGGCGGATACGCTGGGGCCCGGCGGGCCCATCGCGTCATACCTGCCGCAGTACGAGGACCGTCCTAGCCAGCGCTCCATGGCGGAGGCGATTGCCCGCCTGTACAACGGACGCGGTATTGCGCTGTTCGAGGCTAGCACAGGCGTGGGCAAATCGCTCGGCTACCTTGTGCCAGCGCTACGCTGGGCCGCCGCGAACGGCGAGCGCACCATCGTGTCGACCAATACCATCAACCTGCAGGAGCAGTTGGTTGGCCGCGATCTTCCCTTTCTGCAGCGCGCGCTCGGTGATCAGCCGGTTCGCTTCGCGCTGCTCAAGGGATGGCGGAATTATCTCTGCCGTCACCGTCTGGAGCAGGCTACCACCGCGCCGGGGTTGTTCGACGACGGCATGGCCGCCGAGCTGGACCAGTTGCGTGACTGGGCCGAGCGCACGCGCGATGGATCGCTGAGTGATCTGGCCACACCACCGCGGCCGGACGTGTGGGACGAGGTGGCCGCCGAGCCCGACCTCTGCGGCCGCCTCAGGTGCGCGCACTTCGACCGATGCTTTCTCTTTGCCGCTCGGCGAAACGCCGCGGATGCGGACGTAGTGGTGGTGAACCATCACCTCTTGCTCTCCGATCTGGCTGTGCGGCGGGTGCAGCAGAACTGGGGCGACGCCGCCGTGCTTCCGGCATATCGGCGCCTGATTGTCGACGAGGGGCATCACCTGGAAGACGCGGCCGCCTCGCACCTGGGCAGCACCGTCACGCGCCGCGGGCTGCAGCGCGTGCTCGGCCGGATGGATCGACGAGGGAAGGGGTTGCTCCACGTTCTCGTTGGCCGGCTGGCCGAGCACGATGATCTGCTCAGCGTGGCGAGCCTGGATTTGGTGCACGCCCGGCTCGTGCCGTCCGTGCGTGCGGCGCTCGACAAGGGGGCGGTCGTCTTCGATCTGCTCGACAGCCTGGTGTACGACGCCGGTATGCCGGTGCTGCGACTGACCGACGAGTTTCGTGAGCATCGCGTCTGGGCGGCGGGGCTGGATGTGGCGCTCACCGATCTGCTGCGCGAGATCGCACTGCTGCACGAAGGCTTGGGGCTGGTGCGGGAGCGCCTGGAGACGGATGCGGGCCGGTACGAGGCGCTCGCGCCATTGCTGCAAGAGATGCAGGGCGTGGCGCGGCGTCTCGCGGGGATGGGGGATGGGCTGATGCGCGCGCTACGCCCGCCGCTCGATTCGGAGCCGCTGGTGCGATGGATCGAGGTGCGCGGTCGCGAGCGCAACATTGCCGCGACCGCGGTGCCGCTCGATATCGCGCCGATCCTGCGCGACGATCTCTTCCGTCGCGTGCATACCGCCGTCGTCACGAGCGCCACGCTGGCGAGCAACGACCGCTTCACCTTTCTCGCCGGCCGCCTGGGGCTCACCGAACCGGACGTCGAGCCTGCCACGGCCATCTTCCCGTCGCCCTTCTTCTACCACGAGCAGGCGCTGCTGGCGATGCCGACCGATGTGCCGGCGCCGAACGTGGATGCAGCCGGCCACTTCCGCGCGGTGGAGCGTGTGGTCATGGAGATGGCGGACGCGTCGGATGGCGGGCTGTTCGTACTGTTCACGAGCCACCGCGATGTGCGCGCCATGGCGGCGACGCTGCGCGAGCGCGGGGTGGAGGGACGCTGGCCGCTGCTCGTGCACGGCGAGGACGCGCGCGACGCTCTGCTCGGGCGCTTTCGCGAGTCGGGGCGCGCCATCCTGCTCGGCACGGCCTCCTTCTGGGAGGGTGTGGATGTGGCGGGACGGGCGCTGCGCGGGCTCGTGCTCGCCCGGCTGCCCTTTCGTGTGCCGAGCGAGCCGCTCACGGCGGCACACTGTGAAGCGATCGAGCAGAACGGCGGCGATGCCTTTACCGAGTTCATGCTGCCGCACGCCGCGTTACGGCTCAAGCAAGGGGTTGGCCGATTGATTCGCCGCACAACCGATCGAGGCGTGATCGTGCTGTGCGATCCACGCGTGCTGACCAAACCATACGGTCAGGTGCTGCTGGACGCGTTGCCGCCTGCCCGGCGCCTCATCAGCACGTGGCAGCAGCTCCGCGTACAGATAACAGCATTCTACGAGGAGGAAGATGACGCATGAAGCGTCCAGGCAAGATCGTCTGTGTTGGACGGAACTATCGCGAGCACGCCAAAGAGCTCGGCAACGAGGTGCCCACGGAACCGCTGCTCTTTCTCAAGCCACCGTCGAGCATCATCCGTGATGGGGAGTCGATCGTTCTCCCGGCCATCTCGCGGCAGGTGGACTACGAGGGAGAGATCGGTGTGGTGGTGGGAAGCACGCTCCGGCGGGGCTCCAGGGAGGAGGCGCGGAGCGCCGTCGGCGGGATCGTCGCGCTGAACGATGTGACAGCGCGTGATCTTCAGCGCCGTGACGGCCAGTGGACGCGCGCCAAGGGGTTCGACACGTTCTGCCCGGTAGGCGAGCCGAGCACGGCTCTTGCGGCGGACCTCTCGGCGCTTGAGGTCATCACGCGCGTGAATGGCGAGGAGCGGCAACGGGCCAGCGCCAGCGATATGGTGTTCGCCATCGACGAGCTGCTCTCGTACATTTCGCAGATCATGGTCCTGGAACCCGGCGATCTGGTGGCGACTGGTACGCCGTCCGGGGTCGGTCCGCTCGCACCCGGCGATTTGGTCGAAGTGGAGGTTCCCGGTGTGAGCCGGGTGTGCACGCCGGTCGAGCGGTCTCAATGATCGCCGCACGCGGAGCGGTTCGCTCCCGGTAAGCCAGCCGGGACGGCGCTTATCTTTTATGGGCCATGCCGGCCGTGCCGGCCATCGCTGCCTCGCACCCTTACCCCCAATTCCCGTGCCCACGCTCGCATCCCGCTACCTCAGCCTTCCCGAATATCCGCTGTCGTCGGTTCCCCAGAAGAAGCGCGAGTTGGTGGCGCGCGGCGTCGACGTCATCGATCTCGGGGCAGGGGATGCGGACCTCGCGCCGCCCGCCGCGGCCGTCGAGGCGCTCGAGCGCGCGGCCCGCATCCCGGCCATGAGCCGGTATGGTCACGGGCTCGGGCTTCCCGCCTTTCGCGAGGCGGTGGCGGCGTGGATGCAGAAGCGGTTCGGGGTCGCCGTTGATCCCATGCGCGAAGTGGTTCCGCTCATCGGGTCCAAGGAGGGGATTGCGCATCTCGCGCTGGCGTACGTGGATAGGGGCGACGTGACCATCGTGCCGGAGCCGGGCTACATGGCCTACCGCGGTGGGACGCTGCTGTCCGATGGCGAGCCCTACCTCTACCCGTTGCGGCCGCGCACGAACTTTCTGGTGGAGCTGGACGAGATTCCGGCGGAGGTGTTGAAGCGCACCAAGTTGCTGTATCTCAACTACCCGAACAACCCGACCGCGGCTACCGCGCCGCGCGACTACTTGAGCCGCGTGGTGCAGCGGTGTCGGGAACTCGATATCCTGCTGGTGTACGACAACGCGTACTCGGAGCTGGCCTTTGACGGGTATCGGCCGCCGAGCATCTTCGAGATCGAAGGAGCGCGCGAGGTGGCCATCGAGTTCCATTCGCTCTCCAAGACGTACAACATGACCGGATGGCGCTGCGGTTGGGCCGTAGCGCGGCCGGAGGTGGCAAGCGCGTTGGCCAAGGTCAAGTCGTTTGCCGATACCGGCACCTTTCTGGCGGTGCAGGCGGCCGGCGTGGCCGCGTTGGAGAGCTGGAGCGAGTTCGTCCCCGGAAACGTCGAGACCTTTCGCGAGCGTCGAGATGCGGCGGTCGATGCGTTTCGTGCGGCGGGCTTCGCGGTCGACACGCCGCAGGCGGCCATGTACCTATGGATCCCGCTGCCGGAGGGACTGCCAAGCGCGCAGTTCGCGGACCGTCTGCTGAACGAGGAGGGGGTTGTGGTGATGCCAGGTTCCGCGTTTGGGACGGGCGGTGAAGGCTTCGTTCGCGTGTCCTTCATCACATCGCCCGAGCGACTGGCCGAAGCGGCGAGGCGCGCGGGGCGCGTGCTGGCGTCGTTCGGGGCGGGAGTCGGGTGAAGCGCCGCCCGTCCGGCTCATTCCTCGTCTCGATCGCGCTCCACCTGGCTCTGGGTGCGGCGCTACTCTACATCATTTCGCTGCCGCTCCCCATTTCCAAGCTCTTCAGCGACTGGACAACGCCTGCCCAGCCGCCGGCGGAGCATGTCGGCTACATCGCGCTACCGCACACCGGCCCGCCAACGCCCGGACGGAGCGGTGGCGACAACCGCCCGGTGCGCCCGCACGTGCGTGCTGCGCCGCGCATGGTCGCGCCGCGCACGGCGCCCACGCAACTGCCGCCGATACCGCACGTCGATCGCACACCGCAAGGGGGAAGCGGTCCAGTGGTGGGTGCTGGGGGCGCCACGCAGGGTGTCGTGCCGTCCTTCTCCGATCCGCGCGTGTGGACTCCGGCAGGCGCGCCGCCGCCCGTTCCACGCGGCATGGCCGCGCAACTCGACAGTATGCTGGCCGAGCGCATCCAGCTCCACAACGACTCCATGGCCATCATTGCGAAGAATGCCGGTCGCAAACCTGGCGACTGGACCTTCAACAAGGGCGGGAAGAAGTACGGAATCGATCAAAAGTACATCTATGTCGGGAGCATCAAGATCCCGACCGCGCTGCTCGCGCTCTTGCCGTTGAACATCCAGGGCAATCCCACGGAAATCCAGCGTGACCGTGCGCTCAGCCGCATGCACGCCGATATCATGGAGAACGCGCAACGCGCGCTGAACGAGCAGGAATTCAAGGACGCCGTCAAGCGCGTGCGCGAGCGCAAGCAGCGTGAGCACGACGCCGCGCTGCTGGCCAAGAAAAAAGGCCAGCAACGCGATCGCGGCACGGGCGACCCGCCTCAGCCCTGACGCCTGCTCGCTGCTGCACGCTACTGCTGCATCATCATCTCGAACGGCCTGAAGACACCGCACACGGTGCCGAGCAGGGCGAAGTCGTCGCCGGGCGCCACCACGATCTCCCGATCGGCGGGATTGGCGGGAACCAGCACGGTGCGGCCATCACGATAGGTGATCGTCTTCACGGTAGCATCCGCACCAAGACGGGCAGCGACAATGGCGCCATCCTCCGCGTGCGTCTCCGGCAGAATGAGGATGAAGTCCCCGTCGTGGATGCCGCGGCCGATCATGCTGTCGCCGGCGACCTTGAGGAAGAACACATCCTCACGCGGCAGAAAGGAACGGTCCATGGTGATGTAGCGCTGCCGGTTCTCCGGCAGCAGCGCGGGCTCGCCGGCGGCAATCTTCCCATAGTAGGGCACCGGCTGTGTCTGGCGTGATACCTCGAAGCCGAGCAGACGCACGCCGCGCGAGCGCGCGGCGTCCCGCTCGATATACCCCTTGGCGGCGAGCGATCCGAGGATCTCCGACACCGTCTTGGTTGACTTGATTTCGAACGTCCGGCCGATCTCACGGATACTCGGCTGGTACGTCTGTTCGGCCAGAAAATCGAGCAGGTAGTGATAGACCTTCCGTTCTGTTTCGGTGAGTTGTGCTGGCATCGCGGCCTCCTCAAATACGAAACCGGGAGCTCCCGTGATGGATCTCCCGGCGACCACTCGGGACACCAAGATACCGCCCCGCCGCAACACCGGTCAATCGCGCGCCGGCTCCCCCAGAAAGCGAAGCGCGGCGTCGAGGCGATCATCGGTGCGTTCGCGTCCCATTGCCACGAGGACCTCGAAGATTCCCGGGCTGACGGACATCCCGGTGAGGGCAACGCGGAGCGGCTGGAACAGCTTGCCACCTGCTACACCGCGTTCCTCCGCAAGTGCCCGGAGTGTCTGCTCGAGCGTTTCGGCGTTCCATCGCTCCGCCAGACGCAGCCGCTCTCGTGCCGCCGCCAGGAGCTCGGCCGCTGCCGCGCGATCCTTCCACTGCTTCGCCACCGCAGCGGGCTCGTACTCGATGTCCTGGCGGAAGTACGGCACCGCCTGGCGTACGATGTCGTGCACGGTGCGGGCCCGTACCTTCAGCATATCGAGGAGCGCCAGATACCAGTCGTGACGCGCGCCGAGCTCCTCCGCGGTGGCGAGCTCGGCAGCGATCAGCTCGGGGGTCACCAGCGGCTCGAGCATGGCAGCCGCCAGCAGGCTGAGATGCTGGCCGTTCAGCCACTCGAGCTTCTTCGGATCGAAGATCGCGGGCTTCTTCTGCAGGCCGTCCGCCGAGAAGCGCTCGATCATCTCGTGCAGCGTCATGATCTCCAGGTCTTCGCCGGGCGACCAGCCAAGCAGGGCGAGAAAGTTCACCATTGCCGTGGGCAGAATGCCCTGCAGACGATAATCCGCCACGGCTGTGGCGCCGTGGCGCTTGCTCAGCTTCTTCCCATCCAGCCCGTGGATCATCGGGACGTGGGCGAAGCGGGGCAGCGCGCTGCCGAGCGCCTGATAGAGCAGAATCTGCTTGGGCGTATTGGAGATGTGATCGTCGCCCCGCATGACGAGGGTGATCCCCATCGCGATGTCATCCGAGACAACCGCCATGTTGTAGATGGGCGTTGCATCGGAGCGGAGGACGATGAAGTCTTCGATGTCCTTGTTCGGAAAGCTGATCGTCCCGTGGACGAGGTCGTCCCACGTGGTGATTCCATCATCGGGCACCCGGAAGCGCACGACGAACGGCTCACTGCCGGCGCGCCGGGCCGCCTCTTCGGGGGCGAGCGCGGCGCAGCGCCGGTCGTACTTGTACGCCTCCTTGCGAGCCGCGGCGGCCGCGCGTTGTGCCTCCAGCTCCGCGGGCGTGCAGAAGCAGCGATAGGCGCTCCCGGTCTGGAGGAGATGCGCCACGTCGCGGCGATGTCGCTCCAGTCCCTGCGCCTGATACACCACGTCCTCGTCCCAGTCGAGCCCCAGCCACTCGAGGCCCTGGAAGATCGCTCGCGTACTGGCCTCGGTGCTGCGCGCCTTGTCCGTGTCCTCGATGCGCAGCAGGAACGCACCGCCGTATTTCCTGGCATACAGCCAGTTGAAGAGCGCGGTGCGCGCGCCGCCCACATGCAGAAAGCCTGTGGGCGATGGAGCGAAGCGGACGCGCGGGGCAGGAGAGGAATCAGGCATGGTGAGTGGGAAAGAAAACAGGCCCGCCCTGGCATGGTCGGACCTGCGTACGGAGTGGGAGGGATTCGAACCCTCGATAGGGCTATAAGACCCTATAACGGTTTAGCAAACCGCCGCCTTCAGCCGCTCGGCCACCACTCCCTGGAGTCATCCGTGCCGCGGCGCCGTACGGCGTGGCGACCCGCCGGTGGGCGATCTCCGAGACACGTCGCCCTTGCCGCCGCGCCGCAAGCTAGCCCGGCCATTGAAGGCAGTCAACCAGCGCAGCGCGGTGTGCGCATCACGTCGCGCACGCGGACAACGGGCGATACGGAGGGCGTGGGACTCGAACCCACAAGGGCTTGCGCCCGGCGGTTTTCAAGACCGCTGCCTTACCAGTTAGGTCTAGCCCTCCTCACACCCCGGAAAGCTACCGGCAGGATCCACGCCCCTCAACGGAGGCGAGGGTCGGGGCTTGCCGCCCCTCAGACGCGTGCGCATGCTTTCTCCATGGCCACGAGCCTCCACGCGCCGGTGCAGCGCGGCAGCGGAGCAGGCGATGCGGAGCGATTCTCGCTGGGGCCCCGCACCCTGCTCCTCATCCTTGCCTTCTGGACATTCTTCGCCCTGCTCACCGCGGCCAACCGGATGGTCGATCCGCGCACGGGTACGGCAACGCTGTCGCTGCCATCGCTCGCGCTGGCTTTTCTCGAATCGTATCTCTGGGCGCTGCTCACGCCCCCGATCTTCTGGCTCACGAGTCGCTTCACACTGCAACGAGGGCGGTGGGTGCCGCGGGCGCTCCTTTTCGTGGTGGTGGGCGTGGTGGCGGCGCTCTTCGTGGATCTGGTCGTGGAACTCGTGCGGATGCACGTCTTCCCGCCGCCGCGCCGCCGCCTGAACGGCGGCACGTCACTCTTCTGGGCGATCGCGCGGCTCCGCTACCTGGACGATCTCATGGTCTATGTGGCCGTGCTCGCGGCGGGGTTCGCGCGCGACTACTTTCGCCGCTACGAAGCGCGTCAGGCCGAGGCGGTGCGCCTCGAGGCCCATGCAGCGCAGCTGCAGGCGCAGCTGGCTGAGGCCCGGCTGTCGATTCTGCGCACACAGCTGCATCCCCATTTTCTCTTCAACACGCTGCATGCCGTGTCGTCGCTGGTGGAGCGCGATCCGCGCGGCGTGCGTCGCATGATCGCCCGATTGAGCGAGCTGCTCCGCTACACGCTGGATGGCACCACCGAACAGGAGATTCCGCTCAGCGCCGAGCTGGAGCTGCTCGGACGCTACGTGGAGATCATGGAGATCCGTTTTCAGGGACGGCTGGAGACGAGCGTCAGGGCGCCGAGCGACGTGCAGGACGCGCTCGTGCCGCATCTCATTCTGCAACCGCTGGTCGAGAACGCGATGAAGCATGGTGTGGCGAACAGTGCCGCTGTGGGCCGCATTGACGTGACCGCGGAACGTGTGGAAGAGGATCTCGTCCTCACGGTGCGGGACAACGGTGCCGATGGAGCGACGCCTGCCGCGACTCCCGCATTTGGCGAGGAAGCGAGCCCCGGCGTCGGGCTGCGGAATACACGCGCGCGGCTGGAACAGCTGTACGGTGCGCATCAGCGATTCACGCTCCAACCGGCGCCGGGCGGCGGGATGATCGCCGAGATCCGGCTACCGTACCATCGTCGCGCGGACGTGCGGTCCGCGGTCCCCGTGCACTCCTGAGGGCGACGCGTGGCCGATCGCCGACCGCTCCGCGTGCTGATCGCTGATGATGAGCCGCTCGCGCGCGAACGGCTGAACGACCTGCTCGCGCACGAGCCCAGGGTGGAGATCGTGGGCACGGCCGACAACGGCGCGGCCGCGGTGGAAGCCATTCGCACGCTGCGGCCGGATCTCGTCTTTCTGGACGTGCAGATGCCCGGACAGACGGGGCTCGACGTGGTGCGCGCGATCGGACCCGCCGCCATGCCGGCAACGATCTTCGTCACGGCGTACGACCAGTACGCGCTGCAGGCGTTCGAGCTCGCGGCCGCGGACTATCTCCTCAAGCCATTCGACGACGAGCGGTTCGAGCAGGCATTCCACCGCGCGCGTCGCATGATCGAGCTGGAGGAGATCGGCCGACTTCGCCAGCAGCTGCTCACCGTGCTGCAGGCAGAGAGCAGCGAGGCGGACGAGGCTGCCGCGCGGCCGGCGCCCGCTGCAGCCTCGTCGTATCTGGAGCGCATCGCGGTCGAGATGAAGGGGAAGGTGCGCGTGGTGCCGGTGGCGCAGATCGACTATATCGCCGCGAGCGGCCCATACGCCGAGCTGCACGTTGGCGATCATCGGTACGTGATTCGCGAGTCGATGCAGGCGCTGGAGGAGGGGCTCGACCCCGGCCGCTTCATGCGGATACACCGCTCGGCGATCGTGCGGCTCGATCTCGTCGACACCCTACTGCGTGGCACCGGGGGCGACTACGCGGTCCAACTGAAGAACGGCGTACGGTTGAAGGTCAGCCGCTCGCGGCGGGAGGCGGTGGAGCGGTGGCTGGGGGTGACATCGTAGGGCGGGGCTCGGCGGGGGATGACGCGACGACCCTTTCGGCGAACGTCCAACTCTCCTCGCGCGTACTCTTCCCGGAACGAAGTCTCCGATAGCCATCCGCCTGCGAGCCCGCTGGCCCGAACTGGCCGTCGCTTCATCAGACGGCGCGCCATCCTGCGCCCTTTCGTCACTCGTCGCCATCACACGAGGTCATGCCCCGCTTCCCCCAACGCCCCCGCGTCGCGCTCGCGATGCTCCTCGCCCTCGCTGCCGCCTGCTCCCGCCCCGGCAACGACGCCGCGCGCGATCCCGCCTCGCCCCGCATCGTGGTCGTCTCCAAGCAGATCAACGAGTTCATGTACGAGCTCGGCGCCGAGCACGACATCGTCGCCAAGGATCTCACGTCCATTTACCCGCGCGAGATCATGAAGCTGCCCTCGGTGGGGTACCACCGCGCATTGAGCGCGGAGGGGATCATCTCCATGCGCCCGACGGTCTTTCTCACCGACGGCAACCTCGGTCCGGCGGCCGTGCTCACCCAGCTCAGGAAGGTCGGCATCCCGATTGTCATCATGAAGCCCGGCAGCACCGTGGACAGTGCGCAGATGCTCATGACCGCGCTGGGTACGCGCTTTCACCATGAGCACGCCGCGGACAGCATCGTTGCCCAGTGGAAGCAGGGGATGCACGACGTGCTGCAGGACACGCTCAAGTGGGCGGGGAAGCCGCGGCCGCGCGTGCTGATCATCCACTTCGGGCAGATCATCAACAACTACCTGGCGATCAAGCGCGGCGGCGTGCCGGACCAGCTGCTCCGCTGGGCTGGCGGGGACAATGCCATCGACTCGGTGGGCGGGATGGCGCGTCTCACGCCGGAGCTCATCGCGAAGGCGCAGCCGGACATCATCATCGCCACCGATGTGGGCTTCGACCGGTATGGCAGCGCCGCGAAGTTCGCCACCATGCCGGGGGTGGCGCTCACGCCGGCGGGGAAGTCGGGACGCATCTACAAGATCTACGAGCAGCAGATCATGTACTACGGCCCGCGCACGCCCGCCGCCATTCGCGAGATCGAAGGGATGCTGCATCCGGAGCTCGCCTCCGCCGCGCCAGCCGGCGGCAACGCGCAGCCCGCCGCCGCCCGGCCGTAGATGCTCAAGCGGCTCTCCTTCGCGCAGACGTACCTCCTGCTCGGCGTTCTCCTCGTCATCTCGCTCGTCGCCTCGGCCGGCATCGGGGCGTTCAGCTTCACGCCGGCCGAGATGCTCCGCTACCTCGGGCAACGGCTGGGGTGGGTGCCGATGACCAGCGCCGATGCACTGGGGCGTAGTGTGTTTCTCACCCTACGTCTGCCGCGCGTGTTGCTCGCGGGCATCTCCGGCGCGGTGCTGGGCGTCTCGGGCACGCTCATGCAGGGGCTCTTCCGCAACCCGATTGTCGAGCCCGGGCTGGTGGGCACCTCGGCCGGCGCCGCGCTCGGAGCCGCGCTCGTCTTCGTGCTCGGCGGCAACACCGCGCTCGCTTTCACGCGTCCACTCGGCTCGCTAGCCGTTCCAGTGCTGGCGTTCCTCGGCGCGTTCGGCGCGACCATGTTGGTCTATCGCCTGTCCACCTCGTTCGGGAAGGTGAACGTCTTCACGCTGCTCCTCGCGGGCATCGCCGTGAACGCGGTGGCCAGCGCGGGCACCGGCTTTCTCTCCTACATCGCGCACGACCCGCAGGCGCGCAACATTACGTTCTGGAATCTGGGCACGTTCACGACCGCCGATTGGAAGGGGACCGAGATGGTCGGGCTCTTCTTCGTGCTCTGCTTCCTCTGGTCGCTGCGCTACGGCAAGTCGCTCAACGCGCTCATGCTCGGCGAGAATGAAGCTGCCTTCCTCGGCGTCAACCCACAGCGGCTCATCCTGCAGCTGCTCATCGTGAACACGATCATGGTGGCGGTGGACACATCCATGGTGGGCGTCATCGCGTTCGTCGGCCTGGTGATTCCGCACATGCTGCGCATGCTCAAGTCGTCCGACTACACCTTCCTGCTGCCGGCGTCGGCGCTGTTCGGCGCGGTGCTCATGGAAGTGATCGACATCGTGGCGCGCGTGATCATTCCGCCGGCCGAGCTGCCCATCGGGATCATCACGGCGGTGATCGGGGCGCCGGTGTTCCTCTGGATTCTGCTGCGTGAGCGGCAGCGCGCGGGCGTGGGGTTCTATGGTTGAGATTCGGGGCGTACGATATGACGTGGGTGACACGCGGATCCTCGGCGAGGTGAGCACGGCCTTCCGCCCGCATCGCTTCAACGTGATCCTCGGGCCGAACGGGGCGGGGAAGTCCACCCTGCTGCGCATCGCCACCGGGCTCCTCCACCCCACGGCGGGCACCGTGCGATACGGCGACCGCCCGCTGGCCGGCCTCTCGGCACTCGCGCTCGCGCGCACGCGAGCCGTGCTCTCGCAGCACGTGGAGCTGGCCTTTCCGTTGGCGGTCGAGGATGTAGTGCTGATGGGCCGGTATCCGCACTACGGGCGCACCGCGACCACGCTCGACCGGGAGATCGTACACCGGGCACTCCAACTCGTGGGCATGGTGCCCAAGCGGACGCAGCCATACCCTACGCTCTCTGGCGGCGAGCAGCAGAAGGTGCAGATGGCGCGAGTGCTGGCCCAGATCTGGAACTACGACGATGCGAGCGAGCACAAGTATCTCTTCCTCGACGAGCCGACGTCGAGCCTGGATGTGCACTATCAGCTTCATCTGCTCGACACCGCGCGCGAGCTGCTCCGCTACAATTGCACGATCGTCGCGATCCTGCACGACCTCAACGTCGCATTCCAGTATGGGGACAGCTTCTTCCTGCTGGAGGGCGGACGTGTGGTGCACGAAGCGGATTGCGCCGACGAGGTCCCCGGTGATGTGATCGAGCGCGTGTTCCAGGTATCGGCGCGGCGCGTGAGCGATCCGGTGAATGGGAGCGGGCTCTGGCGCTTCAGTCTGTAGGGCGCGATCGATAGATGGCTAGCGCCAACGCGTGCCGGGGCGCCGCGAGCGAGCGCGCAGGTGCGCCGGCACGCGGCACCGATGGAGCACGCTGCGGGAGGCGGCTGGGATTCCCCCTCCCACGACGCGTGCAGCGGTTCCGGTGGAGCGGTTCCGCGAACACCAGAGCCGCAATTCGTAAGTTCCCGGCCCGGGGCGGCGCGGCTGCGGGAGAATCGGCAGCCGCGACGTCGGGTCGTTCGCCGTGCGCGAGCGCTACGGCTGTCCCGGCGCTCGCTAGACTACCGGGCGCCGTCCGGTGACCAAACGAATGATCGCGACGATGATCGCGATGGCGAGCAGAATCCAGGCGAGCGCCGGAACCACGTTGAAGATGATGCCCAGCAACCAGAGTACGAAGAGCACCACAACGATGGTCCAGATGGTGGCTGACAGCATGACACTTCCTCCGTGGAGTGGGTGACGGGGCCCCTGTACGGGCCACCCCTCATAGAGCAACGCTCATGCCCGCGCGCGGCGCGCCCGAGATGGTGTGCACAACAGGGCGCCGGTTGCGAAACGGGGAACGCGCGGGCATTCTGGGTGCGCGCACCCCCATTCCACTCCCTCCTCCGAGCATGTAACGCCATGACGATACCTCTCTCCCTGCTCCTGGTGCTCGTACAGGCCGCGGCGCCAGTGGGGCCCGCGGGCTCCGGCGTGCAGGGCGCGGCGTACGCGCCCGACGGGCGGCTGGCGCTGGCGGTGCGCGGCGATCTCTGGGTGCAGCGCGCGCCCGGTGACCGCACGCACTGGATTCATGTGACATCCGGACCAGCCTGGGACCGACAGCCTGCCTGGAACGCCGATGGCAGAGCGCTCATTTTCGCGTCCGACCGTGCGGGCGGCTCACAGCTCTTCCGCGTACGCGTGGGTGACACGCCGTCGGAGGCCGGACCGGTGCGTGTCACGAGCACGGGCCAGTGGGACGTGGAACCGACGGTGGGAAAGGATGGGACGATCATCTTTGTACGCGGCCGCGGAGCCGTGGCTCGACTGTGGCGCCGCGCACCGGATGGCACTGAGCACCGAGTGACCAACGGCAAGGTGGCGGAGCGGTGGCCCGCCTACGCGCCGGATGGAGACCAGGTGGCATACATCACCCTGACCGAGCGGGGCCGGGAGCTCCATGTACGCTGGCTGCACGGCGACTCTGATCGCGTGGTGGTAGATGATCGCGCGGCAGAGCGACCCGCGTGGTCTCCGCGCGGCGGCCGGCTGGTGTTTGCCACTCGGAGCGGACCGGCGGGCGTGTGGGTCACCCCGCTGGATGGTGCGTTTGTCAACCTGGTGAGCCCGCGCCGCGCGGCCCCGGTGTGGTCTCCGGATGGCCGCACCCTGGCGCTCGTGGAGCTGCCTCCGCCGCCGCCGAGCTATAACGGCGACCCGGACCGGCTGGGTGATCGCGCCTCTGGTGCCGTACTCAAATCATCGGGCAGACTGTGGCGCGTGCGTGCGCCCGCCAGGATGGACTCGGGCCGTGCACTCGCGCTCTCGCTTCCCGTGGACCGGCGCGAACAGAACGCGGAACAGTTCGACCGCGTGTGGTCGCGCACCGCGAAGCTCTACTACGGCGCTCCCGACGCCACGCGCCGGCTCAGCACCTGGAAGGCGCTTGCGTCGACGTATCGTCCGCGCGCTCTTGCCGCCGCAAGCGATACGGCGCTCTCCGCCATCCTCCATCAGATGCTGCGTGAGCGGCCGCTGCTCAGAGCCCCCGCCACCGGGCGCGCGGCGGTGTCGAGCGCCAATCCGGTGGCCACCGAGGCCGGACTCGAGATGCTGCGAAAGGGTGGAAACGTGGTGGACGCCGCCGTGGCGGTCTCCTTCGCGCTGGGCGTGGTAGAGCCGGACGCGAGCGGCGTGGGTGGCTATGGGCAGATGCTGATCAAGCGCGCGAGCGCTCCCACGCCAACGCTCATCGAATTCATGACGCGATTGCCGGAAGGCGCCATCGCGAACGATCCCTACGTGCTCCGAAACGGCCGCTATCCCGACGACGGCCCCGTGCTTCCCAACGTGCCCGGAACCGTGGCGGCGATGTACAAGGCGTGGCAGGAGTACGGCAGCCACAAGATACCCTGGGCGGATCTGCTCGCACCGGCCATCCGCGCGGCCACGGACGGGTATGTCGTGAGCACCGCGCTCGCCACCACGCTCGCCACTGAACGCGAGCACTTCCTGAAGTACGCTGGAAGCCGAGCGCTTTTCTTTCCGCATGGTGAGCCGCTCCATGCGGGCGACACGCTGCGCAATCCGGATCTCGCCTGGACGCTGAAGCAGATCGCGGACAGCGGGGCGGCCGCGGTGTACCACGGCGCTGTAGGGCGGCGCATGGTGGCCGATCTGCGCGGCCATGGGAACGCCATGCGCATGAGTGACCTGGCACACTACTACGCGGCGGAGCGCGAGCCGGTGTCCGGTACGTACCGCGGATACACCATCTATTCCAGCGCGCCGCCCAGTCCGGGCGGGGCCACGCTCGTTGCGCAACTCAATCTGCTCGAGCAGGTGAAGACGCTGCCCTCGTACACCGAGAGCGCATCAACGCTGCACGCCATGATCGAAGCGTGGAAGCTGGTGCCCTCGTCGCGCGGGCGGATTGCCGACCCCGGGCTCTGGCCCGTCAACATCACGGCATTCATGAGCAAGGACAGCGCGCGCGAGCGATGGGTGTGCTTCGATGCGCACCATGCGCTCACGGCGGACCAGGTGGATGGCGACCATCTTCCATGCGCGCATCCGGGCGCGCACGATGCGACCACTGCGCGCGAGCGTGTTGGGCGCGCGGCGAAGGACTGTGGCGGCGCGGAGCCGGAAGCGGGTGAGCGGCTCTGCCACACCACTGGAACCACGGCGTTCGTCGTGGCGGACGCCGACGGCAATGTGGTGGCGGCCACGCAGACGCTGGGCACGTGGGGCGGAAGCTTCTACGTCACGCCGGGACTCGGCTTTCTGTACAACGACAAGCTGACGTCGTACGGGCGCGGCCCCGATGGGTTCGGTGTGCGCCTGCCCGATGCGCGGAACGCGAGCACCATCGCCCCGACAATCGTCACGCGCGGCACCGGCGCCTCGCAACGCGCCGTGCTTGGGGTGGGCGCGGCGGGGAATGCGTGGATCACCTCGGCGGTGTACACGATCGTCACCGGTGTGCTCGATCACGGGCTCGGCGTGCAACGAGCGATCGATCTGCCGCGCTTTCTGCTCACGCGACGCGGCAGCGGGAAGACGCGTGAATACGTGGTGCAGATGGAGGACGGCTTTGCGCCGAGCGCCGAGCGAGCACTGGAGGCGCTCGGTCATCATCTGCAATTCATCTCGCTGCCGGGCGAGGTGCGCATGGGCTACGCCTCCGCCATCTCCATCGGTGCGCATAGTGTGACGGCAGGCGCGGACCCCCGCCGCGCGGGCGCGGCGGGCGCCGTGGACAGCGCTGGAACGGCGGGCGGGCCATGAACCGTGCGCGCAGGCGCGAGCGAGCCAGACGCGAGAGCGCTGGCGCCGTACCCGCGTGCGGCATGTGCGTGGTGCACCGATGACGGCGCGGACAGCGATCATCGTGGGGGCCGGTCCCAACGGGCTGTCCGCGGCGATTACACTCGCGCGCGCGGGCTACGCCGTGGAAGTGCGGGAAGGCACGACAACCATTGGCGGCGGGGCGCGCTCCGCGCAGCTCACCCTGCCGGGATTCGTGCACGACGTCTGCTCCGCCGTGCATCCGCTGGCCGTTGCATCGCCCTTCTTCCGCACGCTGCCGCTCGCCGAGCATGGGCTCGAATGGATCGAGCCCGCAACACCGCTGGCACACCCGCTGGATGATGGGCCGCCCGTGATGCTTGAGCGCTCCATCGCATCCACGGCGGAAGGCCTGGATCGCGATGCGCGGAGCTATCGCGGGTTGATCGAGCCATTCGTCGCGCGATGGGGCGATCTCTTCTCCGATGTTCTCGCACCCCTCGGCATACCCCACCATCCCGTTCTGCTCACGCGCTTCGGGCTCCCCGCCATCCGCTCCGCGGCCGCACTTGCCCGCAGCACCTTTGCGGGTTCTCGCGCGCGCGCCCTCTTTGCCGGACTTGCCGCGCACTCCATGATGCCGCTCACTGCGCCCGGTACGGCGGCATTCGGGCTCGTGCTGGCCATCGCTGGCCACGCGGTGGGATGGCCCATTCCGCGCGGCGGCTCGCAACGTATCGCGGATGCGCTGGCCGCCACGCTCCGTTCGCTCGGCGGCATGATCGTGACAGACGCACCGGTGCGCTCACTCACCGAGCTGCACACGGCCGACGCGACTCTGCTCGATGTGACGCCGCGCCAGTTGCGGCGCATTGCGGGAGACCGGTTGCCCAACGCCTACCGGCGTGCGTTGGAGCGATTCCGGTATGGGCCCGGCGTATTCAAGGTGGACTGGGCGCTCTCGCAGCCGGTGCCATGGCGCAATCCCGAGTGTGCTCGAGCGGGCACAGTGCATCTCGGTGGCACCCTGGATGACGTGATGGCTGCTGAAGACGCAGCGTGGACGGGCGCAATCCCCGAGCGGCCCTTCGTGCTGGTGGCGCAGCCGAGCCTGTTCGACGCCACGCGTGCGCCGGCAGGGCGGCATACGCTATGGGGCTACTGTCATGTCCCGAACGGCGCGACCGTCGATATGACGAGCCGCATCGAAGCGCAGATCGAGCGCTTCGCACCGGGGTTTCGCGATGTGATTCTGGAGCGGCACGTCATGGCGCCGGCGGACATGCAGGCACGCAATCGGAATCTTGTGGGCGGCGACATTGGCGGCGGTGCGAACACGCTCGGGCAGATCTTTTTTGGCCCGTCGGTTCGCCGAGTGCCGTACGCTACTCCGATCGACGGGCTGTATCTCTGCTCGTCATCCACGCCGCCGCGCGGCGGGGTGCATGGGATGTGCGGATACCACGCGGCGCGGGCCGTGCTGCACGAACGATAGCGCGGCGCGCATCGCGCGAGCGTCGTACACGCGAGCGCTACTCGTGCTCCTCGAGTGAGATGAGCCGCTCGGCCTGCATGCCTTCCGCTTCACCCTGGAAGTTCATGACGACGCGGTGGCGGAGGACCGCGAACGCCACCGAGCGGACGTCGTCCAGATCGGGCACGGAGCGGCCATCCATCGCCGCCTTTGCCTTGGCGCCCAGAATGAGGTATTGCGAGGCACGCGGGCCGGCACCCCAACTCACGTACTTCTTCACCTCGGGGGTCGCCTCGCTCGCGGCCGGACGCGTGGAGCGCGCGAGGCGCACCGCGTAGCGCACCACGGTGGGCGGAGCGGGGAGGCGCCGCACCAACCGCTGCAGCTCCCGAAGTTGGTCGGCGCTCAGGACGGGTGACACGGTGGTCTCTTCGTCACCTGTCGTGGAAGAGACGATGCGCTCCTCCTCGCCGGCCGATGGGTAGTCGACGCGTAGCTCGAACATGAAGCGGTCGAGCTGCGCCTCGGGGAGCGGGTACGTGCCCTCCTGCTCGATCGGGTTCTGGGTGGCAAGTACGAAGAACGGCTCGGGCAACAGATGCGTCTGGCCGGCGGCCGTGACCGCGTGCTCCTGCATGGCCTGGAGCAGCGCCGCCTGGGTCTTCGGCGGCGCGCGGTTGATTTCATCCGCGAGCACCGCGTTCGCGAAGACGGGGCCGCGCACGTACTTGAAGATTCGATGCCCCGAGGCCTGGTCTTCCTCGAGCAGCTCCGTTCCCGTGATGTCGCTGGGCATCAGGTCAGGAGTGAACTGGATGCGCGAGAAGGAGAGATCGAGCGCCTCGGCCACGGTCTTGACCAGGAGCGTCTTGGCCAGTCCCGGCACGCCGACGAGCAGCACGTGCCCGCCACCAAGAAGGGCGGCCACCAGGTTGTCGACGATCTGCTCCTGGCCGATGATGCGCCGTCCGATCTGCGCGATGAGCTGCTGATGTGCGCGTGCGAGCGCGTCGAGGAGCTCGATGTCGCGATCGCCGCTGTCGTCCGCTGTCTGTGCTCGTGTGGCCACCGGCCGCATCCGGAAAGGGGTGTCCGGAAGATAGGTCAGAGGCGAGGGAGGAGAAAGGAGAGAGGAGAATGGAGGTACTACGCGTGGGGAACAGTGCTGTGTACGGGGAGCCGGTTCCTTTCTCCTTTCTCGTCTGTCCTCTCTCGCACCTACGGTAGCACGAACTGCACGCGCTCTTCGACGGGGTGGTTGCTGCTCTTGAGGATGGCAACGGCGGTGAAACGACCGTGGCGACCGGCGGGTTGCCAGTGCTCCTCGTACGTGACGCTTTCCTTGGCGTTGAGCAGCTTGTTCTGCAGCGTCTGGGTGAAGAGGTGGCCGTTGCTCCACCGCCAGACCTGGTGCCCTGTGGAATCGAGCACCACGAAATCATGCGTTTGCCCGTCGGGGAAGTTGATCTCCACGTGGCTGTCGGACGTGTTGGTGACGTGGAGGGTAAAGGCGACGCCGTGGGAGACGGCCAACTGGAGCGACGTCGCGAGCACGGGGCGTGGTGCCGAAGAGTGGTGGTGCGGCGTCTCCACAACGATGGCGCTGGCTGCCGATTCCCCGTAGTGGGCCAGGGGCCCGAGCGCGAGGGTGATGGCGCCGGCTGAGAGGAGCCAGATGAGGAGACGGGAGGTCATGGGGGCTACGGGGGTGCGGCGGGAAGGACGGATGGGACGAACCGGCGGAGGTAATGGACGGGAGGCGAAGTTACCAGTCGATGGACGAATAGTCAAGGAAAAGGTCACGTGTAAGTTATGGCGCCAACGCCACTTCGTGAGCTTTGGGCAGATTCGGCGCGTGTTCGGTTCGGGTTCGAACATCGCTTGCGAAAAATTTCACAAGCGGGTAGATTGCGCCGCGGAATGGGGGAGGATCGGCGCAGAGCGCCCGACGGCCGCCAGCGCCCCGGACACGAACGGGGCGGACTGGCCGCGACGAGCACGCTCGCCGCGGCGGGGATCGAGTTTGCGCTCTTGATCGTCATCTTCCTGTATCTGGGCAGGTGGCTGGACGCCAGGATGGGCACGGCGCCCGTCCTCATGATCGTTGGAGTGTTCATCGGAGCGGCCGGGGGCATGTATCGCCTGTACCGGTCGCTCATGACCGGACAGAATGACCACGGGGGACGAGGGAGCCGATGAAGGGGATGATGCTGTTCATGGCGAGCTCGGCAGTCCTCATCGTGCTGATCGCGTGGCTGATGGGGATGGGCTTCGAGACGCCAGCCGACCATCGCGCCATCGTCATCAGTGCGGTGGTGGCGTATGTCATCCAGCTCTTCACCTTCGCGATCGTCCGCACGACGCGCCGCCAGAATGTGATGGCGGGATGGGGCATCGGCGTCATTCTGCGCTTCGTCACGCTCATCGCGTACGGCTTCCTGATTCTCAAGCCGTACGGACTGCCGGTGCTCTCGGCCATGGTCAGTCTGGCGGCCTTCCTCTTCCTGTCCACGCTCATCGAACCTGTGATGCTGGCCAAGTCATGAAGCTGATCGCGATCCTCTTGACCACGCTCCTCGCGGCCGCACCGGTGCTGGCGCAGGACACCACTCGTGCGCCGGCGTCCCCCGCTGGCAATACCACCGCGGCGCAGGCGGTTCCACCGCGGGTGCACGTCGGGGGGGCGAACGGGGAGCACCTGGTTGCCGGGCAGGGGCCGAACGCGCAACCCGCAAAGGTCGATTTCATCACGCCGCACATCAGCGATTCGCATTCGCTGGAAGTGCCGTTCGGCGAGATCGAGCTGCCGCGCTGGCCGCCGCTGCACGTGGCGGGGATGACCATCGATCTTTCCCCCACCAAGCACGTGGTGATGCTCCTGATCGCGGCACTGCTGAGCGTGCTCGCGCTCGTGCCGGCGGCGCGCGCGCACACGCGGCACACGCGCGAGAGTGGAGCGCCCAGGGGATGGGCCGCGGGCATCGAGGCCGTGGTGCTCTACCTTCGCAACGAGATCATCATTCCGAACGTGGGGCCGCACGGCGATCGGTACGTGCCGTTTGTCCTCACGCTCTTCTTCTTCATCCTATTCGCTAACCTGCTGGGACTGGTACCTTACGGCTCGACGGCCACGGGGAACATTGCGGTGACGGGCATGCTCGCCATCGCGAGCTTCGTGGTGATCGAAGGGGCGGGGATGCGAACGCTGGGCTGGGGCTACTGGAAGACGATCATCTACTGGCCCAGTGATGTGCCCGTTGCGGTGCGACTGGTCATCACGCCGATCATGACCCCGGTGGAGATCTTCGGCAAGTTCACGAAGCCATTCGCCCTGGCCATCCGTCTGTTCGCGAACATGACGGCGGGCCACGTAGTGCTGCTCGCGCTCATCAGTCTGATCTTCACCTTCCACAGCTACGCGATCGCGATTGCTCCGATCGGGATGGCGGTGGCCAACAGCCTGCTCGAGATCGTTATCGGCTTCATTCAGGCCTTCATCTTTGCTCTGCTCACGGCGGTGTTCATCGGCCTGATCCGACAATCGGCACATTGACACTGACAGGGTTCAGGGAATGGGGTATCGGGTATAGGGAGAACGGCATGAGCGAGCGGTCCTTCTCACCTCCTACCCAACACCCTACTCCCCACACCCGTGAAGTATCTCGGACATGTTTTTGGCGCAGGGATTCTCGCTCTACCCTGCGCCTTCGTACCCGGCCCGGTGGTCGGGGAAGCTCGTTGGGGCCCGGGCCTCGGTGACGAGCGGCGCCGCGTGCGGCGCGGAGCGATAGCAGTCAACACTTTCTTCCTGTGGAGTTGTCAATGCACGTTCTCTCCCTGCTGCAAGCCGTCGCGGGCTTCACCAAGGATTACCAGGGAGCCTGGGCCATGCTGGGTGCGGGAATTGGCGCTGGTCTTGCGCCGATTGGCGCCGGCGTGGGCATCGGCCGCATCGGCCAGGGCGTCGCCGAAGGCATGGCGCGGCAGCCCGAGCTGTCGGGACCCATCCAGGTGGCGGGGCTGGTGCTGGCCGCCCTCATTGAGGGCGTGGCGCTGTTCGCCGTCGTCATCAGCTTCCTGATTCTGAACAAGTTCTGATTCAACACCTCTGCCAGCGAGTGGGGGCGGGAGGCCCGGGTCTCTCGCCCGCGCTCGAGGCAGCGTCACCGTCGGAGACACACACTATGCGTCGCACCATCCTCGGCATTCTCGCATCGCTGGCCACTGCCGCGCCGGCCGCCGCGCAGGCAGCGGAGCAGGGGGGCGGGAGCAAGGGCGGGCTGCTCACCCCGAGCGGCGGGCTGATGATCTGGACCATCGTCGTCTTTCTCATCCTGCTGTTCATCCTCAAGCGATTCGCCTTCAAGCCGATCACAGCCGCGGTGGAGGCGCGCGAGCACGCGCTGGAGGAGGCCGTCGCCGCGGCGCGCACCGACCGTGAGGAAGCGGCGCGCGTGCTGGAGGAGCATCGGCGCGCGCTCGAGGGGGCGCGTACCGAGGCCCAGCAGATCGTCGCCGAAGCACGGCAGGTCGCCGAGCAGGTGCGGGGCGATCTGCTGAGCCAGGCGCAGGGCGAGCAGCGGGAGATGCTCGAGCGCGCGCGGCAGGAGATCGGCGCGGAGCGCGATCGCGCCATCGCCGAGCTGCGTCGTGAGGCGGTGGACCTGGCCGTGCGCGGCGCCAGCAAGGTGATCGAGAAGAATCTGGACGACGAGAGCAATCGTGTACTGGTCGATCGCTTCCTCGCGTCGCTCACGCCTGCCGCCGTGAAGGGCTGATGCGCGAGCCGACGATCGCCCGCAACTACGCGGAGGCCCTCCTGGCCCTGGCTCGCAAGGCGGATGACCTGGACGGATGGGGCGCGATGATCAGCGATGTCGCCGCCGCGGTGCAATACGATGAACGTCTGCGCCGCTTCCTGGAGTCGCCGCGGATCGATACGGGGCGCAAGAACGAGATCATCGCGACGGCGTTCCAGGACCGCCTGCCGCGTGTCTTCGTCCGCTTCCTGCAGGCCGTCATCACGCATCGGCGCCAGCGGTTGATTCCGGAGATCGCCACGGAGTATCACCAGCTGGTGGACGACGCGGAGGGACGCGTGCATGCGCAGGTGACGGTGGCGCGGGAGCCGGATGATGCCATGCGCGCGGGCGTGACCTCGCATCTCTCGCGCGTGCTGCAGCGCACCGTCGTGCCGCACTTCGTGCTGCGTCCCGACATTCTGGGCGGAACCATCATCCGCGTGGGCGACACCGTGATGGATGGTTCGGTGCGCCGGCGGCTCGCGATGCTGCGACAGCGAATGCTGAGCACGGCTGGTGCGGCGTGAGAACGGCAGTGAGCCGGGCGACAGGGTGTCGGGAGTAGGGTATCGGGTGGAGGGGAACGGCCTGGGGGGGAAAACTCTCTGCCCGCCCACCCGACACCCGACTCCCGACCCCCGCTTGTGACCCACTGACTCACCGACTCGCTCTCACCCCATGCACCTCCTCCTCGCCCTCCTCCTCGCCGTTCAACAAGGTCCCGCCTTCACCACGCCGCCGTCCGGCGACACCACCGGATACTGGCAGCAGCACGTAGCCTATCGCATTGTTGCCGTGCTCGACGAGCGCGCACAGTTGCTGCACTCCGAGGCGGAGCTGGTGTACGTGAACCACTCCCCGGACACGCTGCACCAGATGTACGTGCACCAGTATCTGAACGCGTTCCGTCCCGGATCCAAGTGGAGCGCGGCGGATGAGCGCGAGGGCAGGGTGCGCTTTCAGCATCTGCCCGATCCGTACGCCGGATTCGGGCGCTTCACCTCCGCGCCAACCTTCGACGGCGTGGCCGTGCACCCCGACTACCCTGGTGCGCCGGACAGCACGGTGGCGCACTTCACGCTGCCGCGGCCACTCCCCCCGGGGGATTCGGTGCGGGTGCATTTCGCGTGGGATGCGCGACCGTCGGTGGTGCCGCGGCGTCAGGGCCGGCGCGGGCGGCACTACGACTTCGCGCAGTGGTATCCGAAGGTGGCCGTGTACGACCGTGGCGGATGGGAGGAGAACCCGCTCGTTCCCGCGGGCGAGCTCTACGGCGAGTTCGGGACGTACGACGTGACGATGATCGTGCCACGCGATCAGGTGATCGGCGCGTCCGGCGTGCTCGTCTCCGGCGATCCGGGGTGGGCGCGCGTGAAACAGTGGGGCACCGTGAACGTAGCGCACGACGTCTATCCGGACGTCCCGCCGGGTGTGGTCGATACGACCAGGCTACCAGCCGGCTATAAAGCCGTGCGCTTCTACGCGCGCCGGATTCATCACTTTGCCTGGTCCACGTCACCCGACTACATGTACGAGGGCGGCCTGTACGATGGCCGCGTGGCGCTCCATGTGCTCTACCGTCCGGGTGATGAGGCGGAATGGGGGCACGGACAGGCGCTCCATCGCATGCAGGTCGCGCTGCACTGGCTCGAATCCATTTACGGGCGCTATGGCTATCCGCAGCTCACCGCGCTGCACCGCATCGAAGGGGGCGGCACTGAGTTCCCCATGATGGTGATGCTCGGTGGTGCGTCGCAGGGGCTCATCCTGCACGAGGTGGGACACATCTACAGCTATGGGATGCTCGCCAACAACGAATGGCGCTCCGGCTGGATGGATGAGGGGCTCACCAGCTATCAGACCGCGTGGGAGGAGAAGACCACGCTTCCGGAGCAGGCCGATGGCACGGCACCGCCGCCGCGCCCCGGGCCATCGGGGTATCGCGGCCTGGCAGTGCAGCCGCAGCCGTTCGAGCAGACGCAGATTCAGCAGTACCAGCTGGATCTACTCGGCCGCGCGGAACCTATCGGCACCAAGGGACAGGACTTCAACGAGTTCGGCATCTACAACGCGATGATCTACACGCGCGCGTCGCTCATGTACGGTGCGCTGCGCGACGTGATGGGCGACTCGGCGTTCACGGCGTTCCTGCAGCACTACTATGCCGAGTGGCAGTTCAAGCACGTGGATGAAGTGGCGATGCGTGATGCCGCGCAGGACATCTACGGCAAGAAGCTGGGCTGGTTCTTCGACCAGTGGGTGTACCACACGGGGCTCATCGACTACGCGCTTGCCGGTGTACAGACCCGCCGCGATGGCGCGGGGTGGCTCACGCGCGCGCACGTTGTGCGACGTGGGCGCTATCGGCATCCGATGCCGGTGGGCGCGCGGACCTCGCATGGGTGGGCCATCGCGCGCGGGAACGCGCTTGCCGACGATCAGTGGGTGGAGATTCACACCGATGAGCGTCCGAGCGCGGTGCGGATTGACCCGACGCACCTCACGGAAGACTGGGATCGGCGCAACGATGTTCATGTGGCGGCGCCGCTCTTCAGCACGCAGACGTCGCGCTACGTGTTCGATTGGCCCTTCCTGGATCAGGCGAGCCGCAATCGGAACATCGTCGCGCTCACCCCACTGGCCTGGTACAGCGATCCGGGCGGCGTTACGCCGGTCGTGCGCATGCGCACGAACTACCAGGGGTGGCTCGACCGGAGGAGCGTCGGGCTGGCAATCGCGCCGCGTGTACCGGGCGGCACCGGTCGCGTCGGTCCCTCGCGCGATCTGACGAGGCTGCAAGGATGGGCCACGATCGAGAATCCGCGGCTGCCATTCGCGTCCTGCCCGACGATTGGCCTGAGCGCGGGCATCTGGGCGCTGGATGGTGTGAGCAAGGTTGCCGTCGAGAAGCGCTGGGACGCGAGCCCGTTTCTCTTCGCGAACGGGCCGCGCATTACATGGACGGCCGGCGTGCAGGCCACCGCGCCGTACGACTGGAACTGGGTGGATGGCAATCGGTGGGAAGATGCGAACGTGGTGGATGCCACGGTATCCTACCAGCGCGAAGGGCGGAGTCCCAACGGTATCGGTCTGCGCCTGTCGCTCGCCGGCGGCTACGTGGATGCACGCGCTCTGAATCCGCCGCAGGACATCTTCGTCATTGATGACGCTGTGCTTCCCGGAGCGACGGGCGATGACGAGGCGTCCAGCCGCGGCTTCGGCCGCGCGGAGGCGGAGATCCGGCAGACGATCGGACTCGGCAGCGCGAGGCGCCTGGCGCTCAGTCTGCGCGGTTTTGGCGGTGTGAGCACGAATGCGCCGCTCCAGCGCTCCATCGGTCTCTCCGCGCTCGACGCGACACAGACGTTCGGCAACGACCTTCTGCGGCCAAAGGGCGCGCCGCTGGCCCGTTCCGACGTGCACTTCGTGGCACTCGGAGGGGCCGGCCTGCATGGATATTCCCCGCTCTTGCGAATGGAGAACGTCGGCGCGCTGAACGCCGAACTGGACGCTCGGGTGACCACGGCGGGCCGGGGCTCGCCGTGGCCTGATCTCTGGGTGGATGCGTTCGCGGATGGCGCCTGGGGCTCCGCGCTGGGCGGCGGGCGTCCCAGCACCTTCTCGGATGCGGGACTCGGTGTGGCTGTGCGCGGCAACCTGTTCGATCGCGCTATCTCGCTGCGCTTCGATTTACCCTTCTATGTCCAGCGGCCGGTGCTGGCCGTGGGGAGCCCATCCGTGGACGATGCCAGAGTCCGCTTCCGCTGGACCTTCTCGTTCAACGATCTGTGGTAGCATCGCAGCCCCGGGCGTGATCCTCCGCCCGGAGCTGCGTGTTCGGCGGCGATGCGCCGCCACTACGGGCGGGCGACGATCAACCAGAACAGGACGAGTATTCCTACGATAATGGCGACGCCGGTCCACCATTCATGGGGCCAGCCGTCGTCATGGTCGGTGTCGTGCTCGATATCCGGCTCGGTGTGTTCCACGCGGTCTCCTTTCAGGTTGCGGGTGCGGCTGAGTGCTGACACACTGCACCCGGGGCCGTGCCGCGCGCAAGGGCCCGCAGCGTGCAAGAGCCCAGCAGGGGGTCAGGTCCGCACCAGGGCCTGCCGGCCCTGGCGGGCGTTCCCGACCTCCCGTGATATTTCCACCGCGAAATCCCGACCGCGGTGTCGCATGGGACACGGGGGCGGCCCCGATGCATCTCATTACTGGAGGAAGAGGCGTGAGTGGTCACAGCGAGGTTGTCATCGTCGACAAGCCCTGGGGACATGAGGTGATCTGGGCCCACACGGATCGCTATGTGGGGAAGATCCTCCACATCAAGGCCGGTCACGCGCTCTCCGTGCAATACCACGAGCGCAAGGACGAGACGATCAGCCTGCTGTCGGGCGAGATGATCTTCCGCGTACGGAACGGTGACAGCGAGAGTCTGCGCGACGTCCATCTCACCAGGGGGGAGGCGTTCCACATCACGCCGGGGACGGTGCATCAGATGGAGGCCGTGACCGACTGCGACGTGCTCGAGGCGTCCACGCCGGACCTCGATGATGTCGTGCGCCTCAGCGACCGCTACGGCCGGGTATAGGAGCAGCGCATGAAGGCAATCATTCCGTTGGCCGGCAAGGGCACGCGACTCCGGCCGCACACGCACGTCACGCCCAAGCCGCTGCTCAAGGTGGCCGGGAAGCCGGTCATGGCCTACATCCTCGATGACTTGCAGCGGCTGGGCGACATCGATCAGATCATCTACATCACCGGGCATCTCAAGGAAAAAGTGGAGTCGTACGCGCGCGCCAACTACCACTTTCCGTCGGTGTTCGTGGAGCAGACGGTACAGAACGGTACGGCAGCGGCCGTGGAGCTGGCACGCCCGTATGTGGACGAGCCGGTGCTGATCATCTTCGTCGACACAATCTTCGACACGGACCTCTCGGTCATCCATCGCGTGGATGCGGACGGCATCATCTGGACGAAGGAGGTCGCGGACTACCAGCGCTTTGGCGTGGTGGTGGCAGATGCCGATGACCACATGACGCGGATCGTCGAGAAGCCGTCCACTCCGATCTCCCGCCGAGCGAACATCGGCCTGTATTACATCCGCAACTGGCAGCTCCTGTACGAGGGGATTTCCCACGTGCTGGGCCAGCCACCCAACAAGGGGGAGTATTATCTCACCGATGCGTTCCAGTACATGATCGATCACGGAGCGCGCGTCAAGGTGATCGACGTGGAGGGATGGTACGACGCGGGGAAGCTGGATTCGCTACTGGAGACGAACCGCGTGATGCTGGAGAAGGAACGCTCGCGACGCCCGGCGGCCGGCTCCGATTGTGCGATCGTCGACCCTGTGTACGTGGAGGATGGCGTGATCCTCGACCATGCGCGGATCGGTCCGAACGTGTCGATCGGGAGCGGCAGCGTGATCCAGGGATCGGAGCTGCGCGATGCGATCGTCGGGTCGCGCACGAGAATCGCGGGCTCGGTGCTCCACCACTCCATGGTGGGCGACGATGCGGTAGTGGAGGGGGTCTGCGGCGCCGTAACGCTCGGCGACCACGCGGAAGTGCGGAGCTCGGAGGAGGTCAGGCGGTAATTCCGCTCGCGGCGCCAAGGATCACCCCCAGTGCCCGGGCGACACCCAGCCGCCCGTCCGTATTGTCGAACCATTCCGCGGCGGTATGCGCGTCCCCACCGCGCCCGCCCGCGCCGATGGCGATGGCGGGAATACCGCAGCTGATGGGGATGTTGGCATCGGTGGATGCAGTGGCCAGCTCGGGCTCGCGTCCCACCAGATGCGTCGCCTCCACCGCCATGGCCACGAGCGGGTGGTCCGCCGGCGTCTCCCCGCCCGGCCGGTTGCCGATGCACGTGATCGCATACGACAGCGGCGGCGCGCCGCGTGTACGCCGTACGTTCTCCTCGTCCAGTGCCGCGCGCGCCGCCTCGTACACCTCGCGCTCCACCAGATCCAGCGCATCCGCAGAAGTGGAGCGCACGTCCAGATCCAGCCATCCCTCGCCCGGAATGGCGTTCACCGACAGGCCGCCCCCCATGCGGCACACGGAGAGCGTGGTTCGTGGCAGGTGCGGCAGCGGGAGCCGGGCCAGTGCGGCCGCCGCGACGGCCGCGGCATGGATCGGATTCGGAACACCGTACGCGCTCCAGCTGTGTCCTCCCGGGCCGCGGAAGGCCACCCGATAGCGCCGGGAGCCGAGTGCGCGGTGGACGATCCGCTCGTCGCCGGCGCCATCCAGCGCGATCGCCGCGCGCGCACTCCGCATGGGTCCGGCAAAGGCCTGCTTGGCGCCGCGAAGATCGCCGACGCCCTCCTCGCCCGTGGTCGCCACAAAGTCGATGGGCGCCACGGGGCGCACGGCGCGTCCATCAATCGCCGCCGCGAGCGCCAGCATCACCGCGAGACCGCGTCCGTTGTCGCCGATGCCCGGTCCGGTCAGTCGGTTGCCCGACCGCTGAACCGTGACCGGCGTCGCGCGAGGAAAGACGGTGTCGAGATGCGCGCAGATGACGACCGGTGCACCTGCCTGGGCGCCTGCCCGGCGGCCAATCACATTCCCCACCGCATCGACGCGCACGTCTTGCAGTCCCAGCGCGCGGAAGCGCTGCGCGATCCAGGCGCCGCGCTCCTTCTCCTCCCCGGTGGGAGCCGCGATCTCCGAGACGGCGATCTGGCTGCGCACGATCGCCTCGTCGTCGAGTTCCAGGCGCTCGCGCGCGCGAACCAGCGGCGGCGTATGCCAGAGATCGAGGAGTGGAGTCCACATGGCCATGTCCCCAATAGAGCCGGCCTCACGGCAGATGCAAGTCCCGCCGCGCCGCGGCCGCTCGACGCGTATTGTTCGACACCGGCCGGGCAGTAGATTGCATGATGCACAGCGAAGCGCATGCACGCAGATGTCCGCGGTCCCAAGTTCCATGAACGAACGCGACCTGATCCACGACTGGAACGTCGCGGCGGATGGGTTCGACTGGGCCACGTGCCAGGTCGAGCTCAACGACGAGACGTTGCGCGATGGCCTGCAATGCCCATCGGTCACCGACCCGGCGATCGACGACAAGAAGGCGTTGCTGCACCTGATGGTCGAGCTCGGCATCGCCTCGGCCGACATCGGGTTGCCGGGCGCGGGACCGCGTACGCGCGCCGACACGCTGGAGTTGGCGCGCGAGATCGCGGATGCGCATCTGCCGCTCGAGGCGAACTGTGCGGCGCGCACCGTGATCGCCGACGTCGAGCCGGTGGCCCGCATCTCACAGGCCGCCGGGATCCCGATCGAGGCGGCAACCTTCATCGGCTCATCCCCCATCCGGCAGTACGCGGAGGACTGGACGCTCGACCGGATGCTGCAGGCCAGCGAGGAAGCGGTGACCTTCGCCGTGGGTGAAGGGCTTCCGGTGATGTTCGTGACGGAGGATACCACGCGCGCGGCGCCCGACGTGCTCCGCGCGCTCTACGGTAACGCGATCCGATGGGGCGCGCGCCGGCTCTGCCTGGCCGACACGGTGGGGCACGCAACGCCGAGCGGCGTGCGCGCGCTCGTGCGCTTCGTGCGGGAGGAGATCGTGCGGCCGAGCGGCGAGGCGGTGAAGGTCGACTGGCATGGCCACCGTGATCGGGGACTCGGACTGGCCAACTCGCTGGCCGCCATCGAGGCGGGCGCGGATCGTGTACACGGCACCGCGCTCGGCATCGGGGAGCGGGTGGGGAATGCGGAGATGGACCTGCTGCTCATCAACCTCAGGCTGTTGGGCGCGCACCAGCACGATCTGGCGCGGCTGCCGGAGTACTCTCGACTCGCGTCGCGCGCCTGCGGCGTCGCGATTCCGCCGAGCTATCCCGTGCTGGGCGACGATGCCTTCCGGACAGGCACCGGGGTGCACGCGGCCGCGATCATCAAGGCGCGCAGAAAGGGGCACGCATGGCTGGCCGACCGCATCTATTCCGGCGTGCCGGCGGGTGATTTCGGACTCGCGCAGCGTATCGAGATCTCGCCAGTGTCGGGGCTGTCCAACGTGCGCTGGTGGCTGGAGGAGCACGGACACGACGCGGGCGACGTCGAGCTCTGCCAACATCTCTTCAGCGCCGCCAAGCGTGTGAACCGAGTGATGCGCGACGACGAGCTGAGCGCTCTGGTGGCCGAGTATCGGCAGGAGCGGGCCGGAGCGTGACGGGGTCGCTCGACGAGCTGCTGAACGGATACCTGGAGCTCCGCTGGGGGCTGGATCCTGTCGAGGCGACCTACGTGGGGCGCCACGAGCTGGACGGCCTGTTCGCGAGTTATACGCCGGAGCGCGTGCGCGAATTCGTCGCCGCCCTCAGAAGCTATGCCGGGAGCCTGGAGGAAGCCGAGGCCGCATCACTCCCGGAGGAAATCGATCGTACAGCCGCGCTCCACGCCGCACGTCACGACATCCTCGTGCTGGAGTGGGAGCGGCCCTTCGCGTCGAATCCCGCCTATCTGTTTGGTCACGTCCTGAACGGGCTCTACCTCCTCCTGGCGCGTAACGCGCAGGACCCGCCGCGTCGTGCGGCCGCGTTGCTCGAGCGGCTGCGGGCCGTGCCGGATTTTCTGACGGAGGCGGCCGAGGTGCTCGATCAACCCGTGGCGATCTTCATCGAAGCGGCGGCCGCTATGCTGCCGGGCGGCCTGGCCCTCGTGCGCGAGGCGCTGGACGATTCCGCGGTGGACCTCACCTCGCTCGATCCGGCCGAGCTGGCCGAGGCACGCACTGCCGCCGCGCAGGCGATGATGGACTTCGGGGACGCGCTCGTCCTCATGCGGGAAGACGCCACCGACGACTTCGCGATCGGGCGCGATCTGTTCGATCGCAAGCTGCACACCGCGCACATGATTCAGGAGAACGCCGACGAGCTGATGCGCTTCGGCGAGCGGCTGCGTGCGGAGGCGGAGGCGACGCGGGAGCGGATTGCGGAGGAGATCGATCCTGGCGCGGGCTGGCTCCGCGTGCTCCAGCGGCTGCGCGAGGACATGCCATCGCCCGAGACCGCCATTGCCGAGTATGCGGCGGCCATGCGCACGGCGCGGGAATTCACCGTCTCGCACGAGCTCATGGCGGTACCGCCGGCGGAGCTGGACGTGGTGCCGACGCCGGGTTTTCTGCGTGCGCTCACGCCGTTCGCGGCCTATCAGGGAGCGGGCGCCTTCGACGCGGATCAGACTGGCATATTCTTCGTCACGTTGCCGGCGCCGGGCGAGCCGTGGCGCACACACTGCCGCGCGGAGCTGCTGAGCACCTCGGTGCACGAGGGCGTGCCGGGACACCACCAGCAGATCTCCACGGCGAACGGGCTGCCGAGCGACGTGCGCCGCGTGCTCGCCACGCCGGCCGCGCAGGAAGGGTGGGCGCTCTACTGCGAGACGCTCATGATGGAGCAGGGGCTGCTCTGCACCCCCGCGCAGCGGTTCATCCAGGCGCACCATCTTCTGTGGCGTGCCTGGCGCGTGATCCTCGATGTGTCGCTGCACACGCGTGGAATGTCGATGGCGAAAGCGGCGCGACTTCTGCAGGAGCATCTTGGATTCGACGCAGCGAGCGCCGAATCGGAAGCGCGCCGATATTGTGCCTACCCGACGTACCAGTTGTGCTACGCCGTGGGCCGGCGCGACATCATGCAGTTGCGCGAGGACACGCGCGCGGCCCGCGGGGCGAGCTTCGCGCTCGCCGCGTTTCACGATGAGCTGTTGGCGTACGGCGCCCTTCCGACGGTGCTTGCGCGCTGGGGGATGGAGGTGTGAGGTGTGGGTTATGAGTTGTGAGTCAGGAGGCAGCGTGTGGGGAGTAGGGGGTGGGGTATTGCGGAACTGACTCACTCTTTCACGTTCGAGGATTCGGAATGAGGAACGACAGACGACTCCGCTTGAGCATGGCGGGTCCGGCGCTGTTGATGTCGGCGGCGCTCGTGGCGTGCGGCGGGGGTGAAGGTGGGGCGGCGGCAGGCGGCGCGGCGGGAAGCACGGCCGCTGCGACGGCGGCAGCAGGCCGTTCGGCGACGGGTGACGGCGGCCCGCTCGTCTACGTGAGCAACGAGGACACGCAGACCATGACGGTCATCGATCCGCGCACGGACAGCGTGCTCGAGACCGTCGTGGTGGGCAAGCGGCCGCGCGGCATTCACCTGGGCCCCGCGTCCAAGTACATCTTCGTGGCGGTGAGCGGCGCGCCCAAGGGCGGACCGGGCGTGGATGAATCGAAGCTCCCGCCGGCGGACACGACGAAGGACGGCATCGCCATGATCGATGCCTCCACACTGAAGGTCGTACGCACGCTCCCCGGCGGGCTGGATCCCGAAAACTTCGCAGTGAGTCCGGACGGAAAGATGCTATATGTGTCCGACGAGAACGGCGGCACAGTGGGCGTGACGGACGTGACCACCGGCAAGCTCATCACGAAGGTACCGGTGGGGTCGGAGCCGGAAGGAGTAGGCGTGACGCCCGATGGAAGCGAGGTGTGGGTGACGAGCGAGGGAAAGGCGGAAGTCTACGTGTTGGACAGCAAGACCAACCGGGTGAAGACGACCATTCGAGTGGGAAAGCGGCCGCGCTCCGTAGCCTTCCTCCCCGATGGATCGCGCGCCTACGTGCCGGGCGAAGTGGGCGGCAACGTGAGCGTTGTGGACGTGAAGTCGCACAAGGTGCTGAAGACCATCCCCATCCCTGCGGCGATCAAGGGGAAGCCGGCCAAGCCAATGGGTAGCGTGGTGTCGCCTGATGGAAGCATGGTCTACATCAGCAACGGGCGCGGCGGCACCGTGTCGGTCATCAACACCGGCACCAACACCGTGGTCGCCACCTTCGCGGTGGGCACGCGCCCGTGGGGTATCGGGATCTCGGCGGACGGCAAGACGCTGTACACGGCCAACGGTCCGTCGAACGATGTCTCGGTCATCGATGCGGCGACACACCGGGTGGTGAAGAAGATCCCGGCTGGCGGCTCGCCGTGGGGCATAGCGATCTCGAAGTAGCACCCGGCTCCACTCCACCCGAAGGGGCGGGCAGCGTTACCTCGCCGCCCCTCGGGCGGAACGTCATCGCGCTCTCGGCGGTGAGCTTCTTCACCGACGTCTCGAGCGAGATGATCTACCCGCTCATCCCGATCTTCCTGAGCACCGTTCTGGGGGCAGGCGCGGGCGCGGTGGGTGTGGTTGAGGGCGCGGCCGAGTCCACGTCGGCGCTCCTCAAGCTCGCGAGCGGGTGGGTCTCCGATCGAGCGCGGCGGCGGAAGCCGCTCGTGGTGGCCGGTTATGCGGTCTCGACCTTCGTGCGCCCGCTCATCGCGCTCACTGGCTCGGTGGCGCAGGTGCTCGCGGTGCGCGTGGGCGACCGGGTGGGGAAGGGGGTGCGCACTTCCCCGCGCGATGCGCTCATTGCCGATTCTGTGGATCCGGCCATCCGCGGCAAGGCATTCGGTTTTCATCGTGCCTCCGACCACGCGGGTGCAGTAGTTGGTCCGCTGCTCGCGTTCGGCATTCTGCAATGGGAGAGCGCATCCCTCCGCGCACTCTTCTGGCTGGCGGCGATCCCCGGCGTCATCGCCTTGCTGGTCCTGATGATTGCCGTGAGGGACAGGCCGCGCGAACGCTCGCACGCAACACCGCTCGATCTCTCGCAGCCGATGGGGCGGCGCTTCTGGGCGTATCTTGGCGTGCTGCTTCTCTTCACGCTTGGCAACTCCACTGATGCCTTTCTCCTGCTGCGCGCCGGGCAGCTCGGTGTGAGTGCCGCCCTCATTCCCGTGCTGTGGGCGATGCTTCATGTGGTGAAGTCCGCCTCGAGCACGCCGGGCGGCGCGCTCTCCGACCGCATCGGCCGCAAGCCGCTCATCGTTGCCGGCTGGACCGTCTATGCGCTCGTCTACTTCGCGTTCGGGCAGGCGCGGCACGAGTGGCAGGCATGGGCCGTGTTCGCCATCTACGGAGTGTACTTCGGTCTCACCGAGGGGGTGGAGAAGGCGCTCGTCACCGACCTCGTGCCGCAGGGTCGTCGCGGCTCCGCGTTCGGCTGGTACAATCTGGCCATCGGTCTGGGCGCGCTCCCCGCCTCGGTGATCTTCGGCGCCATCTGGGACCATTGGGGCGCTGGGGTCGCCTTCACCTTTGGTGCGGTGATGGCGCTTGTGGCGGCGGCCGGCATCGGGGTGGTGGTGCCGGCGAATGCGAGAGGCGCGTAGGGCGATGAACAGGGCTTGCGCTCCGCTTCACAATGTGGCACAATCGGAGCGCGCGGCCGCTGGTCGCAACTCGCCGTTCCACCCGCATCCCGTCCAGCCAGCATGTCTCTTCCTGCCACTTCCCTCCGAGTGAGATTCATGGACGACATGGGCGTCGTATGGACGGTGCACACCGTGCTGCGGCGCAATGTGGTGCTGGACATCGACCGGAGCGATCGTAGGGAATTTCAAGCGAGCTGGCTCGTGTTCGAGTCGCGCGCCGGACGCAAGCGGATGGCGGCGTACCCCTCCGATTGGGCGCGCTTCACGGAGGCGGAGCTGCGGGTGTTGGCGGAGCGGGCGATTCCCTGGGTGTAGGGGGGCGGAAGTGCAGCCCGAGCGGCGAAATTAGTCGGGGGCGGGCGACTCCGACGGGGTGTGGAGGGAAAGGCTCCGCGCGGCGGAGTGCGTAGCCCAAGCGTGTTCTGTCTACTCCTCCCGCAGTGCCACCACCGGATCGATGCGCGCCGCCCGTCGCGCCGGAAGCCCTAGTGCCAGGGCCGTGATGCCAAGCACCATGGTGCGCCACAGCCGCCGTCAATCTCCGCGCTCGACAACGAGTGCTGCGGCGCGACGACGAGCCGCGTGTCTGCGATGTGCAGCCGTGGCGGCGGGATGCGCCGAAATCGGCGCCCGGGATGGGGCCAAGAGAGCGAACCTCGCCGAGCTTGCAGAACTCCGGCTCGGGTCGCTGGTCATAATGTGGTAAGACATAATATACGCCTACATAATCCAGCCAGCTCTCGCTGTCGCGCTGGCCCCGTCTGCCAGCGCGACAGCCCGCCCTTGTCACCGCCCCCCCAACCGCCCCGCCGCCTTCGTCGCTCCACGCGATTGGCCGATCGTCGTCTGAAACAGCGTGAAGATCCGCCGGTACTCGTCCGTCCAGCTCGAAGGCCGCACGAAGCCGTGGCTCTCCACCGGGTACACGGCCAGTTGCCAGTTCGTCTTGCCCAGCTCGATGAGCCGCTGCGTGAGCCGCACGATATCCTGGAAGTGCACGTTCGTGTCCACCATCCCATGCGCCATGAGGAGCGGATCCTCCAGCCCCTGCGCAAAGTAGATGGGCGACGACTGCCGGTACGCCACCGAGTCGTCCTGCGGCAGGTTCAGGATGCGCGACGTGTACCAGTGGTTATAGTCCGCCCAGTCGGTGACGGAGCGCAGCGCCGCGCCGGCGCCGAAGTACTTGGGCGCCGTGAAGAGCGCCATGAGCGTCATGAAGCCGCCGTAGCTGCCGCCGTAGATCCCCACGCGCTCAGGCGGGATGCCGAGAGTCTTCGTCAGATAGTGCGAGCCATCCACTTCATCCTGCAGGTCGCGACCGCCCATGTGCCGGTAGATGGCAGTGCGCCAGTCGCGTCCGTGGCCCGCCGAGCCGCGGTAGTCCATGTCGAGCACCACGTATCCCTTGGAGGCCAGGAACTGGTTGAACATGTACTCGCGCGGGTAGCTCGACGACCAGTAGTCCATCACGTTCTGCAGGTAGCCCGCCCCATGCACGAAGATCACCGCCGCGCCGTTGGGCGTAGCATGCATGTCGCTCGGCCGATAGATGTGCGCCGGCACCTGAACGCCATCGGAGGCCGGTACCATCACGATATCCGGCACGATCCACGGAACGCTGAGCCACGCCTTCGTGGGCGATGTCGTGAGCTGCGCCATCGTGGCGCCGGGTGAGTTCCGCATCACGAAGAGATCGGGCGGCCGGTTGACGGACGAGTAAATGTCGGCCAGGAGCCGGCCGTTGGGCGAGACGGTGACCGTGTGCCCGCCCTTACGCGTGGTGATCCGCTCGCGTGCGCCGCCGCTCACCGACATCCGGTAGAACTGCCGCTCGAAGGGCGAGACCTCGCTCGTGTGCAGGTAGAACCAGCGCTTATCGGGGGAGAGGGCGACGTCCTGCACCTCCCACTGGCCACGCGTGAGTTGCTGCTCGTCCGAGCCGTCGGCAGCGCGCGTGTAGAGATGCGCCCACCCGTCCGCCTCCGAGACATACCAGAAGCGCTTGCCCCCATCGTACCATCCGCCGCAGCCGAAGCACGGGCCGCCCACCCACGCCGTGTCGCGCAGCACGTCGACCGACGTGAGCCGCCCGGAGTCGGCATCGACGGTCTCCAGATAACGCGTCTTGTAGTTGCGGCTCACCGCGAAGAGGAGTGCGGTGCTGCCCGCGTCGTTCCAGCCGAGCATCTGCACCTGAGCGGGAGGCCTCGCGGAGTCGCCCGGAATGACGTGGAGCCAGCGCACGTCGCCGGACGGGAGCCGCATGTAGGCCACGCGGCCGCGCGCCTGCGCATCGCCCACCTTCGTGCGGCCGCGCATGTCCTCCGTGTAGCCGCTCTCGGTCACGTACTGCGGTACCTCGGTGGCGCGGGCGTCATCGGGCCGGATGCTCGTCACGAGCAGAAGCGCTTTCCCGTTGGGAGAGACGGCGAGCGAGGCGACGCGTTCGTTCTTGAGCAGGTAGAGCGGTTTCGCCCAGAGCGAGTCGCGCTCGGCGCGCTCGGCTTTCGTGATGCTGTCGGCGCGCATCTTGTCGCGGATCACCTGGAAGAGCTGCGACTGCTCCGCTTCCAGGGCGCCGCGCTGTCCCTTGGGATGCGCGGCCACCTTTGGTGCCGGCCCCTGGCGGATGTCGGTGAGCTGGTGCACCAATCCGCCATCCAGCGCCAGCGAATAGACGTTGTCGTCCCGAATGAAGTAGATGTGCGTACCCTGCGCGCCGAACTGCGGGTCGCGCTCGGCGGCCCGCGTCTCGCTCAGGCGACGCGAGGTATCGTGCCGCAGGTCGACGAGATAGAGATCGCCGTTGTAGGAGACCGCGCGCGAGCGGCCGTCCGGTGACAGGCTGCCCCTGGCCAGCAATGGGCCCGCCGAGTCCATCTGGGCGTCCGTGATGCGCTGTGGTGTGGCGCCGGGCGTCGCGCGCACGCGGTAGGGTTGCAGCTCGGCACGCCAATCCGAGCCGGGTGGAAGCCAGCGGAAGTAGATCCAGCGGCTGTCATCGCTCCATTGGACGCGGCTCGGCTCCCGGCCGTAAACCTCCGGCCCGCGCATGATGTTCTTGATCGTGAAGTCGAAGTGCGCGGGTTGCTGCGCCGGCAGCGGGGCGGCGAGCAGCAGCGCGACGAGTATGCTGGACTGTCGCATGCGATCGAAGGTGATGAGGAGGAGGGAGACGTGCGGTGCCGCGCCGGATCGACACGCGGCAGCCAGGCACCGGCAGGATGCGCCGATGGCGCCAAGTTGCGTTTCGTGCGCCCTGACGACAAGAGCGGAGCAGCCTGCGAGCGCGCTGCCGCTGCCCTGGCTCGGGCGCTCGTGCAGCGCTACCTTTGCCGCAGCCTTCCAGGGAATCCCGTGAAACCGTCCAGTCTCGCCATCACGACCGTCCTCCTGCTCGCGGCCTGTACGCATGCGCCCGAGCCGCCCGCCGCCAAACTTGCGCCCCTTCCCCCCACGCCGCTCGCGAATCTCGCGTCACAGCACGTGGTGCTCCTCCCTACCCAGTATCTCCGCCCCGCAGACAGCCTGGGCTGGGCGGCGCAGATCCCCAACCCCCGCGCGTATCTGACTGGTATGGACGCCGAGCTGACGTTCGCGCTGCAGCAGCGCGGGCTCAAGGGAGTGTGGGCCTTTCCCGAGGCGGTCGCTCGCTCGGCCAGACGGAACCCTACCTACGCGTCCGATCCCTACGCCCTCTCGGCGGAATGGCTACGCCCACCCGTGGGCCGGCTGCCCGATCAGATCCCGAATCCGCTGGCCAGCCAACTCCGGACACTCGTGGCACTCAACAATGCCCGGTACGTGCTGCTGCCCGTGGAAGTCCGCTTCGTGAAGACGCCAGGTGGAGGGCGCGCGGTGCTCCATCTCGTCCTCATCGACTCTCGCTTGAATCGCGTTCTCTGGATGCACGACGTCGTGAGCCAGCCAGCGGCGTCCTTCTCTCCAGCCCTCGCGGCCAGTCTGGCCTCGCGGACCGCGGATCTGATTGTCGCTGCTCGATGAGAGCGGGAGGGGCACGAAGCGTGCGCGACGTCTCTGGGGGGACACGCACATGACGTCGGTGCTGCACCTCTCCGACCTGCACTTCGGCACGCCCGCCGTGCCGGAGCAGGTGGAAGCCATCGAGGTGATCATCCAAGAGGAGCAGTTTGACGTGGTGGCGATCTCTGGCGACCTCTCACAGCGCTCGCGTGCCGGAGAGTTCCTGCGCGCGCGAGCCTTCATTCGGGACGCGAAGCGCGTGAGCCAGACCATTGTCGTTCCCGGGAACCACGACGTGAAGTGGTGGCGATCGCCGCTTGGCGTGGGGAACTCGCGAGTGCTCTACGAGAACTACCGCGCCTACATCTCCCCCGAGTTGCAGCCGGTGCTCCGCGTGCCCGGCGCAACGTTCGTGGGGCTCAACACGGCGCATGGCGTCACGCGGCACACGCTCACGTGGGACCCGCACGACATTGGCGTCATCGGCGACCTGCGCCGGCGCCAGATCGCGCATGCGCGCGAGGTGTTCGACGCGGCGCCACCCAGCGACGTGCGGGTGGTGGTGATGCATCACAACCCGATGAAAGGGGAGATCTCGGGTCGCCACGGGCTGGTGAACACTCGGCGCGTGCTGGGGGCGTTCGCCGACCTGGGGGTGGACCTCGTGCTGTGCGGCCACGACCACCAGGAAGCAATTCACTACGTGGAGCACACCAGGCGGGGCACGGTGATCTCCACCGCGGGGACATTGTCCAGCCGCTCGCGCGGCGGACGCCCTTCCAGCCTGAACGTCATCGCGGTGACGGAGGGGACGATCGAGATCGCCACGCGCATCTGGACACCGGGGCAGCACACCTTCGTGCGCGGCCCGGTGCGGAGCTTCCAGCGATGACGCGGAAGCGGGCGGGGCGGTTGCAGGCGGATCCCGCTCAACTGCCGCTTGGTCTGGAGCACGCCCCGCAGAACGCCGAGCAGTTGTTGGAGCGGCTGTGGGCGCTCGGTCTGAGCGCCCGCATTACGCGCTGCCGGCTCACGCAGAACCGCGCCGTGATGGTGAGCTTCAGCGGCGCGGCGCTACGCGTGCATCGCGGCTACCTCGATGCGCCGCCCGAGGTGCTGCACGCGATCGTGCGCTTTGTCGGCGCTCGCTCACGCAGCGACCGCCGGGCGGCGCAGCGTGTCATCCTGAGCTACCCCGTCCGGGCGCCACGGCGCACGCCGGTGCGGCGGCCGAGGCAGGTGAGCCCGGAGGATGCGGCGCTCGTGCGGGAGCTCGCTTTCTGGCATCGCGAGTACAACCGGCGGTTTTTCGGTGCCAGGCTTCGCCCGATCATCATTCGCATTTCCGGGCGTATGCGCTCGCGGCTCGGGCAATACACTGCCGCGTCCCCTGCGGGGGAGCCTGCGGAAATCGCTATCAGCCGTGCCCATATCCGTCGGCACGGATGGGCGGAAGCGCAGCACACCTTGTTGCACGAGATGGTGCATCAGTGGCAGGCGGAGCACGGCTACGACATCGACCACGGCCCTACCTTCCGCGCCAAGGCAGTGGCCATCGGCATCGCGCCCAACGCCCGTCGGGAGCTCCGCCCCGCAGCACGTGGACGCCGCGTTATCACGCAGCACGAGCTGCTGCGCGCGGCGCGGCGCGCGTAGGGTTTTCCCAGCGTTAGCCTGCGTGGCCGCCCGGCGCGGGGGCTGAAGAGATCGCACCGTCCGCGGCGAAGGCGGGAAGCGTGACGGGTGCGGCAGCTGGACGGAGCGGCAGGCGTAGCGTGAAGGTTGAGCCCACGCCGCTCATACTTTCGACGGTCAGCTCTCCTCCCATGGCACGCGCGAATTCGCGGCTGATGGCGAGTCCGAGCCCGGTCCCCTCCCTCGTTCGTGTCAACCCGGTCTCGGCCTGCGTGAAGGGTTCGAAGATGCTCTCCAGCTTCTCGGGGGCAATGCCATGCCCGGTATCCGCCACGCGCACGAAGCACTCGCTGTCGCCGACCTCGCTGGCGAGCGTGATGCGACCCCCCGCGTCCGTGAACTTGACGGCGTTGGACAGAAGGTTGAGGACGATCCGCTCCAGCTTTTCCTGGTCCGCCCAGATACGCGTCATCGAACTGGCCGTGTGGTATTCGTAGGTGATCTGCTTGGCTGCAGCCTGGGGTGCGATGAGGGCCTCGACTCCCGCCAGCGCGTCGTCCAGCTGGATCTCCGCTATACGATATTCCACGCGTCCAGCTTCGAGCTTGGCAAAGCTCAACACATCCTCCACCAGCGCGAGGAGTGTGCGCTGGCTGCGGCGGATCCGCTCCAGGTCTTCGTGCTGCTCACGGGTGACGGGGCCGCGAATCTCCATCTGCATGAGCTCGGCGTAACCGGCGATCGCGTTCAGTGGTGTGCGCAGCTCGTGGCTCATCGTGGCGAGGAAGCGGCTCTTCGCCTGGTTCGCCGCCTCAGCCTCGCGTCGCGCTGCCTCCGCGGCATCACGCGCCTCCTCCGCCTCCATGGTGGTTTCTTCGAGTTGCGCGTTGGCCGTTTCAATTTCCTCGCTGAGCGCCTGCGCCTCCTCCATCTGCTGCTCGAGCTCTGCGTGCGATGCGGCAACTTCGGCGGCCATGTGGTTGAAGCTTCCCGCCAGCCGTCCGATCTCATCTCCGCGCGCGACCGCCACGTCCGGTACCCGGCTGGCGTAATCCCCGCGGGCCAGTGATTCGGCGGCGAGAGTGAGCTCCGCCAGCGGGCGCGTGAGCCGCCGGCTGATGGCCCGGGCGGTCACGACGCCCGCCAGGAGGAGGACGAGGCTGAAGATGCCAAGGCGAACGACCGAGGCGCGCGCTCCCTTTTCGATCGGACTGATCGCCGCCTCGAGCGCCAGCGTCCATGGGGTGCCGGCGATGGGTGCCTCAGCGGCAAGCATGCGCCCCGCTTCCGGTCGCTCCGGCCGGATGCGTGTCTCGATGCCACCGCGCGTCTGGACATCGACCGGCGGACGGGCCGGCGATCCCTCCAGCGTGGTCCACACCGAGCCGGTGTCGTTCCGGAAGAAGACGGCGACGTTCTGGCCGATCAGGCTCTGAATGGTGCGCTCCGAGCGTGGCGACGCGGCAATCCGCCGTTGCTCCGCGATCCAGCCAAGCCGACGCGTCCCAGCGAGGATCGGGGAGACGGTCCAGAAGTACACGTGCCCACCGGTGAAATAGAGGGGTCCGAAGCGGGTGGAATCGGCGCGTCCCGGTACGAAGCTGCCCTTCGTCTCACGGGGCGCGCCCGCCGGGACAGCGGCTCCGAACTGGGCAATCAGACGGCCGCTGCGTCCCCAGAGAGTGACCCCCAGCGTATCGCTTTGGGGCAGCAGGCTCCGAACGCGGGATTCCAGGTCGTCCGGCGCGGCCCCTCCCGCGAGCACACGCCGCATCGCGGTATCCGCGGTGAGGGGGTGCAGCGTCCGCTCATACTGGGCCGTGGACGTCTGCACGGTGGATGCGAGCTGGTGCGCCACGCGCTGGAGTCGCTCGTTCGCCGCCGTGCGGGCAGCGCGGGTGACTTCACCTGCGGTCACCAGCAACACCGCGCCCACCACGAGGAGGAGGAGCAGGCTGATCAGCAGCGGCAGCTTCCGCTCCAGCGACAGGCCGTCCAGGCGCAGGAGGGTACGCTGAGTTCGGTTCACAGGCACTCTGCCCGAGTGGAACGGTACTGGCGGCTCAAGTGTGGCCGGTGGCTCACACCAAGTTACCAGCGTGCAGGGTAAGAGCAAGGGCAAATCGCTGAGCGTGCGCATTTTGCGCCGGGCGGAGCACCCCGGTATTCTTCCCCGCATGACTACCGACTTCCTGAACCTCGACAGTACGCTCTCCGAAGAGGAGCGCGCCGTGCGCGACAGCGTCCGGCAGTTCGTTGACCAGCGGGTGTTGCCGATCATCGGCGAGTGCTACGTGGAGGGGCATTTCCCCAAGCAGTTGATCCCGGAGATGGCCGAGCTCGGGCTGTTCGGCGCCAACCTGCCGGAGGTGTACGGCTGCGCTGGGCTCAATAACGTGGCGTACGGGCTGATCATGCAGGAGCTCGAGCGCGGCGACTCCGGCCTCCGGTCCTTTGCCTCGGTGCAGGGCGCGCTGGTGATGTATCCGATTCACGCCTTCGGCAGCGACGCGCAGAAGCAGAGCTATCTCCCGAAGATGGCGTCGGGTGAGCTGATCGGGTGCTTCGGCCTCACGGAGCCTGACTACGGCTCCAATCCCGCCGGGATGATCACCATGGCGCGCGAGCAGCCGGACGGGAGCTGGGTGCTGAACGGCGGCAAGATGTGGATCACGAACGGCTCCACGGCCCAGGTGGCGGTGGTCTGGGCCAAGACGAATGGCGACAGCAGCGAGAAGTCGATTCGCGGCTTTCTCGTGCCCACCGACTCGCCGGGATTCACGGCGCGCGACCAGAAGGGGAAGCTTTCCCTGCGCGCGTCGGATACGAGCGAGCTCGTGATGCAGGACGTGCCCCTGGACGCCACGGCGCTCCTCCCCGGCTCGCGGGGCCTCAAGAGCCCCCTCATGTGTCTCACGCAGGCCCGCTACGGCATCGCCTGGGGCGCGATCGGCGCCGCCATGGCGTGCTACGAGGAAGCCGTTTCCTACTCGCAGAACCGGGTGATGTTCGGGAAGCCGATCGGCGGCTTTCAGCTTCAGCAGGAGCGGCTGGCCAACATGCTCACGGAACTCGTGAAGGGGCAGCTCCTGTCGCTTCACTTGGGACGATTGAAGGATTCCGGGGCGCTCACCCCGCAGCAGGTCTCGCTCGCCAAGCGCAACAACGTACACGTCGCGACGAACATCGCGCGCGAGGCGCGGCGTCTTCTGGGCGCCAACGGCATTCTCGCGGAGTACGCCTCCATGCGCCACATGGAGAATCTCGAGAGCGTCTACACGTACGAGGGGACGCACGACGTCCATACGCTGGTGCTGGGCCAGGCCATCACGGGGCTGAGCGCTTTTACATGAGCAGCTGTGCGTAGGGCGGCGCGGTGAATCCGCGCGCCGCCCGGTCCGTACGGAGTACCATGCCCCAGCTGCGATCTGCCCCCGTGTCCTACTGGCGTGCCAGCCGCGCGCCGCGCTACAGCCTTCTCTTCGCCCTCCCGCTCCTGGTGGCGTACGAGGCGCTGGTCGTCCTCCTCTCGCACGGTCCCGCCGCTGGCATCCGTAACGGCGCCGACGCCATTCTCGAGACGCTCTTCTCGTTCCTTGCCGGCGCGTACGGGCCGCTGTTGTTCGGCGTTTGCCTGGTGGGCGTGGGCGCCTGGTTCGTGGTGCGCGATCTGCGGGCGCACGGCCGTCGTCTGCGGTGGCGCGTATTCGCGGTGATGCTGCTCGAGGCGCTGGCGCTCGCGCTCATCTTTGGCGTGGTGGTTTCGGCCATTACCACGCGCGTGGTCGCGCCCATCGCCCACTTCACGCGCACTGCCGATGCCGCGCTCGTACTGGCGCCCGTGGCGTCACTCGGCTGGTGGATGCGGCTCATGGTGTCGATTGGCGCCGGCCTGTACGAGGAACTCCTCTTTCGCGTGATCCTCGTGTCGGGCTTCGTCTTCATCGGAGAGCGGCTCTTGCGTTGGCGGCCGGTGACCGCCGGCGTGTGGGCCGCCGTGCTCAGCGCGCTCATCTTCTCCGCCTTTCACTACGTCGGCCCGTACGGAGATCCACTGCATCTTCGCTCCTTCGTCTTCCGAGCCATCGCGGGGCTGGCGTTCAGCACGCTCTATCTGCTCCGCGGCTTCGGCATCACCGCGTGGACGCACGCGCTGTACGACATCCTGCTGCTGGTGGTGTAAGGGGAGAAGCGAGAAAGGAGAAAGGAGAAAGGAGAAGGAGGAACGGCTCGCGGGAGTGAGAGCTCCACTCCGGGAGCGAGTTCCTCTCCCCTTTCTCCTCTCTCGCTTCTCGATCTCCGCTTGAACGCCGGTCTCCTCGTCATATCTTTCGCGAGAACCTTTCATCCAAGGAGATCGGGGAGTGAAAATCGCCGTGTGCATCAAGCGCGCACCGGACATGGAACAGCGCTTCAAGATCGCCGCTGACGGGGCGTCCGTGGACGCCACAGGGCTCAAGTTCGACATCAGCGACTTCGACGCCTACGCGGTCGAGAAGGCGCTCAAGATCACCGAAGCGCAAGGGTCAGGAGAGGTGGTGGTGCTCTCGCTCGGTCCCGACATCGTGCAGGAGACGTTGCGCAAGGCGCTGAGTCTGGGCGCCACGCGCGCGGTGCAGCTGAAGACCGACAGCGTGCCATTCGACTCCTTCGCGATCGCTGAAGCGCTGGCGGCAGCGCTGCGGGATGGCGGCTACGATCTCATTCTCTTTGGCAAGATCGCTCTCGATTCCTCCAATGGTGCTGTTGGCGCAATGACCGCGGAGCTCCTCGGCACACCGTACGTCACGGCGGTGTCGCAACTGGATATCGCTGATGGAACGGCCACCGCGCGCCGCGAGCTGGAGGGCGCCGCGGAAATCGTGGCCTTCCCGCTCCCCGCCGTGGTCAGCATCGATGAGGGTCCGTGGCGCCCGCGCCTTGCGTCGCTCAAGGGGATTATGGGGGCCAAGCGCAAGCCGCTGGAGGTGAAACCGGCCGAGCTTGCCCAGCCGCGCTACACGGTGCAGACCATGCAACTCCCCGCCGAGCGCACGGGCGGCCGGATCATCGGCGAGGGCGCAGACGCGGTGCCCGAGCTGGTGCGGCTGCTCCAGACAGAAGCGAAGGTGCTCTGATGCCCACGGTCTTTGCATACGCGGAAACGCGGGGCGGCGAGCTGCGCCGGGTGGCGTTGGAAGCGGTGACGGCCGCCCGCACGCTGGCCGATGCTCTCGGTGGCGACGTGGAAGCCATGCTGGTCGGCGCGCCGGGGATCGCGCAGTACGCGGAGCAACTCGGCGCATACGGTGCCGACGTCGTCGTGACGGTGGAGGATGTGGCCTTCGCGCGTTACAACCCCGAAGCCACGGCCGCGGTGGCCGCGGAGCGCATCGGTTCGAAGGGCGACCGTGCGGCGATCTTCAGTGCATCCGCGCAGGGGCGCGACCTGGCGCCGCGCGTGGCCGCGAAGCTCCGGGTGCCGCTTGCGGCGGACGTCACCGCCTTCGAGCTGCAGGGCGACGCGATCATCGTGACGCACCCGACGTATACGGGGAAGGTGATCGCCACCGCATCGCTCACGGCCAACCCCGCCGTGCTGTCCATTCGTCCCAAGAGCATCACGCCGGTGGAACACGCGCGCTCACCGCGCGTGGAAAGCATCGCGCCGGTGGGCGATCCGTCGGCGTCGCGCGTGGTGGTGCAGGAGGTGATCGAGGGGAACACGGCCGCACTCGACCTGGGGGAGGCCCCGGTGATCGTGAGCGGCGGACGCGGACTCAAGGCACCGGAGAACTTCGCGATGGTGGAGGAGCTGGCAGCCGCGTTCGGCAACGCCGCGGTCGGCGCCACGCGTGCGGTGACGGACGAAGGCTGGCGGCCACACACCGATCAGATCGGCCAGACCGGGCGTCTGGTCAGTCCCGATCTGTACGTGGCCGTCGGGATCTCGGGTGCCATCCAGCATCTGGCCGGCATGCGGACGTCCAAGACGATCGTCGCGATCAACAAGGACCGGGAAGCGCCCATCTTCAAGATCGCGGACTACGGGATCGTGGGAGATGCCTTCGAGATCGTGCCCGCGCTCACCGCGGCGGTACGGGAGGTGCGGAAAGGAGGGTAAGAGTTGTGGGTTATGAGTCTTGGGTTGTCGACGTCCAGTATGGATGCGCACCTGACCCGACACTCACGACCCACAGCCCGGAGCTCACAACTCATACCCCCACGTTCTGCATGAAGACCAAGTCTGGGCTGCTGGGCGCGGTGCTGCTCGCCGCATGCGCGACGTCTGTGCAGGCTCAGGCGAGCACGCCGTACACGGGCTATCGGCTCGGCGCATCGGTGTACGCGGGGTATATGCAGTTCGATCGGCTCTTCCGCGCCACGAACGGCGCATCATTCACGAATGGCGATGCCGCGCAGGTCGGGGTGCAGGGTGGCGTGAGCCTCAATTCGATCATCGCGGTCATCGGCAACCTCACCTATGCGCGGACGCCTGGGCACTTCGCGCTGGACAGCCTCGCATCGGCCGTCGGCTTCTCGTCAGACATCGACGTCTGGATGCTGGACGCGGACGTGCAACTGCGCATTCCCTCCGGCTTGCAGGTGATACCGCTCGTGCAGGCGGGCGCAGGCGTTGCACGATATGGGCTGCACGTCAACGGGGGCCGGCATACGCGCAACGACGTGGAGTTCAATGTGGGACTGGGCGCCGACATCCCCCTCTCGCGCACCCTGGGGTTGGTCGTGTTGGCCAGAGACTATATCATCACCTTCGGATGGAATCCGGTGGGCGATCCGCTCATTGACCGCCACCTGGACAAGAGCACGAGCACCAATATCGGCGTGAGCGTCGGGGTGACGATCGGCTACTGAGCATCGCGCGGCGTGACGTGGGCGAGGCGGCGTGTGAGATTGCCGTGGGATGATGGCGGATCCGCCCCGCCGCCCGCGCTCTGATGCGCGGTCGTTCGTCCCCGATGCGCGCTTGTCTCCATGCTTGCGCAGCCGTAGCTTGCGCTGTCCCGCCAGCCATGGACGCCCGCGCCCGCAGGGGCCGGCCCATCTCTTGTGCACGATGCTCGCGCCTCGCCGTCCGGAGTGCCGAGCCGCGCTGACACGCGCACGACGGAGCAGCGAACGGCATGCCGCAGACGACCACCCGATCTCTCCCCATCATCCCGGCGCGCTATCAGCCGCCACTCCCCCTCGACCGCTTCATCCTCGAGCAGACGCCGGACGCGGAGGCCGTCCCGATGGACGTCGTGTTCGTGGGCGGTGGACCTGCAGGGCTTGCCGGTGCCATCGAGCTTTCGCGGCTGGTCAAGAAGGATGCGGAATCTGGTGGCACGCTGGGAGAGGTGGAGATCGCCGTGCTGGAGAAGGCCGCGGGGCTGGGCGAGCACTCGCTCTCCGGCGCGGTGGTGAATCCCGTGGCGTTCCGCGAGCTCTTCCCCGACCTCAAGGACGCGGATTTCCCATTCCGCTCGCGCGTGAACAACGAGCGTGTGTACTTCCTCACGGGATCGCGGGCCATCCGCATGCCCACACCGCCCACCATGCGCAACCACGGCCTGTACGTCGCTTCGCTCTGCGAGATCGTGCGCTGGCTGGGGGAGCGGGCGGAAGCGGCGGGGGTGAACATCTTCACCGGATTTCCCGCCGCCTCGCTGCTTGTCGAGGGCGACCAGGTGATCGGCGTGCGTACCACGCCGTCCGGGCTCGACCGTGCGGGAGAGCCGGGCACGGAGTCGATGCCGGCCACCGATCTCACTGCAAAGGTGACGGTGCTCGCCGAGGGAACGCGCGGCTCGTTGAGCCAGGCCTTCTACCAGTGGCAGCAGGTGCAACGGGAGAATCCACAGATCTTCGCGCTGGGCGTGAAGGAGGTGTGGGAGACCAAGCACCCGCTGGATGCCGTGGTGCACACGCTGGGGTGGCCGCTCCCCACCGATGCGTTCGGTGGCAGCTTCATGTATCCCATGACGCCCACCCTCGTGGCGATCGGACTGGTGGTTGGCCTCGACTACCGCGATGCCGGGCTCGACGTGCACGTGCTGCTACAGCGCATGAAAGAGCACCCGCTCTTCCGCCAGTACCTGGAGGGGGGCGAGATGGTCGAGTGGGGGGCCAAGACGATTCCGGAAGGCGGCTACTACGCCGTGCCGGAGCGGCGGAGCGGGAACGGCGTGCTGGTGGTGGGCGACGCGGCGGGGTATGTGGAGGTGGCGTCGCTCAAGGGAATTCACTACGCCATGCAGTCGGGGATCTTCGCCGCGCGCGCGATTTTCGCCGCGCTCAAGGCGCGCGATTGCTCCGCCGCCTCGCTCGCGGCGAGCGACCGGATGGTGGGCGAGAGCTTCATCATGGGCGACCTCAGGAGCCGGCGGAACATGCGGCTGGCGTTTCAGGATGGGTTGTACGTGGGCGGCGCGAAGGCGGGGCTCATGACGCTCACCGGCGGCGCCTTCCCCTCGGGGAAGATCGCCTGCGAGCGCGACGCCGACGTGGCCAAGCGCGTGGCAGGCGAGGGCGCTGAGCCGTTCAAGCCTGATGGCGCGCTCACTTTCGGCAAGCTGGACGCGGTGTTCAAGTCGGGGAACGCCACGCGCGATGACATCCCGTCGCACCTGATCGTCGGCGCGGATGTTCCGCCCGAGGTGGCCGAGATGTACCAGCACATGTGTCCTGCCGGAGTGTATGAGCGCGACGGCGATCGGCTGGTGGTGAGCCCTGCCAACTGCATCGATTGCAAGGCCACGGATGACCTGGGCCCGCGATGGACGCCCCGCGAGGGAGGGAGCGGGGCGCGGTACCGGCGGATGTAACGTCGCGGTTGGAGGAGTTGGCGATAGGCTCAGCTCTTGAAGCGTCGGGCCTCGCGCTTCAAGACCTGACCCCGCCGCGCGTAACCCCGCTCGCGTGCCCTACGGGCAGCCTTCTCAGCAGCTTGTCCAGGTGGTGGTTGTAGGCGTCGAACTGCACGTAGTACGCATGCCGCGGCGTGGCGAGATAACGCACGCCGTCCGTGAGATCCGGCTGCTTCGCGGATCTTGCTCGCTCCAGCCAGCGCGCGCACTGCTCGGGTTCCAGCGCGATCACACGCGCCACGAGCTCAGCCTGTCGGCTCACCACGGGGTACGCTGCGCCGTCCGTCTCGAACTGTCCGATAACGAACAGATTCGAGTAGCTGGCCGGAAAGATGTTGAGGAAGAGATGGTCGGGTCGGAGTGCGCGCTCGCCGTGATCGTCGAAGCATGGGATCGTCGCCTGATAGCCGGTCGCGTAGACGATCACGTCCACCTCAGCCTCGCTTCCGTCGGTGAACACCACCGTCCCGCCGCGGAGTTCCCGCACGTCCGGCTTCGCCACGATATCCCCGTGCGCGAGATAATGCAGGAGTTGTGAGTTCACGATCGGGTGGCTCGTCAGCACCTTGTGATCGGGGCGCGGGAGGCCATAGCGGCGAAGGTCGCCGACGAGCAGCCGCAGGAGGACGGCGAGCAGAGGCTGCCCGATCCGGAGCGGGATGTGCGGCCCCTGCCGGAAGAAGACGTCCGTGGGCTGCCCGAAGATGTGCTTGGGGAGAAAGTAGTACCCGCGCCGCAGCGAGATCATCGCTTGCTCGGCGTTCGCAGCCGCGTCGCACGCAATATCGCACCCGCTGTTGCCCCCGCCCACCACGAGCACGCGCTTTCCGCCAAAGGCCTCGGGCGAACGGTAGGCGAACGCATGGTATGCCACGCCGTCGAAATGCCCGGGGTACGTGGGCATGACCGGATCCCAGTTGTGTCCGACGGCCAGAACCACGCCGCGGTAGCGCCGATGCTCACCGCTGGCGAGCACGACATCCCATTGGTCGCCGGCCGGCATCACGCGGCGCACATCGGCGCCGAACTGGATGTGCCGCCGCAGGTCGTAGTGTCGCGCGAAGTCCCGCAGATACTCCAATATCTGCCGCCACGAGGGATAATCGGGGTAGTGCTCCGGCATGGGGAAGTCGGAGAACGCCGACTGCGTGCGCGACGAGATGAAGTGCGCCGTCTCGTACATCGGCGTCTGCGCGCTGGCGAGATCCCAGATGCCGCCCACGTCGGCGTGGCGCTCCAGCACATCAAACGGGATGCCCGCCTGGTTGAAGGCACGCGCCGCGGCGAGGCCGGAGGGACCGGCGCCGATGATGCAATAGCGATCCACGCGCTCGGTGAGTGGCGCCCTGGGCTCGGCGCACAATGCGGTAATCTCGGTCATCGGGCAATTGTACGGCATATGGGCGGCGGCGGGGAAGGGCGGGCCGCGGAGCAGGATCCATCACACGCTTGCATCGCCTGCGCCGCCAACGGCGCCGGGCCTGGAGGGCTGGTTCGCACTGCCCCACGGCCGCCGCCGCTGTCGGCGCCTTCCGTCGCTGGAACGGCGAGTGGCCCGCCCGCATTATCATTCTATAGAGAGCGGGATGCAGAGAGCGGGATGCCGCATCCTGGCAGCACGGTGTCCCGCACGCTTTCAGCGCGGCAAGCCGCATCCGCCACGCGTGAAGATCATTCGCGAGGAGGCGCACACCAGTGAGTACCACCGTCGAATCCATCAAGAGAGCCAGCTTTGGCGCGGGATGCTTCTGGGGCACCGAGGTGACGTTCCGCAACGTCCCCGGCGTCACCAACGTGACCGCCGGATACATGGGAGGAACGCTGGATCATCCCACCTACGAGGACGTGTGCAGCGATGCGACGGGACACGCCGAGGTCGTGGAGGTGGAGTACGATCCGGCACGCGTGTCGTACGACACGCTGCTCGATGTCTTCTGGGAAAATCACAACCCGACGACGTTGAATCGGCAGGGGCCTGATGTGGGCACCCAGTATCGATCGGCCATCTTCTACTACGACGACGAGCAGCGCGCTGCGGCGCGGGCTTCGAAGGACGCTCTCGAGCGGAGCCACCGCTTCGCCAAGCCAATTGTCACCGAGATCACCCCCGCCACGCCCTTCTACCGCGCGGAGGAGTATCACCAGCGGTACCTGGAGAAGCACGGGCTCGCGCACTGCCACGTATGACCATGCCTACGGCCACGCCAGACCTCCGATACCCGATCGGCAGATTCGCCCTGGATGGGCCCATCACCGCATCCACGCGGCAGGAATGGCTCGACGATATCGCGCGCGCGCCCGCGGCATTGCGCGCCGCGGTACAGGGGCTCTCCGCCGAGCAGCTCGACACGCCGTACCGCCCGGGTGGATGGACGGTGCGGCAGCTCGTGCATCACGTGCCGGACAGCCATCTGAACGCCTACGTGCGGTGCAAGCTCGCACTGACAGAGAGCGAGCCGACGATCAAGCCGTACGACGAAGCGCGATGGGCTGAGCTGCCCGACAGCCGGATCGTGCCCATCGACATCTCCCTTGCCATGCTCGACGCGCTTCACGTACGCTGGGTGGCGCTGCTTCGCGCCCTCACTCCCGCGGAGCTGGAGCGGACCGTTCGATACCCGGAACACGGCCGCACCGTGACGATCGATGAGATGGTGGGACTCTACGCCTGGCATGGCCGGCACCACGTGGCGCACGTCACGGCACTTCGCGAACGCGAAGGGTGGAAGGGATGAGGTTTGAGTTATGGGTTGTGGGTCATGGGTTTTAAGACAACCCCGCACCGTGGACAGCCGTCCACGACTCACAACCTTTAACTCACAACCCATGCTTCCCGTCCTCTGTGCTGCCATTCGTGCTCGAACGCTCCTGATCTTCGGCTACGGTGAGCGCGTGCCGATTGTCGAGCCGCATCTCTATGGCGTGAACTCGCTCGGGCACGAGGTGCTGAGTGCATGGCTGTTGCCCGGCCACAGCCGTGCCGATCCGGAGGGCGGCTGGCGGACGTACCTGGTGAATGAGATGCGCAACGTACAGATGCTCGATCAAATCTTCCCGCAGCCGCGCGCGGGCTATAATCCGGACGATCAACGGATGACGCACACCTTCTGCCGGCTGGAGTCCGGAGGCGAACCATGACCGATGCCGACGCGCTGCGCGCGCTGCAAGGTCCATTGAAGGAGCGGTACCGGGCGACGCCCGAGGCCGCGCTGGTCACGCTGCGCGCGCAGGGGCGGATTGGCGAGGGCATCAGTTGCAAGGTGGAGACGGGCAAGGCGCTGGTAGAAGCGGGGTTGCATCCGGCCACCGGCGGAAGCGGCCTCGCGGCCTGCTCGGGTGACATGCTGCTCGAAGCGCTGGTGGCGTGTGCCGGCGTCACCATGCGCGCGGTGGCCACATCCATCGGCGTCGAGCTTCGCGATGGCACAGTGACCGCCGAGGGCGATCTGGACTTTCGCGGAACGCTCGCCGTGTCCAGGGAGACTCCCGTGGGCTTCCAGCGCATCCGGCTCCGCTTCGATCTCGATACCGATGCGAGCGAGGAGCAGCTCGCCTCGCTCATCCGGCTGACGGAGCGATACTGCGTGGTCTATCAGACGCTCCGGCAGTCGCCCGAGATCGCCGTATCATACGAGACGGCGCGGTCCCCAGGCTGATTCAGCGCGGCGAAAACAGGGGTCGCAGCCCGCCTGGACGCGAGCTGTCTGACTGCTCCCGGATTGCCGCTGCTTGGCAGTGACCGGATTTCGTCGCTGTATGCAATGATCAGGGGGTGCTGCGGGCGCCCAGCTCCTCACCCGCCTGGTACTGTGCGACATGGTGCAGCGAGGACATAGCCACGTGGTTGGGATGTGGGCGCGCTTCGAGCAGCGCGTCCATCCCGCCTTCGGGACATCGAGACCGGAGCGCGTCACGCGCGCGGTCGTTCGCGCGATCCGCTCCGAGCGGGTCGAGGTGCTGGTGAATCCCATGCCGGTGCGTCCCGCGATCGCCAGCTGGGCGCTCGCACCGGGCATGGCCGCGCGAATGTTTCGCCTCCTCGGCATAGACGCGTTCATGCTGCGAGTGGCGCGCGGCGCCCACGGCGATGGCGCATCGAGCGCGGATGAGCGTTTGCCAGAGAACAGCTCAATGCGCTTGTGACTTGTCTGCTCCGGGGCCGATGCGCCGGCCTCTACGCCCGCCGCACCGTGTAGATCGTGATGCGCTGCCGGATCCTGCCGGCCGCGTACGGCCGCACCTCCGTGCCCACCAGCTGCAGATCGTGTCGCGCGCACTGCCGCAAGAAGGCCGGCGTGGCGCGCCGCCCCGGGTCCGCAATCAGCGCCTCCCCTTCCTCGGCCAGCACCTGCGCAATGACGGTGGCGACGAGCAGGGCATAGCGGCGCTCGTACAGCACGTCGGCCGCCACCACCCGCTGCGCGGTGCCCAGGTCCTCGGGCGTGGCCCGCCAGTCCACCAGCCGGGTTCTGGGCTCGCGGCCCAGCGCGCGCCACGCATTCGCGCGCGTGAAGCGCATGGCGTCCTCGTAGTAGTCGGTGGCGAGTACGTTGAAGCCGCTCCGCATCGCGGCGATCGTGACGAGTCCCAGGCCGCACCCCAGCTCCAGCAGCGTGCGTCCGTCGCCCCGCTCCTCCAGCAGCCGCGTTGCCAGCACAATGGACGAGGGCCAGAGATCGGCCCAGTACGGCAGCCGCTCGTCGCCCACGAAGTCCGCCTCGCTGATCAGTGCATCCGCGCTCCGCGGCCGCAGCAGGTCAACCGCGGTGCGCGGCAGCTCCACGTGCTCGCTCGCCGTCACGAACCGCCGCTCGAGATCGCGCACCAGCTCGTCTCCCGCCGGCTCGCTCACAGCGAAAAGTGCGCGGAGAGCTGGGCGTCTTCGGTGAGGAGCAGGGCGTGGAGCTGCTCGCCGGCTTCCACGCGCGGGCGGTCCTCGGGGACGACGAGCAGCGCGTTGGCGGTGGTCATGGACGTGAGGATGCCCGAGCCCTGCGGCCCGGTGAGCCGCGCCGTCATGCGGCCATCATCCTGCACGGTGACAACGGCGCGCAGAAAGTGCGTGAGCTGCGCGCCGATGCTCACCGGCTCCTCGAGCGTGACGGGCACTGGCCGGCGGAAGAGGCGCGTGTGCCCAAGCATGCGGCGGAGCATCGGGCGAACGAACAGGTCGAAGGTGACCATGGTGGAGACGGGATTCCCCGGCAGTCCGATCCACGGCACGCCGCGCAGCATCCCGAAGCCGAGCGGCGCGCCGGGCCGCATGCGGACCTTCCACACGTCCAGCTCCACGCCTAGCTCGGCGAGCACGTTCCTCACGTAATCGAACTCGCCCGCCGAGATCCCCGCCGAGGTGATGAGCAGGTCGCTGCCCGTGGCGCGCTCGAACCGTTCGCGCAGATCGTCCGGGTCATCGCGCGCGACACCGAGGTTCACCGGCTCGCCCCCCGCCGTGCGGATCATCGCATGCAGCGTGTAACTGTTGGAGGTGACGATCTTCCGGCCGGCCAGCGCCTCGCTGAACCGGTCGAGGTCCACGATCTCGTCGCCCGAACCGAAGTACGCCACGCGCGGCCGGCGGTAGACGTCCACGCTGGATGCCCCGACTGACGCCAGCACGCCAATCTGCGCCGCGCCGATCGGCGTGCCGCGCTCGAGTACTACCATCCCCTGCGCGATATCCTCGCCGCGCCGGCGAATGTTCCGACGCGCGTCGCGTGCGGCGCGAATGGCGACCGTTGTGACGCCGCCGTCGGTGTCTTCCACACGAATCACGCTGTCGGCTCCCTCGGGTAGCGGGGCGCCCGTCATGATGCGCGTGGCGTGTCCCGGCTCGAGCGGCTGGGTCGGGAACTCGCCGGCCGCCACCGTCTCCAGCACCGGCAGCTGCACCGGCGCCTCCGGCGTGGCGCTGGCGATGTCCGTCGCGCGGACCGCATATCCATCCATGGCCGAGTTGTCCCACGCGGGAATCGTGAGCGGCGCCGCGACCGGCGTGGCGAGCACGCGGCCGAGGGAGTGCAGCAATGGCACGCGCTCCGGCGGCAGCGTCCGGATATCTGCGAGAATGCGCTCGCTCGCCTCCAGCACACCCAGCATCAGTGCGACGCTCCGAGCGTGAGCGCGGCCAGTCGCTCGGTGATCACATCCTGCACGTGCAGCACATCGCTCGCGCGCACCGTCCAGTTGTTGCACAGCAGGCTGAACAAGAGCAGTCGCCCGTCGCTGGTGCGTACGTAGCCGGAGAGCGAGCGCGCGTTGGATATCGACCCCGTCTTGGCGTGCGCGTTGCCCTGGGCCAGCGTGCCGCGCATCCGGCTTTCGAGAGTGCCGTCCGTTCCCGCCACCGGCAACGCGTCGTAGAACACCGGAAAGGTTGGACGCATGCGCATGGTAGCCAGGATGTGCACGATCGTGGTGGGGGAGAGGTAGTCGTAGCGCGAGAGGCCGCTTCCGTCGCGCAGCTGGAAGCCATCGCGCAGCGCCCCCCACGCGAGCAGCGAATCGCGCACCACGCGGCGCCCACTGTCGGCGCTGCCCACGCCGGTGCGCTCCAGGCCGATGGTCTTGAGCAGGATCTCCGCGATCTGATTCTGCGAGGGCTTGTAGAGCAGCCGCAGGATCTCGCGCAATGCCGGCGAGCGGTACGTGAACAACGTGTCGATCGGGGCCGTGGCACTCGCCGGCTGCCCGGCGACCGTGATCCCCCGTTCCGTCAGCGCATCGCCGAGCGCCATCATATACGCGGTGTGCTGATTGGGGTAGACGACGACCAGCGTGTCGACCGCATTCGGTGCAATGTGACCGGCAAGCAGGAACGCGCTGGTGAGCGAATCGAGCGCCACGTGGATGTGGGTGCGCCGCGCGAAGCGGGAGCCGTTCCCCGTGGCCGCCAGTGTTGGCGTCTCTCCGGTCATCACATGCGAGATGACCACCGGATAGCTGGGAGCGGGTGCAACGGTCACGGCGGCCGGATCGCCCGCGCGCCGAGCGCCGTGCACGATGATGTTCGCGAACCCTTCGTTGAAGAAGAGCTCATCCACGCCGGCACTGTAGTCGCTACTCAGATCATCCCATGACCAGCCGAAGCCGAGGTCCGCATCCGGGAACGCGTCGTCGCCGCTCAGCAACTGCCCCGTGATCCGGCGGATCCCGCGCGAGGCAAGCGAGTCGGCAATGTCGCGCAGGGGGGCCATGGCGTCGCCGGCGTAGCGGTGGTCGCTCAGCGTCGGGTCGCCGCGGCCGTACACCAGCAGGTCGCCGTCCAGCACGGAATCGCGAATGGGCCCGCGGGCGGCGAAGGCGGTCTCGAAGCGAAAGTCGGGTCCGAGCGTGGCGAGCGCCACGGAGCCGGTGACGAGCTTCATGTTGGACGCGGGCATGAACAGCTTGCCCGCGTTGCGCGAGTAGAGCGTGTCGCCCGACTCGGCGTCGACGATGAGAATGCCCCAGTAGGCGTTGCGGAACTCGGGCGCATCCGCCATGGAATCGATCTCGGCGCGGAGGGCGTTGAGCGCCGCGCGGGCGCCAATGGATGCGCTCGCCGGCATCGTCGGTGGCCCCGCTTCCGGCGCGCCCGCCGGTGCAGTGCGCACGCCGCTCGAGGCGCACCCCAGCGCAGCAAGCACCGCGGCGCCCACTGCGGCGGACCGCGCGATTCTCATGAGCGCCCCATGATGCGGCTCTCGACGAGCATCGCCAGCTCGCTCAGCCAGCCAGGGTTGCTGAAGTACATGACGGGAACGTCCACATCCATCTTCTCCGCGTCGGTGATGATCGCCAGATAGTACCGCGCCTGCGCCGACGCCGCTGCGTACAGCGGCTCGGTGTGCGCCTCCGGGCGAAAGACCTCGATCTTGGGCAGCGCGGATGCCTTGAACCCTTCGCAGATCACCACATCGGCATCGCCCATGTAGCGCTCGGCGATCGTCTCCGGCGCAAGCTCGCTGTCCCATCGCTCGACGAGCGCGAACTTGTCGGGCGCCACCATGGCCACCTTCTCCACCGCCCCCTCATGATAGTGACGATACGTGTCGGTAGTGGCCGGATCGATATTGAAGGTATGCGATCCGTGCTTGATCGTCATCACCCGTGCCCCCCGGCGCCCCAACTCGGCAGCCAGGCGCACCACGAGCGTCGTCTTACCACTATGCTTCTTGCCGACGATGGCCACCATCGGTGGTCGAGGCATGCTGCTCCGCGAGCGCCAGATCATCTGGAGTGTTGATGTTCATGAAGAGGAACGCCGGATCGCCGAAGGCGCGGACACGCTCGGCGTCCAGACGGGCAACGCGCACCTCGTCGTAGAAGCCGATCACGCGCCGGTCATCACGCGCGAGTGCGCGCTCGATAGGCGCCACGCACGCCGGGGTGTAGTAGGCGCAGAGCGGCTCCACGCCGCGGCGGGAGTCGCTCTCCGGCACCGCCACTTCCGCATCCGCCTTCTCCCCCAGCGCGCGGAGCGCCGCCAACAAAGCCGCGGGCACGAAGGGCATATCCCAGGCGACGATGATCGCCGGCCCCCCCGAGTGCGCGAGGCTCGAGAGAATGCCGCCCAGGCTGCCGAGCCCGGGTCGCACATCGCGCTCGACGCGCACCCCGGGCAGCCACGCGTCGGCCGCCGGATCATTGGCGATGAGGAGCAATTCATCGGTGGCCTGCTCCAGTGCGTGTGCAACGCGATCGATCACGCGCTCGCCGGCCACGCGCTCCAGTCCCTTGGGAAGCCCGCCGTAGCGCGTCGCCTGGCCTCCGGCCAGGATCACGCCCGTACAGGTCACGCGGACCTGCAGAGAGAAGAGAGGAGAAAGGAGAGAGGATGACCTGCCGACGAGAGTGAGTCGGTCCTTTCACAAGCTGGTCCCTTTCTCCTTTCTCCTCTCTTCTCTCGCCTTTCGGATCTCTCACCCCGCATTCCGCCACTCCTGCGGATGCCCGCTCACCGCGCGTCCGATGAGCGCCATCCCCGCGGTTCTGGCGATGTCGACCGCAATGGTGGAAGGCACCGACGGCGTGGCGATGAGCGCGAGTTGCGCCATGGCCGCCTTGAACGCCAGCTCGCCCGAGATCCGCCCGGTGACGAGCAGGAGGAGATCGCGCGGGTCGCGCCCTTCGAGCACCGCCGCGCCGATTACCTTGTCCACCGCATTGTGCCGCCCGATGTCCTCGGCGTGGTAGAGCAATTGCGCGCCGTCGGAGAGCGCGGCAGCGTGCAGCCCGCCCGTCTCCTTGTAGCGCACGCCGCGCGCGAACAGCTCCTTGAACAGGCGGCGCATCTGCTCCAGCGGGATCTCGGGCGGCGGTGTGCTCCGGCGCTTCAGCGCGCTCATTGAGCCGAGGATCGTACTCACCGCGCCGCACCCGGAGGCGAGCACGCGCCGGCGGTCGGCGCTCTCCACCGTCTCATAGCGCGAGTGGGGCACCTCCACCCAGAAGCCGAGCTCCCTGGCGCACGGACGCATTTTGAGGAGATCGGCCATCGTCTCGATGTACCCCTCGCCGTGCAGCCAGCCCACCACCAGTTCTTCGAGCTGATCGGGCGTGCACATCCAGGTGACGGCGGGCGTGCCGTTCACCTCGAGCCAGACGGGGGTCTCCTCGACGGCGTCGAGGGTGGGGGATTCGGGGGGAGGATTGAGCACGGGCTCGGCCATGTCTCGAAGATGGCGAGGCGGAGGCGGGGGAGGCAATGGGAATGGGGCACGCTGATCGGGGAGGAATGGAACCGTTCGTCCGCCTACTCCCCCTCGTACCCAGCGCTCAGCGCTTCATCCTCGCGCACCACCACCCGCGTCACGCGCGCAGCGCTCCCCGCGCTCGCGATGCCCCTCTGCACCCGCTCGAAGATGAACCTCGCCAGATTCTCCCCCGTGGGGATCATGCGCCCCTCCCCAAACTCCGGCACCTCGAGATTGATGTTCCGATGATCGAACCGCTCGCGCACCTCGCAGGCCAGCACACGATCAAGCACCCCGAGGTCGACCACCATTCCCGTCTCCGCATCGATTGCCCCGCTCACCGTGACGTCGCACGTATACCCGTGCCCGTGAAAGTGCGGGTTCGCGCACGCTCCGAACACCTCGCGGTTCCGTTCTTCGCTCCAGTCCGGCCGACGGTATCGATGCGCCGCCGCGAACGCGATGCGGCGCGTGAGCGAGGATGTGGGCATGAGAGTCCTGGGAGCGTGGGAGAGATGTGAGTCAGCTTGCCGAAGTGAGTCAGTTTATCAGTGGGTCAGCAGGTCAGAAGCGGCTCGTAAGGCAAGGCGCCCTCAGCGCGGAAGTTGTTCCTGACTCACTGACTGACTTACTCCCTGCCTCACTCTTCCTCCTCCTTCCCAAACGTCCCCTCGTCCTCCGGCCCCTCGCCCAACCCTTCGGGCGTCGGACTGTCGGGCGGATTGTACGAGTCGCCCTCGGCGATCGACTTCTGGACATCGTGCGTGCCGAAGAGATCCGCGTCCAGGTCATCACCGGACGCGAGCTCCGCTTCTCGCGTCTCCTGCGGAATCGGGAAATCGCCCAACATCCCGTCGCGCGAGGCCTCGTCCGCCAGATGCTCGTCCGCCGCCTCCGGTTCCTGCGAGCGGCGAATCGGATCGATCACCAGCGAGTTCTTGTATCGCGTTACTCCCACCACGTCGGTGAGCACTCGCTCCGCAATGCGCCGCTCTTCCTCGGTGCCCACCCGGCCCGAGAGCGTCACCAGGCCGTCGTGCACCCGCACGTGCACATTGGCCGCGTCGATGCTCCCGTACGCATCCAGCTCCTCGATCACCAGCGAACGGAGGTCGGCATCACTCATGTCGCCGAGGTCAAAGACGTCCTCATAATCACGCGGCATGGCACGGCCCCTCAGCGGTTACCGGGTGAACACGTACGAGATTCCAATCGACAGTACCGGATTGTGCGTCCATTGCTTTCTCGAGCCCGTTGCCGGAAAGATCGGCGAGCCTCCACCGGACGGAGGCGCGAAGTAGCTCAGCGGATACTGCAACTGATACAGATAATCGGTGAAATCCGCACGAAGCTGATAATGGCCGCCTGGCGTCCAGCGGATTCCCGCCCCGAAGCTGAGTGCAAAGCGAGTGCCGAGCTTGAATCCACCCACGTCCCCCGACTTCCCGCCGTCGGACACCGCGCCCAGGCCGGCGTTCACCAGTGGAACGAAGTGGTGGTAGCTCTTTCGCCCGGTGAGGTTGAGCGCCATGCCGAGATCGGCCAGGTAGAGAGGCCAGGACTCGCTGCCGACCGTGCGAGCGGCGCCGGTCTTGGTGGGGTCGAGGATCGTACGATCGGAGGAAGCGCGCGAGAAGCTAGCCGCGAGTTGCACCGGCCCACCCACGTGAAGGCCGTAGCGCAGTCCCAGCAAGGAGCCGGCACCCGGCGCCACGCCCGCCGAGCCGCGCGATCCGGAAAAGTGTCCCCAATAGACGGTGAATTCCTGCTTGTACACGAGGTCGTGATACGGGCTGGACGACGGCGCATGCCCCACCTGCGCGAGCGCGGGCCGCGCGAGCGCGGCCATCATGGCTGCCAACAGGATGAGCTTCACGCGCGCGCTCCCATCTCTCGCAGGTCCACGCCGGTCATCTCACGCGGGGTCTCAAGCCCCAGCATGGTGAGCACGGTGGGGCCCACGTCGCGCAGCGCGCCGCCGCTCCGCAGCGGACACTCACCGTCCGGATCCACGATCACCAGCGGCACGGGGTTCGTCGTATGCGCGGTGTTCGGCCCGCCCGTGGCGGGGTCGATCATCAGCTCGCAGTTCCCGTGATCCGCGGTCACGATCACCCGCGCGTTCACGCGCTCCGCGGCATCCAGCACGCTGGCCAGACACCGGTCCACCGTCTCCACCGCGGTGATCGCGGCCGGAATCACCCCTGTATGTCCCACCATGTCCCCGTTCGCGTAGTTGCACAGAATGAAATCGTAGTCGCGCGAGGTGATGGCGCCGCACAGCACCTCCGTCACTCCCGGCGCGCTCATCTCAGGCTGCAGATCGTACGTCGCCACATGCGGACTCGGCACCAGCTCCCTCACCTCGCCCGGATACGGCGTCTCCACGCCGCCGTTGAAGAAATACGTGACGTGCGCGTATTTCTCCGTTTCCGCCGTCTTGAACATCGCCATGTCGTGCTCGGACACCACCTCCGCCACGATGCGCGAGAGGGTGATGGGCGGAAAGGCGACCGGCAGGTCGAAGCGCGCATCGTACATGGTCATGGTGGCCACGTCCACCGAGGGACGGCCGGCGACGTCGAACTCGTGGAACCCCGGTTCGGTGAGCGCGCGGACGATCTGGCGCATCCGGTCCGCGCGATAGTTGAAGAAGATGACGCCATCGCCGTCGCGCATCGGGGCCACCGGTGCGCCATCGTGCACGATCACCACGGGCTTGATGAACTCGTCGCTCTCGCCCCGCTCGTACGCATCGCGGATGGCCTGCACCGGGTCCGTGGCGCTCGGCCCCGTGCCGTCCACCATGACGCGATACCAGAGTTCGGTGCGCGGCCAGCGCTTGTCGCGATCCATCCCGTAGTAGCGCCCGCCGAGCGAGGCGATGACCGCGCGGCCGCGTGTGCGCTCGACCGTCTCCTGCATGAAGCCGAGCGCCGAGCGGGGCAGGGTATCGCGTCCATCCAGCAGCGCGTGGATGGCCACCCGAGGCACCTGCTCGCGCTCGGCGAGCTCGACGAGCGCGAAGAGGTGCCGGTCGATGGCGTGCACGCCCCCGGTGCCAATGAGGCCCGTGAGGTGCAGCGTGCCGCCGCGCTCTCTCACGCCTTTGCAGACGCGCACCAGCACATCGTTCCTGAAGAACGATCCATCCTCGATGGCGTCGGAGATGCGCACCAGGTCCTGCTGCACGACGCGCCCCGCGCCGAGGTTGAGGTGCCCCACCTCGCTGTTTCCCATCTGGCCGCAGGGGAGTCCTACAGCGAGGCCCGACGCCTCGAGCAAGGTGCGGGATGGACGTGAGCAGAGCGCGTCCCAGGTGGGGGTGGTGGCGAGCGCAATCGCGTTGCCGTCGCGCTCGGGGCGGTAGCCCCAGCCATCGAGCACTACGAGCACCACGGGACGCCTGTTCGATGTCGGCATGACTGTTCAGTATATATTGGCGAATAGACGGCGGCGCCCCAGAGGGCGCCGCCCGGAATGTATCCCTCCTCACACCCCCCTACCAGCGATGCGAGCGCATTGGGTTCTACATGCCCTCCTGATTCCCGCTGTCGCGGGCGCACAATCCCCGCGTCCGGCGCCCACGCCCACGGAGCCCGATTCCGCGGCAGCGACGCTTCCCGCGCACGGTGCCTTCGCGCCGGCGCAACACGCGACGCTCACGACGGCGCCTGGCGGGCGCACCATCGCCTCGCTGGATTCCAGTGCGCGCGTGCAGATCCTGGCGCACGACCGCGGCTGGACACGCGTGCGCGTGGAGGGCTGGGTGCGCGACGGAGATCTGCGACTGGCCGACACCTCCCAATACAGCCAGATGAGCGCGGCTGACCTGCGCGCGGACCCGCAGGGCAGTCGCGGCAAGCTGGTACGCTGGCACGTGCAGGTGATCGCGCTGCAGACCGCGGACCCGCTTCGACGCGACATGGCACCGAACGAGCCGTATCTACTCGCCCGCGGTCCGGAGCATGAGGACGCGCTCCTCTACCTGGCACTGCCCCCGTCGCTCCTCGGTACCGCGCGTACACTGGAGCCGCTCAGCTGGGTTACCGTCGTCGCCCGTGTGCGGGTAGGGCGAAGCGATCCCGCCGGAGTGCCCATCCTCGATGTGCAGCGGATCGCCAGCCGGTAGAGCTTGACCATCTGGTCAGTCAACAGCGGTTTTTTGCGACGCTTCCGGCTTTCTCCGGCGCGAGGGGTGCATGTACGTATAGAACATGCCAGGGGAGATTCCCGCTTCGTCACGACCGGATCGGCGTCTGACAGGCCGGTGGCGCTTCACGCGCCACTCCACGTTTGGTGTATCGCTGACAGCGGCGATCGGCTTCGTGGTCTTCTATGAGCCGCCCCTACATCTCAACGCATCGCCGGTAGTCACGAGCGTCGCATATGGCGCGCTCAGTACCCCGCTCAGCGCGCTCACCAGTCCGGTGCCCGAGGTGGAGCCCAGCCTCAACGCGTTCGGACGGAGCGGCGCGGTAGATCTGCGGCTCGCGCTGCCAGGCGCGAACGTTCAATACCCCCTGCGTATCCACGGCGATCCCACCGGGCTCCGTTACACGTGGCGGCGACTGGCCGACTCGACCGACGTGGGAGGGGTGCACGATCTGGTGGGCGACTCGCTCGTTGCGCCGCCAAAGCCCGGCTTCTACCAGCTCGTTCTGCTCCGAAGCGGATTCCGGCGCCCGGTGGATGGCCTCACGCTGGGCGTGCTCGTCCCGTTCGACAGGAAGCATGGGCCGCTGCTCGATGGCTACCGGATCGGGATGTTCCCCACGGAGAAGCATCGCACCGAGCCGCTGCCAAGGGGCTTCCTCCGGGTAACGGAAAGCGTGGCCGATCTTCAGATGACCAGGCACCTGCGCCTCGCCGATTTTCTCACCCACGACAGCCAAACCACCTGGCCGCGCTTTGCCGCCGTGAACCCGAAGGTGCTCGACAAACTGGAGCTGGTCGTGGAGCAGGTGGCCGCAGGACTGCGCGCCAGGGATCCGGGGGACTCGGACAGCGTTCACGTGCTGCTGAGCGTGCATTCCGCATTCCGCACTCCGTACTACAACCGGCACGTGCCGCGGGCCGCGCATGACAGCCAGCACCAGTACGGCGATGCGGTGGACGTGGCCATCGATGCCGACGGCGACGGACGGTTTACCGCGAAGGATACGCGCCTGGTGGCGAAGGCCGTGAACGCCGTGGAAGCGGCCTATCCGGAGCTGGTTGGGGGGATGGGGGTGTATACCGGGCGCGCATATCACCATCCTTATGTGCATATCGACGCACGAGGCGAGCGGGTTCGCTGGCACGGCTGACGTCGGTACGTACTCCAAGGGGATGGTTCCCATGAACGAACTGCTTCGCGACCGCATCGTCCGGCAGCTGGATTCGCTTCCGGACGAGAAGCTGTATCAGGTTCTGGACTATGCCGAATTCCTCGGCTCCAAGTACGCCGAACGCACGGCGCAATCGCCGAACGTCTTTCAGCGCTTCGCGGAAGGGGTGGAAGACAGCCTGCGTGCGGGCCGCGTGTCGGCTACGACGATCGCCGAGACGATGGGGCTGCTCAACAAGGCAATGGGCGTACTGAACGGCGTGGCAGCGGCCGGCAAGTCCGTCGCGACCGATGTCGTCACGGCCGCGCGAACCAGCACAAGCCCACGCCCCGAGGCGCCGGCAGGCGGCTCCAACGGCGCCGCCGCGCGGGATAATACGCATCCGGGCTCCCAGTCGGCCGCGTCCCAGGGCGATGCCCCCGCATGACTCGTGATGCTGGCCGCGAAGCGGTGGTCGCCGCGCGGTTGAAGCGCCGACGGCGCACGCGCGGGCCTGCGCCGCGCCGCGGGGCCAAGCGCACCGTGCTCGCCGTCATCCTGGAGCTCCCGAACTACCTGCGCCTCTTGTGGGGGCTCATGGCCGATGCCCGCGTCTCGACGGTCGACAAGCTCCTCGTTGGCGGCGCGATCGTCTATATCCTGCTCCCGCTGGATCTGATCCCCGACCCGATCCCATTCCTGGGCCAGGTGGACGACGTCTACCTCCTGGTGCTGGCGCTCCAGCGGCTGATCGTCCGCGCGGGTCCGCGCGTGGTGATGGATCACTGGTCGGGCGACCCGGCGGCCCTCACCTCGCGCCGGCTCCGCCAGGTGCTGTTGGCCGCCTCCTTCTTCCTCCCCCGCCGCATCCGGCGCCGGCTGCGGAGGCTCGGAAGGTAAGAGTTCCGAGTTGTGGGTAATGAGCAAACCCACAACTCAGAACTCAGAACCGCCTTTCTCTCTCTTGCCGACCCCGCATCGTCCCCCTACCTTTGGCTATGGCAACCAGAACCCGTTCAACTCTGCGGCCCGCTATTCCTGAGAGCGGGCCGTCGCGCATCGACGAACCGCAGCTGGCGGGCGTGGCACGGGTTCGTGCCGAGAGCGCACTGACGTTCGATGACGTCCTGCTCGCCCCACGCCACTCGGTGACGCATCCGAAAGAGGTCGAGACGAGCTCCCTCTTCACGCGCGGCATCGCCCTCAACGTCCCGCTCGTCTCCGCCGCCATGGATACTGTGACGGAGTCGGAGATGGCGATTGCCATGGCGCGGGCCGGGGGCATCGGCGTCGTGCACAAGAACATGTCGGTGGATCGGCAGGCCGCCGAGGTGGATCGAGTGAAGCGCTCCGAGAGCGGCATGATCCTGAACCCAATTACCCTTGCCCCAGACGCCACGCTGCGCGAGGCGAACGCGCTCATGATGCGCTTCAAGATCTCGGGCGTGCCGGTGGTGGATCGCGCGGGGCGGCTGGTGGGCATCATCACGAACCGCGACCTGCAATTCGAGCGGAATCTCGACCAGCCGTTGCGTGACGTGATGACGAAGGAGCGGCTCGTAACGGCCCCGGTGGGTACCACGCTGGACGAAGCCGAGCGGATTCTGGGCAAGCACCGCATCGAGAAGCTGCCGGTCGTGGACACCGAGGGGGTGCTTCGCGGGCTCATCACCGTGAAGGACATCCACAAGCGCCGCCAGTATCCGAACGCCAACAAGGATCAGCATGGCCGGCTGCGGGTCGCGGCGGCCATCGGGGCCTCGAGCGACTACCGCGAGCGGGCCCGCGCGCTGATCGACGCGGGCGTGGACGCGCTCATCATCGACACCGCGCATGGGCACAGCGAGGGCGTACTGCGCGCGACGGCGGAGATTCGCGAGCGCTTTCCCGAAGTGCAGCTCGTGGCCGGGAACATCGCCACGCGCGAGGGCGCCGCGGCGCTGGCGGAGCGGGGAGTGGACGCAGTGAAGGTCGGGGTGGGGCCCGGTTCCATCTGCACCACCCGTGTGGTGACCGGGGTAGGGGTGCCGCAGCTCACCGCCGTGTTCGATGCGGTGGAGGGGGCGGGTGGCCTTCCAGTCATCGCGGATGGCGGCATCAAGTACTCGGGCGACATCGTCAAGGCGCTGGCGGCCGGTGCCTCGAGCGTGATGATGGGATCCATGCTGGCGGGCACCGAGGAGAGCCCGGGGGAGTCGTTCCTGCTGGAGGGGCGCCGGTTCAAGATGCTGCGCGGGATGGGGAGCATTGCCGCCATGCAGGACGGGAGCGCCGACCGATACTTCCAGGAGGGAGAGATGAGCCCCCGGAAGCTCGTGCCCGAAGGGATCGAGGGGCGCGTGCCGTACAAGGGCCCGGTCTCTGACGTCCTCTTTCAGATGGTCGGCGGGCTCCGGAGCGGGATGGGCTACGTGGGCTGCGCAACGATCGACGAGCTGCGTACGAATACGGAGTTCGTCCGCATCACCCCCGCCGGGTTGCGCGAGTCGCACCCACACGACGTGACGATCACGAGGGAGGCGCCCAACTACTCGGTATGATTACGGCAGGGTGTAGGGAGTAGGGTATGGGGTGTGGGGTGCAGGGGCACGGAATAGGGTAGAGGATACCCGTCGTGTTGGACGTCCCGACAGCACGGGACGGAGCGATCAATTATCGCGGCTGATTCGGGGGTGCTCACATGCGGCAATTTCGCATCACGTTGAGACAGGCGCCGGCAGCGGCAGTGGTGATTGTCTGTGCCGCGGTCGCGAGTTGTGCGCATCCGAAGCCGCCTGATGCGGCGATGAATGGCGCCGCACATGCCTTGCGGACGGTGTTTACGGATACGACGCTGTATGACCGAGTCTGTGCCGAATCGGACAGCGGCATCCGCATGGCGAATGCACATCAATGCACGCCAAGGAATCAAGGCGCCTTGATAAAGCCAATTCGACCGCGGTCATGACGGGATTGGCGCTGACAGGGAACGGAGGCGGGCTGTGATCGGGGCGTTGTCGCGCGCTACGCCCACACCGAACGCGCAAAGCGACTGAGGAATCTCCGCGTCTGGAGAGCAGATTCCTCGCGTTCGCTCGGAATGACATCGGAAGGGACGGCTCGGAGTGGGAGTCCCTGTCGGTCGCAATGATAGCCCGCTCGGAGTGACCACCCCTCGCCCACCTGACGCCCTACTCCCCACGCCCCTGGCGCTTCCCGCTCCAGCCGCGCCTTGACAAACGCGTGACGGCCAGAGAACGTGAAGCCTTCATCTGTCGCGCTGCCCACCTGACGGTCCCCCTCTGTTGCCGCAGCATCCCACCTGCCCCTCAGCCCCAACCGGAACCCATTTATGGCTCTGTTTTCGACGAAGAGTATGGCGGTGCTTCAAGCCGAAGCCGGCGACGAGGCCAACGGCCTGAAGCGAGCGCTCGGCGCCACGAACCTGGTTTCACTCGGGATCGGGGCGGTCATCGGGACCGGAATTTTCGTCCTCACCGGGCCGGCGGCAGCACTCTACGCCGGCCCGTCCATCATCCTCTCCTTCATTCTCGCAGGGATCGGATGCGTATTTGCGGGGCTCTGCTACGCAGAGTTCGCCGCGATGATCCCCATTGCGGGAAGCGCATACACGTACGGCTACGCGACGCTGGGCGAGCTCATCGCGTGGGTCATCGGATGGGACCTGATCCTCGAGTATGCGTTCGGGGCCGCTACGGTGGCGTCCGGTTGGAGCGGGTATGTGCTCAGCTTTCTTCAGGACTTCGGCATCCGCATTCCGACCGCGGTGGCCGGCGCCCCGGGCACGGACTTCGTGCTCTACCAGGGACACTGGAACGCGCTGAGCCGCATCGCGACACAATTGCAGGCCGCGGGGGTCGATCCTTCCACGCTCCCGCACCAGACGTCGGCATTCAATCTCGTCGCGTTCCTCGGGATCGCCATCGTGACCGCGATTCTGGTAATCGGCATCCGGGAATCGGCGAACTTCAACAACATCATCGTGCTCGTGAAGGTCATCGTCCTGCTCGTCTTCATCGGGCTGGGTGGGTACTTCCTCATGGAGCACACGGCGGTGGCCAAGGCCAACTGGACGCCGTTCATTCCGCCCAATACGGGAAGCTTCGGCTCCTACGGCTGGTCGGGCGTGGCGAGAGCGGCCGGCGTGATCTTCTTCGCCTACATCGGATTCGACGCGGTGTCGACCGCGGCGCAGGAGGCCAAGAATCCTCAGCGTGACATGCCTATCGGGATTCTCGGCACGCTGGTCATCTGCACCATCCTGTACATCCTCGTGGCCGCCGTGCTCACGGGGCTGGTGGCGTTCAAGAACCTGAACGTCGCCGACCCGATCGCTATTGGCATCGACCGCACGGGCGTGGCATGGGGGAGCTTCCTCGTCAAGCTCGGCGCCATCGCGGGGCTGTCGAGCACCATGGTGGTCATGCTCCTGGGCCAGTCGCGCATCTTCTTCAGCATGAGCCGCGACGGTCTGCTGCCCAAGTGGGCGTCCGCGGTGCATCCCCGGTTCAGAACCCCGTACCTCTCATCGATCTTCGTGGGGATCTTTGTCGCTGCATTCGCAGCGTTGATTCCGGTAGCCGTACTTGGCGAGCTGGTGTCCATCGGCACGCTGTTGGCCTTCGTGATCGTGTGCGCCGGCGTCTGGGTGCTCCGCCGACGGGATCCGGAGCGGCACCGCCCCTTCCGCACGCCGTGGGTGCCCTTCGTGCCGATCATGGGAATCCTGGTCTCGGCGTTGATGATGTTCAGCCTTCCGCTGGATACCTGGATCCGCCTGATCGTCTGGATGATTATCGGTTTCGCCGTTTACTTCCTGTACAGCCGGAAGCACTCGAAGATCGCACTGGCCGAGATGGTTCCGGCCGGCACCATTTCCCCACCGGAGCGGGACGTGACGCATTCCGGCGGCGACTGAGTCGCGTCTCGATTCTCGTCGCACAGAGGATTACGTTTGGGGTGGGCGCCCGCACTTCCGCGGGCGCCCGCGTCGTTTCGAGGATCCATGTCGCCACATCTTCCCGACCTGCTCACCGTACCCCGCCATCGGCGCGAGGCCATCGAACGACTTGCCGCCGAATTCCACGAAGGCCGCGTGGTCGCGCTCTCAACGCACATCAACGCGGATGGCGATGGATGCGGCTCCGAGGTCGCGCTGGCCCTGCTGCTCGGTCAGCTCGGGATGCGTGCGCACATCGTCAATCCCACGCCGTGGCCGTCGACGTTCACCTTCCTGCTCGAGCAGGGGACACCGGACCGCAGCGCGGAGGGCTCGCGCGCGCTCGAGGGGATCGATCTGCTCGTGGTCCTCGATATCAGCGACGTGAAGCGCCTGGGATCCCTCTCGGAGACGGTGCGCACCCTCACGGTACCGCGGCTCGTGATCGATCACCACGTGCCCACCGCGGAGCCGGCGGGCACCATCGTGCTCTCTGACACTGCGGCCTGTGCCACGGGAGAGCTCGTCTTCGACCTGGCCTGCGTGCTGGGGCTGGAGATTACGCCGGCCATCGCCCGCGCCCTCTACACCGCCATCCTCACCGACACCGGCGGCTTCCGCTTCAGCAACACCTCCCCGCGCTGCCAGACGATCGCCGGCCAGCTGCTCGCTGCCGGCGTGGATCCCGAAGAGATGTATCGCCGCATCTACGCGTCCGTGTCGCTCGGGCGATTGCGCGTGCTGCGCGATGCGCTCGAGACGCTGGAGGTGGATTCGGAGCGCGGCATCTCGTGGATCGCGTTGCCGGCCGGATCGCTCGAGCGATACAGCGTGCGCGCCGAGGAGCTGGACGGCCTGGCCGAGCATCCCCGTTCCATCGCGGGCACTCGGCTCGCCATCTTCTTCCGCGATCTGGGCAACGGGCAGGTGAAGGTCTCGTTCCGCAGCACGGGAGAAGTGGATGTCAACAGCTTCGCTCGCCGCTTCGGCGGTGGTGGGCACGCCAAGGCGTCCGGCGCCCTCATTCGTGGGACGCTGGACGATGTACGCGCGCGCGTGATCGGTGAAGCACGCACCTTTCTGGCGCCCGCGCACCCGAACGGCGGAGACGGCGCTTGAACTGACTGTCCCGGGCTCTAGGTTACGCGGTATGAGCGTGTGGAAACACGGAGGCTCGGACGATCAGGCGGTTGAGCAACGCATTCGCCAGGCGCTTGTCGAGCTCACGCCGCTGTTGCACATCGATGCCGCGGGGCTCGAGTTGGTCGATTTCGAGCAGCAGACAGGGGTGGTCGTCTTACGGATCGCCGGCGATTGCCCGGACTGTCAGATGTCGGCAAGCCTGCTGCGCGAAGGGATCGAGGCGCACCTGCGGATGCACGTGCCCGAGATCCGGGAAGTGCGCGCGATCTAGCGCTCGAGGAGAGATTGCATGGCTGAACCATTACAGGCCCGGATCGCCGCTGCGCTGTCGCGGGTCGTGAATCCGCGAACGGATGCGGACGTGCTGTCATCCGAAATGATCCGCGATGTGGGGATCTCGCGTGACGGGAAGGTGCGCTTCGCCATCCTTCTCTCCGCGCAGGATCCTGCCTCGCTGGTGCGCGAGGTGCGCCAGGCGGTGGAAGCCGTGGACGGCGTGACGGACGTGCGCGTTGACGTGGTGGACCCCTCGCAGGTGCGGGCGGCGGCGTCGCCGCCTCCCGGCGCAGCTGGTGGCGGCCAGGCGCGGCCGGCGGGTCGCTCGCGCGAGCTCCCGGTCATGAACCAGCCAACGCAGTCCCAGCGCGCACACGTCCCGCCCGCACCCACGCCGGTGGCGTACCCGAATCTCGGTCGCGTGATCGCCGTCTCCAGCGGCAAGGGCGGGGTGGGGAAGTCCACCGTCGCCACCAACCTCGCCATTGCGCTCGCGCAGGGCGGGGCGCGGGTGGGCCTCATGGACGCGGACATCTACGGCCCCAACATCCCCCGCATGATGGGGATCAACGTGCCGCCTCCGGTGGTGAACAATCAGATCATGCCGCTGCAGGCGCACGGCGTGAAGCTCATGAGCCTCGGATTCCTTATCGAGCGCGATCAACCGGCCATCTGGCGCGGGCCGATCGTGATGAAGATCATCACGCAGTTCCTGCGTGACGTGCACTGGGGGCAGCTGGACTACTTCCTCGTGGACATGCCGCCCGGTACCGGCGACGCGCAGCTCTCGCTGGTGCAGGCCACGCACGTGAACGGGGTGGTGATCGTCACCACGCCGCAGGAGGTGGCGGTGGGCGATGCGTTGCGCGGCGCCAGGATGTTCCAGCGCGTGAACGTGCCCGTGCTCGGCATCGTCGAGAACATGAGCTACTTCCTCTGCCCGCATTGCGAGGAGCCCACGCCGCTCTTCGGAAGCGGCGGTGGCGCGCGCCTGGCCGAGGAGTTGGGCATCCCGCTCCTGGGCGAGATTCCGCTGTATCCCAACGTCCGTGTGGGCGGCGACGAGGGGATGCCGATCGTCGTCGCGGAACCGGAGGCAGCTGCCGCGAAGGCGCTCCGTGCGGCCGCCGAGCGTATCACGGACGCGGTGGAGGCGACGGCGCCCGTGTGATCATCACGCTCCTCACCGATTTCGGCACTGCCGATGGCTACGTGGGGGAGATGAAGGGCGTCCTCCTCTCCGCGGCTCCGGACGTTTGTCTGGTGGACATCTCGCACGACGTCGCGCCGCAGGACGTGGAAGGCGGGCGGCTCGCGATGGCCCGTGTCTGGCGCCGATTCCCGGTGGGAACGGTGCACTTGGTGGTGATCGATCCTGGAGTCGGTACGTCGCGTCGCGCGATTGCCGTGGCGAGTGAGGGGCGAATGCTGGTCGGGCCGGACAATGGTGTGCTCTCGCCCGCGCTGCTCGCTTCGGGTGCGAGCGTCGTGGAACTGGCGGTGCCGACCGGCGCGTCACACACTTTCCATGGCAGGGACGTCTTTGCGCCCGCCGCCGCGCTCCTTGCCTGCCATGTGCCCCTCGACGCGCTTGGCCCCACCATAGACGATCCCATCATCCGGCGGACGCCGGAGCCGGTACGACAGCCGGACGGAACCGTGCTGGGACAGGTGATCACCACGGATCGCTTCGGCACGCTCGTCACGAACCTCGTTGCGCCCCGGGGCGGAACGATCGAGATCGCGGGACGCGGCCTGGGGCCGCTGCGCCGGGCCTACGGCGATGTCCCCAGCGGCTCACTTCTGGCGCTGGTGGGCTCCTCAGGGCTGGTGGAGATCGCGGCGCGGGATGGGAGCGCCGCGCGCGACCTCGCCGCCGGCCGCGGAACGCCTGTGCTGCTCCGTCCCGTCCGGCGCTGATCCTCCTTGCGCTTCGCTGAACCTGTCCGTGGAGGGCGGTGATGGCTCCTGTGCGGTGACGATGCGGCCGGCGTAGGTCACCGTACTCCGCGCTTTCACGGAGCCCACACCGAGTTGCAACTGGGAATTGAGCTCGCCGGCGGACAGCGTGGCGAGCATGGTCAGATACATCCAGGTGAGCAGGACGATCACGCCGCCGATGGTGCCATACGTCTTGTTGTACGAGGCGTAGCTCTGCACGTAGACGCGGAAGAGCAGGGTGACAATGACCCAGAGCGCCGCACCTACCACCGAGCCGACCAGCACGGTTCGCACCCGCTGCCGGAGACACGGCAGAAGGTAGAACACCAGGAAGTGCGCCAGCACGAGCACCGTGAAGGCGAGCGGCCACTGCACGATGGACCACACCACGGCCACCGGGCGGCCCAGCGCCGTATGGTTGCTGATCCACCCGGCGATCTGCGGACCGGCAAGCACAGCCGCGCTGGCGATCAGCACCAAGAGGCTGGTGGCCAACACGGCGGCGAGACAGATGAGGCGCCGCTTCCAGAAGGGCCGCGTCTCCGTGACGTCGTACGCCCTGTTGAGGGCGTCCATCAGCGTGGAGAAGAGGTTGGACCCCGACCAGAGCGCGAGCACCGCGCCCACTGAAATGAGCCCCGGAGCGCTCGGGGCGAAGACGGTGTCGCTCACGACCCCACGCACGAGATCCAGCGCCGCGGGCGGCAGCGCCTGCGCCAGGTGGGACATGGCCCACTCGAACAGCTGCTGCTGGTTTCCGATCAGGCCGACCAGCGGCATGACCACGAGCAGAATCGGGAAGAGGGCGAAGAAAAACGAGTACGCCAGCTGGGATGCCAGCCCCGTGAGGTTGTCCTCAGCGATCTCCTGTCCCGTGCTCTTCAACAACGGCCAGAGCCGGTAACCCCCAACAGTCATGATCATCTGCTCCGAAACATCTGTGCCATGCCGGGCATGGCATGGAGCAGGCCGCGGTTCTACGACGCCGTGCGATGGACCGCGATGCTTCCCAGCAGCGAGCGGGCATCGATGGTGAGGCGGTGCGGAGCGCTGTTCCAGTTGTCGCTTTCCTCCGCCCCGCTGCGCTTGGTAAAGCGCATCCCGCCATGGTCAAAATCGGAGAGCACTCTGGTCATCTGGATGCGCACGCCGACATCGCTCGGCACATGGAAGGTGACGTCACCGAGTGCCGACGTCAGATCGACCTGCAGGTTGCGCGTCCAGGCGCCACTACAGTCGAGGTCCACGTCCGCGGCGCCGCTGTGAATCTCCAGGCGGTCAGCGTTGGCGTTGCCCAGGCCGGCGATGTGGATGCTCGCGGCGCCCCCGGCGATCTCGATGCTGCGCAGGTGCCGGGGGTTGGGTGTCCCAAAGGCGAGCTGCAGGTCGCTGGCGCCGCCGTGCAGCTCCAGGTGATCCAGCCAGAGATCTGCGAGGTTGATGCGCGCCTCGGTGGCGCCGAGATCGAGGGTGAGGTCCAGCGGAATGCCGCGCGCCACTCCGAGCGCCATGCTATTGGGATCGCTGCGCGCATGGCGATTCCGGGACTCGCCGACCGCCCGCGCGACGGAACGGCCGCGATCTTCTCGGCTGCGCAGTCGGAGCGAGAGAGCATCGCTGGCGGGGTCGAAGCGCCGCTCCGGCACCGACCGGTCGGCATCGTAGTGCAGGTGGACGTGATAGAGGATGCGCGGCGACGCCGCCGCGAGCGCGAAGTGGCCCGCGCCGTACTCCACATGTACGTGCAGGACGCTGTCGGCCGCGTGCCGTTGCCGCGCCACATCGATGGTCTGCGGCTGTTGCGCGGCGGCCGAGGCGGCCCAGCACATTGCCGCCACCGCCATGCCCGCGAGCGACCAGCGCTTCATGGCTCGATGCGCGAGGCCGGCGTCCGCGGCCGCGCCGCCGCGATGCCAGTCACCGGCGTGGGAGTCTCCCAGCTGTACTCCTCGTCCAGAGCCCCGTGGTCGAGCGCGTACAGATGCGGCGGGGCACGCGTGCCGCCGCGCGAGAGCAACGCGGCGCCAAATCCTACGGTCACCGCCACCCAGGTGACCGCGGCCGCCACCAGCCGCAGCACGGCACCGACGATCCCGGCCCACGTGAACAGCGCCCCCACCAGCCAGAACGCCAGGAAGATCGAGAGCCCGAGCAGCAGGAGCAGGCCCGCGGGGGCGCGCCGCCGCATGGTCCCTCCGCTGCGATACTCCAACACCGACTCCCCGCTCACATAGGCCATCGCAATGAAGCCGAGCGCGAGCAGCCCGGCGGCCGCCAGCAGGAAGGCGATGATGGCGAACGGGATCAGGATGATCCCGATCACCGTGATGGCGAGCGCCGCGAGCGAAAGCACGAGAGCGGGGAGGAGCGCCAGCTCTCCAGCGAATCCCACCAGGAAGGCGCGCGAAAAATCCGTGCGGATGCGCTCCGCCACGGTCTCCAGATTGGTGCGGGTGAGCAGGAGCGTGAGGAGGCCGACGACGGACAGTACCACGAACCAGCCGATGGCGAGCGAGAGCGAGCGGCCCGTCGTGGCTGCCCGTGACGCGGACGTGCCGGCGACCGGGGCGGCATGCGTGAAGCCGCTCAGGGAGCGCATCTCCCCGCTCACCTCACCACCCTCGTCGCGTACCTGCCCTCCCACCGCCACGGCGTCCCCCCCGACGTGCGAGCCCGCGTGGAGCACCACGTCGCCGCCGATCGCCACCGCGTTGCCGTCGATGGCGCCATCGACCGTAAGCGTGCCGTGCACGGCCACGATGCTCCCGGCCACATGGTCTGCCGAGCCGACTGTCTGGCTGCCGGAGCGGAGCGCCTGGGGCGCCACGCGCACCCCGTTGGGGTCCTGCCGGAGGGAATCCAGCCAGGCGCTCAGGGAGTCCGCGGGTGCGGCGTGGGCTCCTTGCGACCAGGCCGGCACGGGCGCCGCTGAGACCGCGAGTGTGACCAGGGTCGCGATCCGGAGGAAACGCTCATGCATAAATCAGCGCCGTCGCGCGCCCGCGGTGAGCGCGCGCAACGCACGCGCGGCCACCGCGGCGGACAGGAGGAGCGCCAGCAGTGCCACGCTCAGCCCGACCACGCCGTTCGTGCGCAGCATCTGCGTGGCCGGAGCCCCGAAGATGGTCGTGACCGCGCTCGACAGGAGGGCAAGCGCGTCCGAGCGTACGCGGCCGACGACCAGGTTGGCCGCGAAGATCACGGCATCCAGCCGCGTGGCGATCCAGAGCGTGGCCACGGTGAGCAGCACCGCGATGACCGATGCCCCGGAGAACGCCACCACCCGCGCCGCCCGCGAGCGCGGCACCCGGGCGCGCACGGTGTCGGCAAGCGCGACGTGCCAGGGCACGAAAACGCGCACCTGCGCCATGACCCGCGAGGCGAACAGCGGCGACGGCTCGATGTGCGGCAACTGCTCGATGGTGTGCACCACCATGAGCGCGTCGTCCAGCTCCGCGCGGCACGCCGCGCAGCGCCGCACGTGCGCCTTCAGCGGCGCGGTGCCAAAGCCGACCTCGCCATCGAGGAGCTGGTCGATCTCGTCGGGAAGTAGGTGCCTATCCACGGTTCCTCCACCTGCTCGTACGAGGGGGGGTGATCGCGAGTTTCATGATTCGGTCTTGAGGTGCGAGAGGGCATCGCGCAATTCATGCCTGGCGCGATGGATGTAGGTCTTGACGGTGCCGAGGGGGAGGTCAAGGGTGGCCGCGATCTCCTCGTACGACCGCCCCTCCACGTGCCGCAGCAGGATGCACGAGCGATACTCGGGGCGGAGCTTCGCGATTGCCTGCTCGATGGCGGACCCCAGCTCGCGCGCCTCGAGCTCCTCCAGCGGCGTTTCGCCACGCGTTTCCACGTCGAACGAAGTAGCTTCGACCTCCGCCGCCGTGGCCGCGTGCGGCGATCCGTCCATGCTCACCGTGTTCAGCTGGCGCTTGCGCAGGTGATCGATCGTGAGGTTGTTGGCGATCTTGAACAGCCAGCTGGACAGTTTGAACTCTGGCCGGTAGCGGTCGATGTGATTGAGCACCTTGATGAACGTCTCCTGCGACAGGTCCTCCGCCACCTCTCGATCGCGTACCATGCGGTAGATCAATGAGAAGATCGGCCGCTCGTACCGGCGTACCAGCTCCTGAAACGCCGCCTCGCGCCCGTTCTTGGCGAGCGCGGCGACATCGGCATCTGGGAGGGTGGTGAGGTCGAGCGGCATTGGGGCAAACTACAGGGTCCGCGGAGGCGGGTGTAGTGTAGTGGGTTGTGGGTTATGGGTTATGAGTCGTGGGCTATGAGTGGCGGGGGCCAGCTCGCGCGGGTTGCGTCCCCTCAGTGCCCCGCTCAACTTTGAGCCAATGTCTGCTCTGGATGTCGACCGACGAACGGCGCTGGCCGCGGCGGGCGGGGGCGCGGAGAAGCGCCAGTACGTGCGCCGGATCTTCTCGGAGATCGCTCCCCGCTACGACCTGCTCAATCATCTCCTGAGCCTCAACATCGACAAACGGTGGCGCGCCCGGGCGATCGCGATGTTGGGATGGCGGCGCGTCCCGGACGGCACCTATGTCGACCTGTGCGCGGGCACGCTCGATGTCGCGCTCTCGCTGGCCGGCTCGCCCGGCTTCCGCGGCACCGTGATCGGTGCGGACTTCGCCGAGCCGATGCTGCGGGCCGGGCAGCGGAAGGTGCAGGGCCGCACCGTGCGGCCGGTGATGGCGGACGCGCTCCAGCTCCCGCTGGCGGATGGCGCCGCGGCAGGTATCATCGTCGCCTTCGGGGCCCGCAATCTGGCGGACTTGGACGCCGGATTGCGCGAGGCGCATCGCGTGCTCGCTCCCGGCGGCCGCCTGGTGATTCTGGAATTCTCCACGCCGCGCCTGGGCCTGGTGCGCACACTCTACCACCTCTACTTCCACAGCATATTGCCACGCATCGGGGCATGGGTGAGCGGGCATCGCACGGCATACCGCTACCTGCCGGAGTCGGTCAGCGCCTTCCCCTCCGCGCCGGCGCTCGCGCTCCGGCTGCAGGCGGCGGAGTTCATCAACGTCGCGTGGCGCGCGCTCACCTTCGGCATTGCGGCCATTCACGTGGGTGAGCGGGGGCCGAACACCGCCGGCGATGGACACGAAGCTTCAGATCGCATGCACGCCGTCGCTCCCGCAGGCTCGTGAGCCTCGATTCGCTGTCGGCCTTCGTCGATCACCTGGCGGCAGCCGGTGAGCTCACCCGTATCACGCACCCGGTGTCGGTGAACCTGGAGTTGTGCGAGATCGCCGATCGGGTGATGAAGAGCCCCGGGGGCGGGCCGGCGCTGCTCTTCGAACACGTGACGCTCTTCGATGGCACACGCTCGGCGTATCCCGTCGCGATCAACCTGTTCGGATCGATGCGGCGAATGGCCATGGCGCTCGGCGTGGACGATCTGGACGCCATCGGAGCACGCATCTCGGATCTCATGCAGCCCAGCGTGCCGAGCGGTCTGATCGCCAAGCTGTCGCTCCTGCCCAAGCTGCTCGAGGTGGCCCACTTTCCGCCGCGGGTGCGGTCCGGGCACGGGAGCGCGCAGCAGGTCGTCTGGCGCGGCGATGAGGTGGACCTCCGCAAGCTGCCCATCATCAAGTGCTGGCCGGAAGATGGCGGCCCCTACATCACGCTGCCCATGGTCATCTCCAAAGACCCGGCCCGAGGCACCCGCAACGTGGGGATGTACCGGGCGCAGATGCTCGGGCCACGCACGCTCGCCATGCATTGGCAACGGCACAAGGTGGGTGCGGCGCACTGGCGCGTCATGGCCGAGCAAGGCGCCACGATGCCGGTCTGCATTGCGATCGGCGCGGATCCGGCGTCCATCTACTCGGCGTCCGCGCCGCTGCCGCCCACGGTCGACGAGTTTCTTTTTGCGGGGTTCCTGCGGAAGCAGCCGGTGCGCCTGGTGAAGGCGTTGACCTGTGACCTGGAGGTGCCGGCCGACGCAGAGTTCGTGATCGAGGGATATATCGATCCGCGCGAGCCGCTCGTCATGGAGGGACCGTTTGGCGACCACACCGGATTCTATTCGCTGGCCGATCAGTATCCGCAGATGCACGTGGCGGCCGTGACCATGCGGGAGCACCCCATTTACGCCACGACGATCGTCGGGCGGCCGCCCATGGAGGACTACTATCTGGGCCACGCGACAGAACGCATCTTCCTCCCCCTACTCAAGCTCACGGTTCCGGAAATCGTGGATTACCACATGCCGGCCGAAGGCATCTTTCACAACCTGGTGTTCGTCTCGATCGACAAGCAGTACCCGGGGCAGGCGTACAAGGTGATGAACGCGCTGTGGGGACAGGGGCTCATGTCGCTCGCCAAGGTGCTCGTGGTCGTGGACAAGGAGGTCAACGTGCGTGACACGCACGAGGCCCTGTGGGTCGCGCTCAATCACATTGACCCCGAACGCGATACGCGGTTCACGATGGGGCCGGTGGACGTGCTCGATCACTCGAGCCGAGCCTTCACCTACGGGTCCAAGATGGGCATTGATGCGACGCGCAAGTGGCCGGAGGAGGGATTCACACGCGAATGGCCCAGACGCATCGAGATGGATGACGCCACGAAGCGGCGCGTGGAAGATATGTGGAGTGCGCTCGGGATTTCCGCAGATGGCCGCGCGACGGCGACGCCCGCGCGCCACGCGGTGGACGCGGCCGAATGATTCCTGCCGCGTTGTCCCTACTCGGCGTGTGGGAGAACGTGCCGTATCCTCCGCAGCGGCTATACGGCACACTCGCTGTCCTGCTGATTGCCGTCGTACTCGCGGTCTGGATCGTCCGGATGCGCGTGGCGAACCGCCTCATCGCGGAGATCGCCAGCACGCTGGGATGGTTTCTGCTGGTGATCGGGGCCATCGTCTATACGGTGGCGTTCCGTGGGCTCCGGCCGTGGGAGTTACTGGTGGCGTGGGTGCTCTCCGTGCCGGTGATCCTCTGGTTCGTGGCCCGGCTGAACGCCATCATGCGGCGGCCCCTCGACGAGCTGGAGCTGCTCGGGCGCTCGATTGGCGAGCACGACTGGTCGACGTTGCTGCGCGAGGGTGGATCGGAGGAGGAGCAGCGCGTGCGGGGCGCTCTGCGGGATGTCGCGGCGCTCATCGAGGAGACACAGAGCACGGCGGGGGCCGTCCTGGCCGCATCCACGCGGGTGAATACCATCGGCGGCTCGGCGGCCGACAGCGCGGAGCGCGTCGCGGATACACTGCGGCAGCTTGCTCGCGGGTCAGACGAGCATCTGCATACCTCCGAGCGCATCCGGGAGGCGGCGCAACGGCTGACCACCGGTGCGTCGGCGGTCGACGCCGCGGCGCGCGAGACGCTCGCCATCTCGGGCGCGGTGGGCAATCGTGCCCAGGACGGGGTCCGCCACGCAGAAGCGGCAACGCGAGGCGTGACGCGCATTGCGTCGCTCGCGCGCGACAGCGTGGAACGGGTCACGGCGTTGCGGCAGGCATCGGCCACGATCGGTGAGGTCACGCACGCCATCAGCGAGATCTCCGCGCGCACGAATCTGCTGGCGGTGAACGCCGCCATCGAAGCGGCACGCGCTGGCGAGCACGGGCGTGGCTTCGCCGTCGTGGCGAGCGAGGTACGCACGCTCTCGCAGCGGAGCGCGGAGTCGCTCAAGCGCATCGAGGAACAACTGCGCGAGATCGCATCGCGCAGCGACGAGGCGGCCGAGCGGCTGCAGCAGATGGAGCGCTCGGTGGGGGAGGGTGAGCAGGTGATGCGGGAGGCCATGCTGGTGTTCAAGGGAATCGAGGTGGATGCCAGGCACACGTTGGATCTCGCGCAGACCGTCGTGGATGCATCGCGGCAGCAGGCGGTGCTGGTGGACGACGTGGCCAATGCATCGGAGCAGGTGGCGCGAGTGGCATCGGAGACCGCCGCCTCGACAGCGGAGGCTTCGCGCGCCACCGAGCAGCAGCGCATGCTGACGGAGCAACTCCGGGAGACGGGCGCGGCGCTGGGCGGCGCGGCGCAAACGCTGGATGCCGTGGTTGAGCGTTTCGGCCGGCAGGCGTCGGCTCCGGCGGGGCCCGCCGGCCGGCCTGCCGATCCGCGTGCGCGCGTGGTAGCGCGATGAAGCGGTCTCGCGCGGGGGCAGCGGCGAGGCGCGGGGATGCGAGGAGTGATCCCGTGATGAGCGCCGCCCCGGCGGATCGCGTGGCGCAGGAACCGGAGGCGAGCGAGCTACGAGAAGGGCAGACGTTCGCGGGCGGCTCGACGTTCGTGCGCTACGCGAATCTGGTGAAGCTGCCGCACACGCTGTTCGCGCTGCCGTTCGCGCTGGTTGGGGTGACGATCGCCAGTTATGTCACACGCGTAACCACGCGTGAAGTGATCTTGGTCGCCGCGGCCTTTGCCGCCGCGCGGTTCGCCGCCATGGGGTTCAACCGGATTGTCGACCGCCGTCTCGATGCACTGAACCCGCGCACAGCCAGACGTGAGATTCCCAGTGGACGCATTGGCGCCGCCGAGGCCGGCCTGGCGGTCGCTATCGCATCGCTGGTGTTCGTGGTGGCCGCATGGCAGCTCAATCCCCTCTGCCTGGCACTTTCACCTGTCGCGCTGGCCTGGATCTTCTGGTACAGCTACACCAAGCGGTTCACGCGATGGGCGCACCTCGTGCTGGGCGTCGGCTTGGGCATCGCGCCCGTGGGCGGATACCTCGCGGTCGCGGGAACGTGGAGCTCGCCATGGTGGGTGCTCGTCATGCTGGCGGCGGCAGTGATGGGATGGGTGGGCGGCTTCGATATCTTCTATGCCCTGCAGGACGTCGACTTCGACCGCGAACATAGGCTGTACTCGCTGCCCGCGATGCTCGGCGAGCGGCGAGCGATCGCCATTGCGCGGCTGCTCCACGCCATGACCGTCGTGGCACTCGCCATGGTGGGAGCCGGCATCGGCGCGGGGGCGCTCTACTGGCTCGGTGTGGTGGCTGTCGCCGGGCTCCTGCTCTACGAGCACTCGCTGGTGCGTGGGGACGACCTTTCCCGGCTTGACGCCGCGTTCTTCACCATGAATGGGATCATCAGCGTCACCTTCTTCGGCTTCGTCCTGGCCGGGCGGCTGATCGGCGGATGAGCGCGGGCGCTGCCCCGCTGGTCCTGGCGATCACCGGTGCGTCCGGCGCGCCGTACGCCGTGCGACTCCTCGATCGCCTGCTCGAGGCCGAGCGCGATGTGTGGCTGGTTGTCTCGTCGCACGGATGGCGGCTGTTGCGCATGGAGGCGGGCATTGCGGACGCGGACGCCCTGCGCGCGGCGCTCGGCTGCACGCGGTGGGACGCGCGCGTGGCGCTCTTCGACAATGCGGATCGCGGAGCGGCGCCCGCATCGGGCTCGGCGCGGAGCAGCGGAATGGTGATCTGCCCGTGCTCCATGGGGACGATGGCGGCCGTGAGCAGCGGGACATCGCGCTCCCTGGTAGAGCGCGCTGCGGATGTCACACTCAAGGAACGGCGCCCGCTCATCCTGGTGCCACGGGAGACGCCCCTGAGCATCATCCATCTCGAGAACATGCTCCGGGTGGCGCGTGCCGGCGCCGTCGTACTGCCGGCCGCGCCTGGGTTCTACCATGGCGCCCGATCCGTGGCGGAGATGGTGGATTTCGTCGTTGCGCGGATTCTCGATCATCTGGGGGTGGAGCATGCGCTCGTGACGCGGTGGAGCGGGGGATCAGACGACGGCGATGACTGCTGAGCACGAGCGCCACATCATCGGTCTCATCTCGGATACGCACGGCCTGCTGCGGCCCGAGGTCCACACTGCGCTGGCCGGGGTGGAGATCATCCTGCACGCCGGGGACGTGGGCGGCGATGATGTGCTCGACGAGCTCGCTCTGATTGCGCCCGTCGAGGCGGTGTTCGGGAACACCGATGTACCCGGTAACCCGCGGCTCGCGCAGGCGATCATCCGCGAAGTGGGCGGTATCACGATTCATGTGAGCCACGGCCACGAGCTCCCGCGCCCTACGCCGGAGGCGTTGCTCCAACTGTATGTGGGCGACGTGCTGGTGTACGGCCACACGCACCATGCGCTCATCACGCGCGCGGAGAGCCGGCTGGTCGTCAATCCTGGAGCGGGCGGTCCGCGCCGCTTTGACGTCACGCCGAGCGTGGCCCGGCTGACGATTCAGGATGGCGTGGCTGACGCCGAAATCGTGCCGCTGTAGGAGGCCGTGACGACGGCCGGCAACGGCGTTATATCATCCACTCCGCCGTCGGCCATCTGCGCGCTGCGCGGTGCATGCGCACTCCCAGCGTCCTCCGCCTGCACGGTGCGCTCCAATTCCTGGGGGAACCGGCGGAACCAGGATGACAGCAGCAGCAGCTCATCGATCTCGTGCGCGGGAAGCTGCGCGCCTTCCGGCTCCGTTCGGCTGAATACCCTTTCCACGAGTCGGCGCAGCGCCGTGCGGTCGCGCGCTGTGCGCGGCGCGGGACATTCGGCACGCACGCGGCCCCGCCGGACGAGATAGACCCGGTCATCTCCATCGTGTCCGGGCACCGTGTACACGAACGACAGCGTCTCCACGGCAAAGCGGAACCGGTAGAACTGCTCCCGCAGCTCCTCCAGCCGATAGAGCTTGTCGCGCAACGCGCCCGCGCGCTCGAACTCGAGCCGTTCGCTGCACTGCTCCATCTCCCTGCGGAGCATGTCCATGGGGCCGTCGTCGGTGCCCGCCAGGAAGGCCCGTGCGACGGCCAACTGCTCCGCGTATTGACGCTCGGAGCACCCACCCACGCACGGCCCCAGACACTTCTTGACTTCATAGCGGATACACCCGGGGGTGCGGGGCATGAGCTGAAAGAGCTCGTGCTGATCATCGTAGCGCATGGGGCGGTTCAGCGCGCAGTCGCGGAGCCCGAGCGCGTTGTTCAGCTCGCGCACGGCCTCCTCCACCCGCCGGGCGCCCTGATACGGGCCGTAGTATGTGGCGCGGTCGTCGCTTGCGCCCCGCACCACCAGCAGCTTGGGCGCCGGTCCCGCGGTGATCTTGATGAAGGCGAAGTGGCGCGCATCACGCTTCATGGCCACGTTGAAGCGGGGGCGGAGGCGCTTGATGAGCTTGAGCTCGAGCAGCAGCGCGGCAAACTCGCTCGGCGTGTACTCCCACTCGATGGTCTGCGCCTCGCGAACAATGCGCGCTCCCTTCTCCTCGGGAAACGCGGCGCGGAAATAGCTCAGCAGGCGCGTGCGCAGGCGCTTCGATTTTCCAACGTACACCACTTCGCCGTCAGCCGAGAGCATGCGATACACCCCGGGGCGATCGGTAGCCCCGGCGCGGACGCCCGCGCGCATGACAGCAAGCTGTTCATCGGGGGTGGGATGGTGCTCCGTGGGCTCGACCACCCCACCGCGCGCGCGGGACGGCCGACGGGCACCCACGGTGCTGCGCGAGGCCGGCATCAGCGTTGGCACTGGGCGCAGAAGACGGTGGTGCGACCATCGATCGCCGGGGTGTCGATAAGGCGGTGCCCACATCGCAAGCAGGGCATACCGCCTCGTCCGTACACGGCAAGCCGACTGGCAAAGCGACCGGGCTGTCCGTCCGCGTCGCGGTAGTCGCGGAAGCTTGTGCCGCGCTCGGCGATCGATTCGTGCAGCACTGACACGACGGCCGCGTGCAGCCGTTCGATCTCCGGCGTGGTGAGTGTGCGTCCCTGGCGCGAGGGGTCGAGTCCCGCGCGCCAGAGCGCTTCGCTGGCGTAGATGTTTCCGACGCCGGCAATCCGGCGCTGATCCATCAGCAGCTTCTTCACGGCCTGCTTCGACGTCCGCATCTGCCTGGAGAGATGCGTCGGCGAGAATGCCGGGTCAAGCGGCTCCGCGCCCAGCGCGCTGGTGCAGGCGGTCCACCGTTCGCGCGACATCAGGGTGACGGTGCCGAGGCGCCGGATGTCGCGGTAGTGGAGTACCGTGCCGTCGGCAAGTCGGATGGCGACGGCGGAGTAGCGCCGCTCCCGCTCCGGCAGCTGGCCGCGGTCCAGGAGCAGCGCGCCCGTGAAGCGCGGCTGAACCACCAGTCGGTCACCCGACGAGAGATCCAGCACCACCAGTTTGGCGCGTCGCCAGCATCGCCCGATCGTCGCGCCCGTCATGCGCCGCGCGAGTTCGGGTGCCTCGATCTCACGCAGCACATCCGGCCTGGTCACCCGCACTCCGGCAATGCACGCTCCCGGGAGCTGCCGATCCAGATCGCGGGCGATCGTTTCAGTTTCGGGGAGTTCCGGCACTGCGGTGCATCTCTCGCCAGCCGATATCCGTGCGATACTGCTTGCCCTCGAGCTGAACCTCCTCCGCATATGCCACGCTCGCGCGCTGCGCGGCGTCCACGCTGTCAGCAAGCGCTGTGATGGCGAGCACGCGGCCGCCGGCACTCACGAGCGAGCCGTTCTCGGACTGCTTCGTGCCCGCGTGGAACACAATCGTCCCGTCGGGAGGGGGCGGGAGGGTGACGGGTGTGCCCTGGCGGCTCCGCCCAGGATATCCGTCCGCGGCCACGACCGTGGTCACCGCGCAGGCGTCGCGCCAGGAGAAGGTCATGCCCTCGATGCTCTCGCCCTGCGCAATGGCCAGCACAGGCTCCAGGAGCGCGCTGTCGAGCAGCGGAAGCAGTGCCTCTATCTCCGGATCGCCGAAGCGACAGTTGAACTCGACCACGCGCGGCCCGTCGGGTGTGAGCATGAGGCCCGCGTACAGCACGCCGCTGAACTGGCACGCGCACGCGCGCAGTGCGGCGAGCGTGGGGAGGAGGATGCGTTCCGTCACCTCCTCCAGAAGTGCACCGTCGCCGAGTGCCACCGGCGCGTACGCGCCCATCCCCCCGGTGTTCGGCCCTCGGTCACCGTTGAGGAGCCGCTTGTGGTCCTGCGCGGGAAGCATCGGCAGCACATGCTCCCCATCGGTAAACGCAAGCACCGACAGTTCTTCGCCCGGCATGTATTCCTCGACCAGCAACTCGGCGCCGGCCGCGCCGAATGCCCGGTCGCGGAGAATCCGGTTGATGGCCTGATCGGCC
>DASUKA010000026.1:0-17466 GCA_036278935.1 Gemmatimonadaceae bacterium
ATGCGAGCGCGACCGCCACGGATGCTCGCCCTCCGTAATGTATTTCTCCCATGCGGCGTGCCGCATACCTTTCCGATCGGTCAAGTCTGAATGGAGGTCGGAGAATGGATATCGGTTTCATCGGTCTGGGTGCCATGGGCAGGGCCATGGCGGCGAACCTGCTGAAGGCCGGACACACCGTGCGCGTATGGAACCGTTCGCGCGGGGCGGTGGAGATGCTCGCGAAGGAGGGTGCCATACCGGTCGCGCGCGCGCGCGACGCGTTCCGCGGGGATGCCGTGATCTCCATGCTGGCCGACGATATCGCGGTCCGCGCGGTGATCCTCGACGAGCGGCTTCTCGATGCCGCGCCGGCCGGGTTGGTGCACGTGAACATGGCGACGGTCTCGGTCGCGCTCGCTCGTGAGCTTGCCGCGCTGCATCAGGCGCACGATGTCGCGTACGTCGCCGCGCCGGTCTTCGGCCGTCCGGATGTGGCGGCCGCGGGGACGCTCCAGATCGTCGCGGCCGGCGACGAGCCGTCCATCGAGCGCGTGCAGCCGCTCTTCGATGTCATGGGCCAGGCGACGTGGCGCATCGGCCAGGAGCCGCACCAGGCGAATGTGACGAAGCTCGCCGGCAACTTCATGATCGCCAGTGCGCTCGAGTCGATGGCGGAGGCGGCCGCGATGGCGAAGGGCTACGGTGTGGCCGAACGTGATCTCCTCGGCGTGCTCACCAGCACGGTGTTCGCGGTACCCGTATACAGGAACTATGGCGCGCTCATCGCCGAGCAGCGCTACGACCCTCCGGGGTTCAAGCTGAAGTTGGGGCTCAAGGATGTGCGGCTGGCGCTCGCTGCCGGAGAGGCGGTCAGCGCGCCGATGCCCTTCGCGAGTGTGCTCCGCGACAACCTGCTCGACGCGGTCGCCCACGGCGATGCTGAGCGGGACTGGTCGGCGATCGCCAACGTCGCGCAGCGGAGGGCGGGGCGCGACAGGCGCACCTGACCGCGGCTCGGAGCCGCAGCGCTCCGGTGCTCAACCCGCCGACCTCAGCTACCGCCGGTTGGCGGTGTAGCCACTCGCCCCGCCGCACGCGCGTGCTGCCGTCACGCAGTGATGTCAGTCGGCGAGCACGCGGAGGCCCTCCATGAGCCAGGGCCATGCTATGCTGATCGGCGACCGCGCAACCTCGGGGTTGAGTACGGCGAGGAGCGTCCAGAACCGCTCCTCGCGCGCGTCGCGCCCCTGCTCCATGGCGGCGCGCAGCTCGCGAGCGCGCGCCTTCATGCTGCCGCGAGAGGCTCGCCTCTGCTGACGAAGCATAGCGGCGACCCAGCGCCCGACAATCGCGCGTCCTTCCGCGCTCGCCGTCTGTACGCCGCGCTCGACGGCTTCCGCGGCGGGCCGGCAGAGCGCATGCATATCGCCGAGCTGGCGCGTCCCCGTGTCCGCGCCTGCTGCGCGGTGGCGCGCCAGGAACGACTCGTCGCTCACCATCTCAGCGAGCTCGAGCCACGCCTCCACCTGTGCGGCGGTGGGCGACTCGGGCAGGTCGACGACGGCCACCCGCCGGATGGCCTCACCGAGCGCGCGGTGCCGGGTGCCGCGGAGCCGCGCGTCGAGCGCATCGCCAACGAACCGCGCGCGGTCCTGATTGTCGACCGACGCGAGCACGTGCAGCCGCTGCAATCGCTCGAATGTCAGGGCATCGCCGTCGCGCAGCAGCACACAGAGGACGGCGCGCCGCCGCGTCAGCGACTTCACCTGCAGGTCGAGCGCGCGAAGGTGAAGCTCCGCGGCCGCGCGCGCGCTCACGGCGCCGCGGAGCAGCTTCGCGATGGTGGCGAGATCGAAGCCGAGTCCGCGGAGCGCCCGGACGAGCTCGAGTCGCACGCGATCCGCCTCGGAGTACAGGCGATAGCCGGCTCGCGTGGTGGCGGAGGGACGCAGGATCCCCAACCGGTCGTAGTGGCGCAACGTCTGCGCGCTGACGCCGGCCTGCCGGGCCAGCGCACCGATCGTGAGGTGAGGGGAAGTGGGCATGGGCATAGGCTTGACTCTACAATCGTTGAAGAGTTTAGCATCCCCGTCATGCCGACACCATACAGCTACCCTTATCGCCCCGAGGGCTGGGCCACGGACATCTACCCGATGCCGGCCTTCACGCAGCTCGCCGTCTCGGACCTCGACCGCTCCGCCACATGGTACCAGCAGGTCCTCGGCTTCGCCGACGTGTTCACCATGCGGGCGGCCGACAACACGCCGATCCTGGCGCACGTGCGCTGGTGCACCTTCGGCGACGTGCTGCTTGTCGCTTCGAATGCTGCCAGCAGCGAGCTGCGGGGTCGGGGCATCACGCTCTATTTCTCGGCCGACGACGTGGACGTGATCGTCGAGCGCGCGGGCGCGCATCAGGTGGTCCCGCTCGACGGGCCGGGTGACCGCCCCTGGAATGCCCGCGAGGTGACGTTCGCCGATCCCGACGGATACCGGCTCACCTTCACGGCACCGACCGCCGAACTGCGGGCTCGCGTGGCGGCCGGAACGCTCGAGAGCATGGACGCCGTGGTGGAGCGGTGGCGGAGCGCGTTCCGCTCGTAATCTCTCGGTGCCGGCGGCCCGCTGCTGCTCCCCGACCATCTCGGCGAACGGTACGCGCGACGGCATCCTCTGGGTGATCGAGACGAGGACGTCTACGGGCTACTCACGGCGCGCCGATAATCTGCTACGGCCGCACACGGATTGCGCGTGCGCCGCGCTCTGGCGCCGCCGCCCTTCGTGAAGGACCATGCACTATCCTCGCGGAGGATCCCATGGCGCCCGCTCCTCACGGCCGATCTTCCTCCCCCCGCTCCCGGCGGCGAAAGGTCGCCGGGCCCACGCCATACGCCTTCGCGAACGCCTTGCTGAACGCGACCGGGTTCGAGTAGCCGACGGATGTCGCGATGCGGGCGACCGTCGCGCCGTCCTCGCGCAGTTGCTGCGCGGCAAGCGCCATGCGCCAATGCGCGAGGTACTGCAGCGGCGGCTCGCTGACGAGCGCGGTGAAGCGGGCCGCGAACGCGGAGCGTGACATCGCGACCGTCGATGCGAGCTTCTCGACCGTCCACGGATCCGCGGGGCGCGCGTGCATCAGACGGAGTGCGTCGCCAATCGCGGGGTCGGTCACGGCGCGCAGTCCGCACGCCGATTCGCGGTCCCGCGAGATCCAGAGACGCAACGCCTGAACGAAGAGGAGATCGGCCAGGCGCGCAAGCACGATCGAGGCGCCGGGGCCGGGCGTGGTCGTCTCGTTCACGATGAGCGGAACGAGTCCGGCGAGCTGCGGGCTCGTCGAGCCGGCGCCGGCTGGAAGGTGAATCGCCGGCGGGAGCGACGCGAGGAGCGCGTTGCGTGGCGCGCGGCCGAGCGTGAAATGACCGACGACGATCGACGTCAACGGCCCGTCCCCGCCAATCCGCTCGACTTGCATCGAGCGCGGACACGCGTCGTAGTGGAACTGCAGCGCCGGCACGTCGCTACGATCGACGTCGCGCAACCCATGGGCGGAGCCGAGCGGTAGGATCACCGCGTCGCCGGTGGACAGCGCGATCGACGTCGCGCCGCGTACGCCGCGACTGCGCGGCAGCTCGAGCCACGCGCTCCCTCGCGCGACCACGTAGAAGCTCAGGTAGTCGCGCTCCGGAATCTGAAGATGCCACGGCGCGCCCAGGTCGAGCCGGCCGAAGATCGCCGTGCGCACATGCACAGCCTCCAGGATCTGGCCGAACACGTCGACGGCAGTGTCCGGCCGTGCTGGACGCTTGGTTGTGTTTTTCGGAGTCTCAGGCATAGATAATCCATAATCGAAAGAGCAATGTACGGCAAGTCAATTCGGACTAACCGTTCTCACCCTCAGCTCTCCATTGCCATGCACATCATCGACTCCTGGAGCCCCAACATCGTCGTCCTCAGTGGGGGGCTGCTCATCGCCCGGCTCATCTTCGGCCTCGCCATGGCCGCGCACGGCTCACAGAAGCTCTTCGGCTGGTTCGGCGGCTACGGCATCGCCGGCACCAGCGGGTTCTTCGAGCAGCTCGGCTTCCGGCCCGGCCGGCTCTTTGCCACGGTAGCAGCCCTCACCGAATTTGCGAGCGGCGTCCTCATCACGCTCGGCCTCCTCGGCCCCATCGGTCCCGCACTGATGCTCTCCGTCATGATCGTCGCGGCGATCAGCGTCCACTGGACGAACGGATTCTTCGCCATGAAGAACGGCATCGAGCTGCCGCTACTCTACGGCGCCGCGGCGGTGGTACTCGCGTTCACCGGACCAGGGCTCCTCTCGCTCGACGCGTTGCTCGGCCTGCGCGCGCTCTGGTCTCCCGCCATCGCCTCCGCGGCGCTTGTCGTCGGCGTGATCGGCGGCATAGGCAACCTGGCGGCGCGCCGTGAGGCGCCGGTCACCGCATAAGGAGGGAACGATGCCGACAGCTCGCCGCATTTCCCGCGTCGTCACGACGCCAGCACCGGCGCCTGGGTTCATGGGCGCCGGTCACACCGCGGTGCCCGTCGTCGATCCGGGGGAGTTCGCACGGCAGGATCCGTTCATCCTGCTGATGGACGACCGCATCGATCTCGAGCCCGGCGCGCCGGCCGGTGGCGCGCATCCGCACGCCGGCTTCGAGACGGTCACCTTCGTGCTCGAGGGTGGCGTGCGCGACAGGCTCGAAGGATCCCTCGGCACGGGGGACGTGCAGTGGATGACCGCTGGCAGCGGCGTCATTCACAACGAAGACGTCACCCCGCTGGGCAGGACGCGTATCCTGCAGCTCTGGCTCACGCTTCCGCGCGAGGCACGCTGGACGTCGCCGCGCCTGGAGACGATCGCCCGCGCCGATGCGCCCGTGCGTCGTGCACCGGGCGCGGAGATCAGGGTGTACAGCGGCAGCTCGGGCAACGTGCGGGCCGCCACACACAACTTCGTTCCCGTCACCCTGGCGGACATCTCGCTCGACGCGAATGCCTCGGTGGAGCAGGAGTTGCCGCCGTCGTACAACGGATTCGTCTACGTCATCCGCGGATCACTGCGCGCGGGCGCCGACGACACGGTGCTCGGGACGGGGCAGGTTGCCTGGCTCGATCGGCCAGCGAGCGGGGGGCCGAGCGCGCTGCGTCTGAGCGCCGGCGACGGGCCGGCGCGCGCGATCCTCTACGCGGGTGAGCCGACGAACGTGCCGATCATGATGCACGGACCGTTCGTGGCCGAGTCGCGTGCTGATCTCCTGCGCATCTCGAAGGACTACATGCAGGGGCGGCTTCCGCGGATCAGCGAGGTCCACGCGGCCGCTCACCCGGGCTAGCCGCCGCATGAACGCCGTAACCCAGGCCTTGCGTCACATACTATTGTTGCATACTATGCTAGTGTAGTTAGATGACATCCGAGCTTCGGTTGGTGGTTGGCTCCCCTCTCTGGAGAATGCATGAAGCGCGGTCGTGTCCTGGTGATGATTGCTGTCTGGCTCCCCACGGCGCTGTCACATCCGCATCAGTAACGCCTCCATGAAGCCGCACTGGTTCTTCATTCTCCTCTCCGTCTCCGCCGCGCCGCGCTATGGCACGGCGATCCAGGATGACGTCCGCGAGCTGAGCGGCGGAGGGGTGCGCCTCTGGCCGGCGACCCTGTACGGCTCGCTCGAGGAGCTCGTCGACCAGGGGTGGCTGGAGGAGATACCCGACGGCGAGCGTCCCGAGGGGATCACCGGTCGTGAGCGCTTCTATCGGATCACGCGCGCCGGCCGCGTGGCCCTCGAGCGCGAGGCCGCGCGACTGGAGTCGCTCGCCCGAGTCGCGCGCACGCGCCTAGCGGTCGGTGGGGCATGAGCTGGACGCGCGCCTATCGCCTCGCCCTGCACCTGCTCCCGGCCGGGCTGCGCCGCAAACATGGTTCCGCCATGGAGATCCTCTTCGCACGCGAGCTCCGGCGAGCGCGCGAGCGCGGGCGGCTGGAGGGCACACTCGCCGGCGCGGCGGGCGTCTGGGATGTCATACGGCGAGGCGCCTACGAACAGCTGCGCCCGGGCCGCGAGGCCGCGGATGAACGCCGCGACCACACGCCCTGGGAATGGTGGAACATGGACGCGCGTGGGCCGCAGCCGGCCGGCGCCAACCTCGGAGGTCCGCACGTGCCCCAGTACACGACCCGACAGCTCCTGCGCCGCCACGCTGTCTCCTTCGCTATCGCGTTCGTGGCGCTCACGGCGTCGATGCTCGCCCTCTTCGCGAGAAAGCAGCTACCAGCGCTGAGTGCGCGGGGAGCGCCGGCCGGCACCATTGCGGAGGCGCTGCTGCTCGCCGTGCCGTTCATCGCGGCGATGACGATCCCGATGGCCGTCCTCATTGCCGTCCTCAGGAACTTCACGCGGTTCAGCGCGGAGGGAACGCTCGCTGTCGCGCGACGGGAGCGCGATGGCGTCCGCCGCCTGGTCATGCCCGTGCTCCTGGCTGCCACCGGCGTCGCCGCGCTGGCGCTCGTGGTGACGGCGACCATCGTCCCCCGTGCGAATCAGCGACTGGCGGCGGTGATGGCGGGCGGCACGGTCCCATCGAGCGGCCGCACGATGACGATCGCCGAGCTGCGGGAGGCAGCACGGAGCATTCGTCCAGCGACTGGGCCTGTCGCCCTCGCGCGCACGGCGGCGTACGAAGTCGAGGTCCAGAAGAAGTTTGCGCTCGCCGCGGCATGCGTGGTCATGGCACTGGCCGGCGTGGCGATCGCGCTCCGAGTCCCGCGCGGCGGAGCGGCGCTGGTCATTGGCGCGAGCTGCGTGGTGTTCGGCGCGTACTACGAGTTGATGGTGATAGGCGAAGATCTCGCTGACCGGCTGGTCGTCTCGCCGTTTACCGGCATGTGGTGGGCAAACGCGCTCCTGCTTGCAGCCGCGCTGATGCTGGCCGTGTGGCGGCGTCCCGTGCACCTCATGCCAGGTGGCAGCCGCCGCTGGCTACCGGGTGCGAAGCGCCATTGGGTGACGCCCTCCTGACGAGGGTCCAGCGGCAGGTCCTCGCGGCCGCGTCGAGCACAGCGCTCAGGACGTGGGAGCGGCACGGGCCAGCGCATCCACATCTCCGGATACGATCACTTCCAGGTTTTGCGTGATCGCGTCTATCGGCCAGTTCCACCATGCCAACGACTCCAGGCGAGTCACAATATCTGGATCGAAGCGCTGTCTGATGGGCTTCGCAGGGTTGCCTCCAACAATCGTGTACGCTGGAACGTCTGAAACGACGACCGAGCGGGAAGCAACAATGGCGCCGTTGGCAACGTGCACCCCGGGCATGATGAGCGAGTCATAGCCGATCCAGACGTCATTGCCGATAACCGTGTCTCCTTTGTACGGAAGAGATCCAGGTTCGGGCATGACCTTTTCCCATCCGTTCCCGAAGATCTGGAATGGATAGGTGGAGATGCCCGAGAGCTTGTGATTCGCACCATTCATGATGAATGTCGCGCCACGGGCGATCGCGCAGAACTTTCCAATGATGAGCTTGTCCCCGATGAACGGAAAGTGGTACAGCACGTTGCGCTCGAACCCCTCCGAGTCGTCCGGGTCGTCGTAGTAGGTGTAGTCCCCGACGATGATGTTTGGATTCTTGATCGTGTTCTTGACGAAGCACACCTGCGGGAAGCCATCCATCGGATGCGTGTTGTTCGGATCAGGTCCATGCATCTCTGTTCTCCATGTCGAGCTGTGACAGCCATTCGAAGCGGTACGCCAGCTCGGGACCCCTGTCCCCTTCGTATGCCAGACGTGCCATGATCAGCGTGAACGGCTCGAAGTACCGTGCCATCCGAAGCGGGCCCGCATCGACCGGCTCGAATCCCGCGTCGCGAATCAGCTTCACGGTCAGCTCCTTGGCATCATCGTCGTCGCCGCAGTAGAGAAGGGCGGGGTGAGGGCTGCGGTCTCGAGCCTCGAACACCGGGAAGAATACCTCGCTGGGTACGGTTCCGAAGGCGGAGACCACGCGCGCTGTGGGCGTTTTCCGCGCCAGCTCCTCCGCGCCGGAGGACGTGTGGGCGACAACGAGCTCGGTGTCGTCGTCGTTCATCGGCATGGCGCAGGTCACGAGGATCTTGCCCGTCAGGTCGCCTGCCTGGCGCAGCACGTCGTCCACGCGGTTCCAGTGCACGGCGAGCAGGAGCGCGTCCTCGCCGTGCGCGGCCTCGGCGGGCGTGCCCGCGCGCGCGTTTCTTCCCGCCTCGTGCGCCAGTCGCTCGAGCTTCTCCCGGCTGCGCGAGTAGCTGAAGACCACCGCGTGCCCGGCTCGCGCGAAGACGGTGCCGAGCGTGCCGCCCATCAACCCCGAACCAAGGATGCCGATTCGAATGCGAGTCCTCCTCCGTCGACACGATGGATCACACAAGGCCCGAGCGGGCGTCCCTGCATGTCGGGCCGTCCTCCCTGGCCTGCCTCCGCCCGCAATCGCGAATCCTGGCAAGGCGTGGGCCCTCGACGGTTGCCAGGCGTGTGGTTGGTGCGCGGCGCTCGTTCCGGTCGCCTCGGGAATTTCGAGGCGCAGGTGAGGTGGTGCCAGGGCGCGCAGAAAGTCGGCGGCATCGAAGCGTTCTCCCAGCGCGAAGGCGCCGCCGGCGTGGTGATCGCGAGCGCTCGCCAAGCGCGCCGCATGCGTAGTTGCTCCCTGGTTGATACGTCAATCTGGCGCGTCAGCTACGTACCCTGTCCTATCGTCGCCCGGGATTCGGATGCCTACGTTGGACCCGCAACGCACGGCAACAGATCATTCGAACCGGGAGGGCACATGTCCGCTCACCGTTGGACGCGAGATGCGGCTCGCATAGTGGCGATCGCGGGGCTCGCGATGCTGTGGGGAGTCGAGGCTGTCCAGGCGCAGCAGGATTCAGTGGGCGGGCGAGTGATCAGCGCCGCGACTCACACCGGGCTGGTCGATGTCCAGGTGGTGGCACGCGACAGCACGGGACGAGTGCTGGCCCGCGCGCAGAGTGGGGGAGATGGAAGTTTTGTGCTGCGCGGGCTCTTGCCGGGCGCGCGCCGGATCTCCGCGAACAGAGTGGGCTACGTCTCCGCTTCGAGGGACATCGAGCCGCGCGCTGATTACGGGGCGTCCAATGATGTGGTGATTACCATGACGCCCCTTCCCACGCAGCTCGACGCCGTGGTCGTGAGCGCCACGCGGACGCAGGATGCCGAGATCGCGGTTCCGGCGGACGTGCAGGAGGTCACCGCGGCGCAGATGGCAGCGCGACCCACCGTTACTCCTACGGAGCAGTTGCGCTGGGTGCCCGGAGTCGACTACGCGGGCAACGGGCTGATGCAGGCCAACGTCACAGCACGTGGATTCAACAACATCTTCTCGAGCAGTATGCTCACGCTCACAGATTACCGGTACGCGTTCCTCCCGTCTCTGCACCTCAACTCCCCGTGGGTGATGTCGGCGCCGGGCGAGGACGTGGAGCGTCTCGAGGTGCTGCTCGGCCCTGCCGCGGCGCTGTACGGCCCGAATACCGCGAACGGCGTGATTCACACCATCACGAAATCGCCATGGGACCTGCAGGGGACCACACTGAGCATCTCGGCGGGCGGCCACGCCGGCAACGTGACCGGCCCGGGCGAAGGTCTGTGGCGTGCCGCCGTTCGCCATGCCGGCGTCATCGGCTCGCGTTTCGGCTACAAGATTACCGGGCAGTATTTCTCTGGCCAGGGTTGGCAGGAGCGCGACTCGGCGGAGGTCCAGGCCCGTCGAGCGGCCATTGCCGGCGGTGCGAGACCGGACACCTTGCGCATCGGACAGCGCGACTTCGCCTCGCGTCGCTGGGCGGTGGCATTGCGCGCTGACTACCGTCCCACCGACTCCGGCGTTCTGACGCTGGAAGGCGGCCGTACACGCGCCGGGAGCCTCATCGAGCTCACGCCGCTCGGTGCCTCGCAAGTGCAGGGCTGGGACTACGACTACTATCAGGCCCGCTATCGGGATGGGCGCTTCTTCGCGCAGGCCTTTCTGAACTCGAGCGACGCCGGCGGAACGTTTCTCCTCCGCACCGGGGCGCCGATCGTCGACAAGTCACTCATGTACGCGGTCCAAGTGCAGCATGGCCTTGGGATCGGCCACCGCGAGGTGCTGACCTACGGCGTGGACTGGCAGCGCACCGACCCGCGCACCGGCGGCACGGTCAACGGCCGCAACGAGAACGACGACGATCTGATGGAGCTGGGCGGCTACGTCCATTCCGAGACCCGTCTCGCGCCAGACTGGGAGCTGTTCAGCGCGGCGCGCGTGGACAAGAGTAATCGATTGGGTCACGCGACCTTCTCACCGCGACTGGCGCTCGTCTTCCATCCGTCACGCACGCAGAGTCTTCGTCTCACCTGGAATCGCGCCTTCAATTCCCCGAGCACCACGAATCTGTTCCTCGATATCCTTGCCGGACGCCTCGGACCGCTCCCCTTCGACATCCGCGCCGTCGGCATGCCCGTCGATGGACTGCCCTTCCGTCGCGATGCCGCCGGAGGAGTGGGTGGGCTCTACATGCGCTCGCCCTTCGCCCCGGATTCGCGTGCCGCGCTCCCCGCCGACGCGACGGCGATGTGGGGTGCGGTCGTGCAACTCATGAAAGCCCAGGGAGTCGACCTCAGCGCCATCCCCGCGCCGGGACCCGCCGATGTCCGCACGATCCTGCGGACACTCGATCCCGCGAGTGGCACGTTCGCCAATGTGGCGGCCGCCGACGTGCGCGATCTCGCGCCGCTGAAGGAGAACGGCACCAACACGATCGAGCTCGGCTACAAGGGATTCCTCGGCGATCGCGTGCAGATCACCGCGGATGTGTACCGGGAGCGGAAGGAGAATTTCGTGAGCGCACTCACGATCGAGACTCCCAACGTCTTCCTCGACCCCACGCAGCTCGGCGCGTACCTGGGCAAGTTCATGCCCGCGGCGCAGGCGCAGACGCTTGCCGCCGCGATCGGCGGCATTCCCGGGTCGAGCAAGGCCACCGGGATTCCGGTCGGAACCGTGTCGCCCGAAGGGACGATTGCCGGTAGCTCCGATGTCCTCCTCACCTTTCGCAACTTCGGGCGGCTCACGCGCTGGGGCAGCGACGTGGGCATCGACGCGAAGCTGTTCGACCCCGTCTCACTCCTCGCGACGTACTCGTGGACGAACAAGAATCTCTTTCCGATGAGCGAGGTGGGTGGCTTCGCCGACATCGCGCTGAACGCGCCGGCCAACACGGGCTCGGTGGGACTACGGTATGGCAACGAGAGCACGGACTTCACCGCCGAGGCGGTCGTCCGCTTGGTCGGTGGGTTCCCAATGCAGTCGGGCGACTATGTCGGGAACGTATCATCGTACGCCGTCACCGACGCGTCGATCGCATACCGTGTCCGCCCGCAGAACATGACCTTCTCCCTCAGCGCGCAGAACGTGTTCAACAACCTGCACCGGGAGTTCGTCGGCGCGCCGACGCTGGGGCGGCTGTTGTACTTGCAGGCGCGGTACACGTTCTGATGCGGACGCGTGCACGGCCCACGTGGGCCGTGCACGCGTGCTGTCTGCCATTCTCCACGCGCCGTTCTGTGCAATGGTCGAGGATTTGCGCGGGGCGATTCTGCCCAGCGCCCAGGCGGCGTGTGAGCGGATGATCGGCTCTGGGCCGCAGCGAGCGCAGGTAGATCGCCGGACGAGCCGATGCGGCAGAGAGGCGGTCCCGTGCCGATCAGGCGCCGCGGACGATCGGCCACCCCGCGGCGCGCCAATCGGGGAGCCCGTCGGCGGCGCGGCGCGCGCGGTAGCCGTGCTTCCGTAGCAGCTCGACAGCCTCCACCGAGTAGACGCAGTACGGCCCTCGGCAGTAGGCGACGACCTCGCGACGTTTCGGGATCTCGCCAAGATGGCGGTGCAGCTCCGCCACCGGCACGGAGAGCGCGCCCGGGATGTGGCCGGCCTCGTACTCCTCGCGCGGGCGCACGTCGATGACTGTGACCGCGCCGTCGCGCGACAACCGGCGCAGCTCAGCGAGATTCACGGGCTCGAGCTCGTCGCGCCGATCAATGTAAAGCGCGGCAACTTGCTCCACCTCGGCCAGGCGACTGCGCCCCAACGCCTGCAGGCTGCGCAGGAAGTGGAGTACCTCGTCGCCGGCGAGGCGGTAGTACACGTGCGACCTCTCCCGCCTCGTCTCAACGAGCCGCGCCTGGCGAAGCACGCGCAGGTGGGCACTCGTGTTTTTTACCTGAGTAGCCGATTGCTCGGCCAGCGTCTCGACGGTCTTCTCGCCCTGGGCGAGCAGGCCGAGCAGCTCGAGGCGCTTCGGCGCGGACACAGCGTGGCCGATGCGGGCGAACTGGGCATAGAGTGGTTCCTTGAAATCGCGGTGGCTCACGGTCAGGCTCTTGACTATTCTCATATTCGTTAGAATAGTAGAACTGTCGCCGCGCCGTCAATAGCCTCCGATGGCGCGCGGCGTCGGGTCCGGCCAGGAGGAATCGCCATACGTATGACCTCACTGCCTTCCCGTACCCTCGTCTCGCTTGCTACGGAGGGAATATGACACACACCATCGCCGGCGCCGCCAGCGAAACCACACCGATGATCGCCGGCGCTGCTCGGCCCGTCGCGGGGCTCGACAGGAGCGCACTGCGCGCCGCGATCCAGGAGGAGTACGCCGTCGTGGCCACGGAGCCGCAGCGAAGCTTCCACTTCCACACCGGGCGGCCGCTCGCCCACATGCTCGGCTACGAGGACGTCTGGCTCGCCGGCATCCCCGAGCCAACCATCGCATCGTTCGCCGGGACGGGGAACCCATTCGCGGTCGAAGTGCTGGCACCGGGCGAACGGGTAGTGGACGTGGGATGCGGGGCGGGCATCGACAGCCTGATCGCGGCGCGCATGGTCGGCCCGGATGGCGCCGTGATCGGCGTGGACATGACGCCGACCATGCTCGAGCGGGCGCGGCGGAGCGCGGAAGAGAGTGGGCTCGACCACGTGAGATTCCACGAGGGTTTCGCCGAGTCGCTCCCCGTACCCGACGGCTGGGCCGATGTCGTGGTCTCCAACGGCGTGCTGAACCTCACGCCGGACAAGGCAGCGGCACTGGCCGAGATGGCGCGCGTGCTCCGGCCTGGGGGCCGCCTGCAGGTCGGTGACATCCTCGTGCAGAAGGCTGTCCCCGAGAGCGCCAAGCGCGACATCGACCTCTGGAAGGGCTGAATCGCCGGTGCTCTGCTGGAGGCAGAGCTCGAGGCGACAGTCGTCGCGGCCGGCTTCGTGGACTTCGCCATCGTCTCGCGCCTGGACGTCTTCCGCGACGCGCCGCAGGCCAGCAGCGCGGCCGCATTCGGGACGCTCGGCATCACCTTCCGCGCACGCCGCGCGGCGGAAGCGGACGAGTGGCGACGGACGCTCGAGGCGCTCACGTGCGGCGTGGCGGCGCCTCCGGGCGAGAACGGGGCGGCCACTACGTAGACGCGCACGATCGGCAATGCAGTGCTGTTGTGTCGCCGGCATCCAACGGTCGATCGATGCCGGCGCGGCTGCCCACGCCGCCAGCTCCGCGTCCAGCGCCTCGATCTCCCCGAGCAGAGGCCGACGCGCGGCCCCATCCCGTACACATGATGTTGCCAACCTCCGTCCGCCCATCTGCCGGCAGCACCCTGGCGGTCTCACCCGCCAAGTGGCAGTTTGGAGCGACCGACCCGCCCTCCATGTTCATCGAGACACGCACTCTCGGCCGGAAGGCCCGGCCCCTCGACGGCTGGGCCATCCCCGATCCTCCCATCGACCGCGATGGCGAGGGCAATCGCCTCACCCTCCGCGCACTCATCACGCGCGTGGTGCGCGCTGAGGTCGCGGCATTCGAGCATCGCGAGCGCGCCCGCCGTTTCGTGCGCGTGCTCTCCGACGCGGAGATCATCGACGGCTCCACTCGCGGCCGGGTGGATCCAGGCGGGCGGCCGGCGACTGGCCCGGTGGACGTGGAGCAGGCAGTGGGCGCCGCGCTGCGGGGCTTCGAGGATGGCCTCTACCTCATCATCCTCGATGGCGTCGAGCAGCGCGAGCTGGAGCGTGAGGTGTTCATCACGCCCGACAGCAAGCTGGTCTTCCTCCGTCTGACCTTCCTGGCGGGAGCCTGACAGATGGATCAGGACGAGGTGAAGGCCGCTCTTGCGGCTAAGCGGGATGAAGGCTCGGTGCTGCAGCGCTTGAATGGCGTCACGCAGGTCGCGTCGATGCAAACAGGGAGCGACCTGCCGGAGGACATCCGTACGCTCGTGACGGATGCCTTCGCCGCACCAGTACACAACCGGACGACCATGGTCGCGCGGAAGCGCGGCCACATCGGCAGGCAGTTCAAGGCGTACACGCCGGAGGACTGGGCGCGTGCCATCTCCACGCTGCTCCCACAGTTCGCGCCGGCCGCCGAGGCGGCGTGTGAGGCGCTCGCGCGACGCCCGTACCAGAGCGGACCCACCCGCAAGCCGTTCCGATGTCCACACTCGTCAACGACGCTCGCCGATGTGCGCGGCCGATGGCTGTTGAACACGACGCTTCTCGTCGGTGAGTACGACGCCGATATCCGATGGGTCGCCGAGCATGCAGCCCACCTGGCCGGCTGGTCTGGGGGCGCGGATCTCGGCTGGCTCCTGGCCGGTGCCATCGATGCCGGCGATGATGCGTCGGGCGACGTGTTCGAGATACTCGCCGCCACCGTACGAGGCGAAGCGGGCAATGCGCCGATGGGGCGGCACGTCACGCGAGCGCTCATGAGCTGCAGCCGATCGGATGCGTGGGAGCTTGTCGAGCGGCTGCTGCTCTCGGCACAGCGTCAGGAAGGGCTGCGACAGTTGGTGCTCGAGAGCGTCGATGAGGCACATCCACAGGCGTTCCGTCGCATGCTGCGGCTCATCCTCGATCACGACCTCGCGCGCTTCTCGTCCGTCGTTCGCGCGGCGGATACCTGGTTCGGGTTCGCCTGGGATGGCACGAGCGCGGTGAAGGTCGAGTCGCTGATCGAGCGCGTGTTGTGCTTCCTCGACGACCCTGCCGCCCGCGGAGCGGCGCTCGAGGGGCCGGACGCCGAGACGATGTACCTCGCGTTGTGGAGCATCGCGTTCGATGATGTGGATGCCGCCATTGCGCCCGCGGTCGCGCTCCTCGGCGCCCCCACGGCGGAGGTGCGCTTTATCGCGACGCACTTCCTGGTGCAGACCTACTGGACGGGCGCGCTGCCGCCGCTGGTCGACATGCTCGCGGATCCGGACCTCCGCGTGGCGGCGCGGGCGCTCGATGTCTTCACCATCGACCGAACCGCCGCTGTCGATGGCGAGCGCCTGGTCACCAACATCGAAGGGCTGCTCGCACGCCTGCCGAAGCGCGCGCAGATGCTCGGCGCCATCGTGTGGCCGTGGTGGAAGCGGAAGCTCGAGCGTCCGTACGTCGCCTCGGTGCTCGCGACAAACGCGGGCAGCATCTCGAGCGAGCGCCTCCTCTCCCACGTGCCGGACCTCGACACGTATGCCCGGGCGCGGTTCATCCGGAAAGCCGCGGGAATCGCCGCGCCGTGGGAGTCGCGGACCAAGCGAGTGGAGCGCCGTACCCTGTCCCCGGCCGAGCGAGACGTCGTCATCGACTTGCTCGGCGACGCCTCGGCAGGCGTGCGGACCGCTGCGTTTCAGGCAATGCGAGAGTTGCCGCTCCTGGCCGATGAGACCGACCGACTGGTGGAGCTGCTCGGGCGCAAGCCAGGTGACTTGCGCAACGGCGCCATCGTGCGGCTCGGCGCTCTTGGGGATGCGGAGCTGCTCACGGTGGCTGATCGCCTCCTGGACGATGCCAGCGACCTTCGGCGGCTCGCCGGGCTCGAGCTGCTCCGGCACGCGCACGAAGCGCGCCGGTTGCCAGTCGACGTGCGCGAGCGCGTGAAGCGCTACGCGGAGGAATATCCTTCGCTGACGGATCAGGAGCGGGCACACGTCGACGCGGTACTCGGCGCGATCACAAAAGCGGCGACGCGCGATGATGCGTTGGGTCTGCTCGACGGTACTGCCCTGTGCGAATGGCCCGCCCCGGCCGCGCGGGATATCACGGTCGACACTCGGGGGGCGGCGGCGAGCCTCAAGGCACTGGCCGAGCTCGTCCTCGCGAATCAGGCGACGGAGGTGCGCACGGCGCGCGGCGAGGTCCGGCTCCTCGTGGAATCGGTGGACTGGCAGTTCGGGCCGCGACGTCGAGAGGATCTCGAGGGTGATGCGGCTGGGGTGCCCCTGGGAACGACTTGGCGCGCATGGCTGCGAGACCGTCCAGACGCCCTGCGTGATGGCGACGATCTCGAGATGATGCGCGCCCTCATCGCGGGCGACGCATCTGCCGCGTGGAAGGAGAGCGCGGTGCGGCAGGTCTGCGGGCTCGGGCAGTGGAGCGCGGGGACGCGGTTCCTTCGTGGGTTGTGCGAGTGGTGTGTCGCGTGGGAGCCGCCCGCCACGGGGTTCGCCTTTCTGCTGGACGGCCTCGAGAACGCGCTCGCCGATATCGGCACCTCCGACTATCATGAGCTCAGGGCGAACAGCGGACCGAAGCAGGGCTTCCACGGTCCGGCGGACAAGCAGCCGGAGTCGGAGCGCAAAGCGAAGCGCGCGAACCGGTGGCTGCAACGCGTCCGCTGGTGGCGCGATCTCTTCCCGGCTTCGGTACTGCCTGCGCAGGCGGTGCGCCTCTACGGCCTCCTCCGCGCTTTCGAGGCGCGCTCCGAAGGCTTCGGGATGCTCCGGATCACGCTCGACGACTTTCTCGGAGCGCACCGCGCCGGAGCGGCCGACGAGGCGGAGCTCACCGATCTGCTCGTGGGGCGATGGAGCTACGAGGCGGGCACCACGATTTACCAACCGCGCTCCGCGTTGCTACGAACCGTGTCCACGCGGCGTGCGCCACGCGCGCTACTCGAGCACCCGGAACTGTCCGCGATTGTGGATCGCTGCCGCCGGCGCGTCGTGGAGGTGGAGGCGCAGCGCGGTGACCGGGAGACCGCGGCCTCCGGGCTCGCCATGGAGCTACGCTGGACGGGTGGGCTCGACACGCTCGCGCGGGCCCTGCCGGCCCTCGGGAAGTCGCACTTCACCCGCAACTTCGGCTGGTCGGCCGCTGGCACGTCGCGCCAGGAGACATTGAGCCATCTCGTGGTGCGCAGCGTGCCGCGCGAGGAGGACACACCGGAGGGATTCGCTCGCTGGGCGCACCAGGCGAAGATCGGCCAGGCGCGGCTCGTGGAGCTCGCGGTCTACGCGCCGCAATGGGCGGCGCACGTCAACCACGTGCTGCACTGGCCAGGACTCGAGGGTGCCGTCTGGTGGATCCAGGCACACACGAAGGACGATCGCTCGTGGCGGCTTCCGGAGCTCAAGGAGATCTGGGCTGCCGAGGTGAGCGAGCGGACGCCGCTCTCCGCGGCCGATCTGACGGACGGGGCCGT
>DASUKA010000027.1:0-15301 GCA_036278935.1 Gemmatimonadaceae bacterium
CATCTGGAGCTGTAATGTTACGATCCCGAAAAGCTCAACGGCAGGCACCTGGAGGGTACACCGCTTATGGATCTGGGATGCCGCGAACAACATGAGGACTCTGCGCGACAGCGATCTCGTGGCGGCCGGAGAGCCCACGGACGTCGCGGTGCTCGACGCGGCCGCGGACTCCACGGCGCCGGTCCTGACGGCGTTCTCCATCGCGCCGGACACCGTGCATCTGAATGCCGACTTGCATCAGATCACCTTCACCGCGTCGGTCGAGGACGTCGGCTCCGGTGTCGGGTATGTGCTTGCCTTTGCCGGGCCACGCGGGGCAGACGGGGGGAGCGGATGCGGGCTTCAGCGTGTGAGCGGCACCGCGGCAGAAGGCACGTACAGCTGCGCGATGGTGCTGCCGGATACGGCCATCCTCGGCGAGTGGGACGCGGAGGTGTCGCTGCGCGATGTGACCGGCAACGATCGCGAGTATGGCCTCCCGCAGCTCGACTCCGCGGGGTTTAAGAGGAGCGTGATCGTGCAGCGGTGATCGCGCGGAACTGACCGCGCGAGCGGAAGGGGTCGCACTAACCATCCGCGCGTGTCCACCCAGTACCTTGCCTTGCGCTATGCATCGCAGCAGGATTCCCATCACGCCGGATGCGGCAGGACGTTTCAGCTGCGACCATCCGGCTCCGCCCGCCCGGGCGCGTCGGTTCCCTCAGCCCACTGGCTCATGACCCTCCCCCGCAGATCACGCGCCTTCTTCACGGCGCTCGGGGCGGTGCTGCTCGGCGCGGCCGTCGTTCCGCCGCTCGCCGCGCAGACCGTGCCGAAGATCCCCTTCGAGAAGTACACGCTCTCCAACGGGCTCGAGGTGATCCTCATTCCGGATCACTCGACGCCGGTCGTGGCGGTCGATACCTGGTACCACGTGGGCTCGGCGGATGAACAGATCGGGCGCACCGGCTTCGCGCATCTCTTCGAGCACATCATGTTCATGGGCTCCGAGCACGTCCCGGTGGGAAAATTCGATAACTGGCTCGAGGCGGCGGGTGCGAGCAACAACGGCTCCACCACGCAGGACCGCACCAACTATTACGAGTGGATGCCCTCGAACGCGCTTCCGCTCGCGCTCTGGCTGGATGCCGATCGCATGGGATTCCTACTCCCCACCATGGACAAGGCCAAGGTGGACCTGCAGCGCAATGTCGTGAAGAACGAGCGGCGGCAACGCGTGGACAACGTGCCCTACGGGCGCGCGGATGAAACCATCCTGGCCGCGCTCTTTCCCAAGGGGCATCCCTACCACCACGATGTGATCGGCTCCATGGCCGATCTCTCCGCGGCCTCGCTGGCGGATGTGCAGCACTTCTTCCGCACCTACTACGCGCCCAACAACGCGACGCTCGCCATCGCGGGCGACTTCAATAACGATTCGGTGAAGACGTGGGTGGAGCGCTACTTCGCCCGCATCCCGCGCGACTCGGAGGCGCCGCCGCGTCCCACCGTGCCACACTTCACCATTCAGCGCGACACCTTTCTCGTGCTGCAGGATCGCGTGCAGCTTCCGCGGCTCTACGAGAGCTGGCACTCGGTGAAGGCGTTCGCCGGCGACGATGCGGCGCTCGACATCCTCGCCTACGTGCTCGCGGGCGGCAAGAACTCGCGGCTCTACAAGAGTCTCGTCTACGACGCGCAGGTGGCGCAGAACGTAAGAGCGTCCCAGCGCAGCATGCGGCTGGATGGATTCTTCCAGATCATGGTGAGCCCCAAGCCGGGACAGGCGCCCTCGCACCTGGCGGCGCTCGTGCAGCAGGAGATCGCCAAGGTTATCGCGAAGGGCATCACGCCGCGCGAGCTGGCGCGAGCGCAGCACACGATTCTCGCCGGGCAGATCGACAACCTGGCGTCGGTGCTCGGGAAGGCCGACCAGCTCAACTACTACAACTACTTCGTTGGCACGCCTGACTACGTGCAACAGGATGCCGAGCGCTATGCGAAGGTGACCACCGCCGATGTGCAACGCGTGGCCCGCACCTACCTCGGCGCCCACAAGGTGGTGCTCACCGTCGTGCCCAGGGGGAAGACGAAGATGATGGTCACCGCCGCGGGAGGTGCGCGATGAGCCGCGTACGCTCCCTCACCCGTTCGACGCTCGCCGCCGCGGCGCTCGCCGCGGCAGTGGTGAGCGGCTGCACCTCGTCGCCGTCCGGTGCGCCTCCCGATCTCACGCATCCGCCGGAGCTCGGGCCGCCGCCCTCGGTCAAGCTGCCACCGGTCGTCAAGCGCACGCTCGACAACGGGCTCACCCTCATGGTCGTGGAGCAGCATGAGCTGCCAGTGGCGGATTTCCTTCTCGTCGTCCACACGGGCGGTGAGGCGGATCCGGCCGATCGCGGAGGGCTTGCCTCACTCACCGCTGACATGCTGGACGAGGGAACCACCACGCGCAGCGCGTTGCAGATCGCCGATCAGGCGGCCTATCTGGGCGTGGACATAGGCACGCGAAGCGGATGGGATGAGTCCATGGTCACGCTGCACACGACCACGGCGCAGATGGACAGCGCGCTCGCCCTTTTCGGTGACGTGGCGCTCCATCCCGCCTTCCCCGATGCCGATCTGGCGCGCGTGCGGAAGGATCGCCTCACAGCGCTTCTCCAGCTCAAGGACCGCGGGCCGGCAATTGCCGATCGGGCGTTCGCGGCAATCGTCTACGGACCGCACAACCCGTATGGGCACCCGCTCACCGGGACGGACCGCTCGATCTCCGCGATCAGCCGGGCCGATCTACAGCACTTCTACCAGATGTACTACCGGCCCAACAACGCCACGCTGATCGTGGTGGGGGATGTGCAGCCCGACGACATCGAGCGCCGCGCGAAGCAACTGTTCGGCACGTGGACGCGACAGACGGTCCCCGCCACGACATACGGGCAGACGCCCGCGCGGACGGCGAGACGGATCTACCTGATCGACAAGCCCGGAGCCGCGCAGTCATCGTTCCGCATCGGCGATGTAGGCGTTGCGCGCTCCACGCCGGACTACTTTCCCATCGAGGTGATGAACACGATCCTCGGCGGCTCCTTCAGCAGCCGGCTGAATCAGAACCTGCGCGAGACGCACGGCTATACGTACGGTGCGGGCTCCGGCTTCTCGATGCGCCATGAGGCGGGACCGTTCACGGCGCGCGCCGAGGTAGTGGCGGCGAAAACGGATTCAGCGCTGGTGCAGTTCCTCAAGGAGCTGCGCGGGATTCGCGATACGGTCTCGACGGCGGAGCTCTCGCGGGCCAAGCATCTGCTGGAGCTGCAGCTCCCCGGACAGTTCGAGACCACGGGCGACATTGCGCGGCAGCTCGTCCCCATGGTGCTGTACGATCTGCCGGGGGATTTCTATGATCGCTATGTGGCGCACGTGGAGGCGGTGACGCAGGCGGATGTGCAGCGCGTGGCGCGCGAGGACATCAAGCCGGACTCGATGGACGTTGTGATCGTGGGCGATCGCACGTTGGTGGAGCCGGGGCTGGAAGCGCTCCACGTAGGGCCGCTCGAGATGCGCGGGCTCAACGGGCAGGCGGTGCACCCGTAGCCGGGTGGGCAGAGCGATCGGCATTCGGATGAGCGGGCTGTGCGCGCCGGGTGAGCCACTATGAGCGAGACTCCTGGTCGCGTCGTGGTCACGCCCGCGCGGCCGGCGGATGTCGATCGCGTGGCGCCGCTCTTCGACGCGTATCGGCAGTTCTACGGCGCAGCGCCGGACCTCGGCGCCGCGCGCGCATTCCTGTCGGAGCGGTTGGCCCGTGGCGAATCCGTCGTCCTGATCGCGGCTGTCGAGCCGCCGCACGGGGAAGGGGAGATCGTAGCGGCCGGCTTCACGCAGCTCTATCCCTCGTTCTCGTCGCTGGCGCTCGCGCCGACCGTCGTGCTCAACGACCTGTTCGTCGCGCCGGAGCGGCGTGGGATGGGCGTCGCGCGGCGTCTCATCGAGGCAGTGGTGGCGCACGCCCGGAGCACGGGCGCGGTGCGGATCGAGCTCGCCACGCAGCACACGAATTCTCGTGCGCTGCGGCTCTACGAGCGATTGGGCTTCGTGCGCGACACGGAGTTCGTGCACTTGAGTGTGGCGGTCACGTCGCGTACCGATGTGGCGGGTTCCCGCGAAGCGCCTACGAAGACGACGGACGATCGCTGACGCGGCGCGGATGATGGGACCCGGATCTCCTGAGGGGAATCCTGCGGTAGGCAGAACGCCTACCGCCCCCCTCCGCCCATCCCCCGCGCGCTCACGATCACGTTCGGGACATTCTTCTGTCGTAGCATCGCGTTGAACCCCCCGAGCTCCTTCGAGAACAGCGTGTTCAGCGCGGCGAGCTGCGTGCCGAGCTCCTGGTGGAGCAGTTGCCGCACCTGCTCCTCCTGGTCGGTCGGCCGGTAGTCATTGCTGCCGATCTCGTCGGCCAGATAGCCGAGCTTCGAGATGAGCTTGGACGCGAAGCGCACGCCGTCCTGGCCGTGTCCGGTGAGGCGCAGATCGACGAGGTTCATCTCGAGGTTCACGAGATGCTGCTCGAGCGTATCGGCAGCCTGCTTCACCGCGTTGTCCTCCACCACCTTCTGGAGCGCAGCGAGCTGTACGCGGGCGGTCTCGATGCGGTGCACGGCGTCGGCCGCCGCGTTCAGGTCATCGCGGAGGGCCAAGAGCGCGCGCATCTGCTGGGCGATCTCCGCCTCGCTCCCACCGGAGTGGGGGTCCTTCAGCACGACGAGCGGCTGCGTCTCTTCCACGCCGCCGGCGTCGAGCTTCACCGTGTAGGTACCTGGCGGCGCGAGGATGCGGAGGATGCGTGTGCCTGGGGCTTCGCGCCCTGTGGGGCCCACCGCCATGTAGTCGGCGTACATCGGCGGCGTATAGAGGCGCACCTCCTTCGATGGTGCGTAGAGGAGGTCCCAGTAGATGCGGTTGATGCCCGACGAGTCCGTGCCCGTGAGCGTGCGCACCACCTGTCCGTGCGCATCGACGATCGTCAGCTTCACGCCGCCCTTCACCGGGGTCTTGAGGTAGTAATCGATCGCCGCGCCGTACTTCGGATTCTCCCCCGTGGTGGGGTCGTCGTACGTGGTGGACGGCGCCGTGATCGGGCGGAAGCGGTAGGCTGAGTGCACGGTGAAGAGATGGACATTCTTCGCCAGCACGGCCGGGGTGAGCTGTTGCAGCGCCCCGATGTCATCCATGATCCAGAACCCGCGCCCGTACGTGGAGATCACGAGGTCGTCGAAATGCTCCTGCACGACGATCCCGGAGACGGGCGCATGCGGGAGATCGTTCTGCAGCGGCTGCCAGTGGTCGCCCTCATCGAACGACACGTAGATCCCGTTCTCCGTTCCCACATACAGCATCCCGCGGCGCTTCGGGTCCTCGGTGATGACCTGCACGTAGCTCAGCATGCTCCTGGGAATTCCGTTGGTGATCTTCGTCCACGTCTTCCCGTAGTCGCGCGTCCTGTAGATGTACGGATCGCGGTCGTTCATCTGGTGGAAGTCCACCGTGAGGTACGCGGTCCCAGCGGCGTAGCGCGACGGGGCGATGCTGCGCACCGAGCCCCAGGGTGGCAGGTCGGGGATGTTCTTCGTGAGGTTTGTCCACGTCTTCCCATCGTCCCGCGTGAGCTGCACGAGCCCGTCATTCGTCCCCACCCAGATGAGCCCTCTGGTCACCGGCGACTCGGCAATCGCGTAGACGACACCCGCGTACTCCACGCCGATATTGTCTGGGGTGAGTCCGCCGGAGCTCCCCATGCGGCTCGTATCGTCCAGCGTGAGGTCGGGGGAGATGATCTGCCACGACTGCCCGCCGTCCTGCGTGCGGTGCACGTACTGGCTCCCCACGTAGATGGTGTTGTGATCGTGCGGGGAGATCTCGAGTGGGGAATCCCACACAAAGCGGTACTTGACGCCCTTCGCTGGCCCGTTGGATTCGTCAGGCCACACCTCCACATTGCGGAACTGGCGCCGCGCCTCGTCAAAGCGCACAACGATTCCGCCCACCATGCCGGAGCCCGACGCGGTGGACCAGATGATGTTCGAGTTGGTGGGGTCGGGTGTCGCCCATCCGCTCTCGCCGCCGCCCACCGAGTGCCACATCCCGCGCGAGATCCCCGCGCCGCGCCCGCCCATCACACGCGAGTTGGACGGACCACGGTACGACGGTTCGTCCTGCTTGTTGCCGAGCACATTGTAGGGGATCTCGTTATCCACGGTGACGTGATAGATCTGCGCGTTGAGGAGACGCTGGCGGTACCATGTCTTCCCGCGGTTCTGTGTGATGGAGAGCCCCTGGTCGTGCACGACGATCTGCCGGTTTGCGTTGGTGGGGTCGATCCAGATGTCGTGATGGTCGCCGCCGGGCGCCTGGCCGCGCGGGACGACGGTGAGCGTCCGCCCGCCGTCGATCGTCTTCGCGTACGACGAGGTGAGGAAGTACGCCTCGTCGGGGTCATCGGGCGCGACGGCCATGCGCGAGTAGTAGTGCGCGCGCCCCATCGCGTTGCGATCATGGGACATCAACTGCCAGTGCTCGCCGCCGTCGTCCGTGCGCCAGAGCTCGCCGCTGTCGGTAGGTTTTCCGTTCCACGGGATGCCGTCGCCCGTCTCGATGAGCGCGTACACGCGATCGGGGTTGGACGCCGCGATCGCCACGGCCACCTTGCCCACCGGCCTGGTCGGGAGCCCATGCCCGGTGAGGCGATGCCACGTGGCGCCTTCATCGTGAGAGACGAAGAGCCCGCTCCCCGCGCCGCCGCTCGTGCGTCCCCAGGTGTGGATCACGAGCTGCCACATCCCGGCGAACAGGGTGCGCGGGTTCTTCGGATCCATGGCCAGGTCGGAGCAGCCGGTGTTCTCGTCCACGAAGAGCACCTTCGTCCACGTCTTCCCCCCGTCCGTCGTGCGGAAGACACCGCGCTCGGGCTGCGGTCCGTATGCTGTGCCCAGCGCGCAGACGAGCACGATGTTCGGATCGCGTGGATCGATGACCATGCGCGGAATGCGTCCGGTCTTCTCCAGCCCCATGAGCGTCCACGTCTTCCCCGCATCCATCGACTTGTACACGCCCTGTCCGATGGAGATGTGCGAGCGGATGAACCCCTCGCCGGTGCCGGCCCAGACGATGTTCGGGTCGGATGCCGCAATCGCGAGCGAGCCGATCGACTGCACGGGCTCGTCGTCGAACATGGGCTTCCAGTTCACACCGCCGTCGGTGGTCTTCCACACGCCGCCCGAGGCCGCGCCCACGTAATAGGTCTGCGGATCGCCGGGGATGCCGACGGCGGCGTCAAAGCGGTTGCCTTCGGGGCCGATAGTGCGCCAGTGCAGCGTGCTGTAGACGCGCGGCGGGATGGGGAGCGGCGCGGCGGGCCGCTTCTGGGCGCCGAGGAGCGCGGGCGCAGCGAGGAGAACGATGGCGGCCGCGAGTCGTCGAGTGCAGAGCATGGGGACCTCGGGGTTGGTCGCGGCTATTGTATCCCGAAGCGGCAGGGGTGTCAAAGACGCGGATCGCATCGTCTACATCAGTGGTCGTTCTTTCATGGCGATGAGCCTCCGCCACATGCGCGCCGAGCGCATCCACACGCATTCGCCTTCACGCGGTCGCCGGACTATGATTACCGTTGGCCAGCCTCTTCCTGCCGGGCTCACGGCAGGCACTCTCCGCCACTCACCGTTCCCGCCGCGATGAGACCATCACCATCGAGCACTCGCAGCATCGGCCGAACGGCGCGCCCGCCGGGATCGTGCGAGCAGCCCCCGGTGGCGCGGCGCGTCCTGTTGCTCAACTACGAGTATCCGCCGCTCGGCGGTGGTGCGGGCGTGGCGGCGGCCGCGCTGGCGAATACCCTCGCGCAGCAGGGCGTATGGGTGGACGTGGTGACGGCGGCCGACCGCGCGGCCGCCGCTCCGGGCTCCGACGTGATCGTGCAGCGCGGGAGGGACGGGCTGGAGGTGCATCGCGTACGCATTGTGCGCAAGGGAGTGCACCAGACGGGAATGCGCGGGGCGGGCGGATATCTGCGCGCGGCGCTCCCCGTCGTGCGGCGTCTGGTGCGCCGGCGGCGCTACGATGTGGTGCATTGCTTCTTCTCGCTGCCCACCGGCGCGCTCCTTCCGGCGGCGGGGCTGCGGGATCTGCCGGTGGTGGTGTCATTGCGGGGCTCGGACGTGCCTGGCTACGATTGCGCCAATCGGTCGTTGGTGGCCATGCATGCGCTGTTGCGACCGCTCACGCGATGGATCTGGCGCCGGGCGGACCGCGTGGTGGTGGTCTCCGACGGACTCGGCCGTCTCGCGCGGGAAACGGATCGCACGCTCGACTACGCGGTCATCCCAAACGGCGTCGACATGCAGCTGTTCCATCCGCCGGGAGCGCCCGCACGCGCTGATCCGAACAGCGTGATCCGCCTGCTGGCGGTCGCCCGGCTCATCGCGCGCAAGGGGATCGCGGACGTGCTCCACGCACTCGCTCGCCTGGAACGCGGCCGGTTTCACCTCGAGATCGTGGGCTCGGGTCCCGATGCCGCGCGGCTTACGGCGCTCACTGCCGAGCTTGGCCTCACGAACGCCGTCCGCTTCACCGGGGCGGTGCGCAATCGTGGAGAGCTTGCCGAGCGATACCGCGCCGCGGATCTCTTCACGCTCGCTCCCCACCACGAGGCGTTCGGCAACGTGTTCGCCGAGGCGCTCGCCTCGGGGCTCCCCGTGGTGGGCAGCACTGTGGGCGGCATTCCGGAGCTCGTGCGCGACCAGTCGAATGGTCTGCTCGTGCCGCCGGGCGAGCCTGAGGCTCTGGCCGCGGCGATCCAGCGGTTGGCGGCCGATCCAGCACGTCGGCGCGCGATGGCGATCCGCAACCGGACGCACGCGGAGCAGGCGCTCTCATGGGAGAGCGCGTCGGAGCGCTACATGGCCATCTACGGGGAGGTGATCGGGCGCCGGCGATCCCGCCACGCGGGCGGCGACACGATGCCGTACGGCACCTCGCCCGCGACGTCCCCGGCCGGAACGGCCGCCGATCCACCGCGGGACACCACGCAGTGAGCCAGCCGCGCCGCGCCGCCGTACTCGCCTGGTGGCTCGCGCGGGAAGCGCCGACCGCGCGGCGCGTGCTCGCGCTTGCCCCCACCGTGCGCGACACGCTCACGCGCCGGCGGCTGCGCTGGACGCTCGCGCAGGCGCTCCGCACCCCGTGGTACGGCGAGCGGCTGCGTGACCACGGCATCGATGCCGGGCGCATCCGTCGCGATCCGGACCCCGCGGCGCTCCTCGCGGCGCTCCCTCCCGTAGGGAAGGAGCAGCTGCGCGCCGCCGGCACGGGCGTGCTGGCCGGCGGACGAGCACATCCGCTCTGGTTCTCCTCCCGCTCCTCCGGCTCCACGGGCGAGCCCTTTCGCGTGCACTACGACCCGCGCGCGTGGGCGATGCTCAAGCACCTCGTGAAGCTGCGCGCACGCGCCGCATGCGGCGTGCGCGCCCGCCATCGCATCGCCCTCCTCGATGCCATTTCCGTCGAGGAGGAGGGACGCTCGCTCGCCGAGCGCACCGGTCGGATGCGCCGCGTGAGCGTGCTCGCGCCGCCGGAGCACATGGCCGATGTGCTGGCGGCATTCCGCCCGCACGCCATCTACGGCTTGCCCACCGCACTGGCGGAGGCGGGGCGCGTCCTGTGCGCCAGGGGGCAGGCGCTTCCCTGCACGCGGGTGTTCACCAGCGGCGAGCTCCTCTCCCGCGCTACACGTGAGGCGATCGCCCGCGCGTACAGCGCCCGCGTGTTCGACGTCTACGGAAGCTCGGAGACGAAGGAGATCGCCTGGGAATGCACGGCCGGGAGCATGCATGTCAACAGTGATGTCGTGTGGCTCGAAGTGCTTGACGACGATGGGGCGCCAGCTGCCGCCGGCACCGTCGGCGCGATCGTCGTGACGCTGCTCGTCAATCGGGCGATGCCACTGCTGCGCTACCGGGTTGGTGATCGCGGGAGCGTTCGCGTGGCGGCCTGTGGTTGCGGCCTTACGCTCCCGCAGCTCGGTGTGGTGACGGGGCGCGATGCCGAGACACTCGAGCTTTCGGGCGGACGCCGCGTCTCCCCCTACACGCTCACCATGGCGGTGGAACGGGTGCCCGGCGTGCTGCGCTTCCAGGTGCGGCAGCTCGCCCCCGACCGGTTGCTCGTTCAGGCTCGCCTGGACGCCTCGGTGGATGCCGGCGCTGCCGCGGCGTGCATACGCCGGGAAATTGCCGCGGCGATTCCCGGTGCGCCGCCAGCGGTGGACGTCGAGCGCGTCGAACAGCTCGACACGACGTCGCGCGGCAAGGCCCGCGTGGTCCAGCCGCTCGGCGGTGGATCGCGTGAGCGCGCGGATGCGCTGCCCTCGCCGGTGGACGACGCATGAGGCGCCTGCCGGGAAGCGCGCTGCTGTTCGACGCGCGCACCTTTCCCTCCGACGCTGCCCTCGCGTGGCGGATGGACGGCGCGATGGGCGTGTGGAAGGAGATCTCGGCGCGCACCATCCAGCGCATGGTCCTGCGTGCGCGGCCGATCGTCGTCGAGCAGGACTTCGCGCGCTTCGTGCGCATGGCCCCACCCCCGGGTGTGCGCGTGCAGCTCCTTACGGATCACGATTGGCCCGCGCTCGCGACTATCGCCACGCAGCGTACGCTCGAGCGGTTCCGTCGTGCCGCGGCCAACGGTCGGAGGGGGATCGTGGCGTGGAAGGATGACCGGCCGATTGGCTACAACTGGTGCTCCGAGCGCATGGACGCGGCCATCGAGATCTTCCCGCTGCCGCTGCCGGCCGATGCAACGTATCACTGGGCATCGTACGTCGTACCATGGGAGCGGCGCACCGGTGTGGGATCGGCGCTGGTGAATCATCAACTGGAGTACGCGCGCACGCGGGGGTTCCGGCGGAGCTGGCGAGTGATCGCAGTCTCCAACCACGCGTCACTGCGCACGGTGGAGCGGGCCGCCGGCGGCGGCACGCGCATCGTGGGGGAGCTCGCGTACCTGAGTGTGCTCGGACGCACCATCGCGCGCTTCGTGCCCGCGGAGGCGGGAGGCGCGAATGCACCTGGTCCCTCGGGAGAGACTCTCCGTGCGCGATGAGCGAACGGGCGTAACGCTGTCATCTCCCCACACCGCCGGCACGTCCGAGGTGCCCGGCGACGACGAATCCGACCCGCTCGTGGACACGCCCTCGCCGTCACGGCGCTCCAGCCGTGTCCGGCGCATCGCGCTTTACGGCGCATCGCGCGCGGTGACGGAAGCGTTGCTCGCCGCGCGCGGGCTGGTGCTGGCCAGCATCCTCGGGCCCGAGGCGTTCGGGGTGTGGAAGCTGTTCCGCATCGCGGCGCGCTACGCGCCGCTCGCGGCACTGGGGGTGAGTCGCGGGATGGAGCGCGAGGTGACACAGGGCGATGCCGCACGCGGGGCACAACGCCCGGTCGAAGCAATGGCCGCCCGAACCACGCTCGGCTTCAGCCTGGTGATGTTCACGGCGCTCGCACTGCTCGCGCTCATCGCCTCCTTCCTTGTGTCCGATCGGCGCGCGGCGCTCGCCATGCGTGCCTTTGCCGCTGCCGTGCTGGCTGAGCAGCTGTTGATATACGGGCTGGTGTATCTGCGGGCGCGCGGCGAGCTGCGGCGCACCGCGCGCTTCGAGATTCTTGCTGCCGCCGCGCAGCTCGTGCTCACCGCAGGCCCCGCGCTCGTGTGGGGGCTGCGCGGCGCGTTTGCCGGCTTTGTGGTGGCGTGTGTGATCCCGATGCTGCTCGTGGCGCGGCGCGTGCCACACCGGCCGGCGCTCTCACGCGTGCATCTGCAGCGTCTACTGCACGTTGGCACCCCGGTGGCCGCCACGTTGCTGCTCGGCACCGCGCTCACGACGGCCGATCGGTTGATCGTCGCCGGCGTGGGCGGCATGCGCATGCTCGGCTACTACGCCTTCGCGGTATCGATTGCGGGGCTGGCCGGCACGGCAGCCTGGGTCGTTCGCACCGTCACCTTTCCGCACGTGTACGGGCATGCGCGGGACGCCGGCCACGCGGAGGCGCTGCGGAGCTATCTGCACGGCACATTGGTTCCCTTTGCGCGGCTCTTCCCGCCGTTGCTCGGCGTGTTCGCGCTGCTCATCGGTCCGGCGGTGATGCTCGTGCTGCCGCGGTATGCAGCGGCCATCGCGCCCGCGCGGATCGCCATCTTCACCGGCGTCAGCGCGGGCTTCGCCAGTCTGGGCGCGGTGGGGATGGTAGCGGCGGACCGGCAGCGCGTGCTCCCCGTGATCTCCGGTGGCGCGGTTGCTCTGGAGATTGTGCTCTCTCTGCTGGCGCTGCACACCGGCGGCGGCCTGAGCGCCGTGGCCGCCGCCGCCCTCGCGGCCCAGACGGGGTACGGGGTGATGATCGTGGGACTCGTGATGCGCACCGCCGGCATCGACCACCCGGGCCGCACCCTGGTGCGCGCGTGCATTCCGCTCGTGTGGTGCCTCGCGGCCATCTGGGGTCTCGGCCGCGTGCTCCCGGGGAACGATCCCGCCTCCGTGGCCGCCGCGCTCGGCGTGTACGCGCTGCTGCTCGTGCCGCTGCTGCCGGTGATGCGCCGTGCGGTGCGCGCGGCGCGGGAGGCGTGACGGGGATGAGCCGCGACAGCACCACACCTGGCCGCGCACCGCGCGTGATCCTCCGCCGTCCGCGCGCCGGCGATCTGGGGTGGGTCGTCGCTCGCCACGGCGCGCTCTACGCGCGCGAGTACGGATGGAACGCGCAGTTCGAGGCGCTGGTGGCGCGCATCGTCGCGGACTTCGCGGAGCACGTCGACCCGACCCGCGAACGATGCTGGATCGCCGAGCTCGATGGCGCGAACGTCGGCTCGATCTTTCTGGTGCGGCACCCGGAGCGCGAGGGCGTCGCGAAGCTGCGTCTCCTGCTCGTGGAGCCCTCCGCGCGGGGGCATGGCATCGGGCGCCGGCTGGTGGCTGCGTGCACGCGCTTCGCGCGCCGCTCGGGCTATCACACCGTTACCCTCTGGACCAACAGCGTGCTCATCTCGGCGCGACGCATTTACGAGGCGGCGGGCTTCCGGATGGTGGAGGAAGCGCCGCATCGCAGCTTCGGTCGCAACCTGGTGGGGCAGACGTGGGAGCTGGATCTGTGAAGGGGATTGCAGGCTGAGAGATGCGCGTGCTGTTCCGGGCGCCCTCCGTCCCGCCTGGCACCCCCTCTCTCCCTTCGTCATATTCTCCGCGCTGTACCCATCACTCCCATCGGATCTGTCCATCGGAGGCAGTGCTCGTGCGTCGATCCATGCGCCGTTTCTCCCGCTCCATCATCGCTCTCGCCCCGGCCGCGCTCGCCCTCGTGGCGGTGGCTGCATCGTTCGTCACCCTGGCGCCGATGGCCGCCGCACAGGCCGCCGCACAGGCCGCCGCACCGTCCACCGTGGACAGCAGCTTCTACGCCGGCATGCACTGGCGCGAGATCGGCCCCACGCGAGCCGGACGTGCGCGCGCTCTCTCCGGTGTGGCGAGCGAGCCCAACGTCTTCTATGCGGGCTATGACAACGGCGGCGTGTGGCGCTCGACGGATTACGGCTCGACCTGGCACCCGCTGTTCGACAAGGAGCCCACTGGCTCCATCGGCGCCATCGCGGTGGCGCCGTCCGATCCGAACACCATCTATGTGGGGAGCGGCGCGGGCATCATCCGCCCCGACCTCGCCACGGGCGACGGGATGTACAAGTCGACCGATGCGGGGAAGACGTGGACGCATCTGGGGCTGCGCAACAGCCAGATGATCGCCGCCGTCGACGTCGACCCGACGAACCCGAATCGTCTCTTCGTCGCCGTGCTCGGCCACCCGTATGGTCCCAACGAGCAGCGTGGCGTCTTCCGCTCGACCGATGGCGGGAAGACGTTCGAGAAGGTGCTGTACCGGGACCAATACACGAGCGCCAACGACGTGCACATCGATCCGTCAAACCCGAACATCGTGTACGCCTCGCTCTGGCAGCAGCAGGAGAGCTTCCGCGAGGGCGGCTCGTTCGGCGGCGACAACGGCGGCATCTACAAATCCATCGACGGCGGCACCACGTGGCAGAAGCTCACCAACGGACTGCCGAGCGTGCTGGAAGCGAACCTCGCGATCGCACCGAGCAACCCGAACGTGGTATACGCGATGGTGGCGGGCGCCACGCCGCAGGGGCGCACCGGCTTCGGCGGCGGCGCGATCGGCTTCTACAAGTCGACCGATGCCGGTGAGCACTGGACGCTGGTGAACGGCCCGGGTGTGCAGGGGCGCGAGCCCGACACGCGCCCCCTCGCGCGCATCGGCGGCGGCGATCTCCCGACCATCGTCGTCGACCCGTCGAACGCGAACGTCGTCTACAGCTGCTCGGTGGTCATGTGGCGCACCGAAGATGGCGGCGTCACGTGGAGCGCCGTGCGCGGCGCGCCGGGCGGCGACGACTACCAGAAGGCGTGGGTCAACCCGCACAACCCGAACATCCTCTTCGTGGTGGCCGACCAGGGTGCGGTGATCTCCGCCAACCGCGGCGCGAGCTGGAGCAACTGGTACAACCAGCCCACGGCCGCGATGTATCACGTCACCACGGACAACGACTTTCCGTACCGCGTGTGCGGCGGGCAGCAGGACTCGGGCTCCGGATGCGTGAAGAGTCGCTCGGCGGACGGCGAGATCACCTTCCACGACTGGCACCCGGTGAACATCCAGGAGTACGGCGTGGCGGCGCCCGATCCACACAACCCCGATCTCGTGTACGGCAGCTCGCGCACCAACGTCTCGCTCTACAATCGCAAGACGGGGCAGACCACCAACGTGGGCCCGGACATGAGTGCGGCGGGGCCGAACGGCGACACGTACAACCGGAACGTGCGCACGATGCCCATCGCCTGGTCGCCGGTGAACCCGAACGTGCTCTACTACGTGTCGAACGTCGTGTGGAAGAGCACCGACCACGCGCACAGCTGGAAGCGCATCAGCCCAGACCTCGCTCGGCAAAAGTGGCAGGTGCCGACGACCGCCGCGCACTATACGAGCGACGTGACGGTGAGCCCGCAGGGGACGATCACCGCGCTGGCGCTTTCGCCGAGGAGCGCGAACGTGATCTGGGCGGGAACGGACGACGGCAACATCCAGGTGACGATGGATGGCGGCGCGCAGTGGACCAATGTCACGCCCAAGGGCATCAAACCATGGACGCGCATCTTCAACATGGATGCCGGGCACTTCGATACGCGCACCGCGTACGCCGCGGCCAA
>DASUKA010000028.1:0-4015 GCA_036278935.1 Gemmatimonadaceae bacterium
GAAGATCGCGCTCGACGACCCCGTTGCGCGCTACCTTCCCACCTTCACCGGCGGCGGCAAGGAGCGTGTGACTATCCGGCTCCTCCTGGAGCACCGGTCCGGGCTCCCCCCCGACCGCGCGCTCTGGCGCATTGCCGATTCGCCAGCCGAGGCGCGGCAGGATGTGCTCGACACACCGCTCCGCTATGCGCCGGGCGAGCGCTACGTTTACTCCGACCTCGGCTTCGACCTCCTCGGCTTCATCGTCCAGGCGGTGAGCCACGAGCCCCTCGACCAGTTCGTCGAGACACATGTGTTTCAGCCGCTCGGCATGCGGAACACCTTCTTCCGCCCGGCGCGCTCCGTGTGGGCGCGCACTGCCCCCACGGAGGTCAATCCACCGCGCGGCTATCCGCTGCAAGGAGAAGTGCACGACGAGAACGCGTACGCGCTGGGTGGCGTGGCCGGCCACGCCGGTCTCTTCAGCACCGCATCCGACCTGGCCATCTTCGCGCAGATGATGCTCAACGGCGGCGAGTATCACGGCATCCGCATCGTGAGCGATTCCACCGTCCGCCGTTTCACCACGCGGGCCGCCGGCAGCCAGGCATTGGGCTGGGCGATGGCCGACGGGCAGTGGGGCTCCGGCGAGTATCTGGGAGAGGACGCGTTCGGCCACGTGGGCTACACCGGCACCTCGCTCTGGATCGACCCCGACCGGCAGATGTTCGTCATCCTGCTCACCAACCGCGTGCACGCGCCCCGGTCACGCCATTCGGCCACCATCATCGAGGATGTGCGCGCCGACCTGTGCGATGCCGCCTCGCTCGCGGTGGTGGATGACCCGGAGCAGGTGATCGCCATGCCGGTGGCCTTCCGCGCGGACCGCGAGCGCGGCTGGAACCCCAGGCGGCACCGCACGCACCGGCGCCATCCGTCGCACGGTGCGCCGCATCGCGCTCCCGCGCACCATCCGGCGGCAACGACGGATGCGAAGGGATCGCGCAAGGTTACCCCGTAGGCAAGCGCGGCGCATACCACGCTCCGGCCGCGCGAGCGACAACAACACGAACGGCAGGATTACGCCGTGAAGATCTCAGCGTGCACAGCGTTCGGGTGAGCGATCCTCACGGCGCGCGCGCCCAGAGCGCCGGCACGTTCGGCGGCTCCCAGCCCGGCTGGGACTGCTGCGCCTGGATCGCCCGGTAGCGCACGCCCTGGTAGACGACCTCATCGCCCACGGCGTAGAGCACCTGCGGGGCCCAGGTCTGGCCCGCCGCGATGCGGGCCCAGAGGGCGTAGACGTTTGGTGGTTCCCAGCCCACCTGCGCCGTGTGGGCCTGGCGGCATTGATAGTAGAGGCCGTTATAGGAGGCCGAGTCGCCCACGGCATACGCGACGCCGGGTGACCAGGGCGCGACGGCCGGCACCGTGGACGCCACTTCGTGCGCGCCGCCCGCGATGAAGATGCTATCGTCGGCCGTCAGCTCGCCAGCGCTCACGGCGGTGCCCACGCTGGCTGCCAGACGATTGAGGTGGATCACTGCCTCGTCGAGCGTGTTGAGCGCCAAGAGGTCGCTCGCGCTGTCCAGTTGCGCGGTGAGCGCTGCACAGGTGGCGGAGGGCGGCGCGTGGTCCGGCGCGCCGCAGAGGAGGTGCAGGATGCGGCCGGTCTTGACCAGCCGCTGCACTCGCGTGAGCGGCGCGGCAGCACTGTCGAGCGCGGGGATCGCTTCGATGCGGACCAAGCGGGCGACGATTGGTGCCGGGCCCACCGTGGCTGCTTCGAAGGCGCCCGCGAGCGGCAGAAACGCGGGATCCCGGATCCATGCGAGTGCGGACTCCGTCCCAAGGCGGATATCGAAGCTATCCGAGTGCGTCCCTTCGGCGAGGCGCCGGATGATGGTGAGGCGGGACGCATCGGACAGCGATCCCCCGGTGCTATCGCTCCAGAACCAAGCGAGCCCCAACGTTTCCAGCGCACCATCGGCCTCGTAGTGATGATCAATCATGTCCGCGAGCACTGGCACGGCCTCGTCGCCCAACTCCGCCGCGCGGCGTTCGGTGCCGAGCGAGACGCCGGCCGACAGAATCATCGCGCGGTTCGCCTCTGCCGTGTTGAATTGCGCCACCGTCGTCGCCAGATCCAAGTAGTACTCGCCGAAGTCCTCGGAGCCCAGGTCCGTCGCTCCCTCGATCGGCTGGTCGTTCAGCAAAGCGTTGTTCACGCGCTCAAGTTCGGCGGTGAGAGCTGACCGAGTAGCGGGCGGCAGCTCCGAGAGCGGGACTTGGGCGAGGGACGCGGCCGCGGCGACCTTCTGAACCAGGGTACCGCTCTCGACCGTCGCTGTCCAGGCGGCAATGGAGTCGGCCGGTGTCTGAGCGGGGAGCGACGATCCCCCGAGTGCCAGAGCTGCAAGCGCGAAAAGCGTAGAGCGAAATGCACGATTCATCATGATCTCACCAGTTCTTGGGGCAGCGTCCGCGCCAGTCGACGTGGGCGTGATCCAGGCTATGGGTGAGACTCCCCCCGCGAATCGACTTCTCGGGCTCGAAGCACGCGCCAACCGTAGGATTCTTGGCCTCCTTATGAAGGAGGCGGAAGAACATCTCAGCAGGTACTGCGTGATCAGTGATCCGGATATCCGCGGCCACGCCGTATTGGTGCCTGCTCTCGTGGGACCGTGCGTGTTCGTGAATGCTGTGATGCACGGGATTGCGGTACCCGCTCGTCACAGTCAACGCAGTCTCCTGCCCAAGCACGACGCCCATCTCCGCCCGGAGGGCCTCCAGCCCCGTCAGGAGCACCGGCTCCGCGATGTAGACTGAGTAGTCGGCGTGATTCAACTCCGTTGCCGAGAAGTGCGTGGAGGTCGCCGTGCCGAACTTCGTGCGTGTCGGCACTGTGGCCCGCCCGAGCTCGATATACTCCTCTCGCATGGTATCGATCTCGTCCTGCTTCACCGTATCGGGCGTGGAATGGACCGTCGTCCCGGTGGCGTCGGTCACGGACGCCCCGATGACATACGCCAGCGATTTCTGCGGCAGAGTGCCCGGGTGCTTGAACGCGCCCCACCGCGAGGCATTCTGCTTCGGTACCTGCCAACTGATCGTGGCCCCCTGAGCGAGCGAGGCCGAGTCCGGCGGGACGGCCGGGACCTCGTCCGCGGCAAAATCGGTCACCGTCCACCGGACGCTGTCCGCGAGCGAGGCAGGGACGGTCGTGGCCGTCATCGTGATCGTGCGTTCGCTCGACAGCGTCGTGAAGCTGCCCTGATTGGCCGTTTGCACCGAAGTAATCACCACGGACGTGGAGTCCGGCGTCGGCTGATACGTGAGCGTATACCGCAATAACGCGCGGCCCGTGAGGTTGGATACCGGGAACGTCCACGGGTCCACCCCCACGATCACCAGGCTGTCGATCACATCCCCCGCGGGGAACTGCCCCGTTACGCCGAACGTCACGTCGTCCGACCCGCAGTCGGCCGGGTCCGTCAGTGCGTTCGGAGCCTCGGCCACCTCGGCGCCGTTCCGGTAGCCGATGAGCATGCCGAGCGAGCCCGAGCAGTTGAGCGCCCCCGTGCTCGTCAGCGTGAGGCCCTTGACGGGCGCCCCGAAGTGAATGCTGATCGGGTCGCGCTGCTCGATCTCATCACCGCCGAGCGCTTCGCCGTCCTGCGCCAGCCACGGCACCGCCGGCACCACGGTGGGCACGGGGGCACTGCATCCCGCGACACTGTTCGGCGCAGTCCAAGTGATGGTACATGTCTCGCTGGGCGGAGCGGTGAGGGGGAGCGCTGTGGGGCTCGTCGTCGTGCTATCCCCGGGCTGGGTGCTATCTCCCTGACTGAGGATGGCGAGCGACTCGGCCGGCGTGACCCCGTCGCGCAGGTCGCCGAGCGCGTGCGGCGCGGGCGGCAGGTCCTTACTACAGGCCCCGAGGAACACAGCGGCCAGGAGGGTCCAGGGCAACCAACCTCGTGAGACCAGCGACTGCTTCATCGCAACCCTCCAAAGGCTTCAAGGGAGCCCGCGT
>DASUKA010000029.1:0-3168 GCA_036278935.1 Gemmatimonadaceae bacterium
GTGCTCGTAGTACCGCGTCATGGCGTCCAGCACCGCGCGCGGCTTCTGCGTGGTGGCGGCCGAGTCGAGGTAGACCAGCTCGGGGTCGGCGGCGAGGAGCGGAAAGTCGCCGCGAGGGGCGAGCGCGGTCATGGCTTCCGCGCCCCCACGTAGATGCCGCCGTCTTCCACGCGCAGTTCGTAGACGGGAAGCGGATCTTCCGCCGGCCACCGCTTCACCGCGCCGGTCGCGCAGTCGAAGCGTGCACCGTGCCAGGCGCACTCGATCGTGCAGCCATCATCGCTCAGCAGCACCCCGTCCTCCATGGGAAAGTCCTGGTGCGTACAGTTGTTGCGCACCGCGTAGAGCTCGCCGTTGCAGTTGATGAGACAGATGCGCTCGCCGGTGCTCGTCACCACGCCCAGCAGCGCGCCCTCCGGCACATCCTCCGTTCGCGCCACCAGCTCGAAGCCGCGCTCGTCGGGTGGCGCGCCGCCGGCCATGTGCCACCCGCTCCCTCCCTGCACGCCGCTCACTCCGTGGTCACCGTGCCGCCCGCATCGGCGAGCGCGGATCGCAGCGTGTGCCAGGCGAGGCTCGCGCACTTCACGCGGATGGGGAACTGCGCCACGCCGGCGAACGCCGCCAGACTTCCCATGGACGCGGTGGACTCCACGGCTGGCGTTTCGTTCTCGCCGTGCGTTCCTGTGACCATCGCGTGAAAACGCGCGAACAGCGCTTCCGCCTCGGCGCGCGTCTTCCCCTTCACCGCTACCGTCATGCACGACGCCGACGCCTTGGAGATGGCGCACCCCTTTCCCAGGAAGCTCACATCGGCAATGACGTCCCCGTCCATGCGGACCCAGAGCGTGAGCTCGTCCCCGCAGAGCGGATTGTGCCCCTCCGACCGCCGGTCCGCCCCTTCCATCTCATGGAAGTTCCGCGGCCGCCGGTTGTGGTCGAGGATGATGCTCTGGTAGAGCTCCGTGAGATCAGGCATGAGAAGCCTGAGAGGAGGCAGGACGAGAGAGGAGAGAGGAGAAAGGAGAAAGGGACCAGCGCCTGAGGAGAAGGCCGTCGCTCCCACGGCCGTTCCTCCTTTCTCCTTTCTCCTCTCTCCTCTCTCGCCTCATCACAGAAACCGCTCCAGAGTGAGACGCTCCAGCGTCTCACGCACCGGCGCCACGTCGATCTGCTCGATCACATCGGCGGCGAAGGCATAGGTGAGGAGGGCGCGCGCGTGCTCGGCGCCAATGCCGCGGCTCTTCATATAGAAGAGCGCCACCTCATCCAGCCGGCCCACCGTCGCGCCGTGCGTGCATTTCACGTCGTCGGCGTAGATCTCGAGTTGCGGCTTGGTATCCACCCGCGCGCGCTCGGAGAGGAGCACGTTGTTGTTCGTCTGCTTGCCGTCGGTCTTCTGCGCTTCGGGGTGCACGTACACCTTGCCGTTGAACACGCCGTGCGAGGTGTCGTCCAGAATCCCCTTGTACAGCTCGCGGCTGAAGCAGCTGGGCGCCACGTGCTCGATGCGCGTCTGGTGGTCCACGTGCTGCTGGCCGCTCCCCATGTACAGCCCGTTGAGCGTGGCGCCGCACCCCGCGCCCGCGAGCGTCGTGTAGATGTTGGTGCGCGAGAGCGCGGCGCCCGTGGCAAAGGAGAACGACACGTAATGGCTGTCACGCTCCTGCCGGACTTCGGTGGTGCCCACATGGAAGGCGCGCGGGCTCTCGCGCTGCATCTTGTAATGACTGAGCTGCGCCCCATCGCCCACCGCCACCTCGGTGACGGCGTTGGTGAAGTACTCGGTGTCGCCGAGCGACACGTAGCTCTCGATGATCGTCGCGCTGGAGTGGTGGTCGGCCACGATCAGGTTGCGCGGATGCGCCACGCCGCCCGCCGCGCTGCCATCCGTGATGAACAACAGATGGATGGGGGATGACAGCTCCAGATTGGCCGCGATGTGGACGACGGCCCCGTGCCGCATGAACGCGGTGTTCAGCGCGGTGAAGGCGGTGTGCGTGGAGTCGGCGATCGCCGTAAGATGCTCCGAGAGAAGCGCGGCGTCCTCGCGCAGCGCCTGTGCGAGATCGATCACGCGCACGCCGGCGGGCAGATGTTCCGTCGCCGAGAGCGCGGGCGCGTAGCGTCCATTCACGAAGACGAGGCGACTCCAGTCCGGCGCGCCGAAGGAGACGCGCTCCACATCCGCCGCTGTCGCCGCGGGAGCTGCTTCCGTCAGACGGAACGTCCGGTCCGCAATGGGTGCGGCGCTCGTGAAGTGCCAGTCCTCGATCTTGGGCGTGGGGAAGCCGAGCGCCGCGAAGCGGTCCATGGCCGTGCGCCGCACCGGCCGCAGCCACGACGGCTCGTCGGCGCCCTCGCCGTTCAGCATCGCCGTCTCGAAGTCTTCCAGGTAGGCCTGCATCGCCCCGGCGTCCAACGTGGCGGGCGTCATGCGATCGCGGCCTCCTCGGTCACCCAGTCGTAGCCCCGATCCTCGAGCGCCAGCGCCAGCTCCTTGCCGCCGGACTTGGCGATGCGGCCGGCCACGAGCACGTGCACGACGTCGGGCACGATGTAGTTGAGCAGTCGCTGGTAGTGCGTCACCACGATGGTGGCGTTGTCTGGCCGCTTGAGCGTGTTCACCCCGTGCGCCACGATCTTGAGCGCGTCGATGTCGAGCCCGGAGTCGGTCTCGTCGAGAATGGCGAGCTTGGGCTGGAGCACGGCCATCTGCAGAATCTCGTTCCGCTTCTTCTCGCCGCCCGAGAAGCCCGCGTTCACCGACCGGTTGAGCATCTCCTCGCTCATGTCCACCAGCTTGAGCCGCTGGTCCATGATGTCAAGAAACTCGATCGGGTCCACTTCCTCTTCCCCACGCGCCTTGCGGATCTCGTTGTACGCCGAGCGGAGGAAGTACGCGTTCGACACGCCGGGAATCTCCACGGGATATTGAAAGGCAAGGAAGAGCCCTGCCTGCGCGCGCGCTTCCGGCTCCATCTCGAGCAGGTCATTCCCGTCGTAGCGCACCGTGCCGCCGGTGACCTCATACGAGGGGTGGCCGGCGAGCACCTGGGCGAGCGTGCTCTTTCCCGAGCCGTTCGGCCCCATGATCGCGTGGATCTCCCCCGCGTTCACGGTGAGGTCAATGCCCTTCAGGATTTCCTTGCCATCCACGGAGGCGTG
>DASUKA010000030.1:0-48078 GCA_036278935.1 Gemmatimonadaceae bacterium
ACGCCCGCTCGGCCACGGAGTTCTTCTCCATCCCGCCCAACCGGGTGGTCGAGCTCGGAGCACAGATTGAGTTCTGATTAAGAGTGGGTCAGTGGGCCAGGAACGGCAGGAGAGGAGAGAGGAGAAAGGAGGAAATGCCTCGGCGTGAGGGCTCTCCCGAAGAGCCGGTCCCTCTCTCCTTTCTCCTTTCTCCTCTCGCTCGACTCTGGAGCTTCTTCTGACCCACTGACCGACTGTCTCACCGCTCACGCCCCCAACATTCGCTTCAGGGCGAGAGCAACCCCAGCCGTAGCGCGAGCTTCACGTAATCGGCACGGTGGGTGAGGCCGAGCTTCTCGTGGATGCGCTGTTTGTACGTGTCCACCGTCTTGGGACTGATGTAGAGCTTCTCGCCGATCTCCGGCGCGGTGTAGCCCTGTGCGACCATCGTCAGCACATTGCGCTCCCGCTCGGTGAGCTTCTCGAAGCGGGAGCGCTCCTCGGCATTCGGGTCCCGGTGTGCGAGGCCACGCGCCAATACGCGCGCGGCGGCGGGTTGAACGTACACTTCGCCGCCGGCAACGGTGCGCACCGCGTCTATCAGATCACGGTCCGCGGCGCTCTTCACCACGTACCCCGATGCTCCGGCTTGCAGCATCTCCACCAGGTACTCCTGCTCGGCGTGCATGGTGAGCACGAGCACGCGCGTGGGAAGGCCCTCCTGGATGATCGTCTTCGTGGCCGTCATGCCATCCATGTCGCCCATCGTGAGATCCATGATCACGACGTCGGGCTTGAGGCTCGCCGCCAGCGCCACCGCCTCGCGCCCCGTATCGGCCTCACCGACGATCTCGATGTCTCGCGCCGCGCCGAGGACGGCTCTGAGACCGGCGCGGACGACGGCGTGGTCGTCGGCGAGGACGATGCGAATGGGACCTTCGCTCACGGAAGCCTCGGATGTGCTGTTCGGTTCCCCGACTATGTGCGCTCGATCTGCACGCGCCAGACCTCCGGCCCCTGCTCCTGATAACTCCAGACGAACTGCCCCGAGCGCTCGGCCATCAGCTGGTAACGGAGTGGCGCGGGGTCGTGATCGTTGATGAGCAGCATCGACTGTCCGGGGGCCAGGCTGTCGAACGTCCGGAAGATAGTCGAGTGCTTGTCGCGCGGGGGAATCGGGCGGACATCCAGCTCTACGGGGGTGGGCGATGCTGACATCGAGATGGTTCCTCATGGTGAAGGGGGCTCTAGCCGGATGACGGCCATCATCCGGTGGGGGACTCTTGCGTGGGCGTGCCCGGCGCGGCGCGCCAGATGCGCACAACCACGCGGTCGGGGCTCGGCTGGAAGATCTCGTAGTCGAACCCACGCTCATCGAGAACGGGCAGCAGGAAATGCGGCACCCGCACATTGATGTGTACGAGCACCATGTCGGCCTGGAGCCGCTCCGCGGCTTCGAGCGTACGCTGCATGGGCTCAGGTGGCTCCATGCCGCGCACGTCGAGCACGATCTCCTCGGCCGCGCCGCACACCGGCATGAATGCAGGATTGGCTGATGACTCGGGTTCGCCCGTAGCGCCGCCAGCACTCAGCTCGCCGGGTGCGGAGGCAGGCGGCTCCTGTTCCGGCGTCGTGCGGACGCCGCCTCGGTAAAACCACACGCGCCAGTCATCGGCGTCCACCTGCTCGCTCAGGTGCTGGAAGCCGCGCTTCTGCATGACGGCGAATAGTGGCACCGGCTCGAACGTCGCTCGCAGGCAGAGCGCCTCGTCCGCGCGCAGCGCACCCACGGCCGCCATGATCCGGGAGAACGGCTCGCGCCCCTGCCGGAGGTCCTCGCGCACGTCGAGCTCCACGGGGCGAAGGCCGGGCGGCAGCGCGTGCTGGTGATCGCGCATGGAGCCGGCCGCATCGTCCGCCGTGTGGGGCAGCGCATCGTCGACGCCGAGCGCCCGATTGAGCTCGCGCACCAGCGCCGACGGCTCGGCGCCGCAGATGCGCGCCGCCTGCTCCACGCTCACCAGCCGCGCCATCACTCGGCGCATCCCGGGATTTCGCAGCCTGGCAAAGTGCGGTGACTGGCGCGCGAACACTTCGACCAGGCGCTCGTCGCGTGCGAGCACATCGCTCACGCGGTCCGACGCGCGTACCGGTCGTGCCGAAGTGTCGCTCATGATCTCGCCTCCCGCGGCGTGCCCCATGCCGCGTGCATCATCTGCCCCGCGAAAAGCAGCACCGCCGCGAGGAGCAGCGCGCCCCCAGCACGCACCATCATCGGTTGCGCGGCGGCGATACCGGTCACCAGCGCCGCGAGGCCGCTTCCGTAGAGGCCGAGCTCCACGAACGCCACACGTGCCGAGTACAACTGCGCGACGGTAGGCACGCGTCCGCGCCCCATCCGACTCCGGAAGCGCGTGATCCACGCGAGGAAGGGGACGATCTTGTAGAAGAGCCCCATCACATAGGGCGCCAACGCGCCGAGCACGCCGAGCGCGATGTAGATGGTGTCGAGTCGCCGGTGCCCGAAGCCAAGCGCCAGCACCACGGGTGCCAGGAGCGCTGTCACGCCAAGCACACCCAGCGCCGCGGCGGCGTGGGTGAGGCCGGCGTCGAGACGCCGACGCACTCGCGAGCGGAAGAAACTCCGCGCCTGGATGAGGAAACACGCTACGCCTCCCTCGACGCAGGCGAATCCCAGCCAGTCGAGCACGCCGACGCTCGATGCCAGCCCGGCGGCCAGCATCAGCACACCGGGAACGAGCAGGGCCAGCGACCGCCGAGTCCATCTGGTGTCGGCGCCATGTGCCACCAGGAACATCGGCAGCAACCGGTGCGACATGCCGACGATCATCACGAACACCCAGCCGAGCAGCGCCACGTGCAGATGCGTGGCGAGCACGTGCAGCCGAGCTCCCCCCAGCACACCGGTGCTGAGGTTGTGCGCGAGGAGCGCACCCAGCACGAGTGTGAGCGAGAGAAACGCGACGGCGATTCCCATCGCGCCCCAGGTGACATCGCGCCGCGTGGCCTTGGGCAGCGAGAGCGCGACGTTGGTCACAAGCAGCACGATGCCGGTGGCGAGCAGCGCGATGCCCACGTTGCGCAGCGCGGATGCGCTGCGCATCACCCCGAGCGCGAAGAGCACCACGCCGGGCACAAAGGCGGCAAAGCTGGCGTGGCCCATACGCTCCGAGTGCACCGGGGCGCCGAGCGCCACCGGGAGGAGTTGATACGTGGCGCCGAAGATCGTGGTGGTGAGCCAGCCCAGGGTGAAGAGATGCGTGACGCCGGCCACGTGCGGTGACAGGTAGATGCCCTGTGCCAGCGGCGAGGCCACCCACACTACCCCCACCATACCGAGCACGAGAAATCCGAGCGCTGCGGCGAAATGCTCGCCGGGCAGCCGGAGTGACGCACCGGGCGCGGGCGTCAGTCCGCCGCCTGCCGGAATGCCCGGCGCAGCGGGGCGGCCGGGCATCGCCGTCATGGAGCGCGCATCCGGCGACGCCGCGGGGGCGGTGGATACGGGCGCCACGCCTGAGGCCGCGCGGGTCGTCACGATGCCGCTCCGGCCTCCACATGCTGCCAGCCGAGCGCCGTGGCCACCTGGCGTGCGATCGTGGCGAAGCTGCGGGCGAACGCGCTCTCCGGCCGCGTACGCACAGGCGGTTCGCCCACATCGCCCTCGGCGATCACCGCCGCGTCGAAGGGCACGCTGCCCAGCAGCGGGACATCGAGGATGCTCGCCACGCGCACGCCGCCGCCCGTGCCGAAGGCGCCCGTCATGTTCTCCACCACACCCAGCACCGGCACCTCCAGTGTGGTGAACATCTCCCCGGCCTTACAGGCTTCCACGGCGGCGAGTCGCCGCGGCTGGGTGACGATCACCGCGCCCGAGAGTTGGATGGACTGCGCCAGGCTCAGCGGCACATCGCCCGTGCCCGGCGGAAGGTCCACGACAAGGATGTCCAGCGCGGGCCAGAGGACGCCGCGCGCGAACTGCTTGACCGCCTTCGACACCATCGGTCCGCGCCAGATGGCCGGCGAACCCTCGCCCAGAAAGAAGCCGAAACTGATGAGCGGAAGGCCGTGCACCTCCAGCGGCAGGATCGCTTTCTCCGGCGTGGCGCGCACGCGCCGTGCCCCGTCTTCGATCCCGAGCAGGATGGGCACACTCGGGCCGTAGATGTCCGCGTCGAGCAACCCCACGCGCAGGCCGTCGTCCGCGAGGGCGAGTGCCAGGTTGACGGCCACTGTGCTCTTGCCCACGCCGCCCTTACCGGCGCCCACCGCGATCGCGTGGCGCACGGTTGTCAGGCGCACTTGGTCGGCCCACGGATCGGGCGTGCCTTTCCTGCCCGGGTGAGGGGCCGGTGCGGGCTCGCGGATGATCACGGAGACGAGCGTGGCGCCGATCGAGCGCAGCTTCTCGGAGACGGCGGCGTGCAAGCGTGGCGGGATGCTCGAGTCGCGCGTGCTGAGCGCGAGCTCCACCTTCACCTGTGTCCCGCACACACTCACGTGCGACACCATCCCGAACGACACCAGGTCGCGGCGCAACCCCGGGTAGGGCACCTGGGCCAGCGCGGCGCGAACCGCAGCGTCGTCGAGCTCTGCATCCGGGCCGGATGCGACAGGTGCGCCTGGTGCGGGCGGCGATGTGCACGTCTCGGAATTGTTGAAGCGATCGCTCATGCGCAACTCCTCCCTCCTTACGAGCGAAGGGTAGTGCGCCTGAGCCTGGCGGGATGTGACGGATGTCTCAGCGCGCGCCGGTCGCTACGCGGGCGGCGGATGCTATCCGCTCCGCGTCAGCGTCCGAAGCCGCGCGACATCCGGAATGCGTACGCGGCCACTACCGAGCGATTGGATGAGCCCGCGGCGGCGAAGTTGCTTCATGGCGCGCGACACCGATTCGCGTGCGGTCCCGATCTCCAATGCCAGCTCCTCCTGGGTGCGATCGAGCCGCAGCTCCACGCCCTCGCTCGTGCGCGTCCCCCGCTGCTCGGCGTAGTCCGCCAGCAGCATCGCCAGGCGCGCCGCCACATCGCGAAAGGCCAGCGTCTCAGCCACCTGCACGAGATGCCGCAGCCGCTTGCCCAGTCCACGGATCACAGCCTGCGCAATGTCGGGGTGCGTGCGATAGAGATGCTCGAAGTCCGCGCGCGGGAGGAAGACGAGCCGCGAAGGGTCGAGCGTGATGGCCGAGGCGGGATAGGCACCGCCGTCGAAGAGCGGTAATTCCGCCACGGGGCGGCCGGGCCCTTCCACATGCAGCACCTGCTCGCGTCCGTCCGGGCTCACGCGGAAGATCCGTACGCGCCCGCTCTCGATGATGTAAAGGCCGCGGCACTCCGCACCGGCGGTGAACAGCACGTGACCCGCGCCCACGGTGCGTGGGACACACCGCTCCGCCAGCCGCGCCAGTGCCGCGTCATCGAGCTCCGAAAAGATTGGAAGCTGCCGCAGCAGCTCGAGCACGTCCATGAATCGCCCCGCAGGATCAGAGTGAGCACACGCGGAATCAATCATCGCAGCCGGCAGTGCGCCACCGCAAAGGAATCCCTGACACGGCGTCGGCGGGATGCCGACCCGACGCTGCGGATTGCGACCACAAAGTTTCCACCTTCTCCCGACTGATCCGGCGCACGAGCGAGCCTAGCTTCCGGACACTGAGGCAGCACCACACAGCCTGTACCACCCGGAGAGTCACATGCTCACGATCAAGCGGCTGGTTCCACGCATCGCCGTCCCTCTTGCCACGCTGGCGGCGATCGGCATCGGCGTGGCGATCACGCTCGGAGCCCGCCACACCCCAACCGTTGAGCGCATCGACTTCGGCCGCAGCGCGCGGGCCACCACGCCTGCCTACGACGCCGCGCTCGCGCCCGTCTCTCCCGCCGAGGTGAAGGAGTTCCGGATTCCCATCGAGGACACGACCATCCACATTGCCGACGGCGCGACGTACCAGGCGTGGACGTTCGGCGGCACCGTGCCTGGCCCCATTCTCCGTGCACGCGTGGGCGACAAGGTACATGTGACCGTGGTGAACCAGACGCGGATGCCGCATTCCATCGACTTCCACGCGGCCCGCATTCCGCCGAACATCGCATACCGCGAAATCATGCCGCATGATTCGGTCAGCTTCACCTTCACGCCCACCGAGCCCGGGGCGTTCCTGGTGCACTGCGGCACGCCGCCCATGCTCATGCACATGATGCAAGGGATGTACTTCGCGATGATCGTGGATCCCCGCGATGGCTGGGGGACCAAGGCCGACAAGGAATTCGTGCTGGTGCAGAGCGAGTTCTATACGAAAGACGCGAGCGAAGCTCACGGACAGATGCGGCATGGACAGCCGGAGCAGGGCGACGGACAACCGGGTGCGAGCGCGCATCCCGAGAGCCCCGCATCGCCGCCCGTCGCGCCCGACTGGAAGGAGGCCATGGAGAAGGTGCCGAGCTACGTCGTGTTCAATGGCCGCGCCTTTCAGTACAAGGCCCATCCGCTCACCGTGAAGGTGGGCGACCGCGTGCGCTTCTTCGTGGTGAATGCGGGCCCCAACCTGAACAGCGACTTCCATATCGTCGGCGCGATCTTCGACCGCGTGTACCCCGACGGCGACCCGGCCCACGCGCTGCGTGGCGTGCAGACCTACATGGTACCGGCTGGCGGCGGGGCGGTGTTCGAGACCGTGTTCGATTCAGATGCGAGCGGCGCAGGAACATATGCCTTCGTCACCCACAGCTTCGCGGACGCGGAAAAGGGTGCCATGGGGATGATCCGGGTGGTCGCGCCCGCTGAGCTGGCCGCAACTCGGCACTGAGTGCCGCTACGCCCGGCGCCGGTCACAGCCGGCGCGCAGTCGGGGCGCGGCGCTGGCGGACGGCAGTCATGCCCCGTCCGCCAGCGCCGCTGTCATCATCCACGTACTTGATGTATAGGTTGGATGGCGGCGTTTGCCGTGGATGCACGCGGACCGGGGATCGGGCGTGGACGCACTCTTCCAATTCTTCTTCAAGTACCGCCCCATCGTCTTCGAGCAGGGCAGGGTCGTGTTCGATGCGTCCTGGCTCGTGCGCCTCGTGGTGGTGGTGGCTGCGGCGGTGTCGCTGGCGGCGGTGTTCACGTCCGTTCGCATGCGTGCACGCCGCGCGGTGCGCGACCGCTGGTGGCTGGGCGGGATCCGCACATTGGCGGTGGTGCTGCTGGCGGTACTCCTGCTGCATCCGGCGCTGCTCGTCTCCACCGCTGTGCCGCAGCGTAACGTCGTGGGCGTGGTTGTCGACGATTCGCGAAGCATGCGCGTGCCGGACATGGACGGGCGTACGCGAGCGGACGTGGTGCGATCGCTCCTGGCGGGCTCCAACGGCTCGCTCTACCGCGCGCTCGCCCGGAAATTCGTCGTGCGCTTCTATCGCCTTAGCGACGGCGGGAGCCGCGTGACCGGTCTCGCGGATCTGGCGTTCGATGGCACGCGCACACGCATCGCGCCCGCGCTCGACGGCGTGCGCCAGGAGCTGGCCGGGGTGCCGGTCGCGGGACTCGTCCTCGTGAGCGACGGCGCCGACAATGCGTCCGACTCGCTCACGCAGACGCTGCTCTCACTCAATGCGCGGCGACTGCCCGTGTTCACCGTCGGCATGGGGCAGGAGCACTGGGCCAGGGACATCGAGGTGCGCCGGGTGGATGCGCCGCGCGAGGTGCTCGAAGGCGCGTCGCTGGTGGTGAGCATCGAGATCGCACAGCGGGGATTCGGCGGGCGCACCGTGCAGTTGGTGGCGGAGGACAGCGGCCACATCGTGAACAGAAAGTCCATCACGCTCCCGTCCGGCGGCGAGGTGACCACGGCGCGTGTGCGCATCCCCACCAGCACGCCCGGTGCGCACCTCCTGACCTTCCGCATCGCGCCGGAGGCGGGCGAGATGGTCACGCGGAACAACGCGCGCTCCGTGCTGGTAGCCGTGCGCAACCGGCGGGACAAGATTCTCTATATCGAGGGCGAGCCGCGCTTTGAGCTGAAATTCGTGCGCATGGCGGTGGATCAGGATCCGAATCTTCAGCTCGTGACCATGCTGCGCACGGCCAAGGATCGCTTTCTGCGGCTGGGCGTGGACGACAGCCTCGAGCTCGTGGCCGGCTTCCCACGCACGCGTGAAGAGCTGTACGCGTATCGCGGCATCGTGCTGGGCAGCATCGAGGCAAGCTTCTTCACGCTCGACCAGCTGCGCATGATCGCCGATTTCGTGAGCCAGCGCGGCGGCGGCCTCCTCATGCTCGGCGGGCGCAAGTCGTTCGCCGAGGGCGGGTACGCGGGCACGCCCCTGGCCGACGTCCTTCCCGTGCAGCTCCCGGCCGATCGCAACGGGAAGCCGGCGTTCCATCAGGTGCAGGTCTCTCTCACGCCCGCCGGCGCGGCCGCGGCGGCCATGCTCGTCGCCGGGAGCGACACGGCCTCCGCCGCACGCTGGAAGCACATGCCGGTGGTGACGAGCATGAACCAGGTGACGCGCGCGAAGCCCGGCGCTACGACACTGCTCACCGGCACCGCGCCCGGCTCTCACGACCACGGCATCGTGCTGGCGTATCAGCGCTACGGCCATGGGAAGGCGTTCGCCTTTCCCATCCAAGACTCATGGCAGTGGCAGATGGATGCCAAGGTCCCCGTCGGCGACCCCACCTACCGCACCTTCTGGCGTCAGATGCTGCGGTGGCTGGTGAGCGATGTGCCGGGGCGCGTGACCGTCACCACTGCCACCGATCAGACCGCCCCGGGCGAGCCGGTGCAGCTGAACGCGCAGGTGACCGACAAGCAGTATCTGGCGCTCAACAGCGCCCAGGTGACCGCCGCCATCCACGGGCCGGAGGACTCCGTGAGGCAACTGCCGCTGGAGTGGTCCGTGACACGGGATGGCGCGTATCATGCGGCATTTACGCCGTCCGTGCCCGGCGTCTATCGCGTGCAGGTGACGGCTCGCTCGCGTACCGATACGGTGATGAGCGATCCCACCTTCGTGCGGGTGGGCGATATCGCGACCGAGGCCTTCGGCGCGGAGCAGCATGCCGCGCTGCTCCGCCGCATCGCCGAGGAGACGGGCGGACGGTACTACACAGCCGCCAACGCAGGCGCGTTGGCGAACGACCTGGTCTATTCCGCGAGCGGGAACACGGTGGTGCAGCGACTGGATTTATGGGACATGCCGATCCTGCTCATCGTGCTGCTCGGGCTTCTCGTCGGGGAGTGGGGCTACCGCCGCGCGCGGGGGTGGGTCTGATGCTCGCGGCGGCAGCGATGTTGTGTGCAGCGTTCGCGGCGGCCCAAGCTCCCGTGCCGATGAGCTACGTGCTGATCATTGCGGGTGTGGGTGGCGCACCGGAGTACACGCAGGAGTTCTACCAGGAGGGGATGCGCATGGCCAACGCGGCGCACACGAAGTACGGGGTGCCGGACAGCGCCATCGTCTTCCTGGCGGAGAACCCCGCGCGCGACCCGCAGCACATCCGGGGCCTCTCTACACGTGCGGGCGTGCAGAAGGCGTTTGCCCACATTGCCGCAACCGCGAAGCCGGGCGATCTGGTGTTCGTCCTGCTCATCGGCCACGGCAGTGCGCAGAGCGAGCAGTCGCGCTTCAACCTGCCGGGTCCGGACATGACCGCCGCCGATTTCGCGCGGTTGCTGAAGCCGCTCCGCGCGCAGCGCGTGGCCTTCGTGAATGCCGCGAGCGCCAGCGCCGATTTCGTGCCGGCGCTCTCGGCCAAGAACCGCGCCATTATCACCGCCACCTCGTCGGTGCACGAGCGCAACGAGACGCGATTCGCCGCGCCCTTCGTTGACGCCTACGCCGGAGACGGCGCGGATGCGGACAAGGACGGGCGCGTCTCGCTGCTCGAGGCGTTCACGTACGCACGCCGCGAAGTGATGCGCGATTACCACGCGGGGAACGAGCTGCAGACCGAGCATGCGATGCTGGACGACAACGGCGACGGGAAGGGCACCGGCACTCCGGGCGCGCGCACGCCGGACGGTGGACTGTCGTCGCGCCTCTTTCTGGGCGGCGGTGCGGCCGCGACGACCGTCGCGGCCTCCCACGATCCACGCGTGGCCGCGCTCGTGCAGCACAAGGACTCGCTGGAGGCGAAGATCGATGCGTTGCGCCGGCGCAAGGCCTCGATGGATTCCACGGCGTACGAGCATGCCATGGAGGCGCTGTTGCTCGACCTGGCCACCACGAACCAGGCGATCAAGCCGGACAGCGGAGGGGTGCCGTGAGGCGCGCGCCGCGGCTCGCTGCGCTGCTGATGCTCTGCGCGAGTGGCGCGTGGAGCTGCGCGCGTGCGCAGGACGACGCTGGCGCGCTCCATCATGCGCAGGCGGCGTATCAAACGGGACAGTATGACGCGGCCATCAAGGAATTCACGAGCCTCTCCCGGCGGCCGAACGCTTCCGTCGCCAGCCGCCGCGGGCTGCTGCGCGCGCTGCTCGAAGTCGGCCGGTTGGACGAGGCGGAGCGCGCGGCACGCACCTTGGTCACCGCGCCGGACGGCGTGCAACTGCAAGGCTCGCTCGGCCGGATTCTCCTCGTCCGCGGGCAACTCGATGCCGCGCAACGGGCGTTCACCGCCGCAGTGCGGGGTGGTGCGAGCGACAGCCTGACGGCCAGCGTGGAGCTGGGCGTCATCCACTGGATGCGCGGACAGCGGAGCGCGGCGCGTCCCATCTTCGAGCACTTCATCGACGTGTACAACGCGCGCCACGCGCAGCTCACCGCCGCGGAGTTGACCGCTGTGGGGATCGCGTGCCGTTACCTGGGCGCCGAGCAACCGGAGCTGTTCAAGGACGCCATCAAGGCGTTCGACGAGGCGATCGCGCGCGACAGCACGGCGCTGGAGCCGCGCCTGCAGGAGGCTGATCTCTTCCTGGCCAAGCACAACGACGCCGACGCGCAGACGGCAATCGCCGCGGTGCTCTCGCGCAACCCCTCGCAGCCGCGCGCGCTGCTCGCGCTCGCGCATCGGCTCGCCAACGACGGACAGCCCGGCGTCATGGCGACGCTCCGGCAGGCGCTGGCTGTCAACCCGCGGCTCACCAGCGCCCAGACGTTTCTGGCGCAGCTCCTGCTCGACACCGAGGACTATCCGGGCGCCATCGGCGCCGCAGCGAAGGCGCTGGCGGTAGATTCGGCGTCCTCCGATGCGTTGGCAATGGTTGCGGCCGCGCACTGGCTGCAGGGCGATTCGGCGGGCTTCGACAGCGCGCGCCAGCGAGCGCTGGCGCGCAATCCGCACGACGGCGAGTTCTCCGCCATCATGGGCCGGGTGATGGCGCGCAACCGCCTATATGCTCAGGCCACGGACTTCGCCCGCCAGGGTGTGGCGCGTGATTCCACCTCCTGGGATGCGTACGGCGTGCTTGGCCTCAATCTGCTGCGCACGGGGCGGATCGGCGAAGGGCGGCGCGATCTCAGCCGAGCATTCGCCGGCGATCCCTACGACGTGCAGATCAAGAATACGCTCGACCTGCTCGATACCTTCTCGCAGTACACGGAGGTGCGCGTCCCGCACTTCGTGTTCATGATCGAGAAGAAAGACGCCGACGTCATCGCGCTCTACCTGCGCGACCTGGCGCGGGCCGCCTACGACTCGCTCGCCGCGCGCTACGGCTACCAACTCACGGATGCCGTACGTGTGGAGATGTACCGCAGCCATGCCGATTTCTCCGTCCGCACCATGGGGCTCCCGGGCATCGGCGCGTTGGGCGTGAGCTTTGGCAATGTGCTGGCTATGGACTCGCCATTCGGGCGCCCGGTGGGCGACTTCAACTGGGGTTCAACCTTCTGGCATGAGCTGGCGCACGCGTTCACACTGGGGCTGAGCGATCACCGCGTGCCGCGCTGGTTCTCAGAGGGACTGTCGGTGTTCGAGGAACGCCGCGCGCGTCCCGGATGGGGAGAGCGCGTGACGCCCGACTTCCTGGCGGCGCTCAAGGGCGGGGCGCTGGAGCCGGTGAGCCGGCTGAACGATGGCTTCACGCGGCCGCGATACCCGCAGCAGGTCATCCATTCGTACTACGAGGCGTCGCTCGTATGCGAGCTGATCGCGCGCGACCATGGTACGCAGGCGCTGGTGAGCATGCTCCGCGCGTACCGCGACGGTCTCACCGCGCCGCAGGTGTTCGCCCGTGTCCTGCATACAACGCCGGATGCGTTCGACAAGACCTTCGCCACCTACCTCCAACAGCGCTTCGGCGAGCGGCTCGGCATCGTGGACGCCCTGCGCCTCCGCGGCGATTCCACGGATGCGATCACCGCCGAACGCGCGGGAGATGGGCCCTTTGCGGATCGCATGCGGCGCGCGGTGGCGGCGTTCACGGCGGGGCGGCGCGACGAGGCCTTCACCCTCTTCCAGCAGGCCAGAGCCATGTTCCCCGAGTATACGGCGGGGAAGAGCGCGTACTGGTATCTGAGCCAGCTCGACGAGCAGCGGGGCGACACCGCGGCGGCCATCGCGGCGCTCAAGACGATCGTCCGCACGAACGATACGCAGTATGACGCCCATCTGGAGCTCGCCGCACTGCTGCAGAAGACGGGAGATACGGCGAGCGCCGCGCAGGCGCTGGAGGGCGCGATGTACATCTCGCCCGGCTCTGCCGACGTGCACAAGCAGCTCGCCGGGTTGTACGCCACGCTCGGCAACTGGCCCGGAGCGGTACGCGAACGGCGCGCGGTACTCGCGCTCGCACCGGTCGATCGGGCCGAAGCGCTCTACCAGCTCGCGCTGGCGCAGTTCCACGGCGGCGACGTGGCCGGCGCTCGGCGTTCGGTCTTCCTGTCGCTGGAGCAGGCGCCCAACTTCGACCGGGCGCAGGCGCTGCTGCTGCAACTGCAACATGGCGGGCCTCCGCCCGCCGGGAGAGTCCCATGAGAGTGAAACGCCGGTATGTGCTGGTCGCCCTGGCGGTGACCGCCGCGTCGGCGGCCGCGCAGCGATACCGCATGCGGGGGGACGCGAGTGTCGAGCCGAATCCCTCGTACGATGGCCGCTACGCGTTCGTGCGGCTGCGCTACGGCGGGGAGGATTTCCGGTGCTGGAGCAACGAGGGCCCGGGGTGGCATCACGACTATCCGGTGGCCGACCGCAATCTCATGAAGATCATGAGCGAGCTCACCACGCTCGACGCACGGTTGGACAGCAGCATGGTGCTGGATGAGGATGATCCGGCGCTCATGAAGTACCCTATCGCGTATCTCTCCGAGCCTGGCTGCTGGCAACAGACCGACGCGCAGGTGAAGGCGCTGCGGGCATACCTGCTCAAGGGCGGCTTCCTGATCGTCGACGACTTCAGCATCCGGCGCCACTGGTACAACTTCGTGGAGCAGATGCAGCGCGTGCTCCCCGAGGGGCGCCTTGTGCAGCTCGACGTCTCCAACCCCGCGTTCCAGTCGTTCTTCGGGGTCCAGTCGTTGGAGATGAGCGGGTACCGGGGGAGGGCGGAGTTCTACGGGATCTACGAGGACAACGATTCCACCAAGCGGTTGATGGTCGTCGCCAACGCCAACAACGACATCGGCGATTACTGGCAGTGGTCGGCGGAAGGGTTTCTTCCCATTCCGCTCACCAACGAGGCATACAAGATCGGCGTGAACTATCTGATGTACGGCTTCACACACTGATATGAGGCAGTGCGCGGCTCTCACGCGCTGCCCCACCGACCTCCCCCCGAAACGCGCCAGACACCACCCGACACCGAGGATGCTCGTGGGAACCACCACTGATGAGAACGTCGCACTCGAGTCCGCTGACGACATCGCGCTGGCGGATCGGCTGCGTACGGGCACGGCCCAGATCCTGACCGAGATCCGCAAGCTCATCATCGGGCAGGATGCCGTGATCGAGCAGGCGATGATCGCACTCTTCGCCGGCGGCAACTGTCTGGTTGTGGGCGTCCCCGGGCTGGCCAAGACGCTGCTCATCCAGACCATGGCTCGCGTGCTGGACCTGCGCTTCTCGCGCATCCAGTTCACGCCCGATCTCATGCCGAGTGACATCACGGGCACGGACATCATCCAGGATGATCCGGCCACTGGGCAGCGGCGCATGGCCTTCACCCCGGGGCCGATCTTCGCCAACATCGTGCTTGCCGATGAGATCAATCGCACGCCGCCCAAAACGCAGTCGGCGCTGCTGGAGGCCATGCAGGAGCACCGCGTGACGGTGCAGGGCACGACGTACGAGCTCACGGAACCCTTCGCGGTCTTCGCCACGCAGAACCCCATCGAGCTGGAGGGCACGTATCCGCTGCCCGAGGCGCAGCTCGACCGGTTCATGTTCCAGGTCAACATCGACTACCTCACCGAGCCGCAGGAGGTGGACGTGGTGCGCGCGACGACGGCGATACAGAACCCGCAGTTCACGCACGCCGTGTCGGGGCGCGACATCGTCGCGTTCCAGCAGCTCGTACGGCGCGTGCCGATCTCCGACCCGGTCGCGCGCTACGCGGTCGCCCTGGCGCGCGCATCCCGCCCGGTAGCGGCGGATGCCCCCGAGCTCGTACACAAGTGGGTCTCCTACGGCGCCAGCACGCGTGCGGCGCAGTACCTCGTGCTGGGCGGCAAGGCCAGGGCGCTCATGCGCGGGCGCTATCATGTGAGCTTCGAGGATGTGCGTGCGCTGGCGCATCCGGTGCTGCGGCATCGCGTGCTGCTCAACTTCCACGCGCAATCGGAGCGTGTGACGAGCGATCAGCTGATCGATCACCTGCTCGAGCGCGTCCAGCCGCCCAGGAGCGGGATGTAATGGCGGAGTGGCGCGGCGGCAGGCGGGAGCAGGCGATGGAGCCCGATGGCGGCACCAGCGGGGCGGCTGCCGCGCCGGCGGCCTTTCTCGATCCGGTGGTGCTGAGCCGCATCGGGAATCTGGAGCTGCTCGCGCGCACGGTGGTCGAGGGGTTCATCAACGGCCTGCACCACTCGCCGCACCTCGGCATGTCGCTGGACTTCGCCGAGCACCGGGCGTACATGCCCGGCGACGACACGCGCCGCATCGACTGGCGCCTGTACGCGCGCACGGATCGGTTCTACATCAAGGAGTTCGAGGCGGACACCAACACCAACTTCAGCGTGCTGTTGGATGTGTCAGCCTCCATGCGCTACGGCAGCGGTCCGGTGAGCAAGTTGGACTACGCCCGCTTCCTCGCCGCTTGCCTCGCCTACTTCTCGCACGGTCAGCGCGACCGGGTGGGGCTCGTCACCTTCGACGCGGATATCGTGGAGGTCGTGCCGCCGTCGGCCAAGCACCTCTCCGCGGTGCTCACGTGTCTGGCGCGCGCCCGCGCCGAGCGCGCCGGACAGCTCGAGGCGCCGCTGCGCAAGCTTGCCGAGCACTTCCGCCGCCGCAGCATGATCCTGCTCATGTCCGATCTGTACGCCGAGCCGGACATCGTGCTCGATGCGCTCCGGCATCTGCGGCAGCGCGGCAACGACGTGATGGTCATCCATCTGCTCGACCCCGCCGAGCTGGAATTTCCATTCGACGGGCCCGGCACGTTCGAGGATGTGGAGACGCACGAGCGGCGCCCCATCGTGCCGGAGTACCTGCGCGAGCCCTATCGCGCCCTGATCCGCGCGCATGTGGCCGAGCTGGGCCGGCGCTTAGGTGAGCAGGGGATGGACTACGCGATGTTCGATACGTCGTGGCCGCTCGATGTCGCGCTGTTCGATTTTCTGAGCAAGCGGCAGCGACGCGGGCGGGTGCGCTGATGAGCCTGCTCTCTCCCTGGTTGCTGCTCGGACTCGGCGCGCTCGCCATACCAGTGCTCGTGCACCTGATGCACAGGGAGCGGAAGGACGTCGTGTTCTTCCCCTCGCTCATGTTCTTGGAGCGCATTCCGTATCAGGCGGTGCGCCGGCAGCGGATCCGGCACTGGCTCCTGCTTGTGCTGCGCTGCCTGGCGGTCGTGCTGCTGGTGCTGGCGTTCGCGCGGCCGTTTCTCGCGCGTGCTGGGGCATCGGCGGTCGCCGGCTCCGGCCGGGCGCGCGACATCGTGATCCTGCTCGACCGCTCGTACAGCATGGACTACGGTGATCGGTGGGCGCGTGCGGTGGCGGCAGCTCGGCACGTGGTGACGGGCATGAGCGGTGGTGATCGCGCCGCCGTGGTCTATTTCGCGGGCACGGCGAGCGCCGCCAGTCCGCTCACCGGCGACAAGGCCGTGCTCGTGTCGGCTATCGACAGCGTGCACCCAACGGCCGGCACGACACGGTACGGCGCGGCGTTACGGCTGGCGGGCCAGATTCTGGGCGACACAGCGCGGCCGCGTCGCGAGGTGGTGCTCATCTCCGATGCGCAGCGCACCGGGTGGGCGGGACGTCGGATGCCGCGCCTGAGCGCCGGCGCCACGCTCACGCAGATCGACGTGGGAGACAGCGCGACGGCCGACGTGGCCATCACTGGCGTGGACGTCCGCCACGACGCCGGTGGCGACCGCGCGCAGGTGGTCGTCGCCGCCCGGCTCGCCAATCGGAGCGCGGATTCGGTGGCGAGGCGCGCTGTCACGCTCGAGGTGAATGGCCGCCAGGTGCAGACACGGTCGGTCGGCCTGAGTGCCAACGGCACTGCCACCGTGACCTTCGATGCGATGCGGATTCCCGCCGGCGCGTCGCGTGGCGTGGTTCGCACCGGCGCGGACGCCTTGCGTCGCGATAACGCCTGGTACTTCACCCTCGGTCGTGCGCGGTCGCTTCCCGTGCTCCTGGTGGAATCGCCCGATGCGCCGAAGGCGGAGGATCTATATATCTCGCATGCATTGGACATCGGCGACCGGCCATCGTTCCGTGTGAGCGAGGTGCGCACCACGGGACTGAATGCTGCCGCGTTGCGCGATGCCGCGCTCCTGATCCTGAACGATGCTCCGCTGCCTCATGGCGAGGCGGGGCGGCGCCTGCTCGCGTTCGTGAAGGGTGGTGGGGGACTGCTGGTGGTCCTGGGCGGCCGGAGCCGGCCGGACGACTGGCCCGCATCCGCAAGCGAGCTGCTGCCGCATCCGTCCGCGCCCATCGACCGGCTGGCCGATCACGGTGCGATGCTCGGCTTTCTCGATCGCTCGCATCCCGTGTTCGAGCCGTTCGACGCGCCGCGCAGCGGCGACTTCTCGGCGGCGCGATTCTTCCGCTACTGGAACATGTCGCCCGGCGCCGCGGACCGGCAGCTCGCGCGATTCGACGATGGCCACGTTGCCCTGCTGGAGCGGCGGGTCGGTGCCGGCCGCGTGCTGGTGTTGACCTCCGCGCTGGACGGCGTGTGGAACGATCTGCCGGTGCAGCCGGTCTTTCTTCCGCTGCTGCAGCAGGCTGCCACGTATGCCGCGGCGTATACGCCGGACCGGCCGTGGGTGACTGTGGGAGAGGCCGTGAGGACCGACAGCAGCGCGGGGCCGGCCGTCGCGATCACCCCATCGGGTGCGCACCGGCGTCTGGGGCGTGGGCGAGGAGGGGCAACGCTGGAGTTCGCCGAGCAGGGCTTCTATGAAATCAGGCAGAGCGGCGGCGCGCACGATTCCACGCGCACGGTCGCTGTGAACGTGGATCTTGCCGAATCGGACCTGACGCGGCTCGACAGCCAGCTCTTCGCCACCGCCGTAGCTCCGAGCGGCGGACCGCGTGCGCACGCGGACGCATTGGCGCAACTCACGCCGGCCGACCTGGAGCGTCGTCAGAGCGTGTGGTGGTACCTGTTGGTGGCGGCGCTCCTGCTTATGGGAGCGGAGACAGTGGTGGCGAACCGGTTATCGCGCACGGCGCGCTGATTGCTCGCCGAGCATACGGGGGAGCGTATGGCCAGCATATTCGAGAGATCGGTGTCCGAGAGGAGCTTGGCGGCCGCGATCGCGCGGGTGCGTGCCCGCTGGCGGCTGCGGCTGTTGGCGCGCGGGGCGGCGATCGTCGTCGGCGCCGCGCTGCTGGCCCTGCTGATGGGACCGTGGGTCATGCAGCGCTTCCGCTTCGACCCAGCGGTGGTCACCGGCGTGCGCATCGCGACGTACGTCGTGCTTGCGCTGTTGGCGGTATGGTATCTCGTGCTGCCTCTGATGCGGCGCGTGAGCGAGACCCAGGTGGCACTCTACCTCGAGGAGCACGAGCCGTCACTGGATGCGGTGGTGCTGAGCGCTGTGGACACGAGCATGCATGCGGCGCCGCCGTCGGCGCGCTCCGCGCGGCTCGTGGACCGGCTGGTGGAATCGGCGGTCTCGCGCATGAGAGCCATCGGGGGCGGCGCGCGCATCGAAGCCGGAAGCCTGCTCACCTCACTGTGCGTGCTGGCCGCCATGCTCGTGGCCGGGATGCTCTTCCTTGCGTGGGGCCCCGCCTTCGTGCGCACCGGCGCTGGTCTCATGGCGGCCCCATGGCGGAGCGCCGTGGCGGCGCGCCCGTACTTCATCACGGTGGATCCGGGCAACGCCACCGTCGCGCGCGGGGGCGACCAGGCCATCCGCGCGCGGTTGCACGGCTTTGCGGCGGGGGCAACGGCGATCTCGCTGCAGCGCGGCACGGAAGGCGCTTGGACACGGCTGCCCATGAGTGCGGGTACCGACTCCAGCACCTTCACCATCCGCCTGTTCGACCTCGCCGCGCCAACGGCCTACTATGTGGAAGCGAGCGGTGTGCGCTCCCCGGTCTTTCACCTGGACGTGCGCGCGCTCCCCTACGTGCACACGCTTGCACTCGAGTATCACTACCCGGCGTACACCGGGCTCGCTACCGAGACCGTCAAGCACGGCGGCGACATTGCCGCGCCCCTGGGCACGGCGGTCATCGTGCACGCCACCACGACCATGCCGGTGACGGGCGGGCGCCTCATCATCGAGGGGAAGCCTGACGTCCCCATGACGCTGAGTGCCGATGGCACGCTCAGCGGAACGATCGCGGTCACCGCGAAGGGCTTCTACCGGATCGCGCTCCAAACGACCGGGGGACAGCTGGTTCCGGGCTCGCTCAATTACGTGATCGACGTCCTGGATGACAACGGGCCCACCGTGGCCTTCCTCAAGCCGGGGCGCGACGCGCGCGTCACGCCGGTGGAGGAAGTATTCACCGAGGTCGAAGCGACGGACGACTACGGACTGGCATCCGTCGATCTGCACTACTCCGTGAACGGCGGCCCCGAACGCTCAGTGCCCCTCCTCGCGCGCGGTACGCGCCGCACCGATGTCGTTGCTGGCCACACCTTCTTCCTCGAGGATCTGGGGCTCGCGCCCGGCGATCTCGTGTCCTATTACGCACAGGCGAGGGACAACGACAGCCTCACGGGCGGCACCGTGGCGAAGACGGACATCTATTTCCTGAACGTCCGCCCGTTCGAGCAGCAGTACTCGCAGTCGCAGCAGGCGCCAGGGCAGGGCAACGGCGACCAGAACAACCCGGGCGAGCTGTCGCAGCGGGAGAGAGAGATCATCGCCGCCACGTTCAAGGTGGATCGCGACCACGCCCGGATGTCGTCGAGCGACCTGCGTGACAACTTCGCGACGCTGCTCCTGTCGCAGGCGCGGCTGCGCTCGCAGGTCGACACGCTGGTGCAGCGACTCGTCGGGCGCGGCATCGTGGCGCGCGACTCCAGCTTCCAGCGCATCGCCGAGGAGCTGCCCAGGGCGGCGACGGAGATGCGCTCAGCCGAAGCACAGCTCGGTACGCGGAAAGTGCACCAGGCCCTCGGCCCCGAGGAGCGCGCGCTGCAACATCTCCAGCGGGCCGAAGCGGTGTTTCGCAAGATCCAGGTCCAGTTCGGCACGAGCGGCGGCGGTGGAGCTGAGCAGCCGAACGCGGATGATCTGGCCGACCTGTTCGAGCTACAGCAGGATCAGCTGCGCAATCAGTACGAGACCGAGAACCACGCGTCGCAGCAGTCCGAGGATGACGCGGTGGACGAAATGGCGGAAAAGCTCAAGCAGCTCGCCGCGCGCCAGCAACAGGAGATGGAGCGGCTGCGGGGCTCCGCGGCGGGGGCATCGGAGTCGTCCGGCGGCGGGAGCGCGCAGCGCCAGATGGCGGATCAGACGGAGCAGATGGCGCGCCGTCTCGAGCGACTCTCGCACGAGCAGCCCGCCAATCGCGAGTTGCGCGAGAGCGTCCAGCGGCTGCGAGAGGCCGCCAACGCCATGCGTCGCGCCGCGAGCAGTGCGGGCGACGGCGGAGCCAGCCAGTCAGCCTCCGCACTCCAGCGGCTGAACGAGGCGCAACGCCTCCTGGACGAGAACCAACAGGGACGCGGCGCGCGCGATGCCGCCGACGTGGCGCAGCGCGCCGAGCGAATCGCCAACGAGCAGCGGACGATCCAGCAGGAGATCGCGCGGATGGGCGCGGCCGGTGGCGCGGACAGCGCTGGTCCTATGCAGCAGGTGACGGAGCGCCAGGACACGCTGGCCGGGAATATCGACGAGCTGCAGTCCCGTCTCGATCGTCTGTCGCGGAACACGCGACGTGACCAGCCTGATGCGTCGCGCAAGTTGCAGCAGGCCGCGGACGGCATTCGTCGTGGCCGTCTGTCCGATCAGGTGCGCTACTCGAAGGGACTGGTGCAGAGCGGCGCTTCGGACTACGCGAAGTCCTTCGAGCAGCAGCTCACGCAGGAGACGGATTCGCTGCGCCAGCAGGTGGCGGATGCGGCCGACGCTCTGCGGCGGGCGGGCAAGGAGCAGCAGCAGGCGCAGCGCGCGCTCGAGCAGGCACATGATCTCGTCCGCGGCCTCCAGTCGCTGGAAGACCGTACGCGCCAGGCCCGGCTTGCCGCGGGCGGAGCGGAGCGGGGGAGCGCGGATAGCGCGAACGGCGGCACACGGGTGGCGGGCGCGCGAGGTAGCGCCCAGCCTCGGCTCGGCCAGTCGTCATCGGGGCAGCCTGGCCAGTCCAGCCAGTCCGGGCAGTCGGGCCAGCCCGGTCAGTCGGGCCAGCCCGGTCAGTCGGGCCAGCGGGGTCAGGCTGGGCAAGCGGGCCAGACCGGGCAATCGGGTCAAACCGGGCAATCGGCGCAGGGCGCGCGCTCGGGCGGAGCGCTCGGTGGGGGAGGGATGGGCCCCGCACGCGGAGGGGCAACGGGCCGGCTCGGGCGCGAGGACGTGCGGCAGTTCGCACGTGAGTATCGCGAGCGGCGCTCGGAGGCCGAAGCGCTGCGGCGGGAGCTGCAACAGCAGGGGCTCGAGACAGGCGACCTCGACCGCGCCATCGCGCGGATGCGCGCCCTCGGGGTGGAGAGCAGCTACGAGAACCAGGCGGAGTTCGACCGGTTGCAGTCGTCCGTCACCGAGCGCGTGAAGGAGTTCGAGTTCGTGCTGCGCCGCGCCATGCATGCCGACAGTGCATCACGTCCCGCTCTGGGGAGCACTGCCGGCGTTCCGGACCGCTTCAAGGAGCTGGTGGCCCAGTATTACCGGTCGCTGGGAAAGACCAAAACCCCGTAAGGGGGTCGCGCATGCCGCCTTGGTGGGCGCCGCGCGGCGAGGCTACGTGCCGTTGCTCGGTCCGGTCGCCAGCGCGACGCCGCCGCGCGCCATGGGCAGCGCGCGCGGGCGGACGCCGCACGCATCGAAGATCGCCGCCCCCACCGCCGGCGCCAGCGCCATGATGGGCGCCTCGCCGGCGCCGAAGGAGGGCGCGTCCTTGCGGTCGACGAGCACCACATCGATGGCCGGCACGTCGGCAAAGCGAGGCACGCGGTACTCCGACAGATGCGCGTTGCGAATGACGCCATGGTCGAAGTCGATGGCCTCGAACAGCGCGCCGCCGATGCCCTGCACCAGCGCGCCCGCAACCTGGCTGCGCAGGCCGTCGGGGTTCACGATCGCGCCGCAGTCAAACGCCGACACCGCGCGGACGATGCGCACCGCGCCGCTCCCCGCGTCCACCGCCACCTCTGCGCAGGTGGCCACGTAGCCGCCCTTCTCGAACCCGCCCGCGATCCCCACGCCGTGGCCGGCCACGGTGGGCCGTCCCCACCCGAAGCGATCGGCGGCGGCCTGAAAGGCCGCACGCAGCCGGGCATCGTCCAGATTCCGCAGCCGAAACTCGAGTGGATCCATCCCGCACTCGTGCGCGAGCTCGTTCACGTGCGTCTCGCGCGCAAAATGGTTGGCCGTCGCGGCGAGTGCGCGGTACGATCCCTGACGCAGCGGCGGCTCGCTCGGGTGGAAGGTCACGCGCTGATTCGCGATCGCGTACATCGGCCGGATCGCGGCGGGCCCCGAGTTGTAGTTGTCGAATACCCAGGCAGTGATCGTCCCGTCGCGGCGCGTGCCGGCGCTCACGTCGATCACGCCCGCCGGCCGGAAGTAGGCCCAGCGGAATTCCTCTTCGCGCGTCCAGATGAGCTTCACCGGCCGGCCGGCGGCGCATGCGATGCGCGCCGCCTCGACCGCGGCCTCGCCGGTATGCTTGCCGCCGTAGCCGCCGCCCGTATCCGGCACGATCACGCGAACGCGCGACACCGGGAGCCCGCACGCGCGCGCAAGCTCTTCGCGCACGGCAAAGGAGCGCTGCGTGCCGGTGGAAACTGTAAGGCGATCACCCTCCGCATCGCGCGACCATTCGGCGAGTGCGGCGCGCGGCTCGAGCGGCACGTGCGCGATATAGGCCACCGTATAGCGCCGCGTGAGACGCAGCTCCGACTCGGCGAGCGCCGCGTCAACGTCACCGCGTATGAACGGCGAGGTGCCTCCGAACCAGCCGTGCTGTGCGCTCGGGTCGGCCGGGCGCGTGCGCACCACGTAGTCATAGATGTCGCGCGAAGAGGGCCGCGGTCCGCTTGCCGGCTTCCACGTAGCGTGCAGAGCGGCCAGTGCGCGCTCCGCCTGGATGCTGCTCGGCGCCGCGACGCCCACGAAGTCACCCTCGTGCACCACGACGACGCCCGGCATTGCCTCGGCTCCTCGCCCGTCGAACGTTGAGAGCGCGGCTCCCACAGAGGGAGGACGCAGCACCTTGGCGTGGAGCATCCCTGGTCGCGCGAGGTCCGTGGTGTACTGATGGCGACCCGTGACCATGTCGCGCGCGCCGACGCGCGATGTCGCCCTGCCGGCAACGGACCAGCGCTCGGCGGGCGTGAGCGCGACATCGTCACGTACGGCTTCGGTGAGCCGGCGTCCGGCCGTGAGCTCACCATATCCCACCGTGCAATGCGTGCGCGGGTCCGTCACCTGGCCGTTCGCGGCGTGGAGCGTGGCTGCGTCAACGTTCCATCGCGCTGCGGCGAGCCCGATCAGCACCGTGCGCGCCGCTGCCGCAACCTTGCGCAGTTGCGTGCCCATCTGCGGCGTCGAGCGGCTACCGAAGGTGCCCATGTCGTAGGGCGTGAGGTCGGTGTCGCCCATCACCATGCGAATGTCGGTGAAGGAGACGCGCAGCTCGGCCGCAACCTCCTGCGCGAGCGAGGTCCGGATGCCTTGTCCCACCTCCACCTTCCCGGTGTAGACCGTCACCACCCCGTCGCTGCCGATGTGCAGCCATGCGCCGATCTCTTCGGGCGGCTCCCGCGCCTCCTCTCGCGCGGGCGTCGCGATGGGCGCCTCGGATTCGGCGGTGCCGCCGGATCGGCGATGGCTGCTCATGACGTCACCCGCCCGTCGTGGTGTGTGCTGCGCGACGGATTGCCGCGATGATGCGCGGATAGCCGCCGCACCGGCAGATATTCCCCTGCATCCCGCGAACGATATCGTCCACCGAGGGCGCCGGCATCTGGTCGAGCAGCACGGCGGCGGCCATGATCATTCCGGGCGTGCAGTAACCGCACTGCAGCGCGCCCTCGTCCAGAAAGGCCTGTTGCAACGGATGGAGATGGCCATCCTGTTCGAGTCCCTCGATGGTTGTCACGGCGTGACCGACCACGGCAGAAACCGGAGTCGTGCACGCACGCACCGCATTCGCGCCGACGCGCACCGTGCACGCGCCGCATTCTCCCTCGCCGCATCCGGGCTTGGCGCCCGTGAGCGAGAGCGCCTCGCGGAGCACGCTCAGGAGGCTCTGGTCAGGCTCGGCGTTCACTGCGTGCCGTTCCCCATTCACGGTCAACTCGATGCGCATCATGTGCTACTCGCGGTACGCGGGATTGAGCGCGGTCCAGCCCCCGGGCGCACGCGCATCGCGCTCGTCAGGCGTGCCTTGAGGTTGTGCGGTCGTGTCGATGACGAAGGTGAAGGGCTCCTGCACGACCTGTCGCACGTGTTGGCCGTGCAGCACCGCAGGGCTGAACATCGTGTGGAGCACCGCTTGCCGCACGGCATCCGTGAATGCGGGGTCGGTCGAGGAGATCACCCCGAAAGTATTCATGAGCGGGCGCCCGCTGCTGTCCACGACGAACTCCGCGGCCACGCGCCCGCTCGTCCCGGCCCGGAAGAGCGCTTCCGGGTACACGGGATTGGTGAGCGCGGCGGTGTCCGGATGCGCCGCGCTGTCCACCTCATTGGCGGTGTAGACCTTGAGGGAGGCGACGAGCGCCGCCAACTGCGACGCGCTCACGCTGTTCTTCGGCCGTTGCGGTTTGGGTTGACCCTGGCGCGACCAGACCACCACGACGCCGCACATGCCGATGCCGTTGGGACCGCGGAACTGCGGCGGAATCTCCGAGATTCCGCTGTACACCTCGATCGCCTCCACCGATTCCGGCGTCAGCGCATCCAGGTCGAACTCCGCCGCCGAGAGCGGGGAGCCGTCCAGCCATACCAGTGGAGCGCAGTGATTGCCGCGCAGGCGGATGGCGTGCGGAATCACATCGGTGGACACGATCTCCACACCGGGGAGACGCCGGAAGAGGTCGGTGAGCATCTGGGGGTGGAGATGCGCAATCTCGTCGCGCGTGATGAAGCGCCCGACTCCCATGTGGCGGCGGTGATAGAACCCCGCCATCGGCCCATGCAGATCGCGCGCGGATCCGTGGATGAACACGGGTGCGAGCTGTGGCACGGCGCGCACCAGCGTGATGCTGGCTTCCGATGTCGCATCGGCGCGAACGGTCATCGCGAGGGTGATGGGGCGAAATCCGAGCCGACGCACATCGAATCGCGCTGCGCCTGCCGGCAGCTTATCCAGGCGAACCCGGCCGCGCTCGTCCGTGCTGCCGCCGACGCCCGTGCCCTGGAGACGCAACTGTGCGCCGGCGAGCTCGGCGCCGGACGAATCGTGCACCGTCACCAGCACCGCGCCGGACGATACCGCACGCTGCGCGCGGGCTTGGAGTGGGAGGATCGCAAGAAACGCGAGGCACGCGAGAGCGCTTGCGGCGGAGCGCGGGCGACGCGTGGGGAATGTGGTCAGCACGGGAGCCTCCAGGGCGCGTCACCGCAATATACATCGGAATGACGCTCTCGTGCCGGGCATCGGCGCGCCCGCCGGCGCCGCCCGCGCTACCAGGCCGGCGCGGTGTGCAGCAGCATCGTCATCTCGTTGGGATGGAGCGGTGGGGAGAAGAGAAAGCCTTGCCCATATGTGCACCCGAGCTCGCGCAGCTGCCGCCACTGCTCCGCCGTGGCGACTCCCTCGGCCACCGTCTCGAGCCCCAGATTGCGCGCGAGCGTGAGGATGGTCCGCACCAGATGCAGCGCCTGCGGCTCGGCATCGATGCGGCTGACGAAGCTGCGATCGATCTTGATCGCGTCGAGGGGAAGGCGGTGCAGGTAGCTGAGCGACGAGTAGCCCGTGCCGAAGTCGTCGAGATGCACGTGCACGCCCAGTGCCTTGAGACTCGTCAGCAGCTGCGCCGCGAGCTCGGGGTTCTCCATGATGGCGCTCTCGGTGATCTCGAGCCGCAACCGGGCGGGATCGAATGCCGTCTCCTCCAGTGCCCGCGACACCTGACGCACGAGATCGCGCTGCGTGCACTGTTTCACGGACAGGTTGACGCCGAGCGTAAGCGGCGCGCCATCGCCGAGCTCCGAACGCCACGCGTCGATCTGCCGGCACGCTTCCGACAGCACCCACGTGCCGAGCGGCAGGATGAGACCGGTCTCCTCGGCCAGCGGGACGAAGTCGGCCGGGAGGACCAGTCCGCGCTCCGGGTGCCGCCATCGGAGCAGCGCCTCGACGCCGGCAACGTGGCCGGTGTCGATGGCGACGATCGGCTGATAGTACAGGCAGAACTCGCCCCGTTCGAGCGCGCGTCGCAGATCGGTCTCCATCTGGAGGCGACGGAGCGCCTCGGCGTGCATGCCTGGATCGAAAAACTCGAACCGCGCGCGCCCGCCGCGCTTGGCGCGGTACATGGCCATATCGGCGCTGCGGAGCAGGTAGTCGGGCAGCTCGCTCGCGGAGGTGCTGAGCGCGACGCCGATGCTCACGGACGTGAACACCTGATAGCCGCCCAGATCGATGGGAGCGGCCAGCGCGCGCTGGATGCGCTCCGCGATCGGCGCCGTGTCGCTGATCTGGCTCACGTGCTCCAGTAGGATGGCGAACTCGTCGCCGCCCAGTCTGGCCACGATGTCGCCCCCACGCATGCACTGCTCCAGCCGGCGAGCGACCGTGACCAGCAACGCATCGCCGGCGTGGTGCCCCACGCTGTCGTTGACGATCTTGAAGTTGTCGAGATCGAGAAAGAGCACGGCGAACAGGTCGTCCGGGCGCCGGTGCGTGCGATTCACGGACCGCTCGAGCTGCTCCATGAAGAGCGCGCGGTTTGGCAGCCCCGTGAGCGCGTCGTGCATGGCGTTGTGCCGCAGCTCGCGTTCCGCCACCATCCGCTCGTCAAGCCGGCAGCGCAGATCCAGCTCGATCGTGGCCGTGGCGGCGAGATCATTGAGGACGGCGACATCGGCATCCGACCACTGACGGGGGCAGGGATCAATGGCGCAGAGCATCCCCAGGCGCCGGCCATCCGAGGCAATGAGCGGCACGCCAGCCACGCCGGCGAACGCGAGCTCCGACGGGGGCGACGCCGCACCCACGCCGTCGCTCCTGATGTCCTCGAGGATCAGCGGCTGCGGCCCCCCGATGCGCTCGGAGAGGCCGGAGCGGACCAGCACGCCAACGTCGTGCGCATACCAGTCCGGCAGGCCATCCCCCCACCCGAAGCAGCGCCGATCGTCGCCCAGTAGCGCGATGACGGCCGCCGGTGCATGCAGCAGCGTCGCCGCGAGCCGCGCAATGCGCTCCAGCGATGCGGCCAGGCCGCCATCGAGTGATGATGTGGGTTCGCCGCCATGCTCGGCTTGTATCTGCGCAGCCGGATCATGGAGTGGGCGACTCGTGATCATGGTGCTCCGGGAATGCGCACGTCAGCGTGCTCTTCTCTAGACCGCCAAGCCCGGGTTTCGTCACACGCGGGGCGGCCTTACCGATGCGGTGCGTCCTTGAGCACCGAGCGGAGATACGGCGGCAGCCGTTGCTCCTGTGCGTCGGTGAGCTCCGCTGCCGCATGCTGGATGGTGGTGAGCATGAGATCGTGAATGGCCGGAAGGAGCGCCGCCATGCGCTTTTCGAGCTCCTTGTCTTCGATCTTGGGGCCGTGCTGCGCCACGTACTGGGCCAGCGGCGCGAAGATCGAATCGGCGCTGGCATCGAACGCCACGCTCTGCGCCTGGAGGTGCTTCACCTGCTGTGGTGTGAGTGCCAGCGAATCACGGAGCTCGAGGAGCGGCGACAGCGGGTTGCTCGTGAGGCTGCGCAGCCGGCGCCTGACCTGCTCCGGCGAGACGGCCGGCTCCTTCTTGCTGGACGCCACCAGCCCGAGCTGCTGGGCAAGCGACTGGTGCGATGGTCCGCCGAAGGCGATCTCCGCACCGACCTGCACCTGAAACGGCCCGCTGAAGCGGTTGTTGCGCAAGCGCCGGGCGCGCGCTTCACCGAATTGCTGGTTCACCCGGTAGCGGAAGCGCTTGCTAGCCGGATCGAATCCGTCCACGTACAGGAGCGCGGGATCGAGCAGATAGTTCGGGCTCGTCAGGCGACCGAGCGCGGTGTTCGACAGGCCCAGCACGCGGAGCAGCGCGCCCATGCCATTCACCGTCGTGACGGTGAAGTTCAATCGGTGGCCGAAGCCGACGTCCTCCCCGGGTGGGGTGAGGGTGAGGTTCATGTCGGGTTCCAGCCGCCAGCCGGTATGGCAGCTGTTGCGACCGGCGACGCGGCCCAGCTGCGATGCGAGACAGTCGTGCACGCGCGGAGGCGCCGAAGCGAGCAGCTGCGCCATCTCGCTGGCCACTACAGGATCGGCGGTGCGCGCTGGATCGAACACGAAGGCCCGATCATCCTCCTGGCCATCGCCGTTCACATCGCCCACCACCATGGGTGTGTATGGCACCCCGGAGCTCAGCGTGGCGCGCAGCGCGAGCGACACCCACGACACCGTGGCCGACGCGGTGAGCATGAACTGGTGCGTGGGCATCTGTCCCTCCGCCCACTCCCGCAAAAATGGATCGCCGGCGGTCGAGCCATCGAAGCCGCGCTGCTGCGCGCGGTTGTGCGTGAACGTGTAGGTCAGCTCGTAGGGGAGTTTGCCGAATAGCGGGTGCGGCGGCCGGAGCGAGAGCGAGAGCTGCGCCGTCTCCGAGCGCAGGTCGGAGACGTACTCGGAGACGGTGCTGTAGCGCGGCGTGAGCCGAGAAGCGCCCGGCGCCACGGCGCCGGACGACGCGACGATCCCCTCGGGCGGCACGAAGACGGGCCGGTCCGCTTCGGCGCTCAGGGTGAAGGCCGGTGTGCGTTGCAGGTTGAGGTCGATGCTGCTCTCGCCGGAGAGCCCCAGCGAGTAGAGGCCGCTCAGGTCGAGCGACCACCCGTGCGCCTGCACGCCGTTCACCTGCACGTTGGCGCGCCAGCTCACTGGTGCGGCAAAATCGGGCGAGAAGAGCGCGACGCGCGGCTGGTCGATGGAGAACGCGACGGGTGCCGTCCCATCCAGGCATCGCAGCGGCACCGTGCCCTGGTCCTCACGAAAGCGCGTCCAGTCGGGCACGGGCGTGGCGGCGCCCACGCACGCGAGCTGGTGCACGGTGTTCGGAAGCCCGGTCGCATCCGCCGCGGCAGCGACGCGGGATGGAGGAATCACTCCGCGAAAGGCGCCGATGCCGCCGGAGATGGTGAGAGGAAACTGCGCACCGAGCTGTGGTGCCGCGCCCGCGCCGCTCCCCGGCGTCCAGGTGAATCCCAGACGCGGGCTCAGCCCGATGTCGTGCGGCACGTCATCGGTGCGCCGGTCGAAGAGGAAGTTGACGGCCGGGTTGTACAGTGGCTTCGTGCCTGCGCGCGCGATGTCGAGCCGCACTCCGTACTGCATGCGCAGCGCGTCGCTCGGGCTGCGCCAGTCCCCGCCCAGCCACAACGCGCCGCTCACCCCGTGGCTGGAGTGTGAATGCGACGAGAGCGTGCGGGAGTACGAGGCTGGATGGTTGGCCGCGAGGTCGGCCAGCGACTGGTACGCGAAGGTCCCGAGCTGATTCGGCGCGTTGCTCGACTGCGAGGTGACGACGGTGAGCGACTGCCCGAAATTCACCCGCTCCCGCCCATCGTGCGTGAGCCAGGAGAGCTGGTTCGTCGTCTCCCAGCTGTTCGTGCTGCTCCGCGTTTCCCCCGAGGTCCCACCGCCGAACCCCAGGAGCGTGAGGCCGTTCTGTCCATCCTCGAACCGCGCGCCCACCCGCACGTCACCGTACGGCAGGGAGAGGTATGGGCCGGCGGTGGACGAGGAACCCTGGAGACCCGTTTTCAGCTCGTCGAGAAAGCCGCGTGTGAAGGTGGAGGCTGAAAAGCGGAGCTCGTAGTTGTCCGATTCGCTGGAGCTGCCCAGCGATGGAAAGGTGAGTGCGGAAATGCCGGCCCCGAGTTGTCGGTTCTGGCTCCCCGTAGCGCTCAGGGTAATGGACGTCGTGGCGCTGGGCAGCAGATCCAGTCGCAGGAAGGCGGAGCGCTGGTCGTTCACGCGATCGTCGGGGATGGCATCGGTCGAGATCGGCACGCCAAGCACACCAAGCGCGGAGGCTAGCGCCCGCACCGTGTCGCGCGCGAGTCCGTACTGTGCCAGAAGCGTCTGGTTGGGTGCGAGGAGCGACTGCAGGTCGCTCGTCGTACGGTCTTCGGAGAACGCGCCGAAGTAATACGCCTTCCCCTGAGTGATGGGCCCGCCGATGCTTCCGCTCCATGAGAGATCTTCGGGGAGCGGGATGGGCGAGGCGGGGTCCGCCCAGGCGAGATGGCGATCGGCGACGGCGCCGTGGAGCGTTGCCGTGAACGCGTTGCTCCCGCCGCGCGTGGTGAGCGCCATCTGGCCGCCGCTGAACTGTCCGCGCGAGGGATCGAACGTCGTGGCGGCCAGCGTGGCGCTACTGATCGCCTCGGCGGGTAGCGCGGCCCCACTGTAGCGCATGCCGTCCACCAGGACGTTGTTCTGCTCGGACGGCGCGCCCAGCATGGAGTAGCTTCCGGGCGCGCCGTTCACGCCGGGGATGAACAGTACGCCCGGCACGCTGGCCGCGAGCGCATTGAGATCCGCCGGGTTGAGTGAGAAGAGCGCGCCGCCCGTGGCGGAGTGCTCCAACCCTCCGATCGTCGAGTCGAACGGCGCCCGTCCGAACACGGTCACCGAGTCCAGCCGCACCGGTGTGAACTGGAGCGTCAGATCGGCAATCAGCACATTGGAATCGGGCACACGCCGGATGCGCGTTGTGGCTGGCGCGAAGCCGAGCGAGCGCGCGGAGACGAGGTACTCACCCTCGCCCGACGCGAAGAGCACGGTGTAGGCTCCCTTGTCGTTACTCCGCGTGGTACGTGTGGCGCGGGAGGGGAGGCTGGTGACCGTGATGAGCGCGCCGCCCACGGGCGTGCCGTCGGCAGCGCGCACCACGCCGCGGACCACCTCGGTGGTCCCCTGCGCTGCTGCCAGTGCAGGCAGCAGAAGGAGCAGCAGCACGAGCCAGCAGGACCGGATCACGGCGCGTGGCCCCGAACTCCGCGCCGCCGGTGCTCCCCGCCGCCACGATGGACCGGGGGCCCGGGCAGGCGACATCGCCTCGTTGTGGCGCCGTTGGTCGCCTGTGTTGATCGTCCACAGGAATATCCAAGCCACGGAGAGCTCGTCCCGGAGCTCCCCCTCTCGCGTCCAGAGATCGATCGGCATCACTCGCTGCTGGGGTGAGCACGCCCTGCTCGGCCGGCGTCCGTCTTCGGGATACCGCCGAACCCGTTGTTCCCCATTCTACCCGCCGACATTGTGAAGAGTGCATCATGTGCAGCAGGGCGTCAAACCGGACCCGCGCGACCGCGGTGCATCGGTTTCAGGAAGTGTACGCAAGCGAATGCGGCGCGTCACACGGTCCACGCCGGGGCGGCTCGCTCGGATCCATCCTGATCCAACCCGCTGTCCGCCAGCTTCGTTCCCGGCATGGGGGTGGCGGGCCGTCCCAACCGGCCGTGCGGATCGAGCAGGCGATACAGCCCAGGAAGGACGAGCAGCGCGATGGGGCCGGAGAGCACGAACCCGCCAATCACCGCGATCGCGAGCGGTTGCAGGAGCTCGGATCCCTCGCCGATGGCGAGCGCCAGCGGGGCGAGCGCAAACGTCGTGGCCAGTGTGGTCATGGCCACGGGCCGCAACCGCCGCAGCGCCGCCCGCGACCAGGCCGCCTCCACCGGCAGACCCGCCTCGAGCGCCAGCTTCGCCTCATGGATCACGAAAATCGCCTTCTCACCCACGATTCCCACCATCATGATGGCGCCCACATAGCTGGAGATGTTGAGCGTCATCCCCGTGAGCAACAGCGCACCGAACACGCCCGCCAGCACCGCGATGGCCGAGATGGAGGTGACGATCGGGGCACGCCAGTCGGCGAACTCGAACAGCACCACCACGGACACCAGCACCAGCCCGGCCAGCAGCACATACAGGAGCTCCGCGAACGACTGCTGCTGCTGCTGGTAGAGCCCGCCGTAGACCAGCGTCATCCCGGCACCAAGCTGCACGTGCTGCGCGATCGCACGCTTGATGTCTGAAACGGCGCCTCCCAGATCGCGCCCCGAGAGACGTGCCGTCACGCCGACGTAGCTCTTGAGGTTCTCCCGATCGATCTCCGCTTCCGGCGGACCCGTGGTCACCGACGCCACCGTCGAAAGCGGTACGAGGCCGCCGGCCGGCGCCAGCGTGCGGATCTTGATGTCGCCTAGCGAACCCTCGGATGGCGCCAGCACGCGCAGATCGTACAGCCGGTCGCCAACACGCACCTGGTCCGCCACCACCCCGGTCACCGCGGGGGCCACGGCGTCCTGCACGCTCTGCGCGGTGAGCCCATACCGAGCGGCCGCCACCGGGTCGAGGCGGACGTTGAGCGCGGGACCGGCGATCACGACGCCGTTGAAGACATCGCTCACGCCCGGAACCGCGGAGATCACCTGCGCGATGCGGTCGGCCGTCCGCTGCAGCTCTGCCTGGTCGTTCCCGAATACCTTGATGTCGACCGGCTGCGGCTCGCCGCCGGTGAGATCGCCGATGTTATCCTCGAGCAGCTGTCCGAAGTCGGTCTGGAGCGCGGGCTCGACGGCGGCAATGCGCGTCCGGAGGATATCGATCACGTCGTCCACGCTGCGGCGCTCGGAGCGTGGCTTGAGCTTGATCACGTAGTCCCCGGTATTCGGCTCGGTGATAAAGAAGCCCAGCTGCGTGCCGGTGCGGCGGGAATAGCTGGCCACATCCGGCAGGCTCATGATCACCTTCTCCGCCTGGCGCAGCATGGCATCCGTTTCATCGAGCGAGGTGCCGGGCGGGCTCCAGTAATCGAGGATGATCGAGCCCTCGTCCATATCGGGCAGAAAGTCGGTGCCGATGCGCGAATACAGGGCGTAGCCGACGCCGATCAACACCACGGCCAGCACGACTGCGGCCGCGCCGTGGCGGATGAAGAATCCGGTGATGGCGTTGTAGGCGCCGAGCGCCCGCGCGGTGAACGCACGCCGCGGGGCGCCAAGCGACGCAGGCGGTGCATCATCGGGCACTGGAGCGCCGGCCGCGCGCGCGCCCTGCCGATCGGCGGACCGCCGCGCACCCCGCGGCGCGAAGATGCTGATCGAGACCGGGGCGACGATGAGCGCGACGAAGAGCGAGATGACGAGCGAGAGCGCCATCGTAAGCGCCAACGGCTTGAAGAAGGCGCCGACGATGCCGGCCAGCAGCGCGAACGGCACCAGGATGACGATGGTCGACAGACTCGAGTTGACCAGCGCCGACATGATCTCCGCGATGCCGCGCTCAGCCGGATGCTCAACGCCCCCCTCGCGCTGATGGCGCTCGATGTTCTCGATCACCACCACAGCATCGTCGGCAATCAATCCCAGGGCGGCCGCCACCCCCGCGAGCGTCATCAGGTTGATGGTCTGCCCCATCAGCGCCAGCACCAGCCCCACGATCGCCACCGTGACCAGGATGGTGAACACCGCGATCATCATGAGCCGCCAGTCGCGCAGGAACACCAGCATCACGAGCGCCGCCAGCCCCACGCCGATCAGGATCGCGTCCAACGTTCCACGCACTGAATCGGACACGAACCGCGCCTGGTCGTAGAAGGTGGTCCACTGCACGTCCTTGGGCAGCAGTGTGGGTTCGCTCCTGAAGAGCTGGTCGACGCCGCGGGCAATGGCCACCGTGTTCGCCGATGGCTGCCGTACGATGTTCACCAGCACCGCCGGCCGCCCATTGGCCGTCGTGCGAACGTATGACACCTCGTTCGCCACCCGCACCGTTCCGAGCTGCCCGAGCGTGGCCGGCGGGCCGTTGGGCAGCGGCACCGCAACGTGCGCCAGGTCCTGCAGGGTGCGCACGCGGCCGTCCACGAGGGTGAGATACAACTCGTGGTTCCGCTCGGTGAGCCCGGCGGAGAGGAGCGCGTTGGTCTGCCGGATGGCGGCGACCACATCCGAGACGGCAAGATGCCGGGCCGCCAGCGCCGATCGGTCGAGCACGACCTCGAACTCGCGCTGCCGGCCGCCCTGCACCTGCACCTGCGACACACCGGGAATGCGGATGAGCGCGGGCTTGAGCGTGTACTGCGCGAGCTGTCGAAGCTGCGCCAGCGTTTCCGTTTTCGATGTGAGGGCGTAGCCCTGAATGGGGAATACCGCCGTGTTCATCCATTCGACGTCGATGCGTGTATCCGGCGGAAGATCCGATCGCACGCGCTGCACTTCGGCCTCCACACGCTGCAGCGCGATCTGCATGTCGGTGCCCCAGTTGAACTGGGCGGAGATCTCCGTGGAGCCGCGCGACGTGATCGAGCGCACGAGGTTGATGCCTGGCACGCGGAGGATCGCATCTTCCAGTGGACGCGTGGCCGTTGGCATCATGCGGGCGGCCGGTTCCTCGCCCGCGTCCGCGATCACCTTGACCGTGGGGAAGGTGACCGTGGGGAAGATGGATGAGGGCAGCCGCCGCACCTCGTAGATCCCGGCGGCGACGAGAATGGCGACCAGCAGGTAGATGGCGATCGCCCGATGATGCGCGGCCCGCACGAACGTCATCGGTCCGCGGGCGCCTCCGTTGAGTCGGCGCCCATGCGCGTCACATGCGCGCCGTCGGGCAGGCCGACCTGTCCCATGGTGATCACGTTCTCCCCCGCCTGCAGCACGGGCGTCACGATCTCCACGCGTCCATGCTCGGTGATCCCCGGCGTCACCGTCACCCAGTGCACCGTGTGATCGGGCGTCACGGTGGCCACGCGGGAGATGCCGCTCACATCATCGCGCAGGAGCGCCGCTTCCGGTACGGTTGGAGCATCGGTATGCCGGCTGACGACGATGTGGGCGGTGCCGAAGAGACCGAGCGTGATCGGGGCCGCGCCCCGGGCGAGATCGACGCGTACACGGAGGCTCGTCATGTCGGCGGTATCGGCGGGCAGCACGGCGTACACCGTTCCCGCCATCGGACGGGTGCGCCCCGCCAGCTCGACGCGCACGGGCTGGCCGGGGTGCACCTGGCCAATGTCACTCTGCGCAATCTCGGCGATGAAGACCATCGAATCCGCCGCGGCAATGCCGAGCACCGCATCTCCCGCGCTCAGCAGGTCACCGGGGCTCGCCGAGCGCGAGACCACCACCCCGGATCGCGGCGCACGAATGGGCATCCGCACGAGGCCCTGCGAGGCAATCTGCACGGCCCGTTGCGCATCGCGCTTCGCGTCAGGCGTCCTGGCGGACTGCATCATGGTGCGTGCGCCCGCCAGCGCGGCCTCGCTGTTCTGCGAGATGAACGTGCCGATCTCTTCTCCCTCCTGCACGCGATCGCCGGGGGCAACGCGCAGCGACTCGAGCGTGGCGGCGAACGGTGCCCGGAGCCGCTGCTGCGACACGACATCGGTGTGCCCCGGACCGCTCACGATGACCTCGAGCGTCGACCGCGTGACCTGCGCCATCTGTACAGGCGTGGTGGGAATGCCGGACGTGTCGGCGGTATCGGTTGCGACGGACGCATCATTGCCGCGTGCACACGCCGAGACGGCCGCGAGCCCGAGGAGCAGCAGCCATCGCGTCATGGCGTGCCCCACCGCAGGTACAGCGCGTGCGCCTGCCGGTACTGCAGGAGCGCGTTCTCGTATGCCTGGTTGGCATCGATCCAGGCGGTGTACGCGTCCAGCACATCGAGCGAGGTGGCTGCTCCTCCATTGTACATGCTCTCGGCGAGCAGATACGAGTCGCGCGCCGCGGGCACGGTGCGCGACCGTGTCTGGATCTCGTCATACAGCCGGTGCAGCTGCGTGGTCGCCTGCTCCCAGGCGAGACGCGTCTGGCGTCGCACGACCGATGCGCTCGCCCCCGCCTGCCGCGCGGCGAGTGTCGCCTGCGCCAGCCGCGACCGGTACACGCCCACGTCCCAGAGTGGAAGCGTGACCGACAGGGTGAGCTCGGCGCCTACGCCGCGACCGTTGTTGAGCAGCGAACCGGCGGCCGTGTCCCCGAGCACCGGCTGGGCGCCGAAATCGGCGGCCACGGCGAGCTGCGGCTGTCGCTCCCCGCGCGTGATGTTCACGGCGGCCGCGGCGGCCGCACTGTCCGCTACGGCCTGCGCCACATCGGGGGTGGTGAGCCATGGTTCATTCACACTGTCCGGCGGCGCCACGGGTGCAGGAAGCGGTGCCAGCGAGAGCGGGCTATCCGGCGCGCGTCCCATGAGGCTGTTGAGCTCCAATCGTGCGGCATCGAGCCGGCTCTCCGCCGTGGCCAGGTCGGCCTGAGCCGTGCCCAGCTGCACCTGCGTCTTCAGCACGTCGCTGGTCACCCCCTGGCCGGCGGCCTGCCGCGCCCGGATTTCGGTGAGGTAGCGCTGCAGTCGCTGGATGCCGGCGCGCCGAAAGGCGATCTCATGCTCCGCCTGCTCGTACTCGCTGAAGCGCAGACGGACGTTCAACTCCACGTCCCGCACCGCCAGACGGTAGCCCGCGCCGGCCGATTGCGCCTCCAGCGCGGCAACGGTGCGGCCGGCGCGCAGCTGCCCGCCGCCGAACAGCGTGTCGGCGGCAATCAGCTGCAGTCGCGCGTCGCTGGTGCCGTAGCTCTGCGGCGCGCCAGCGTGCACGTCGCCATCCAACAGCACCCGTGGATAGAGCCGACCGCGCTGTTCGCGCAGCCTTGCTTGCGCGATCCGGACGTTGAGTGCGGCCACGGGCAAGCTGGCGTTCGCGGCGCGGGCCTGCCGCAACGCATCGTCCAGCGAGAGTGGTTGTTGTGCGGCCGCGGAGCGCGCGAAGAGGGCGAGAACGGCGACACCGCGCAGCAGGCGCGAAGCGCTCACGCCCCGTGCTCCGAAGGGATGTCCATGTGCTGAAAGGTGTGCGGAGGATGATAAATACACCATAACTCCAACGGCGCGACAGTCGACGTGTGCGCGGCCGGCAAGGTAGCTGGTCGCCACGCGTGGTCATACTGTAACTTGAGAGGCGCAGGCGCCATCTCCCGCGCCGATCGCATCCGGATCGGCGAGCGCCTGCGCGAACCGCGAGCATCGAGCGGCACCATGCGTCTACTACTGGTTGAGGACGACCCGCGCCTGGGCGCGACACTGGCGAAAGGGCTGCGCGAGCAGAGCTACGCGGTGGATCTGGCGACCGACGGCGAACGCGCACTCTATCTGGCCGCGCTCAATCCCTACGATGCCGTGGTCCTCGACGTGATGCTCCCCGTGTGCGACGGTTTCGAAGTATGCAGCACGCTACGCACGCGCGGTGATCGCGTGCCCGTCCTCATGCTGACCGCGCGCGATACCGTGGCGGATACCATCGCCGGCCTGGATGCGGGCGCCGATGATTACCTCACCAAGCCGTTCGCCTTCGAGGAGCTCGTGGCGCGCCTGCGGGCGCTCCTGCGCCGTGGGGCCGAGCTGGTACCGAGCACGCTCGCCGTCGGCGATCTCGTGGTGGACACCAGAAGCCAGAACGTGCGGCGCGCTGGGCGCCGCATCGCGCTCACGGCCAAGGAATACGCGTTGCTCGAGTATCTGGCGCGTCACGTCGGGTGTGTGTTGGGGCGTGCGGAAATCTGCGCGCACGTCTGGGATGACAACCACGATCCGTTCTCCAACGCCATCGAGGTCTACATCAACCGGCTGCGCCGGAAGGTCGATGCAGGCGCCGCGCTGCCGCTCATCCACACGCGCCGCGGGGCAGGGTACATGCTCGCCGATCTCGCCGCACTCGAGGCGGCTGCCGCGGAGTCGGCGGCGCCTCGAGCGGGGACCACCACGTGAACGCGTGCCGGCACGAGCGCGCCCATGCTTGATTCTGTTCGCGCGCGACTGGCGCTCTGGCACACCGCCACGCTCGCCATTCTCCTGATCGGATTCGCCCTGGGATCGTACCTGTTCCTCGAGCGGACAATGCAGCGGCGCATGGATCGGTATCTGGCCGAGACCGCGACCGCGTTTGCCGGCGAGCTGCAGGCCGAGCGGGCGGATGAAGGCTCCAATCGCCGCGCGGTGGATGAGACGGTGAAGGAGTTCCGATTGCGCGACCTCGGCATCGTGGTCTACGACTCGTCGTGGCGGGCGGTGGCATCGAGCGTGCCGCCCTCCCGCCGTGCCCGGCGCCGGCATTCGCGTGCCGCGGTCGGCCCGGAACGCGCAGCGTCGGCCGTGCTTGCCAGCACGATCGGCCAGGCGCTCAGTGCGCGGCGCGCCGACGCGCGTCCCTGGCTCACCGTGCGTGCCGGCGGTGACGGCAGCCGGGCATTCGCCATGCCTGTGCAGATGGGAGGCGCGCCGTACACCGTGGCGGTCGTGCAGCCGCTGCATGGCGAAGCGGAAACACTCGAAACGGTGCGCGACGCATATCTCATCGTGATTCCTCTGGTGCTCCTGCTGGCCGGGATCGGCGGCTACCTCCTCGCGCGGCGCAGTCTCGCGCCCGTGGTCGAGATGAGCAATCGTGCGGCGCGCATCGGCGCGGCGAACGTGCACGAGCGTCTTCCGGTGATCAATCCACGCGATGAATTGGGGGCGCTGGCCCGCGTGTTCAACGATCTGCTCGGCCGCATGGCCGCGTCGATCGAGCAGCAACGCCGCTTCATGGCCGACGCCTCGCACGAGCTGCGCACCCCTGTGGCCATCATGCGCGGCGAAGCGGACATTGCGCTCTCGCGCGACTCGCGCACGGCCGGGGAGTATCGCGAGGCACTGGCGGTGATTGGCGACGAAGGGCGGCGGCTCTCGAACATCGTGAGCGATCTCTTCCTGCTCGCGCGCGCCGATGCCGGGCAGGCGCCGCTCCGCCGCGGCGAGCTGTACCTGAACGATCTCGTAGCGGAATGCGTGCGGGCGGTGCGCTCGCTCGCGGCGCAGCGCTCGGTCGAGCTGCGGGTGGCGACGTGCGACGAGTGCCCGTATAGCGGCGACGAAGAGCTGCTGCGGCGTGTGCTGCGCAACCTGCTCGACAACGCCATCAAGTATTCGGGGCACGGCGCCGTGGTGGATGTTGCGCTCGAGCGCACGGTGCCCAGCTACAGGATCGTGGTCCGTGACACCGGACCGGGGATCCCGCCCGAGGCGTGCGGCCGGCTCTTCGAGCGCTTCTACCGGGTGGACAAGGCGCGTTCGCGCTCGATATCCTCCGAGACCGGAGGCGCGGGACTTGGCCTCGCCATCGGGCGAATGGTGGCGGAAGCACACGGGGGGCGCCTTGAGCTCGTGAGCTCGGCCGACAGCGGCAGCGTGTTCGCGCTCACCCTTCCACGTGTAACCGATGCCGGCCACGGCAGCGCCGGCCATCACGCCTTGTCGGCGCCGGGCGATAGTGCCGGTGCCGAGCACGCCACCGTCGGCGCCGATCGTTAGGCGCCATTCAGCTTGCAAGCGCTATACTGTCCGCCGGCGCCCTTGCGTCCGTTCCATCCTGAGCGCCACCGTCCACGCATCACCACCGTATCTCATGCCGAGCCCATTGCTGCTGCCATTCCTGCTGGTCTCCGTGGGGGTCTGGCCCAGCCAGCTCCCGCGCGGGCCAGCGGATCCTCTCGTATGGCCACCTCCCGCGGTGCGGGAGCATCGGCCCTGCATGGCAGCCGACTCGCTGCATCCGCCAGCGCTCTTCACAGAGCGCGATGCCTGGCTCGCCGGCGCATTCGCGATAGGGACTGCGGCGCTGATGCCGCTCGACCAGGATATCACGGAGGAATTCCGTGATCCGGGGCCGCAGCACAGCAACGCCCTCCAGGCGGGCGCGAACGATCTGGACGTCGTGGGCAATCCCGGCGTGCTCGTGGCGAACATCGCGCTCTTTGGCATCGGCCGAGTGGTGCACGTGCGTCGGATGGCCGAGCTTGGCCTGTACGGTACCGAGGCCATCGTGGTGAGCGGCGGCGTGACGGCGCTCATCAAGGGGCTGGCCGGTCGGGCGCGGCCGGCTGTAGACGACAATGACCCGGACAGTTACGTGGTCGGCCGCGGCTTTGGCAATGGCGATTTCGCCTCGCTCCCGTCAGGGCACGCCACCGCCGCCTTTGCCGCGGCCGCGGTCGTCGCGGCGGAGTCTGCGCGCTGGTGGCCGCACGCGAGCGGCTACATTGTGCCCATGGCCTACGGCACGGCCACGCTCGTGGCGCTCAGCCGCGTGTACCAGAACAGGCACTGGGCGAGCGACGTGATGCTCGGGGCCGGCATCGGCACGCTCACCGGGCTCGCGGTCGTGCACTTCAACACCGCGCACCCGAAGAATCCGATCAACCGCTGGCTGCTGGGCATGTCGATCGCTCCCGACCCTCGGGGCGGGGGCGCACTGCTCGCATGGACGATTCATACCCGATGAAACCAGAGCGCGACCCTTTCCCGCACGTGCCCCCGCCCAACGTGCCGACGTCCATACCACCGGCGGGCGTACGCTCGATGCTCCCGCGGTGGTTCGTGGCCGCGGTGGTCGTGGCCGGCGTCATGTTGATCGTCTTCGGTGTGCTGGCGGAGCAGGTGGTGGAGCACGGCCCCCTCACGAGCGTCGACTACTCATTGATGATGGCCTTCCATCGGAGTGCGGCGCCTGGCGGGACGGAGTTCTTCGCCGCACTCACATGGTTGGGCGCCCCTGTGGTGATCGGCGCACTGGCGGTGGTGGTGGTGCTCATCCTCGGCGTGACCCGCAAGCCGGCGCTGCTCGCCGGATGGGTGACGGCGGTGGCCGGCGGCGGCGTGCTTGATGAGACGGCCAAGCTGCTGGTGCGGCGACCACGGCCTCCCTTCGCCGCTCTGTACATCGACGGAGCCAGCTACAGCTTTCCCAGCGGCCACGCGGTCAACTCGATGCTCGCGTACGGAATGCTGGCCTATCTGCTCATCCGCTGGATCCATCGGCGCGGTGTCAGCACGCTCATCGTCGCCGCCGCTGCGCTGCTCATTCTTGCCATTGGATTCAGCCGCCTGTACCTTGGCGTGCATTATTTCAGCGACGTCGTCGGGGGCTACGCTATCGGCGGCTTCTGGCTGTCCGTCTCGGTGACGGGCACCGAGATCGCCCAGCGCTTCGGGGTGGGCTTCTTCGTCCGGAGATCCTCATCGGAACCGTGACCGCAGCTGCGCGCAGCATGCATCGCGCGCTCCGGCAACACACCCGCGTCCTGCGTCGCATCACGCCACGCTGGCTGAAAACGTATCCCTGGTACGTGGACGCCGGATGTGACATGCGGCGGCGCGAGTACCGGAGCTATGACGCGTACGTCGCGCACCAGAAGCGGAAGCTCTCGCACATGAAGAAGGACGTGCTCCTGGAGTACGACGTACGGTATCGGGAAGCGCTCCGCGCGCGGTTGGTCGAGATGCATGACCTGCGGCCCGGCACGAACGTGCTCTGTCTGGCGGCGCGCCTGGGCACGGAGGTCAAGGCGTTTCTGGATCTGGGGTGCTTCGCGGTCGGCATCGACCTCAACCCTGGTGACGACAACCGGTACGTGGTGGTCGGCGACTTTCACGCGCTGCAATTCGCCTCGGGGAGCGTGGACGCTGTGTTCACGAATTCGCTCGACCACGCGTTCGATCTCGAGAAGATTTTCGCCGAAGTACGTCGCGTGCTCAAACCGGGCGGGCAGTTCATCGTGGAGATGAACTGGGGCGAGGGGGAGGGCTTCCGGCCGCTCTTCTACGAAGCGCTGGCCTGGCGTCGCGTGGACGATGTGGTGGCGCTCCTCGGCCGGTGCGGATTCTCGGCGCTCGCGCGCTCGGAGTTCGAGTACCCATGGCGCGGACAGCATATCACCTTCGAGAAAGCATCGCCCCCATCCTGAACGGGACGGTGCATGGAGCAGCCGGTATGCGATTGCTGATGGTTGCCGTGTTGGTCGCGGGGCTCATCCCCGCCTGTGTGGTCGCGCAGGGTCCGCGCAGCACCACCACCATCCGCGCCAGCACCATGCTGGACGGTGCTGGAGGATTGATGCACGACGTGCGCATCGTGGTGCAGGGTGGGCGCATCGTTCGGGTGGAGCATGATGACGGCGCGGATACCGGCACCGGCTACGACCTCCGGGGCCTGACGGTGCTTCCGGGACTCATCGACGTGCACGCCCACATCGTGTGGTACTTCAACAGCCACGGCCGGCTGCACGAGCGCGGTGATGGCGACACGCCCGAAGACCAGACGCTCGGCGCGGTGAGCAACATGTACCGGACGCTGATGGCGGGCTTCACGACCATCCAGAGTCCGGGTTCCATGGAGGACAAGGCGCTGCGTGACTGGAGCGCGCGCGGCGAGATCCCCGGCCCCCGCATTCTCACCTCGCTCCGTCCCATCACGTCGGGCACGCCGGAGGAAATCCGCAAGACCGTGCAGGAGCGCAAGGCGCAGGGCGCGGATTTCATCAAGATCTTCGCCTCCAAGAGCATCCGCGAAGGTGGCACGCCGAGTATGACGATGGCGCAGCTCCAGGCCGCGTGCGGCGAAGCGAAGGCGGTGGGCCTCCGCACGCTCGTGCACGCGCACAGTGCCGAGAGCGTGCGCGATGCGGTGATGGCCGGCTGCACGGAGATCGAGCACGGCCTCTTCGCCACCGACAGCGAGCTGCAGCTCATGGCACAGCGCCACGTCTGGTTCGACCCGCAGTGCGGGCTGGTCTTTCACAACTACCTGGACAATCGCGCCAAGTACGAGGGCATTGGCAACTACAACGAGGCCGGGTTCGCCGCCATGAAGAAGGTGATCCCCCTGGCGATCTCCCTCTACAAGCGTGCGCTCGCCACGCCCGGCCTCCAGGTGATCTTCGGCACGGACGCCGTAGCCGGCGCGCACGGACGGAACGCCGAGGACCTCGTCTGCCGCGTACAGCAGGTGGGCGACGCGCCCATGCATACCATCGTCGCCGCCACCTCGCTGGCCGCCACCTCGCTCGGGCTGGGGAAGACGATCGGCACCATCGCGCCCGGCTACGCCGCCGACCTGATCGCCGTCGACGGTGACCCCCTCAAGGACATCACCGCCCTCCGTCGTGTGGTGTTCGTGATGAAGGGCGGGGTGGTGTACGAGAACGCGAAGGGAGAGAGGAGAGAGGAGAAAAGCGAGGGTGCAGGGAGTGGGGTGTCGGGTGTGGGGGAACGGCGTGCAGTACCGCGGTCGATCCAGGGGAGCTGAGCCGACCAGGTCATTCCGAGGGTCTGCCCGCTCCTGTCATCCCGAATGACTGCGCGCGCAGGCCATGTCCCGACACCCGACACGCTACTCCCTGCACCCTCGCCACACCCCGCCTCTCCCCGGTCCCTCACGGCCTGTTCCCCCACACGTTGTTCGTCCGGTCCACGTCGGGGTAGTTATGCGCGGCGTCGAGGGTGATGGCTGTCACGCGGGCCGGGACGGCGTGAGACGTCGTGATGCGCTGCGGGCCGGCGTACCATGAGGGCGTCGACGCGCGCCAGGAGATGGTGTCGCCGTTCGCCAGTGTGGCGGTGACGTCGATCGGGGCGGACAGCAGGCCCTTGTTCTCCACGGTCACGGTCGCCTTGCCGTTCGCCTGCTGCACGCCGGCAATGGCCTGGTCGAGTTGATCCCGCGTGAAGAACCAGGACGCCCAGAACGGGTCCAGATTCTCTCCCGTCACGTCGTCGAAGGTGTGGAAGAAGTCCCACGCGGAGGGATGCTTGAACGCCCAGCGGTGGATGTAGGCGCGATAGGCGCGCGAGAAGCGGTCGCGGCCCAACGCGGTGTACAGCGTCCAGAGTGTGGCGCCGGGTTTGTCGTACGCCTCCGTGTTGTAGCCGGAGTTGATCACGCCGAAGGAGTTCGCGGGCGCCATCATCGTCAGCGCCTCGCCCACGCGCGTAACGAACTGCACGTAGCCGTCCTGCGCTTCGTGGAGTCCCTCGCCGTGCATCGAGTCGGGCAGATAGGCATCCGTCGCGAAGAAGGTATCGAACGTGTTGAGTCCTTCATCCTGCCAGCCATGGCGGGTCTCGTTGCTCCCCACCATCATCGGGAACCACTCGTGGCCGATCTCGTGCGCGGTCACTTCGTCATCCCGGTACAGCCCCGGATATGCACCGACGAAGACGGTCATGGGGTATTCCATGCCGCCGGAGCCGCCCTCCGACTCCGTGAGCTGCGGGTAGGGATACGGCACCATCCGGCTCGAGTGCGTCTCCAGAGCGGCGCGCGCCATGCTCCACACCTGGTCGAAGCGCGGCGCGCCCTGACGATAGAGCACGTTCACCAGCGCGGTGCGATGGCGTGCGGAGTCGACTACCGCGTTCGTGGCATCCCACAGATAGTGGTCGCCAAAGGCGAAGGCCACGTCGCGCACGCTGTCTGCGGTGAAGGTCCAGGTGAGCTCGCTGCCCGCGCTCCCCTGCGTGGCGCGTCCCGGGCCGAAGTCCGCCGTGGTCAGCACGTGCACTACGGAATCCGTGGTGGCGGCGCGCTGCAGCGCCGAGCGCTCGGCCGGCGTGAGTACCTGCTGGGGGTCCACGAGGGTGCCGGTACCTCCAACAACGAAGCCGGCCGGAAGCGTGACGCTGTAGCGAAAGCGGCCGTAGTCCAGGTAGAACTCACCGGTGCCGGTGTACTGTTGCACGTCCCATCCGTGCAGATCGTCGTACACCGCGATCTGCGGATACCACTGCGCGATCTGCGCGGTCGTGCTGTCCTGCATCCCCATGCGCGGCGCGTACCGTCCGGGAATGGTGAAGTGCCAACGGACGTGGAATCGCAGGGTGTCGTGTGGCGCGAGCGGGTGCATGAGCGGCACCTGCATGAGCGTGCCGAACACGCGCACCGCTGTGGAATCCTCTGAGGGTGCCGCGTTGGCCGCGGGCACCGGCACCAGCCGCGTTCCAACCTGGAGCGTATCGATCACCATGCCGTGCGTGAACACCGCCAGCGGCGACTCGCGTGCGGCATAGGGCCCCATGAGATTCTGGTAGAGATGGAAGACGATCGCTCGGAGCGTGTCCGGCGAGTTGTTGTGATAGGTCACCATCTCGTCGCCGGTCAGCAGGGAATCGGGGAGGGAGATGTGGGCCTGAATGTCGTAATCGGAGCCGTTCTGCCAGTAGTTGGGCCCCGGCGCACCGGTGCGCGTTCGGGTGCCATGCGCGATGGCGCTGTCCAGCCAGGGCGGCGTCTCGAGCGCGACCCGAGCCATCGGCTGCGTCCTTTGCTGCGCGCGGGCAGGCATGGCTCCCGCGCTCATCACTCCCAGTCCCATCGTGCACCCAGCGACTATCCACGTCATACGCGCGATCATGAGACCAGCTCCGGTGAAAGAGTGGGAATTCCCGGTGCCTCCTGAGCACCGCCGTTCCCAACCCCTCATACGTCGTACCATGTTTCAGTTCTATGGAAAGTGTCGAACACCTGGTCATCGGGGCGGGGCCCGCCGGACTGCGTGCGGCGCAGCTGCTTGCCGAGCGCGGGCGCGAGGTGCTCGTGCTCGAGAAGCACGAGGAGATCGGCCCGAAGACGTGCGCGGGCGGTCTCACGCGCAAGAGTGTGCGCGAGCTGGAAGCCCTCGGCCTTCCGCGCGCCGCCGGGTTGGAGCTCCTGGGCCACGCGTCGTTCGCGAAGGAGGGCGTGGTTCCGCTCGACGCGGATCACGCAGTCGTGCGCACGCTCGCGCGGCGGGCGCTGGGCGCCATGCAGGCCGCCTGGACCAGAGCGGCAGGTGCGGAGATCCGCACGAGCGCGCCCGTCTCGCGCATCGATCTGGATGGCCACACGGCGGAGGTAGCCGGCAAGCGCGTGCGCTACCGACACGTCATCGGCGCCGACGGCTCCGCCTCCGCCGTGCGCCGCGCGCTGGGGCTGCCGTCGCCGCGCACCTTCTATGCGGCCGAGTACAACGTGCCGGGTATCCGGCTGCCGCGGCTGCTGGTGGCCTACGACTCGGCCGTGCTCGCGAACGGCTACTTCTGGATCTTCCCGCACGAGCACTACACCTCCGTCGGTGCCGGCGGACACAAGCGGCTCGTCCCGCCGTCGACCATCAAACCGTATCTGGAGCGGCGCCTGCGCGATCTGAACGTGGATGGCGGGAGCACACCGTACGAGGGGGCGACGATCGAAGTGGAGCACCACGGCTTCGACTTCCCACGGGACGTACACCTGGTAGGTGATGCCGCCGGCGTGGCATCGGGGCTCACCGGCGAAGGGATCTATCCCGCACTCGTCAGCGGCGAGGAAGTGGCGCGGGGCATCGTGGAGCCGCACGCGCCACGCCCGAAGACGCGCGCGTGGCTGCGGCTCAAGCGCGTGCACGATGTGCTGGGCCGTCTCTGGCTCGATCGCCGCCTGCGCAATCTCAGCTTCGCGGCGCTGCCGTGGCTCTGCACGCGGCCCCTCACCCGGCGCTGGGTGAGCGCGTTCTTTCTGGAGGGGTGAGCCCTACGCCGGTGGCTCCTGCTCTTCCGGCGGCAGGATATTCCGGAAGAAGGTGTAGTAGAGCAGCGTACTCACGCCCTGGAGCACCGCCGCCAGCTCCAGCGGCAGGCTCAGCCATCCCATCTCCATGAGCTGACCGGCCACTGTCGGGCCGATGGTGGACAGCGCCTGTGTGGGCAGCGTGGACAGCCCCGCCGCCGTGCTCCGGTCGTCCTCGGCGACGACACCCATCAGATACGACTGCCGCATCGGGCTCGAAAGTGTATTCGCCTGCGTGCGAAGAAGAAAGAAGATCGCTGCCAGCAGGAAGTTGGGCATGAGCGCCATGATCGCCAGCAACGTGACCGAGGTGGAGCGCGCGGTGACGATGGCCTTCACGGTGCCGAGGCGGCGAGCCACCCTCGCGGCCGCGAAGTTGGTGGGAACGGCGACGACGTTCGCGAGAAAGAAGAGCGTGCCCAGCTGACCCGACGTGGCATCGTAGCGCACGTGAAACCAGTAGACCATGATCGGGCCGAGCATCCCGACGGCCAGGCCATTCGCGGCGTTCGTGACGAACAGGCGGACGAGTACGTGCCAGGTGGAATGCGCGAGATGGTGCCGTGTGCCGGGCGCGCGCACCGGGCGTGGCGATTCCCGCAGCGGAAGAACCACCAGCGCCATCGCGAGCCCCAGCACCGTGGTGAGGAGAAAGAGCCCGCGCTCGGCTTCGACATCAGCCATCCCCGTCGCCCGATGCAGAAGCGTGGGCGTGGTGGCCAGCAGGGAGCCCAGCGCCGCGGCAATCACGCCCACCACGGCCACCACGCTGAACGCGGTCGTCCGGTAGTGATCGCCAGCGTGCTCGGCGATGAGCGCCTGCTCGGCAGGCGCATATGGCCCGAAGGCACCGCCCGACCCCGCGCCGCCGCCGCGTCCGATGGCTCCCAGCCCCGATGCCACGAGGAGAATCGCGAACTGCTGCGTGAAGACGAAGGCGAGTCCGCACACCGCCGTGAGGACGCCGAGGATGACGAGCAACGCCTTGCGGCCGAAGCGATCCGCCAGAAAGCCGACGGTCGCCGTGAGGCTCATGCTACCGAGCGCGCCAACCGTGAAGAAGACGCCGATGCGCACCGGGCCATAGCCCAGGTGCGCGAGGTAGAGCGGAACGATGACGGCGAGATAGGACTGCGAGACGCTGCGAAGGGCGCGACCGGCGAAGAGGAGCTGCAGGTCGCGTCCCAACCAGCGCGGGCGACGAAGGATCACTGACGCGTGAAAGTCTCGGACGCCGGGTCGGCAGCGATCGGGGTTCGCGCCCCTACGCCCTGCCGTCGGCGCCCTTCTCGCTCATCGATGCCGCGCGATCGGCGTCGTCAGGCCACCTGTCGTCGCCGGCTTCAGCGGATCGGCGGGTGGCGGATTCCCCCACGTGTCGTTGTTCGGCTGAAAGTCGGGGACGGTGGGATCGGGCCAGAGCCGCGCGCCGGTCACCTTCGCCTTCACGGCGATCTGGGTGGAATAATGATCACCCTGATACCAGATATCCACCGGGAGATCCAGGTTCTGCGTGGAGCCGTTAGCGAGCTGGAGCCGGAGCTCCACGGGGAAGGGCACGGCCGTGTGCTTCGTCAGCGCGATCGTCGCCACCAGCTGCCCCGTATCCGGCACCGCGGCCGCCTTCGCCCCCCGCGCGCTGTCCGCCGCGCTCGTGTCCCCCGCCACGCGCGTCACCACGCTGTCGATCCCGATGTCCAGCACGTCGGTCGAGTAGAAGAAGGCGCGCCAGAACCAGGCCAGGTCCTGCCCCGTGACGTTCTCGACGGTGCGGAAGAAGTCACCCG
>DASUKA010000031.1:0-44920 GCA_036278935.1 Gemmatimonadaceae bacterium
CGGGCGTCCCCTGATCGATGTGCGCTCGCCCGATGAGTTCTCGGGGAAGACGACGCACATGGCCGCGTACCCGCAGGAGGGCGTGCTGCGCGGCGGCCACATTCCGGGGGCGAAGAACGTTCCCTGGTCACGGGCCGCCAACACGGATGGCACGTTCAAGAACGCCGATGAGCTGCGCGGGATTTTCGAAAAGGAAGTTGGGCTCACGCCGGCCGACGATGTCGTGACCTATTGCCGGATCGGGGAACGTTCCTCGCACACCTGGTTTGCGCTCACCTATCTGCTGGGCTACGACAAGGTGCGCAACTACGACGGCAGTTGGACCGAATGGGGCAACTCCGTGGGGGTACCAATCGAGAAATGACAACGCCATCCATCACCCCATCCGCCGGTATACCGGCGGCCAGCCCACTCACCCCGCAGGTGGAGCCGGCGCACGTCGCCCCGAACCGGATCTTCGTGCAATGGCAGGGGGCGCTGCGCTTCGACTCGGGGCGGCGCGGCGGCCCGGTGGCGCGCATCGACGGACGGAGCGAGACAGGTCCCAGTCCAGTGGACACGCTGCTGGGCGCGCTTGCGACCTGTGCCGCGAGCGATGTGGTCGAGATCCTGGCCAAACGCCGCACGCCGGTGACCACGCTCGAGATCGAAGTGGAGGGCACCCGGGCGACCAGCATCCCGCGCCGGCTCACGCATGTGGCCCTGCACTTCCGCATCACGGGCGAGGGAATCGAGCAGGCCCAGGCCGAGCGCGCCATCGACCTCGCCATCACCAAGTACTGCTCCGTGCGCGACTCGCTCGACCCGACCATCCCGATCGAGTGGACGCTCGCGCTGAGCGACGAGCCGCGACTGCGCACCTCCGGCTGACATGTCGTCCGACGCACCGCTGGCGGTTCACATCGATCCGGCCGGCACCAGACGCATCGACTCGATGATTGGCCGCACCCCCATGGTCCGCCTCGAGCGCGTGGTGGAGCCGGGCATGGCGGAGGTGTGGGTGAAGGTGGAAGGGATGGAACCGGGTGGCTCGATCAAGGATCGCACGGCACTCGGCATGGTGCTGGATGCCGAGCGCCGCGGCGTGCTCTCACCCGGCGACACCATCGTGGAGCCGACCTCCGGCAACACGGGGATCGGGCTGGCGGTGGTGGCGGCGGCGCGCGGCTACAAGCTGGTGCTCTGCCTGCCGGCACAGATGAGCGAGGAGCGGAAGCGCACCCTCCAGGCCTACGGCGCGGAGCTCGTGCTCACCGATCCCGAGCTCCGCATGCTCGCCGCCATCGCGGAGGCCGAGCGTATTCGCGACCGCACCGGCGCGTGGATGCCGAACCAGTTCACCAACCCGGCCAACCCGCGCATCCACTATGAGACCACCGGTCCGGAGGTGTGGGAGCAGATGGAAGGGCGGATCGACGCCTTCGTCTACGGCAGCGGCACTGGCGGGACGATCAGCGGCGTGGGGCGCTACCTCAAGGAGCACAACCCCGGCGTGCGTGTGGTGGCGGTGGAGCCGGCGCGCTCCGCCGTGCTCTCCGGCAAGGAGCGGGGGCAGCACCAGTTCCAGGGCATGGGACCCGGCTTCATTCCGGAGAACCTGGACCGGTCGGTGATCGACCGCGTGGTGGACGTCTGGGAGGAGGACGCCTTTCCCGTGGCGCGCCGTCTCGCGAAGGAGGAGGGGTTGTTCGTGGGGATGTCGAGCGGCGCGATCGCGTGGGCCTCGCTCCTGATCGCGCGCGAGCTGGGGGAGGGGAAGCGGGTGGCGATGATCGCGCCGGACTCGGGGGCGAGGTATCTGTCGACGGGGCTGTTCGAGGGGAGTGGGGTGTGAGTTGTGGGTTAGGGGGACGGAGCAGGCAGTAGATCAGTGAGTCAGTCGGTCAGTGAGGCAGAAACGGCACATAGGAGCACGGCCCTCTCCGCCGCCGGCTGTCCCATACCTCAGAACCCATGATCCATTACTCGCAACTCACCACGTCACGTCCAGCCGCGCGGTGACGTAGCGGACGGGAGGTTGCGTCATGTACTCGGCGCTGGAGATCGGATCAGACGCATACGCGTCATCCTCGGGATCGAGTCCTCGGTAGTCCGTCCAGGTGTCCAGGTTGCGCGCCGCCAGGGTGAGGCGTGCGTCGCTCGCGCCAAGATGACGTGCCCATCCGGACGGAGCGGTGAGGGTGAGGGCCACCTCGCGAAGCTTCCAGAAGCTGGCATCCTCGATGAAGCCAGCATCGGATCCCATGCTCCCGGCTATGGCGGCGGCCTGGTCGGCGAGCGGTGCGGTGGGATCCTCGACGGCACGGCAGACCGACAGGCACCTGATGGCACGCGTCTCATCATACCTCACGAAGCCGCCCCGATAATCGAACAGCGCGGAGAGGTTCACCTTGCCGAACAGGGTGACGTCCGGAGCGATGGAAAACTCGCGCCGGGGGAGCGGGCTCCCGAGATAGACCGCGGTATCACCGAGCTGCACCTCGCAGGGCGGACCGCCCGTCACCTGCGGCTGCCCGGGACAGTTCGCGCTGCTGATGATGCCGTCGCCATTCCGGTCCTCGTACGCGAGGATGGGACGCTGCCAGTATCCACCAACCGGATACCCGTTCCGCGCGAGCTGCCTGACGCCGATCGCCACGAGCGGGCTCACGTCCGAACCGGGCAGAAGCAACGAGCTGTTCGTCGCGGCGGAGAGCGTAAGATCCAGGGTGAGTGGCCGCGATTGCACGAGCGTGGCCTGCAGTTGCGCCTCCGCGCCGCGATCCCGGACCGTACGCACGTCGCCCAGTGGATCGACCGGCGCTAACCCGTTCGCATCGAAGATGCTGCTGAGGTCCGGAATTGGTTCGTGAAATCGTCTATCAAAGTACGTGAGCGCCAGCGTCGCACGCCCGGCAAAGAGTGTCGCATCGAGCCCCGTCTCCACCTCGCGCATCCGCTCATCCGCCTGCATGGTGATGAGGCGACCCAGTACGTCGCCGACATCCCAGCGGCTCGTGCCCGCGGTGGCAAACGTCAGTGGTGCTCCAACGGTGCGCGTCGTCCTGCCATACGCGACCCGCGCACGCAGGCTCGTCAACCACCCGAGATGCGGGAAGAAGGGCTCGGCGCTGACGAGCCACGACGCGTCCGCCGACGACGACCACGCGACCTGGCTCGGAGAGTCCTGGCTCCGCTCCCTGTCACGAGAGGCGCCCACCGTGAGGAAGAGCCGGTCGCGCCAGGCCACGTGTTGCTGGAGGTACGCGCCCAGGGCAGAGGCCCAAGGATTCTCGCGGAGCGTCGTTTCGTCGAAAAGGGAAGTACCCTCGATCACATCCGTGCGCCGCTCGGAATCGTCCATCCGGTCGCGATGGTAGCGCACGCCGAAAGCGGTGGTGGCTGCGAGCGTCGATGTCAGATCGTAGGCAGTCGACGCACCGAGGTCCGCAGTGTATCGCATGCCGGTATATCGGCCGGAATCCGCAAGGAGATCCAGGACTGTGTTCGGTTGCGAAAGGTTCGGCGTTTCGCTCATCTGATCGCCCGACAACATCACCCGATCCATACCCACCGTAACGTGTGACCTGAAGCCAGGAGCGGGGTGCCACGATCCGGTCCCGCCAATCGTGAGGTGATGCACATCTTCCACCGCCATGGCACCCAGCAACAGCGGCAGCGGTCGCTGGTAGTCATCGTTCGGCGAGACGTCGGCCGAGTAGGCGTCCATGGCCGCAGCTTGTACGCCGCCGCCCAGGTCGCCCAGGGGCATGTGCAGCGTGCCGTCCAGATACGACCCTGTGAAGGTCCAGCCGACCGTGGCGCCGGATGCGGCGTCGGCGGGGTGGCCGAAATTGGCACGGAGGTGCGTGCGCTCGCGAGCGCTGTTGATGGTGACGCCGTTCTCGCGGTCGAAGTCGCCGGCGAGATAGTATCCGGTGCCCCCCATGTGTCCACTCACGGAGAGCCCATGCCGCTGGTACGAGCCCCTACGAAAGGGGCTCGTGTCCTCCAGCGGATCTGTCACGCGTACCGCACCTGGCTCGCACACGCCAAGCGCCTGCCGGTCCAGGGTGCATGTGATGCGAACGTCGGTGCGAGGATTCACAACTGACCGGTCGATGTTCGGCGGGTACGCGGTGACCTCGGAGACCGGGCCGTACTCGGTGTGCAGCTTCCAGCGCGCTTTCCATGGACCGCCGCGCCGGGTGGTGATGAGAATGACGCCGCTGGCAGCATCGCCGCTAAACAGCGCCGCCGAAGCCGGCCCCCGCAGCACCTGGATGCGGGCGATGTCGGTCAGGTCGAGATCATCCAAGCGGGACGGCCGCTGCCCGCCCACGTCGAGCGTTGTGGACGCGGTCGCGTTGTCAACGCGCACGCCATCGACGATGAGCAGCGGATCATTCCGCAAGGCCAGGCTGTTGAATCCGCGCACATAGATGCGTGCCCCGCTGCCGGTTGTCCCGCTGGGCCGTTGCACCAGGACGCCCGGCAGACGTGACGAGAGAAGGTCCGAGAGATCGCCTTGGGGCGGCTGGCCCATGGAGTCGACCTCGATCACGCCGGCGGTGCGGCCGGTCGTAGCGGCACGCCGGGCGACACCGGTCACGGAGGGAACGCTGCCGCTGAGCGGCACGGCAGTCTTCGGTGGCTGGCTGTCCGGGGCGGAGACGGTGCGTTGGGCGGCCAAGGCGCGCGCGCCGCCGAGAAGTGCGACGACAAAGCAGATGACGGCGCGTGCGCGCCGCTTGCTCAAGACGTACATCCAGCTGTTATCTGGAGGGTTCGGTGTGATGGGCCGGGGGCACAGCCGACCGGGTAGGAGGCGGGAGTGGATTCTGGCTTATGGGTTGTGAGCAATCCTCGGGGGAGAGGACTCTCTTCCGGAAGCTGGCCTTCTTCCTGTTCCCGCTCCCTTCTCCCTCGTTCTTACGCTTCCGCCGAGCCCACCTCGCGGAGCATGGCGCGGATGCGCATGCGGAGGGCGCCGGACGCGCGTTGGTTGCATCGCGCGGAGGCGATGGCACCGAGGAAGGCGCGTTCGAAATCGAATTGCGGGTAGCACTGCTGGCAGACGGCCAGGTGCTCGCGGATGGCGGCCATTTTCTGCTCGGTCAGCTCATCGTCGAGATAATCCCAGAGCTGCCGCATGGCTTCTTCGCAATCGATCATGGGAGTGGGTCTCAGGGGTCCAGAGCGGAGTGTGAATTAGAGTGCCGTTTGGCACCCGTTTGTGTATGCAAGTTCGCGGACATCAACGTGCCACCGGATCGATCGCTTCGCGCCCGGACTTCTGCAGCCGTCGCGAAACCGGCATCGCAGGCGTGCATCAGGAGCGCTTCCTGCAAGAGCCGGCGCCCGCGGAAGAGCCGCGACCGGATCGTCCCGATCGGCACCCCCTGAATGGCCGCCGCCTCCTCGTACGACTGGCCTTCCACATCCACCAGCACCACCGCCATCCGAAAAACGACCGGGAGCGCCGCAATCGCCTGTTCGATAGCCGGCCCCAGGTCGAGCCGCGCGAACAGATCCTCGTATCCCCCCTGCCGCGCCCGCGTTGCCGTATGCAACGCCGCGAGTGCCTCGAACTCGGCATCCGTCGCGACATCCATCTTCCGTCGCTCCCGCTCGCGCACCCGGAGAAAGACGTTGCGGCAGATGGTGAACAACCACCGGCGGCAATCGCTACCCGGCTGAAACGTATGCCACGAGCGGTAGGCGCGCAAATACGTCTCCTGAACGATGTCGTCAGCATCCGCCTCGTCCCGCGTCATGGAGCACGCGAAGCGGTAGACATCGTCCACCCAGGCGAGCGCTTCCTGCGTGAAGCGCTCGTCCGAGGTGCCGTCAGGGATTCCGGAGTCGCTCATGCTCTTCACAAACCCACCGTCCCGCGGACGGGTTCCCGCCGCCTTCCCTGCTCCCCTCTTCCCTGTTCCCTACTTCCTTATTGCCTCTTCCCTATTTCCGCCTCCCTCGCAACGGCGCTGTTCTTGCGGGAAATTTCGGCGTACGGATAGAACGGCCGGCAGAGTGGATGACACCACCACCGCTCACGACCCGATGTGCCGCCGGCCGTTCGCTCCGCACGGTCCACACAGGACGCGCACCATGTCCGTCGGCTCTTCGGTTCCCCCAACCGGCGCTCCATGCCGGTATCGTCATGCACTCCCTGCGAGGTATGCCATGCAATGGACCAAGCCTGAATTCGAAGTGGTTGAGGTCACGATGGAAGTGACCGCCTACGTTGCCCGACGCTAAACATCGTGCGGGGGCCCGCGTAGCCGGGCCCCCGCATCACTCCATGTGCGGGTGATCCTCCTCGGCACGGCGGCCGGCGGCGGCTTCCCGCAGTGGAATTGCTGGTGCCCCGGATGCCGAATCGCGCGCTCAGCGCCGGATCGCGCCCATCCCAGAACGCAATCGTCGCTGGCCGTGAGCGCCGACGGCGAGCGCTGGTTTCTCTGCAACGCCTCACCCGACGTGCGCGAACAGCTCGCCCATCTGCCGGCTCCCGAGCCGCCCTCGCACGCTTCGCGATGCATGCCGGTGCACGGCCTCGTGGTCACGGACGCGGAGCTCGATCACACGCTCGGCATCCCGCTCCTGCGCGAGAGCGGCGCCCTCACGCTCTACGCGACGCCAGCCGTCCAGCGCACGCTCGAATGCGAGTCGTGTCTCCTGCCGATCACGCGCGCCTTCGCCGAGGTCGTCGTTCAAGAGCTGACCCCCGGGCGGGAGACCGCGCTGACGTACGAGGATGGCACGAACAGCGGGCTCGCCGTGCGCCCGTTCATCGTGCCGGGCAATGCGCCCCGCTTCGCGGACGGCGCGCATCCCGACCATACGGTCGGCCTCCTCATCCGCGATCGCCGGACGGGCGGCAGTTGCGCCTTCGTCCCGGGATGCGGCGCGCTCGACCACGCGCTCCTGCGCCGCCTCGCCACCGTCGACCTGCTCCTGTTCGATGGAACCTGCTGGACCGACGATGAGCTCGTGGCGCTTGGCGCGGGGACGCGCACCGCGCGCGCGATGGGACACGTGCCGATCTCGGGTGACGACGGCAGTCTGGCGCTGCTCGCCTCGCTCCCCTGCCGCACCACCGTCTACACTCATATCAACAACACCAACCCGATGCTGATCGAAGACTCGCCGCAGCGCGCGGCTGTCGAAGACGCCGGCATCAGCGTCGGGATGGACGGGATGCAGTTCGGGATATGAGGGACCAGGGAGAAGACAAGAGATGCATGGTGGGATAATCAGGATACGCCCATGACGACATTAACGACATTGCGCACGCTGCCCGCGGCGGCGCCGCCCGCGCCGCCGATGCCCGCGCTGGAACGGCCGCTCGCGCCCGATGCACTGGAAGATGCGTTGCGCGCATTCCATGGCTCGTACTACGTGGAGCACCCGTTTCATCGCCAGATGCACGAGGGCACGCTCACGCAGCGGCAGCTCCAGGGTTGGGTCGCGAACCGGCTTGCGTACCAGCGCGCCATCCCGCGAAAGGACGGGGCGATCCTCTCCAACTGCCCCGATGCCGCCGTGCGCAGGCGGTGGATTCAGCGCATCCTCGACCACGATGGCGCGCGCGAAGGAGAGGGCGGTATCGAGATGTGGATCCGGCTGGGCGAAGCAATGGGCGTTCCGCGCGAGGAGATGGTCGACGAGCGGCATGTGCTGCCCGGCGTCCGATTCGCCACCGAGGCGTACGTCAACTTCTGCAAGACGAAACCGTGGGTGGACGCCTGCGCCTCTTCGCTCACCGAGCTGTTCGCGCCCGACATCATGCGACGACGGCTGGCGGCGTTTCCCACGCACTACCCGTGGATCCGCCGCGAGGCGTACGCCTACTTCGAGAGCCGCCTTACGCAGGCGCCGCGCGACGTGATGCACGGTCTCGAGATCGTGAAGACGCATTGCACCAGCGTGGAGATGCAGCGTCGCGCCTTCGAGGCGCTGTCATTCAAACTGAACGTGCTCTGGATGATGATCGACACCATCCACAACGCCTACCGGGACGCGTAGCCGTGCCGCTCACCGCCACGTCGCGCCCCGCGCTCTGGCGCCTGGCACGGATGGACTTCGATCCCGTGCGGCGGCGGCGCGTGCTGCTCTATCCGGAAGGGACCATCATGCTCAACGCCACCGCCGCCGAGATTCTCGATCTGTGCGATGGCGAGCGGACGGTCGCGGACATCGCGGCGACGCTGAGCGCCAGATATCACACGGATGTGAGCCAGGACGTAACAGAGTGCCTCTCGCGACTCGCCGATCAGGAGGTGATCCGTGATGGCGCCGGGTAACCCCACTACGCTGCTGGCCGAGCTGACGCATCGCTGTCCCCTGCACTGCCCCTACTGCTCCAACCCGCTGGAGCTCACGCGCGCTCATCGGGAGCTCTCCACCGAGGAGTGGATGCGCGTCTTCACGGAGGCGCGCGCGCTCGGCGTGTTGCAACTCGGTCTATCCGGCGGGGAGCCGCTGGTGCGTCGGGATCTCGAGCAGCTCATCGCGCACGCCACACAGCTCGGGCTGTACTCCACGCTGGTGACGTCGGGGCTCGGCCTCACGCGCCCGCGCGCCGCGCGTCTGCACGACGCCGGCATCGACCACATCCAGATTTCTATTCAGGACGCCGAGCGCGAGAGTGCGGAGCGAATCGCGGGCACGCGCTCGTGGGACGCCAAGATGGCCGCGGCGGCGCTGGTAAAGGAGCTGGGCGTCGCCTTCACGGTGAACGTCGTGCTGCACCGCGCCAATCTGGACCGACTGGAAACAATCATCGACCTGGCCGCCACCCTTGGTGCCGACCGTCTGGAGCTCGCGAATACGCAGTACTACGGGTGGGCGATGGCGAATCGCGACGCGCTCATGCCGACGCGTACACAGGTCGAGGCCTCCGAGGCGATTGTCGATCGCGCGGCCGAGCGATATCGCGGGCGGATGCGGATCATCTACGTGCTCCCCGACTACTACGCCGCCTATCCCAAGGCGTGCTATGGTGGCTGGGGGAAGCACTACATCATGATCGCGCCGGACGGCCGCGCCCTGCCCTGTCATGCGGCATCGCAGGTCACCACGCTCACCTTCGACCGCGTCACCGAGCACCCGCTCGACTGGATCTGGCGGGAGTCGCCGGCCTTTCAGGCATTCCGCGGAGACGCGTGGATGCAGGAGCCCTGTCGCAGCTGCCCGCGCAAGCACGTCGACTTCGGCGGCTGCCGATGCCAGGCCTTCGCGCTCACCGGGGACGCTACGCGCGCGGATCCCGTCTGCATCAGGACCGACGACCGCGCGATAGTCGATGCGGCGCTCGCGCATGTGGAAGCGGGGATGGAGTATCGCTATCGCACGATGGGCCGCGGGCCGGGACAAGGGGAACGGCAGGTGCGCACGGACCGGGAGCAACCGCCGAACGGCGCCGTCGTTCAGCCGCTCTCTTCCGCGGCTGCAGGCGCGTCACCCGCCGTCGATCCACGCTCCGGAACGGCTTCCCCGCTGCGGACGAGGGCGTAGCGCGACAGCACCGGCCCCACGAGCTGGTTGATGGCGATCACGGCGAGGAGGAGCGTGCGTATCTCGGCGCCTCGGCTCGGATAGGCATCGGCGACCACGATCACCAGACCGATCGCCACGCCCGCCTGCGAGATCAACCCCATCCACACGTTGCGCCGCTCCTGCTCGCCCGCGCCGCTCCAGCGCGCGCCTATCGAGGAGCCGAGCCAGATGGCACCCGCGCGCACCACCACGATCACGAGCGCGATCTGCCAGATGGACACCAGGTCGCCCAGTACGATGGAGGCGCCGGCCAACGCGAAGAAGACGACGAACACGGGCGCGGCCGAGCGCTCCATGGCATGGAGCAGCTCGCGTCCGCCACCCGGCGTTGCGTTCTCGGTGACGAAGCCGGCCACGACCAGGGTGAGGAGCGTCTCGACGTGCGCCAACTGCGCGATCACCGCACCGAAGAAGGTCACCACGATGGCGAACATCAACAGCTCGCGTTGCACGAAGCGAAGATAGAGCGCGATCGCGCCGCCCAGGATCGCGCCCACGAGCACGCTCCCGCCGATCTCCCACGCCAGCAGCCCCGCTGAGAGCCCACCGGCGCTTCCCGCCGCCGTATGTGATGGCACGATGGCGCGAGTGAGGGCCAGCGCGCCGCTGAAGAGCAGTACCACCACCACATCCGCCACGAGCACGATGCCGAGCGTGGTGCGCGCCACGGGGCCACGCGCGCCCGTTTCACTCAGGATCGCGATCATTACCGATGGCGAATGCACGATGGCCACGGCACCGAACAGTGCGGCCAGCGCCAGCACGGCGCTCGTCGAGCTGTTCTGCAGGAAGGGGACGTAGCGCTGCAGGAGCAGGAGCGTCCCGACGATGGCCACGAAGGAGAGCACCAGCTCCGTGCCGAGGATGCCGAGGATGGCGCGTGCACGCTCCTTGAGTTCCCCCCATTTGAGCTCCGCGCCGGCCAGGAAGGCGATGAGGGCGATGGCGAGTTGAGTCACCGGCGCCAGCTCCGTGATCACCCCTGGTGTCACGACACCGAGAAGCGACGGCCCGAAGACGATGCCCGCAAACAGGTAGCCCGTGATCTTGGGGAGCGTGAGCAGCGTCGCCAACTCGCCAATGGTGTAGGCGGCGAGCAGGAGAAAGCCGAACACCATGAGCGTCTCGGTGCGCGCTACATGCACGGCTGGTCCGAGCGGCAGAATGAGCTGCATGCCCACGAAGAGGAGCACGAGGATCGCGATGCGCCGCATCTATCGCCTCTTCACGGTCGGCGCGTCGCCCGCTGGCTCTGCCGCATCCCCCGCCTCTCCGCCACCAAGCTCGCGACGCCCGTCCCCCGCTTCCTGATTCTCGCTTCCCTTCTCCCTATTCCCTTCTCCCTCGCCTTTCGCCTCTCTCCTTTCGCCTCCCGGTTCCTGCCGCCCTCTCCCCCTGACCCGTCCCACGATGGGCGCCACCACAGAATGGACAATGTGCGCGGACGCGAAATCGGTGAGCAGAATGGAGAGGATCGTCGCGGTGAACACCGTTTCGCGCAACGGCATGCCCTCGAGCTGGTGATAGCCGAGCGCGAGCGCCAGCGCGAGACCGCCCTGCCCCAGCAGCGCCTGTCCCCAGCGCGGACCGAGGACGGGGAGAGCGCCGATGAGCCGCGCGCCCATGGCGGGACCGCCGATCTTTGCCAGCACGCGGGCGACGAAGAAGAGCAGCACCGGAATCACCCACCACGCCCGCGCACTTGGCGCCCATGTGGCCCCGGCGAAGATGAGCAGCACGAAATAGAAGGGGCGTTCCGCGTTTGCCAGCGTGCGCGCGATCTGCTCGCGGTTGCGTGAGGTATTCACGAGCGTCGCGCCCACGACCATCGAGGTGAGGAGCGGTGACAGATGCAGGTACGCCGCCGCGCCGCTCGCCAGCACCACGGCTCCGGCGAGCGAGATGAAGATGCGATCCGGATCGCTCTCGTTGCCGAGGAAGAGATGGAAGAGCGCTCCGCCAATCACGCCGATCGCGATGGTGATCACCGCCCATTCCGTGGCGGTGACCGGACGCGGCGTCATGCTCCCGGTCGGATGATGAATGCAGAATAGCAGCCCGAGCGTGGTGATTCCCACCAGGGCATCGATGGCTGTGGTCACCTGGAGCTGCCGGACCACGGTGCCACGGCTGCCGAGCCGGCGCGCAACAACTTCGATGCCGGCGGGCGCCGAGACGGCGCCGATCGCCCCCATGGCCAGTGCCGGCACCGCGGCCTCCAGGTACCCCATCCCGAAGAGCTGCGAGGTGGCGACTACTTCGACCACCGCCACGACGCTCAGGGTGATCAGTGCCTCGAAGAAGGCCAGGCGATACATCTCCCCCTGAATGCGCACCAGCATCGGGAGATAGAACTGCATCCCGACGATCGTCCCGATCCACCCGAGGGCGAGCGTGATGATGGGCGCGAATCCCTGCACCATACCGGCCGAGAAGAGCCCGGAGACGTGCGGTCCAAGCAGGATGCCCAGCAGCAGGTATTCCGCCCCCGAGACGAGAAGGAAGTGCCGGGCGAGCCAGTCGAACGCGACGCGCGCCGCGAGATACGCCACGGCAACCGCGAGCACGAGGAGGAGGGCGGCGGACATTGAGGGAAGTTAGCGCGGCCGACGGCGAGAGAGGAGAAAGGAGAGAGGAGAAAGGCAGAGCCGTACGAGGGTTCGCTTCCAGTGGCAGTGAAACGATGGGTCGAAGCGACGAGGCCCATGTTATACCGAAGACATTCGCAATGGAGAGAACCCGTGGATGCGCCGATTTACCGACGCCTGAAGATCTGGCGGACGGCGACGGATCTGGTGGTCGAGACAGACGCGCTGGCACGTCAGTTACCTGAACACGAGCGCTACACGTTGGCGAGCCAGCTACGGCGCGCGGCCGTCTCGATCCCGGCGAATATCGCTGAGGGGAATGGGCGGGTACATCGCGGCGATTACCTTCATCATCTCTCCATCGCGCGTGGCTCGCTGCTGGAGCTGGATACCCACCTTGAGCTCGCGCTCCGCTTGAATTACGTGTGTGAGCGTGACGTGGATGGGGCCCGGAGACTCCTCGATCAGGTGAGCCGCATGCTGAATCGCTTGATCGCTCGGCTCCGCTCCTGATTCACCTGTCTCTTTTCTCCTTTCTCCTCTCTCGTCGTTCGCGCCCTACGGGCGTGGACACTTCGACCCGTCGAAATCCTTGTTCAGCGATTCCATGTCCGCGGTCAGGCGCTGGTAGGTTGCCCGCTGGCTGTTGGCGAGGCGCGGCGAAGCCGTGCGATAGGCGGAGGCGAGGGCGAGGAGCGCATCATCGGCGGCACGATAGCCGCGCGCGAGGCCGGCGCAGGCGATGCGACCCAGGTTGAAGTCGGTGCGCCGGTCATGGTAGTTGGCGACGGCCTGCGCGAGCGAATCGGCCAGGGAGTCGAAGCGGGCGAGCGACGCGTCCGCCACCGGCGGCTGATGCGATGCCGCCGGCATCTGCAGCACCGCGCCGGCGGGGGGCGCGGCGGTGATGGTAGAGCCGGGCTGCGCGGCCGCCGTCTCGCGCTGCGCTGCCACCGTTTCCGGCGCGGGCTGCGCGGGAGGCGGCGTGGGATGGGCCGCCTGTCCCTTCGATGCCGCCGCAGTGGTGTTCGCGAAGAGCGATGGGCGTGGACGGTGCGTCCAGTAGAGCCATGCCGCGATACCGGCCGCCACGAGCACGAGGATCGCCCACATGCCGGCTGGCACCCGGCGGCGGCGCGGCGGCCCCGGCGCGCCCGGCTCGGTGCCGGAACGCGTCGGGATGAGCACGGGAACCGTCGCCGATCCACTGCTGGCCGGCACCGTACGCCCACCCGGGGACGGAGTGCCCACCTCCCGCTCCACGGGGACGTCGGTGGTATAGTTGCGCCAGTTGATGACCGTCGGTCGCGGGCCGCCCGCCGTCATCGTCCCCTCGTCGAGCAGCTCATGGAAGGGGATGAAGGCACCACCCACCGACTCACCCTGCCAGGTACGGAAGAAGCCGCCCGCGCGCTGAGCGCCGCCCGCGGCAATCACGAGTCCGCACTGCCAGGGTTCCGTGAAGCGCGCACGGTGAGCGTCCAGGTCCGCACGCGCGGGGCCGGGCGCCACGAACGGGGCGGTGTGATACCAGCCGATGAGCGTGAGCCGCCGACGCCGCACTTCGAGCTGAATGCCCAGCCATTCCTCGTCGGGGATCTGCATCGGCTCCGCCTCGCCGATCACATAATTCGTGTGTACCACGGCAGTGATGATCGCGTAGCGCGCGCCCGACTCGGGGCACTCGTACAGCTCACCGAGGAGAAAGCCGAGCACGTCACCGACCGCCAGACCGCGTACGTGGCCCAGCAGATCGCGCAGGGTGTCCTGCGTGATGAAGAGCGGCTGCGTCTCCACACCACCGATGGACGCAGGCGTTGCCGCGGGCACCCAGCGAATGGAGCGCTCGAGGGGGATGGGACGGCGGAGAGTGAGCGGAGCGGGCATCGGTGAGTGTTGCAAGATAATGTGGAACGGGCAAGCAGCACACCACGGGGCCAGCCTTTCAGTATAGGCGCATTGCCGGCCGCGGTCCACCGCTGCCGCTGGCGCCAGGCGCGGCCATCGCGTAGGCTACCGGGAAGCCGGAGCCCGGCGCTCGGCATGCGGAGCGCGGCGCGCTCAGCCGGCTGGCACATCTTCCTTGTCCACACTCCACGTCCATGAAGCTGCTGCACGTCGTCGGGGCGCGCCCGAATTTTCCGAAGCTCTCACCCGTGCATCGCGCGGCACGCTCGGCCGCGCTCGAGCAGGTGGTGCTGCACACCGGCCAGCACTACGATGACGCGATGTCCGGCGCGTTCTTCCGCGAGCTCGGCATCCCCGCGCCCGACATCAACCTCGATGTGGGCTCGGCATCGCACGCCGTCCAGACCGCCCGCATCATGGAGCGCATCGAGCCGGTGCTCGACACCGAGCGCCCCGACTGGGTGATGGTCTACGGTGATGTCAATTCCACCATGGCAGCGGCCATTGTGGCGGTGAAACTCGGGCTCCGCGTGGCGCACGTGGAGGCAGGGCTGCGCAGCCACGACTGGACCATGCCCGAGGAGATCAACCGCATCGTGACCGACCGGTTGGCGAGTCTGCTGCTCACGCCGTCGCGGGACGCCGACGCGACACTCCGGGCGGAGGGAGAGCCGCCGGAGGAGATCGCCTTCGTCGGGAACGTGATGATCGATTCGCTCTTCTACGCGCTCCCGGCTGCCCGCGCGAGCGGATTCCGCGCCACGCTCGGCGTGGACGGCCGCGCGGTGGTGGTCACGTTGCACCGGCCGTCGAACGTGGATGACCCGGCGCGCCTGCAGGCGCTCGCCGCCGCACTGCGTACCGTGGCGGAGGAGCGCCCGGTGGTGTTCCCGGCTCATCCGCGCACGGAACAGCGCTTGCGCGATGGCGCGATCAGTCTGGGCAACGTGCGCCTCCTCGCCCCCATCGCCTACAGCGAGATGCTCGATCTGGTGCAGGGCGCGCACGCGGTGATCACCGATTCCGGCGGACTGCAGGAAGAGACGACGGCGCTCGGCGTACCATGCCTCACCGTGCGCGACAATACGGAGCGGCCAATCACCATCACGGAAGGGACGAACCAGCTCGTGCGCGATCCGGCGGATCTGCCACGGCTGGTGGCCGAGCTGGTGCACCCGGACATCCCCGCGCGCCCGGAAGGGTGGGATGGCCATGCAGGGGAGCGAATTGTGCAGGCGCTGACAGCGCGGTGACGGGTCCGATGCGGCGGGACGCATCGGGCACTGCAGATTCGTCGATGGCTGTTTCACCCTTCGATCGGGTGGTGGAACGTGAACGTCGTTCTTCTGGCTCTCTGGATGATCCTGGGCGCTGCTCTGATGCCGGCGTCCCTTCTGGCCCAGAGCAGCGCTGACGCCAGTGCCAGCAGCGCGGTGTTGCATCCCGGTGACGTGGTACAGGTGACGGTGTGGCGCGATTCGGAGATGAGCGGGAATTTCGTGGTGGGAGCGAATGGCGCGCTGCAGCATCCGCTCTACCAGCAGGTGAAGGTCGCCGGCATTCCGATTCCCGAGGTCACCAAGCGGCTGCACGATTTCCTCACTCATTATCAGAGCGATCCGCAACTCGTGGTCGTGCCGCTCTTCCGCGTGACGGTGGGCGGGGAGGTGCGCGTGCCGAATCTGTACTCGCTGCCTCGCGAGACGACCATCTCGCAGGCGGTGGCGCAAGCCGGCGGTGTGACAGAGTCCGGTCGGCTGGACCATGTGCGCATCCTCCGCGGCGGCCGCGTGATCACGGCGGACCTGACGCGCCCCGACGGAAAGTGGACGAACACGCCGATCCAGTCGGGCGATGAGATTCTGGTCACGCGGAAGGGGAACTTCTGGCGCGATGTCTTCGTCCCGCTCATCAGTGTGGGCGGCGCCATCGCCTCCATCATCAACGTGTCGCGAAACCGCTGACGCTCCACACCGAGATCCTGCGGGATCGCAACAGACGCGGGGAGCGGGCGCTACATGTGCTGCGCGCGCCCAACACCGCGCTCCCGCCGAGTCCGCCGCGCGTCCCGGTTTATGTGCTAACTCGTTACAGTTATGTAGCTTATAAAGCCGCCGAGCGAAGTGGCGCCGGGCATGAAAGGTGCCCGCGCCGTGCCCGGTATGCATGACCAGTTGCGCACGGTTGCTCACCAGACGCGACTCGATGCCGCGGTGCGCGATGACGACGGGCCCTGTCTCGTCGTCGGTGAAGTCGCGCAGGCACATGACGGCAGTCTCGGGATGGCGCATGCGTTCATCGACGCCATCGCGGCCGCCGGCGCGGACGCCGTCAAGTTCCAGACGCATATCGCCGCAGCGGAGAGCACGCCCGACGAGCCCTGGCGAGTGCAGTTCAGCCAGCAGGATGCATCGCGCTACGCCTACTGGCGGCGGATGGAGTTCACCGAGGAGCAGTGGCAGGGGCTTCGACGGCATGCCGGCGACCGCGGGCTGCTCTTTCTCAGCTCCCCCTTTTCATTGCAGGCGGCCGAGCTGCTGGTGCGAGCGGGAGTGGCGGCGTGGAAGGTGGCATCGGGGGAAGTGAGCAACACTCCGCTCTTCGAGCACCTGCTTGCGACCAGGCTCCCGATCCTCCTCTCCACGGGGATGAGCCGCATGGCGGAGATCGACACCGCGGTTGAGCGCGTGCAGGCTCGTGGCGTGCCGCTGGCGCTCCTGCAGTGCACCTCCGCCTATCCCTGCCCGCCCGAGCGCGTGGGGCTCAACATGTTGACGCTGTTCCGGGAGCGGTACGGGTGTGCCGTGGGCCTCTCCGACCACTCCGGGACCATCTACCCCGGCCTTGCCGCCGCAACCCTGGGCGCTCGCGTGGTGGAGGTGCATGTCACGCTGAGCCGCGAAGCCTTCGGGCCCGATGTGCCGGCCTCGCTCACGACCGCGGAGCTCCGGACCCTGGTGGACGGAGTGCGCTTCATCGAGCGGATGCGCAGCCATCCAGTGGACAAGGATGACGCGGCGCAGGCGATAGCGCCGCTCCGCCGCACGTTCACGAAGAGCGTGGTGGCGCGCGTCGACCTGGCGGCGGGCACCCTGCTTCGGGAAGAGCATCTGACCGTGAAGAAACCGGGCACGGGTATCCCGGCCAGCCGGCTGGGCGAGCTGCTCGGTGGCCGGCTGATGCGAAGTGTTCGTGCCGACGAACTGTTGGCGGAGTCGGACGTGGAGCGCACGGCCACGTTGCTGTGACATGTGTGGCATCGCGGGGATCGTGGGAGCGGGCTGGGAGCGCGCACAGCTCGACGCGATGGTCGTGGCGCAGACGCACCGCGGACCCGATGCACACGGCGTTTACCTGAGCCCATCCGCCCGCGCGGGGCTCGGGCATACCCGGCTCAGCATCATCGACCTGTCGCCGGCCGGCGCGCAGCCGATGTCCAGCCGCGATGGCACGCTCCAGGTGGTGTTCAACGGCGAGATCTACAACTACCTGGAGCTGCGCGCCGAGCTGAGCGACTATCCGTATAGCAGCCACAGCGATACGGAAGTGCTGCTGGCCGCATACGAGCGGTGGGGGCCGGCGTGTCTCGACCGGTTGATCGGGATGTTCGCCTTCCTTATCTGGGACGAGCGACGAGCGCGGCTGTTCGCGGCCCGCGACCGGTTCGGCGTCAAGCCGCTCTACTATCATGTGAGCCCGGACGGATATCTGGCACTGGCGAGCGAGATCCAGGCGCTGCATGCGGCGGGCGTTCCACGCGAACCGGATCCAATCGCCTGGGCCACCTACCTCGCGCACGGGCTGTACGACCACACCCCCCGCACCTTCTGGCAGGGGATCGCGGCGCTCCCCGCCGGCTGCCGGCTCGAGTGGGACGGTGGCGCTCCGGTCGTCACCCGCTGGTACGATCTCGCCGACCGGGTGCCTGCCGTGGAGGATCCGCGGAGCGAGGATGCGGTGGCGGATGAATACCTGGCGCTCCTCCGCGAGAGCGTTGCGTTGCGCTTCCGCGCCGATGTGCCCGTTGGCATCAACCTGAGCGGCGGCCTCGACTCCTCTACCCTGCTTGGCCTCGTACAGGCGATCCAGGGTGAGGAGAGCGACGTGACGGCGTTCACCTTCATCACGGGTGACCCTGCCTATGATGAGCTGCCGTGGGTGCGGCATGCGCTCGCGCGTACTCACCATCCACTTGCCGTCTGCCGTCTGGAGAGCCGCGATGTGCCGCGGCTCGCGGCCGCCATCCACGCGGCGCAGGGCGAGCCCTTCGGCGGGCTGCCCACCATCGCCTACGCCACCGTCTTCGAGCGCGCGCGCGAGGAGGGAACGCTGGTTCTGCTGGACGGCCAGGGACTGGACGAACAGTGGGCGGGCTACGGCTACTACGCGCGAGCGGTGCGCGGCGAGCAGGTGGGGATCGTGCAGGGAACGCGCAATCCCGTCGCGCGGCCGGACTGTCTGGTCCCCGAATTCCGCCGTCTGGCCGAGCCGCTGGAGGAGCGGCAGCCGTTCAGCGATGCCCTTCGCAACCTGCAATACCGCGACGCGGTTCAGACGAAGATGCCGCGGGCCCTCCGGTTCAACGACCGAATCTCCATGCACAGCTCGGTCGAGTTGCGTGAGCCATTCCTCGACCACCGGCTGTTCGAGCTGGCCCTCGCGCAGCCCGCCGAAAGAAAGATCCGGGGCGATACCGGCAAGTGGCTGCTGCGGCGGATCGCCGGGCGCCTCATGGGGCCGGAAACCGTCGAGGCGCCCAAGCGCGCGCTCCAGACACCGCAGCGCGAGTGGCTCAGGGGACCGCTCCGCGAGTGGGCCGACGCGATGATCTGCACCGCGTTGGAGTCGACCATGGGAGAATGGCTCGATGCCGCAGCGGTGTCCGCGGCATGGCGGCATTTCCTGGCGGGTGAGACGGACAACAGCTTCTTCGTGTGGCAATGGATCAGCATGGCATTGCTGCACGGGGAGCAATCGTGCTCCACCCCGGTGCAGGAGGTGCGATGCACCTGATGATGCTTGTGCCGGACGGGACCGGGCTCCGGACGTTCCTCAGTACCCGATTCATGGCGGCGGCATCGGAGCACGCGCTGACCATCTGGCATGCGCTGCCACCGGAGAGTATTGCCGAGCACGAAGCCCGCTGGCGCGACGGCTCGGTGCAGTGGGAGCGGCTGCCCGAGTTCCGGGACGGGGTGCTCCCCAGGCTGCTGCGTCAGGCTAAAGTGTTCAGCCAGTTGTATGGCGCGGAGCACGAGGGAGCGCGGGTGCTCCTCTCCATGTGGCGGCCGCCGCCCCGGCGCGCCGCGGCCCTGCTGGAGCACTCGGCGCGAGCGTTGGGGCGGATGTGCGCCGGCACCCGCGGCACCGTCCGGCTCGATGCGCTCCACGCGCGCGCGGTGTTGCACGGCGGCGTCTGCACGCCGTATCGCGACTTCCTGGTGCGCCAGCGCCCGGATGTCGTCTTCTGCACGCACCAGCGCGCAGTAACCGCGGTGCCGGCGCTCCTCGCCGCACGCGCGCTGGGGATTCCGACCGCCACCTTCATTTATTCGTGGGACAATGTTCCCAAGGGGCGCATGGTGGTGCATGCGGATCACGTGCTGGTGTGGAGCAACCACATGCGCGACGAGCTGCTCCGCTACTACGCCGATATGACGCCGGAGCGCGTGCATGTGATCGGCACCCCGCAATTCGAGCCATACTTCGACCAGTCCATCGCACTCCCCCGCGAGCAGTTCCTCCGGCAGCACGGGCTCTCGGCGGAGCGGCCGGTGGTCTGCTTCTCCGGCGACGACCGCACCACGTCGCCGCACGATCCGGAGTTGCTGGCCGATCTCGCCCGCGCCATGCGCGCGATTCCGGAGCCACGACGTCCCCAGCTGCTGTTCAGGCGATGTCCGGTAGACCAGAGCGACCGCTATGACGCCGTGCTCCGTGCCTATCCCGAGATCGCCGTCTCCGAACCGGCATGGTTGCGCGCATCCAAAGGGGAGTGGACGCAGGTGGTGCCCACCAGCGCCGATAGTACACTGCTCGCCAACATCGTGCGGCATGCGGATGCGGTGGTGAACGTGGGGTCGACGATGGCCATGGATTTCGCCCTCCTCGGCAAACCGGCCGTCTACCTCGCCTACAATCCGCCCTCGGCCACCACGTGGGATGTGGACGCCGTCTATCGGCTGGAACACTTTCGCGTGGTGCACGAGCTGCAGCCCGTCTACTGGGCACGCTCGGCCGACGATGTGGGGAGCGTCGTCATGCACGCGCTCGACCACCCGGATGAGAAGCAAGCGGCCCGCCAGGCCTGGCTCGATCGGATCGTGGCTCAACCGTTCACGGAGGCCAGCGAGCGTTGCCTGCGCACGCTCCGGCGCCTCGCGCGCGAGGCGCCGGCGTCGTGCACATCGCCTTCCTGACCAACGAATATCCCCCGTGGTCGCCCGGGGGCGGAATCGGTACGAGTGTCCGCACCCTCGCACTGGCGCTCGCGCGACAGGGGCATCGGGTGACGGTTGTCGGCTGGGGACGAGCCATGACACTGGAAGACGACGGCGTTCACATACGCTTCCTGGAGGCCACGCGCGTCCCTCGCGGCGGTTGGCTGCTGAACCGGCGAGCGGCAGCCACCGAGCTCACGCGTCTGGTTCGGGACGAGGGACTCGATATCGTCGAAGCGCCGGAGTGGACCGGGCCGTCTGCTCTCATGCGCGTGCCCTGCCCCATTGTGCTCCGGTGTAATGGCTCTGCCGGATACTTCGCGCACCTCACGGGAGCTCGCACCCGGGCATCGGTACGATGGGCCGAGGGGCTGGCGCTGCGGCGATGCGCGGGGATCGCCGCCGTGAGCCGGTACACCGGCGAGCTGACGGCCCGCCTGTTCCATCTGCGACGTCCGATCGAGGTGATACCGAACGGGATCGATCCCCAGCCGTGGGCCGACGTGCCGGAGGATGACGACGGGGATGCCGCGGAGAGGGAAATCCTCTATTTCGGCACGATCATCAGAAAGAAGGGCGTGCTGGACCTGTGCGAGGCATTCTCCGTGGTGGTCCGCAACCGGCCCACTGCGCGACTCCGCCTCATCGGGCGCGACGAGCGCGACTCGGGCACCGGGTCCCCCTCCACCTGGGCGCTCTGTGAAGCGTTGCTTTCGCCCGAGGCGCGTGCCCGAACCGTATACCAGGGACCGATACCGCACAGCCAGTTGCCATCGGCCATCCGCCGCGCGGCGTTCTGTGTGCTCCCGTCGTACGCCGAGGCGTGCCCGCTTGCCTGGCTCGAAGCGATGGCGGGCGGCAAGGCCACCATCGTCTACGACGGCGGGTGGGTGCCAGAGATGGCGGAGTGCGGGGTGAGCGCGCTTTTCGTGCGGACGGGTGATCGGCGCGCCCTCGCCCACCAGATGACGTGTCTGCTGGATGACGACGCCGGCGCGCGACGGATGGGGGCGGCAGCGCGCGCACATGTGCTGGCAACCTTCTCCGCGGATGTCGTGGCGCGCACGTCCGCTGGCTGGTATCGGCGTATCCTAGCGGGCGGTTCCGCCGAGAAAACGGCCTGATTCGATGGCGGGCGCGCCGGCCAACTGCTGCGCGATGGACGGCGTGCGGCAATTGGACGCATCTCGCACCTATTGGCACCGATTATTCTGGGTGTGGCACTGCCCCCTCCGCTGTCGCGTGCCCGCCGCAACAGCCCTGCCGCCACAGAACTGTTGCGGCCGTATATCTCCTTTTCCCACCACCGGTTAGCCGCACTTCAACGGATGGTGCGATTCTTCCCAATCCGCTTGCCACGCTCGTTGGGGGGTCGCCAGTTGGCGCGCTCGCCACGCTCGTAACGGAAGACCATCCCCAGGGATTGTCGCGTGCAGCGCAAGGTGTGCGTCGTCGTTACCGCTCGCCCGAGTTACAGTCGCATCAAGTCCGCGCTACGGGCCATTGCGCAGCGGTCGGACTTGGAGTTGCAACTGGTGGTGGCGGCGTCGGCACTGCTGGAGCGCTACGGCACTGCGGTGCAGTACATCGAGGACGATGGCTTCGCGATCACGGCCCGCGTGCACATGGTGCTCGAAGGCGGGAATCTGGCGGCGATGGCCAAGAGCACGGGAATCGGGCTCATGGAGCTGTCCACCGTCTTCGACAACCTCCGGCCCGACGTGGTCGTCACGGTGGCGGACCGGTTCGAGACGATGGCGACCGCGGTGGCCGCGTCGTACATGAACATTCCCGTCGCACACGTACAGGGCGGCGAAGTCACCGGCTCCATCGACGAGAAGGTGCGGCACGCGGTGACCAAGCTGGCCGACCTGCATTTCGTCGCGAGCCACAAGGCGGCCGAGCGGGTGATTCGCATGGGCGAGGATCCGGCCACGGTGTTCGTCACCGGGTGCCCGTCCATCGACCTCGCGGCCGACGTGTTGTGCGAGCCGGCGCTGGACTTCGACCCCTTCGAGCGCTACGGCGGCGTGGGCTCCCTGCCGGACCTCTCCGACGGCTACCTGGTCATTCTGCAGCACCCGGTGACCACCGAGTACGGCCTGGCCCGCCAGCACGTGGAGGAGACGCTGCACGCCGTGCGCGACATCGGACTTCCCGCGCTCTGGTTCTGGCCCAACGTGGATGCCGGAACGGACGGGACGTCCAATGGCATCCGCGCGTTCCGGGAGCGGGAGCGGCCGAACCACTTTCACTTCTTCAAGAACATGGCTCCCGCGGATTTTCTGCGGCTCGTCTACAACTGCCGCTGCCTGGTGGGGAACTCGAGCGTGGGCGTGCGGGAGTGCGGGTTCCTTGGCGTGCCGGTGGTGAACATCGGATCGCGCCAGCATGGGCGGGACCGCGCGCCGAACGTGCTGGATGTGGCGTACGATCGCGAGCAGATCCGCCAGGCGATCTGCCACCATACCAGCACCGGCCGCTTTCCGCAGGACGTGCTGTACGGTGACGGCCACGCTGGTGAGCGCATGGCCGCGCTGCTGTCGGACGTACCGCTGCACATCGAGAAGACGCTGTGCTACTGACGCGCGGGCCCGCGCGTTGTATGCGGGCGGTAGAATGACCGGCCCCACGGGCAACGGCGCGTGCGGCATGCGCGTGCTCGGGGTCATCCCCGCGCGCGGCGGCTCCAAGGGCGTTCCCCGCAAGAACGTTCGCCTGCTCGCGGGACGGCCGCTGTTGCAGTACACGGCGGATGCGGCGCTCGCCGCACGCCGTCTGACGCGCGTGGTCCTGAGCACGGACGATGAGGAAGTGGCGGATGTGGGTCGCCGCTGCGGGCTCGATGTGCCCTTTCTCCGGCCGGCGGTGCTTGCGCGGCATGACACGCCGACGCTTCCGGTGGTGCAACACGCGCTGGCTGTGGTGGAACAGGCCGGGGAGCACTACGACGCGGTGTGTCTGCTGCAGCCCACGGCACCGCTCCGCCGAGCCGCTCACATTGACGGGTGCATCACGATGCTGGAGGAGCGCGGAGCGGATTGTGTGTTCACGGTGCTACCCGTACCCGCCGCGTACAACCCGCACTGGGTGTATCTGGCACGCGCGGATGGCCTGCTCGCGCTCAGCACCGGGGAAGCAACCCCGCCGAGCCGGCGCCAGGAGCTGCCTCCCGCGTACCACCGCGAGGGGTCGGTCTACGTGACGCGCCGCGATGTGGTGATGTGCCAGGGTTCGTTGTACGGCACACGCGTGCTGGGCTACGCGCTGGATGGGGACCAGAGCGTGAACATCGATGACGCACGGGACTGGCTCCGCGCGGAGGCGCTGGTGAGGGCAACCCGCGCCGTGGCGGAGCTAGCGTATGAGCCCGACTATGGCTGATACCCGCGCGCGCACGTCGTCCTCCCCGGCGACGTTCCTGTCCGCGATGGCGCTGGGGGCGCGCTCGATGTGGCGCCGCCCCATGCTCTCGCTCGTGTTTCTGGCGGCCACACTGCTGCAGGGCGCGGTGCAGGGGTTGCTCATCTGGGCGCTCCGGGATGTGCTGGAGGCCTTCGGCACGGCGGGCGGGGTCACCATGCACGCGCTCGTCGTGGGCGCTGCCGTGATCTTTGCCATCTGGCTGCTCCGTTCGTTGAGCGCCTTCGCGGCGCTCACCCTCTCCATGCACCTGTCGCATTGGGTGGAAGTGGAAGCCATGCTGCAGGTGCTCGCCAAGTTGCTGGCGCTGTCGGTCCGATTCTTCGACAAGAACAGCCGCGGCGATGTGGTGATGACGGCCTATCACGATCTCAAGGGGATCCGCGCCGTCACGCTGGAGGTGGGGCGCGCGGTGCTCTATCTGTCGCAGCTCGCTGGGCTCGCCGTGGCAGCGTGGGTCATGAGCCCGAAGCTCGCCTTGCTCGGGCTCGTTCTCGTGCCACTCGGGGCGCTGCCCGCGTACTGGTTCGGCCAGGACATCACCCATGGCGCGCGTGGCGAGCGGAAGGCGGTGACTACGCTGCACGACAGCTTCTTTCAGGTGGCCTCCGGCATCCGCATGATCAAGGTGAGCCGCGGGCAACCCCGCGTGCTCGCCGCGGCGCAGCATGTGGGGCACGACCTGCATCGCGCGCTCATGCGGCAGGCGAAGAGCAGTGGGTTCGCCCGCTTCCTGATGGAGGCGGTTGCCGGACTCGGGCTGGTATTGGTGCTCACCGTGGGCGGGCGCGATGTAGCGCGGGGCGCCATGTCGTGGCAGTCGCTGCTCGGGCTGCTGGTCGCGATGATGGCCGTCTACACGCCAGTCGTGGGACTGCTCCAGCTCTTCACCAGAATTCGGAGCATCATCCCCAACCTCGATCGTGTGGACGCCATCGTGAACGAGCCGATCGAGATCGTGGACCGGCCGCATGCGCGACCCATCAGCGGGGCGCCGGCCATCATCGAGCTGCGTGACGTCTCCTTCGTGTACGAAGATCGTCCGGTGCTCAGCGCGCTCTCCGCGGTGTTCTATCGCGGCGAGACGATCGGCATCGTGGGAGCATCGGGGGCGGGCAAGTCGACGCTGCTCTCCCTGCTCATGCGCTTCTATGACGTCACGAGCGGGGGGATCTACTTCGATGGCGTGGATGTGCGGGATATCCGGCACGATGACCTGATGGACCTGTGCGCCATCGTCATGCAGGAGCCGTTTCTCTTTGCGGACACGGTGGCCAACAACATCCGCATGGGACGCCCTGACGCTGCCATGGAGGACGTCATTGGCGCGGCGCGGGCCGCCAACATCCACCAGGAGATCCTGGCTATGGAGCACGGCTACGACACCATGCTGGGCGTGGGCCGGGCCGCGCGCGGGGTGTCGGGCGGGCAGAAGCAGCGGATCTGCATCGCGGCCGCCCTGCTCAAGAACGCCCCCATTCTCTTTCTGGATGAGGCGACGAGCAGCCTCGATTCGCTCTCCGAGCAGAAGGTGCAGGCCGCTATCGACCGGCTGATGCAGGGACGGACGACGTTCGTGGTTGCGCACCGTCTGTCCACGCTCCGTGATGCGGACCGCCTGCTTGTGCTCGACCAAGGGCGGCTCGTGGGGCTTGGCCGGCACGATGAGCTGATGACCCGATGCCCGACGTACCGCACGCTGTGGCGATTCCAGAATCAGCCGTTCGACACCGGCGATGTGCTGGGAGCCGGCCAGCCGGAGGTCGTCGATGCCTGACCGTCGCGCCATGTCGCCCGCGGCATCGGGGTCGCGCCTGGCCGTCATCCCCGCGCGCGGCGGCTCCAAGCGCGTGCCGGGGAAGAACGTGCGGATGCTCCTGGGGAAACCGGCCATCGTGTATACCATCGACGCGGCCGCCGAGAGCGGGTTGTTCGATCGCATTGTCGTGAGCACGGACAGCGAGGAGATCGCGGAGATCGCCGTGCGCCATGGCGCGCAGGTGCCGTTTCTGCGCGATGCGCATCTGGCGGACGACCACACGCCCGTCTCGCTCGCCACCGTGGATGCGCTGGAGCGCATCGATGCGGCGGACGAGGTGGAGGAAGTGGCACAGCTCATGGCCAACTGCCCGCTGCGCACCGCCGCCGATATTTGCGAGAGTCACCGCCAGTTTGTGTGGACGGGCGCCCCGGCGCAGCTGTCCGTGACGCGCTTCGGGTGGCAGAATCCGTGGTGGGCGATGGAGCGCATGTCCGGCTACGAGCTGCGCCCGCTCTTCAGCGACCAGGTGACCGCGCGCAGCCAGGAACTGCCGCCGCTCTTCTGTCCAACGGGCGCCATCTGGTGGGCGCGGGCGAGGGTGCTGCGGCGGGCGCGCAGCTACCATGTGCCGCATCGCACCGGGTGGGAGATGCCCTGGCAGCGCGCGATCGACATCGATACCGAGGACGACTGGCGCATAGCCGTACGGCTGCTCGAGGCGGCGCCGCCGGCCGTGGGGTGCGGCGATGTCTGACCGACTCGCCCTCTACACCACGGTGTATCGCGCGGCCACGCCGTACCTGCGTGAGTGGTACGACTCTGTGGCCGCGCAGACGGACCGCGACTTCGATCTCTGGATCGGCGTGGATGGGATGACCTGCGATGCGGTGTGCGTCGCGCTGGGCGCAGCCCCTGCGGCCAGGTGGGTAATCGGCGAACCGGGCGACTCGCCCGCACGCCTTCGCACGCGCGCGATCCAGCGGATGCTCCCCCACTACGATGCCCTGCTGTTCGTGGACTGCGACGACCTGCTCGACCCGACGCGCGTGGCCGGGGCGCGGGCCGCGCTCCGGACGAGCGATGTGGCCGCCTGCGCTTTGAAGATTGTCGATGCGTCCGGACGCGATTGCGGAATCACCTTCGCCCCTCCCACGGGGCAGGATGCGGCAGCACTGCTCCCGCGCTACAACGTGTTCGGGCTGTCGAACACGGCGTATCGCACCGCGGTGCTCGCGCGTTGCCTCCCGGTGCCGCGTGATGCGGTGCTGATGGACTGGCTGCTCGCCACGCGCGCCTGGGTCTTGGGCGCCCGGCTCGCCTTCGATCCCATCCCGCGCATGCGGTACCGGCAGTATGAGGCGAACATCGCGCGCGTGGTGCAGCCCTTCGGGCACGCGCACATCCTGGCCGCCGCCGAGCGCGTGGTAGCCCACTACCGCTTGGTGCTCTCGGAGCCCGCGGCACTCCCCGCGACGCACCGGCGTGCGCTGTGCCAGGCGCGCGCGCGCGCCGAGCGGTTTCAGCGCGCCGTGCAGAGCTCGCGCGCGACGCTCGACCGATACGTGACCGCCCTGAACGCCCTCACACCCGCGTACGTGTGGTGGTGGTGTGTGGCGCATCCGCAGTTGGAGGACGTGTGGAGCAACTGAGCATCGCGGGCCGCGCGATCGGGCCCGGAGAATTCCCGTACATCATCGCCGAGATCGGGGCGAACCATAACGGCGACATGGCGCTGTGCCGGCAGCTCATCGATGCCGCGCAGGCAGCGGGCGCGGATGCGGTGAAGTTCCAATCGTGGTCCAAACGCTCGCTCATCTCCTCGGCGGAGTACGCGCGCAATACGCGCTACGCGGCGTCGTCCAACGTGCCTACGCTCGAGCAGGCCGTCGAGCGCTACCAACTCTCTGCCGCGCAGCATGAGGAGGTCGCTCGCTATTGTCGGACGCGGGGGATCACCTTCTTCTCGAGCTGCTTCTCCGCCGAAGAGGTGGAGCTCCTGGAGTCGCTGAACGCGCCGGCGTACAAGGTCGCGTCGATGGACGTGAACCACCTGCCGCTGCTCGAGATCGTGGCGCGCACTGGCAAGCCCGTGGTGCTCTCGACGGGGATGGCGACGCTCGGGGAAGTGGAGCGCGCACTCGGCGTGCTGCGACGCGCGGGCGCCGGTCCCATCATGCTGCTGCACTGCGTGTCGATCTACCCGGCATCACCGGAGATCATCAACCTGCGCACGCTCGATACCTGGCGACGCGCCTTCGATGTGCCGGTGGGCTACAGCGATCACACACTCGGCATCGCGGTCCCGCTGGCCGCCGTGGCACTCGGGGCGTGCGCCATCGAGAAGCACTTCACCATCGACAAGACGCTGGCGGGATGGGACCACGCCATCTCCGCGGATCCAGCCGAGCTCCAGGCGCTGGTGGAGGGGAGCCGGGAGGTCTCGCTCGCCCTCGGCACCGCCGCGCGCACGATCAGCGATGCGGAGTTGGAAAAGCGCAAGGCGTTCCGCCGACGGATGGTGGCGAGACGATGCATGAAGAAGGGGGACGCGCTCACGGCGGGCGACGTGGAGTTCAAGCGGCCCGGCACCGGTATCCAGCCGGATGAGCTGGCGTACGTGGTCGGCCGTCCCCTCGCGCGGGACGTGACGGCGGACGAAGAGCTGGAGTGGGCCGACCTGGCGTGACGCCATCGGGAGGATGCAATGATGGATCGTTTGCGCGTGGTGTTGTTCGGTGACGGAGCGTGGGCGGCCAGGAGCCTCGAGCGACTGGTGCGCGAGGGCGTCGACGTTGCCGGCGTGGTGGAGCGCGCGCATCCCTCGGATGCCATGCTTGGCGACGTGGCGGACGCACTCGGCATCCCGGTGCTCCGGCCGCGCGATGCACATGCGAGCGCATTCGTGCGGGAGATCGCCGGCCTCGCGCCCGATCTCGCGCTCTCGATCTCGTACAACCAGATCCTGCGTCGCCCGCTGCTCGACGTGCCGCCACTGGGGTTCGTGAACGTTCACGCCGGGATGCTGCCGCGCTATCGCGGACGCAACGTGATCAATTGGGCGATCCTGAACGGCGAGCGCGAGATCGGGCTGACGGCGCACCAGGTGGATGACGGAATCGACACCGGGGACATCCTCGTGCAGCGGTCGCTCCCCATCGGCTGGACCGACACGTACGGCGACGTCCTGGCCCGCGTGATCGACGCCATCCCCGATCTCGTGATGGACACCGTGATGCGCATCGCGCGCGGCGCGGCGCGGCCGCGCCCACAGATGGAAGCGGGCACCTACTTCGGCGGGCGCGAGGAAGGGGACGAGTGGCTCGACTGGAGCGACACGAGCCGCCATCTGCACAACATGATTCGCGCGATCAGCCGCCCTGGCCCCGGCGCGCGGACGATGCTCGGGCAGCATGAAGTGATCATCTGGCGCGCATACTACGACCCGAGCTGGCCGAGCTACCGCGCGACCCCCGGCCAGGTGGTGGGACGACAGACGGACGGCTCTGCCGTGGTGAAGAGCGGGGACTCGACCATCGTCGTGCACGAGGTGCAGCAGGAGGACGGCGTCTGCGGCACACCGTGCTGGCGCATCGGCACGAGGCTGGGAGTGAACCTCGCCGCGTCACTGCGTTCGGTGATGGCGCGCATGAGCGCACTCGAGGTGGAGCGGACGCGTGCCGGGAGCGCCATATCATGACTGCCGAGTACGAGGAGCGTCTGGAGCGCGTGATCATCACGCCAGAGATCACCATCGCGGATGCGTTGCGGCGTCTGGAGCGGGCGGGCACAGGAGCGTTGGTGGTATGTCGCGACCGCCGCACGTTGTGCGGCCTGCTCACCGATGGAGACATCCGTCGGGCCATCCTGTCCGGGGTGACGTTCGACCGCCCGTGCCTGAGCATCGCCAAGCTGGATCCCGTCACCGCACCGCCCGGGATCAGCCAGGCCGAGGCGCTGCATCTCATGAACCACGCGCGGGCGTTCGTCATCGACCAGCTGCCGCTCGTGACCGACGACGGGGAAGTGGTGGGGCTGTTGCTGCGGAGCGATCTTGCGGTGCCGGAGCACGCCGAGCTCTCGGCGGTGATCATGGCGGGGGGATTCGGCAAGCGTCTGCTGCCGCTCACGGAGCACGTGCCCAAGCCGATGCTCCCTGTTGGAGGCCGCCCGCTCCTCGAGCGCACCATCGAGCGACTCCGTGACGCGGGGATCCGGCGCGTGGCCATCACCACGCACTATCTGGCCGATCACATCGCCAGCCACTTCGGCGACGGGTGCGCGCACGGAGTGGAGCTGGACTATCTCACCGAGCAGTTCCCGCTGGGCACGGCGGGAGCGTTGCGGCTGCTGCGGACCGTGGATGAGCCGCTGCTGGTGATGAACGGGGATATCCTCACGAGCGTGCGCTTCCCAGCGATGCTGGCGTTCCACCGACGGCACGAGGCCATGTTGACCGTTGGTCTGCGGAAGTGCGATCTCGAGATCCCGTATGGTGTGGTGGACTGCGAGGAGGCGGCGATCATCGCCGTGCGCGAGAAGCCGCGGATGAGTTTCCTGGTGAACGCCGGGGTCTATGTGGTCGAGTCCGCGGCCCAACGATTCATTCCGGCGGGACGCCGGTTCGACATGACGGACCTCATCGCCCAGCTGCTCGCCGACGGACAGCGGGTGGTGGGATTCCCGATCGTGGAATACTGGCTCGATATCGGTCAGCACACCGACTACGAGCAGGCGCAGGCTGATATCACTCTGGCGAGGTTCGACTGATGCAGGTTCTCATTACCGGCGGTGCCGGATACGTGGGGTCCACACTGGTCCCGCTGCTGCTCGCCGCGGGATACCGCGTGCGCGTACTGGATGCGCTGCTCCACGGCGGCCAGTCCCTGCTGGGCGTGTGGGCGCACCCGGGCTTCGAGTTCATGAAGGGGGACGTTCGCGATGCCAGGACGGTGCGCGATGCCCTGGCCAGCGTCGACGCGGTGGTACACCTGGCCGCCATCGTGGGCGACCCGGCGTGCGCGCGGAACCCCGTGCACGCTCGGGCGGTGAATCTGGATGCGTCGGTGGCATTGCTCACGGCGAGCCGGGAGGCAGGGGTCGCCCGCTTCGTGTTCGCCTCCACGTGCAGCAACTACGGCAAGATGAGCGATCCGACGCGCTACGTGGACGAGAGGTCCGCACTGGCCCCCGTGTCGCTCTACGCCGAGACCAAGGTGGCCGTGGAGGAGGCGCTGCTGGCGTCGGCCGGTGCCGGGGGACTGTGCGCCACTCCGCTTCGCTTCGCCACCGTCTTCGGCGTCTCCCCGCGGATGCGGTTCGATCTCACGGTGAACGAGTTCACGATGGAGATGCTCACCAAGTCCCACCTGGTGGTGTTCGGCGAGCAGTTCTGGCGCCCCTACGTCCATGTCGCGGACGCGGCCCGCGCGATCGCGCTCGTGCTCGAGGCGCCGGCGTCGGCCGTGAATGGTCGCGTGTTCAACGTGGGATCGACCACGCAGAATTACCAGAAGCAGCAACTGGTGGAGCTCATCCAGCAGCATGCCCCCGCCGCGGTGGTGGAGTACGTCCATAAGCATGAGGATCCCCGCGACTACCGCGTGTCGTTCGCACGGATCACCGGCGACCTCGGCTTCGAGATCACGCGCACGGTGGAAGAGGGGATCCGCGAAGTGGCCCGATTGATCGCGGACGGGGTCATTCAGGATTACAGCAACGCGAGGTACCGGAATTGAGTCCCGTGGAACAGGTCGATGTCGGCGCCGCGGACACGGTGGCGCTCCCGGACCGCGCGGCCACTGCACCCGGTGCACCCGCGGCCCCGGGATTCGTCCCCCTGTGCGTTCCGCGGATCCAGGGAAACGAGTGGCGCTACGTGAAGGAGTGTCTCGACACCAACTGGGTGTCGTCCGTGGGCGCGTACGTGGATCGTTTCGAGCGTGCAGTCGCGGAGCGGGTCGGGGTGGCACATGCCGTGGCCACGGTGAACGGCACCGCGGCACTGCACGTCGCGCTGCACCTCGCCGGCGTGCGCCCGGGTGATGAGGTGCTCGTCTCCTCGCTCACGTTCATCGCGCCGGCGAATGCCATTCGCTATGTGGGGGCGCACCCCGTGTTCATCGACGCCGAGCCCGACTTCTGGCAGATGGACGTGGAGCGCGTGCTCCACTTTCTCGGGGCTCGGTGCGCGTGGCGCGATGGCACGCTCTTCAACCGGGGCACCGGTCGGCCGGTGCGCGCGCTCCTGCCGGTGCACGTGCTCGGCCACCCTGTGCAGATGGACGCCATCCTCGATGCGGCCGGCCGATACGGGCTCGCGGTGATCGAGGATGCGACGGAGAGCCTGGGGGCAGAATGGCGCGGCCGCCCCGTCGGCCAGCTCGGGGACGTCGCCTGCTTCAGCTTCAACGGCAACAAGCTCATCACCACGGGTGGCGGCGGGATGCTGGTCACCAACAACGCGGAGCACGCGCGCCGAGCGCGCTACCTCACCACCCAGGCCAAGGATGACCCTATCGAGTACGTGCACGAGGAGGTGGGCTACAACTACCGTCTCACCAACGTGCTCGCGGCGATTGGCGTCGCGCAGATGGAACAGCTCGATGCGTACATCGCGGCCAAGCGGCGCATTGCCCGGCGCTACGCCGCCGCGCTCGGCGATGTTCCGGGGCTCACCATCATGCACGAGGCACCGTGGGCCCGCAGCGTATTCTGGATGTACACGATCCTCGTGGATGCGGCGCGCTTCGGCATGGACTCGCGCACGCTCCTGCGCACGCTGGCGGCACATGGCATCCAGACGCGTCCGCTCTGGCAACCATTGCACCTCAGCCGCGCCCACCAGAACGGCGAGGCGCTCCGCGCACCGTGCCCGGTGGCGGAGCGGCTCAATCGCGACGCGCTGAGCCTGCCCTGCTCGGTGGGGCTCACGGACGACGAGCAGGATCGGGTCATCACGGCGGTCCTCGCTGCGGGGAGCACGTAGATGCCGCCCGCCGCCGCGTTCACGCGGGACCAGCTCACGCAGGCCCTCCGCGACGTCGGACTCGCTGTCGGCGACGTGGTGTTCGTGCACCTGTCGCTCGACGCCATTGGCATGCCCGATGGATGCAGCACCCCGCAGGAAGCCTACGAGATGCTGTTCGACGGCCTGCGCGAAGTGGTCGGCGATGAGGGGACGATCCTCGTGCCCACCTACACCTTCTCGTTCTGTGCGCAGGAGGATTTCGATCAGCAGGAGACGCCCACGCGCGGAGGACCATGGAGTCCGACGACCGGATTCCTCGAGTACGCCCGGCGGCTTCCCGGCGCGGTGCGCTCCGGCGATCCCATCCACTCGGTGGTGGGGCATGGGCCGCGCGCGATCGAGCTGTTGTCGATGCTTCCACCCACGTGCTTCGGAGTGGACAGCGTACACGATCGGCTGCGGCGCGCCGGGGGGAAGATCTGCCTCATCGGCCTGGGACTCGAAGAAGCCACCTTCCGCCATCACACCGAGGAGATGGCCGGCGTGCCGTTTCGCTTCAAGAAGCTCTTTACCGGACAGGTGCGGAATGGGACGGCGCAGTACAAGGAAGGGTGGGTGTATTCCGTGCGTATCCTGGCCGCGGAAGGATTTCCCGATGGCCGCCCGCTCGAGCAGGCGGCGCGCGAAGCGGGAGTGTGCCGGGCGGCGCGCATGGGCAGCGGGGAAATCCTTGCGGTGGATGCGCCGGCCTATCACGACTTCGTACTCCAGGCCCTGGCGAGCGACCCGTGGTACAGCGCCAGAGGTCCGGCCGGCGATCCGGTCGCACTCGAGGCGGCACGCGTGGGGACGCAACATCACGACGTGACACTCCCTCCAAACGCCTCGATGAGCCAGATGATCGACGCCCTCTGGCGACTCCCGCGGCACATCGTCTCCGATGGCTACGATGCCGCACTCGGTGCGCTGTCCACGCAGCTTCCGATGACGATTCATGAGTACCCCACCGGCACCGAGTGCTGGAGCTGGATCGTTCCCGAAAAGTGGACGTGCCACGAAGCATGTCTCGAGACGCTGGACGGCCAGCGGCTCTTCAGCGTCGAGGACCATCCGCTGCACGTCGTGTCCTACTCGCTGCCGTTCGAGGGGGAAGTGTCGCGGGATGAGCTGATGGCGCATCTGCATGTCCACCCACGGGTGGACGACGCCATTCCCTTCATCTTCAAATACTACGAGCGTGATTGGGGACTGTGCTGCAGCCGCGTGCTCCGCGACACGCTGACGGCCGAGCGCTATCGAGTGGTGATCCGCACGAGCTTCAGCTACGGCACGCTCAAGGTGGGGCAGGTGGTGGTACCGGGCCAGCGCGACGAGTGCGTCATTCTCTGCGCGCACCTCTGCCATCCGGCCATGGTGAATGATGATCTGAGCGGCGTGGTGGTGGGGATGGACGTCATGCGCGCCCTCCGCGCTCGTGGGAATCTGCGGTACACCTATCGTCTGCTCATCGTGCCGGAGACCATCGGGTCCGTCGCATGGCTGAGCCACAACGAGGCGCTGATTCCGCGCATGAAGGGCGGGCTCTTCCTGGAGATGCTGGGGCTCGACACATCGCACGCACTCCAGCTGTCCTTCACGGGGACGAGCGCCATCGACGGCGCGTTCGCGCGCGCCCTGATGGCGCGCGACCCGGCGAATTGGGCGACCGGATTTCGCACGCTCATGGGGAACGATGAGCGGCAGTTCAATGCGCCGGGTGTGCGTGTCCCGATGCTCTCGCTCACGCGCATGCTGCCGCCCTCGCATCCGATGCATCCCTACCGCGAGTATCACTCGAGCCACGACACGCCGGCGATCACGGTGCCGGCACGACTCGAGGATTCGCGGGAGACGGTACTGCAGATGATCGAGGCGTTCGAACGGACGGTCATTCCGGTCAACCGGTTCCCCGGCGAGCTGTTCTGCTCGCGATACGGCATCCACGTGGATCCCTACACGAACCCGGAGGGGAGCCGGGCATTCTTCGACATGCTGAGCCTGATCGATGGCACGCGCTCGGTCGACGACATCGCGTTCGCCTGCGGGATCTCGACCGATGCCGTGATGCGCACGATCGGCGAGCTGCGGCGGCATGGCGTGGTGGACGCATGAGCACCACCGCGAATCGGGCCGCCCGCCGTGGATCGTCCGGCACAACGCACCGCGATGTCCTGGTGATCGGCGGAGGGATCGTGGGATTGGCCACCGCGTACAAGCTGACCCTGGCGCGGCCGGGACTCGCGGTCTCCGTGCTGGAGAAAGAGGACGCGGTGGGGCGGCACCAGAGCGGCAACAACAGCGGCGTGCTGCACGCGGGGCTCTCCTATGCGCCCGGCTCGCTCAAGGCGCGGCTGGCCGTATCGGGCATCCGGCAGATGACGGCGTTCTGCACCACGCACGACATTCCACACGAGATCTGCGGCAAGCTCGTGGTGGCGACGACGCCGGAGGAAGTGGCGCGCCTGCGCGCGTTGATGGAGCGGGGATGCCGGAATGGGCTGCGCGCGCTCGAGTGGCTGGAGCCGCCGCGCATGCGCGACATCGAGCCGCACGTGGGCGGCATCGCGGCCCTCCGCGTGCCCGAGGAGGGCATCGTGGATTACCCGCGCGTCTGCGCGGCGCTCGCCGACGAGATCGAACAGCTCGGCGGCCGGGTGGTGACGGGGGCACGGGTGCGCGCGCTGCGGTTCCGGGACGGCGAATGGGTAGCGGAGACCGACGCGGGGCCGCATGCCGCCGCACGGCTCGTCAACTGCGCCGGGCTGCACAGCGACCGCGTGGCACGCATGGCAGGAGAGAAGGTCGCGCTCCGCATCATCCCCTTTCGCGGCGAGTATTACACGCTCCGCGAAGACCGGCGTTTCCTGGTGCGGAACCTCATCTACCCGGTCCCCGATCCCGGCTTCCCGTTTCTGGGCGTGCACTTCACCCGACTGATCCGCGGCGGCATCGAGGCGGGTCCGAACGCGGTGCTCGCCTTCGCGCGTGAAGGATATCGGAAGACGATCGTGAGCCTCCGCGACCTTGCGGACGCACTCTCGTTCCCGGGGCTCTGGCGCTTTCTGGCCACCTATCCCGCGCTCTGCTGGGCGGAGCTGCGCCAGTCGTTCAGCCGGGAGCTCTTCTGCGCGGCGCTCCGCCGGCTCGTCCCCGACATCCAGCCGGATGATCTGGTCCCGGGCGGCGCGGGGGTGCGCGCGCAGGCAATGTTGCCCAACGGTACGCTCGAGCAGGACTTCCACTTCGTGGCACGCCCCGCGGCGTTCCATGTCCTTAACGCTCCGAGCCCGGGCGCCACGGCCGCGCTGGCCATCGGCGACGTGGTGGTTCGAGCAGCGGGATTCGTGTCATCATGCATATTCTGATTGATCCGGGCTCCTACGACTGCCTCAACATGGGCGATGTCGCCATGCTGCAGATGGCGATAGCCCGGCTGCGCGCGCTCCTTCCCGAGGCCACCCTCCAGGTGTTGACCGATGATCCGGCGGCACTCGAGTTTCACTGCCCCGGCGTCATCCCGCTCTCGCACCGCGGGCGGATGACATGGGTCTCCGACGCGGTTCCACTGGGCCCGTTGCGCGCGGTCGTGCCCGGCTGGGCAAAGAAAGGGCTCGCGGCCCTCAAGCGGGCGGCGCGCCACCGATGGCCAGCCCCACTGGCACCGATCACTCGGCTGGTGAGCCGGAGGGCGGGAGCGACAGGACTCAGCGACTTCCTCGAGGCCATGCGCGCCACCAATCTGTATCTCGTCTGCGGACAGGGGACGCTGGCCGATGCGGCTCGGGCCCACGCGATGTCGACGCTCAGGACGGCGGCGCTGGCGATCGGTCTGCGGAAGCCGGTGGTGATGCTGGGTCAGGGCATCGGGAGGATGCGAGACCGGGACCTATCGGCGCTGGCCCGAGAGGTGCTGCCGGCGGTCCGTTTCGTCGCGGTGCGCGAGGGACGCACCGCACAGCCCGTGCTCCGCGCAATGGGCGTCGCCCCAGGCCGGGTGCTTGTCACGGGTGACGACGCGATCGAGATGGCGTACACGGCGCCCGAGCAGGCACCACGCGGACAGGGGATCGGGGTGCACGTTCGCCGGGCACCGCAGGCGATCGCGGACGAAGCGCTGCTCGATCGGCTGCGTCTCCTGATCCAGGAGTATGCGGTGGCATTCCATGCGCTGCTCCTACCGCTTCCAATCGCGCGCCATCACACGGGAACCAATGATGCACGCACGATCCGCGCGCTCCTGGCCGGCTACGACGATCGGTCGGATGGCGGTGACCAGCTGGACACCCCGCTCAAGGTGATCCGTCAGGTCGCGTCCTGCCGGATTGTCATCACGGGAGCGTACCACGCGGCGGTCTTCGCACTCGCGCGGGGCATCCCCGCCGTCTGCTACGCGGACTCCGTGTACTATCTGGAGAAGTTCCACGGGCTGGCGCAGCTGTTCGGGAGCGGCTGTTACGTCGTGTCGCTCAGCACCGCGCAAATGCCGCAGGAATTGACGAGCGCGGTGCACGATGCATGGCGGCGGGCCGACGAGCTGCGCGATCCGCTTCGGCGGGCGGCGCTCCGTCAGATCGTGTCCGGCCGGTCCGCGTATCAGGAGGTGTTGCGTGTGCTGGGAGCGGCGGCCGCATCGGCGCCGGCATTCCCTCCGCTCCCGAATCGCCTCGTGGTGCGGCCACTCACGAGTGACGGGCCGACGTCGGATGACCGCCTGAGCGTCACCGAGCGGATTGCGCCGTCGATCGGGGGAGACACCGCACCGTGTGACCGTCCACATGCGGCTCCGTGACACTATGCGGGTGAGCACTCCTCGGATAGCGCTGCTGGTTGACCATCCGCAGCGTGATCTGGCCGGACTGGTGCTCACGGCCTTCGCGTTGTGCCAGCGCGGCATGATCTGTCATCTCGTGCCGATCAACCAGCAGGAGCGGGAGGTCTGGGGACTGGCGCCCGATTTCGTCCTCTTCAACTTCCTGCGAAAGGGCACGGAGTCACTGGCGCATTCTCTCGGCACGGCAGGCATCCGGTTCGCACTGCTGGACACCGAAGGCGGCGTCTGGGCCGACTACGAAAGCTACACCGAGTTGCTGTGGGAGGACCCGGCGTTGCGGGCACAGGCACGGTCCCTGTGCATGTGGGGACCGAAGCTGAGCGAGCACCTCATCGCCGCGGGCATGTTCTCGGCGGAACAGATACGGATCACCGGCTGTCCGCGCTTCGATTTCTACCATCCCCGCTGGCGTTCCGTCGTCTGGCCAGACGCCGCGGCGGAGAACGGGGGCACCGTGCGCCGCCGTGTGCTGATCAACACCAACGCCTCGGTGGGCAACCCGCGCTTCACGTCGGTGGCCAACAACCGCTCGACGCTTCGCACACGGTTCGGCTGGACGGAATCAAGAATCCAGGACACCATCGACGCCGAGCAAGGCGCGGTGGAAGAGACCATCGTCCTGGCCCGGCGGCTGGCGTTGGACATTCCCGACTGTGATACCATCGTGCGGCCTCATCCGCACGAAGCGGTGGAACCATATCAGAACGGCCTGGGCGATCTCGCGAACATCGAGATCAATGGCTCCGGTCCGGTCCAGCCGCAGATCTTCCGTGCATCCGTGGTCATTCAGCGCAACTGCACCACGGCGATCGAGGCGGGCATGGCCGGGGTCCCAACGCTGTCGCCCCAGTGGTTCCCCACCGCGTATACCATGCCGATGGCGGAGGACGTGAGCGTGCGCTGTGAGACGTACGCGGATCTCCGCGCCACGGTGGATGCCATCCTTGCCGATCGTTACGTGGCGCCGCCCGCGTTGGCGTGTGATATCCAGCGGATCGTGCGCGACTGGTTCCACCGGATCGACGGGCTGGCATACGAGCGCGTCGCGTCGGCGATCCTCGAGCACCTGGGCACGGCTCGAACGGTCGATCCGGCACAGTGCCACCGCTATCTGTATGGACTCGGCTCGGCGCGGCAGCACGGGCGGGTTCGCCTGTCCAACCGGGTGCGGCGCACCCTTGGGCTACCGCCGGAGTGGTCCTTCCGCTACATGCGACCGATCCCGCCCGAATGGAAGCGCGACAAGCGCTTCGGCGCCACCGACGTACGGCGGATCGTCGCGCGCATCCACGCGGCGTTCCGAGCGGGGGACGCGGAGCCGCGCCCCGTGCACGTCGCTGCGGCATCCGATCGCGGCGCATACATCCGGCAGATGCACGGCGTGTCCGTCACGATGTACGGTGATGGAGCGGACGGATGAACCCCACCACGCCGCCGGCCCTCGTCCGAGGCGTCGTCTCCCGATTGCACATCGATGCTCAGAGCAGGGACGTCCACGAGACAGTGTCTCCGCCGCGCACGGGCATCTGCGTCGCCATCTGCACGTACCTGCGCGCGTCCAGCCTGCTCCGCCTGCTGGACTCCCTGCGCGCGCAGTCGCGCCATCCCGATCAGCTCATCATCGTCGACGCCAGTCCGGACGACGCGACCGAACGCGCCGTGCGCGAGTATGCTCCGCTCGCGGAGGTCGCGACGTGCGTCGAGTATGCGCGCGTAACCGGCCCGCTTGCCGGGCTGACCCGTCAGCGGAACCACGCGCTCCGCCTCGTGACGACGGACCTCGTCGCCTTCTTCGATGATGACATCATCTGCGAGCCGACGTGTCTGGAGGCCATGGAGGCGGTACACCGCGGCAGCGTGGGGGACGTGGTCGGAGTGGGCGCGTACATCGTGAACCAGTCGGCGCACCCATGGTTACTCTGGCGCGTGCGGCGGCGGCTCGGTATCGTGCCGGCGCTCCGGCCAGGCCGGTACTATCGCTCCGGGCTCTCCATTCCATGGACCTTCCTCCCACCCACCGATGCCACGGTGGACGGAGACTGGCTTCCGGGCGGTGCCACCATGTGGCGGACCGCGGCGGCGCGCGACACCTGGTTCAATGAGACGTTCGATGGCTACGGCAGCAGCGAGGACCTGGAGTTCAGCTTGCGGATCACCGCGCGCGGGCGGCTGCTGCTGGCGGGAACGGCGCGCGTGCAGCACCTGCATGACGGCGCCGGCCGCCCCGACGCCCATGAGCTGGGGTACACGCATCTGCGTAACGCCTATCGCGTGCATCGCACCTGCTTGCCAGACCGGAGGCGGCGGGATGCACTCTGGTTCGTGTATGCGCACGGGATGGATACCATCGTCCAGGCGGCAAATCTGCTGCGCCCGCGTGTGCGGGGCCGCACGGCGCGCTATCTCGGCGGCCGGCTGCGCTTCTTTCGCGAGCTGATGGGCGCCGCGCTCCGGAGCGCATGATGACCGCCACCGGATTGCCGGCTCGCCAGGCCACGATGCGCGCCCAGCCGCATGGCACGCCGGGGCAGTGCGTGGTGTTCTGGGACTATGATACGCAATGGGGCGCGGACCGCACGCGCAATCCGGGACGTCGCGCCGACTGGGGGACTCTCGAATTCGAGCATACGGAGCGACTGCTCGATCTCCTGGCCGAGTACGATGTGCGCGCGTGCTTTGCCGTGGTCGGTGCGGCGGCGCTGTCCGGCGCACGGCCCTATCATGATCCGCAGCAGATTCGCCGCGTGCATGAGGCCGGCCACGAGATCGCGAGCCACGCCTTCCACCATGAATGGCTGCCGGGACTCGGCCCGCAGGCATTGCGGGAGACGCTCCGGCATAGCAAGGATGCGCTGGAGCAGTGCATCGGCGCGGAGGTGGTGTCGTTCGTCCCGCCCTACAACCAGCCGTTCGACTACGCGGCCGGCGCCTCGTTCAGCCTGGCGGAGCGACGAGAAGCGGGGCGCGTCCGGACGGATCTTCGGCGCCTGTGCGAGGCGCTGCGCGACGTCGGCTTTCGGGTCTGCCGCGTGGCCTACCGGCCGCTGCATCTGCGCCTGGCTGATCGGGTGTTGGGGGAATGGCGGCGGGAGCGCCCGCGCCGTCCCGTCCAGATTGCGGGCGTCACCTGCCTGCGCCTCAACACGCCTGTCGGATTCGCATCCGGCGCCCAGGCCGTGCTTCGCCGGTGCGCCACCGTGGGCGGTGTGGTAGTGGTGTATGCGCACCCGCATTCACTGCACGCCGGCAACGCGCAGGATGAACACCGGCTGGTGCCCTTTCTGGCCGAATTGCGCTCGCGCCGCCGCCGCGGACTCGTCCGCCTGACGCTGCCTCGCGATCTCGCGCAGGAGGAGTGAGCGCATGCGGCTCTGCGTGGTCTCCTTCAAGGAATGCTGGCAGGACGAACGCGGCGCCTGGATGACCGACGGCGGTTTTCCGGCGCAGATGGCCGCCGTCGGATCGCTCTTCGATGCCATGACGCTGGTGATCGTCCGCGGACCGCAACGCGAGGGCGGAATGCCCTTGCCCGCGGCGGCGGCGGTCGTGCCCTTGCGACGCACCAACGGCAGCGGCACCCGGCGCAAGCTCGTGGTGCTCGCGCGGCTCCCGTACTTGCTGCGTGTGATCGCCCGCCACGTGCGCCGCGCCGACGTGGTGCACACCCCGCTGCCCGGCGACATCGCCCTCATCGGGATGCTGGTTGCCGTCGCATATCGCAAGCGCTTGCTGGCGCGCTACTGTGGATCCTGGAACGCGAGCGCCCAGTCGTCGGTCATGTACCGCGCCACGCGCGCGAGCATGCGGCGCATTGCCGGCGGAAGGAATCTGATGATGGCCACCGGATTGGGTGATGCGCCGCCCGCCCCGCGCATGCACTGGATCTTCGCCACCGCCATCTCGGCGCACGACGTGCAGAGCATCCGGCCATGTCTGGATCGGCCGCTCGGCCATCCCCCGCGACTCGTCTACGTCGGACGTCTTGCGCCCGTGAAAGGGCTCTCGCACCTGGTGGACGCCATGGGACTTCTGCAACGGGCGGGCGATGACAGGGAGCAGCCGGTGCTCACCATCATCGGCGACGGGCCGCTCCGCGAGCAGCTTGCCGCGCTCGCGCACCATCGCGGGTGCGCCGACCGCGTGTGCTTCACCGGCCAGCTGGATCGCCGCCGGGTAGCGGAGCAGCTGTCGCAGATGGACCTGTGCATTCTGCCCTCACTCTCGGAGAGCTTCTGCAAGGCGCGGCTGGATGCCATGCTGTGCGGTGTGCCGGTGATGACCACTGCCGTGGGCTTCGGGCGGGAGATCGTGGGCGAGGATGGGGAACGCGGCTGGATCGTACCCGCGGGCAGCTCGGCCGCGCTGGCGGACGCGCTTCATCAGGCGTTCTCGCGGCGGGAGTGCTGGCCTGCTCTGCGGCACAGGTGCCGCGCATACGCCGAGGGGTGCACGCTCGATGGCTGGGCGGACGCCATCGCGCGCCTCTGCGAACAGCAGTGGCACCTCTCGCGAGTGAATGGACGGTTGCGCGCATGACGACGCAGCTGTATCCGGCTCGGGAGATCGCTGGAGCCCCGATCACGCACCGGCGTTCCGGCATCTCGCCGTCCGCCCTCGGCTGGGGCGCGATCGCGGTGGTCGGAACGCTCTGGGCCACCAGCATCGTCATTGGCTTCGTCCCCGCACTCACCCTGCTGACGCTGGTCAGCTTTGTCGCGGTGATCGTCGGAGTGACATGGCCCGCCATCGGGCTCCTCGGCGTGAGCCTGCTGTGCACCCTCGACGCGATGTCGCGCGTGTTCCTGCTCACCGGCGGATGGTGGCGATGGAACACGTTCAACTACGTGCTCCTGATCGTGATTGCGCTCTTCAGCCCGCTCCTCCTCCGGTTGCGCGATGTCACCTCCCGGCTGCTCCTCCTGCTCTGTGTGCTTGTGACGCTGGAGGTGCTGCTCAGCCCCGACTGGCTGCAGGGCATGGAGGACGCACTCAACATGGTAACCGCCCTCGGCGTCCTCGTGTACCTCGTCAGGGCGCGACAGAGCCGCGAGAGCTGGTACTGGATGGGCCTCGTCTGCGGCACGGCGGGCGCGATCGGCGGGCTCATGTACTACGTCCAGCGGACGAATCTCACCTTCATCAATCCCAACGCCTGGGTGTTCGCGCCGCTCACGGCGTTGTTCGCGCTCTGCCTCGGGTTCCCCACCGGGTTGCGACTGCGCCGACAGCTCGCGCCGATGCTCCTCGCCTTGGCGAATACCGCCTGGGTCTTCCTGAGCGGCAGCCGCGGCGGGATGGTGCTGGCCGCCATCTGCCTGCTGTTCCTGTTGCTCGTCATGGACGGTGTGCGGCGCCGGGCGACCTTCTTCATCGTCGGGCTCGCGCTGGCCATCGGCGTCTCGTCGCAGTTCGGCGGACTGGAAGAGCACGCGCTCCATCGCGTCAACGTCCTGCTCGATCCGCAGCTCTCCATGGTGGATCGCACCAGCGAGCGCATCGCCCTGGTGCTGGGCGGAGCCGAGATCTTCGAGGCGCATCCGCTCGGGGTCGGCACTGGTGGCTTCGCTGTCGCCTTCTCCAAGCTTCCACCGATCCAGGGACTGGCCTCCTATGAGCGACTGGGAACCAGGTCGCCCGCACACTCGGGATGGATCAAGATGCTGGCGGAGAACGGACTGCCAGGCATCGTGCTGATGGTTGGGTGCGTGATGTCGTTCGCCCTCTGCGGACTGCGTCATCGGGCGAAGCGATTGCGGCTCATCGGACTGTTCACGACCGTTGTGCTCGCGCTCGCCTTCGCCACCAACGAATATCAGAACAAGGGCCTCTGGCTTCTGGTTGCCGGCGCCATCGTGCTCCTGCAGTACACGCCGGAGGCGAGGCGTTCGAGCGATACCATGCAGCATGAGCCTCCGGGCGCGGCGCCCGGCACTGCACCGGAGCAACCCGCTGATGCCGCGCGCGCCGGCCTCCATGCGTGAAGAAGAGGGCCTTCGAGTGGCGCTGGTCGTTGGCACACTCGGCCTGGGTGGGGCGGAGAAGCAACTCGTGTACATGGCCGGGGCGTTGCTCCGCGCCGGCATCGACACGCGCATCTACGCACTCACCCGCGGCGAGTACCACGAGCCCGAGCTCCGCGCGCTGGGAGTCATTCCCGTCTGGATCGGGCGGCATGCGAGCCCGCTGTATCGCGCGGCCGCGCTCGCCGCCGCGCTTCGCGGCTTCCGGCCACATGTGCTCCAGGCAACACACTTCTACGCGAATCTCTACGCAACTCTCGTTGCCCCGTTGTTTGGCGCGATCGGCATCGGCAGCATCCGCAGCGACGTCCATCACGAGCTGGAGACATCGGGCGCCTGGGGACGCTGGCTGCTCCGTGCTCCACGCGTGCTGCTGGCCAATTCCCATGCGGCGCGCCGCAACGCGGCGGCATACGGGGTGGACGAGACACGCATTCACGTGGTGCCGAATGTCATCGATCTCCCCGCCTTCGATCGCGATGCGGGAGATGTGGCACGCGAGGGCGACCGCGGTGGCCCGGTAACCGCCATTGCGGTTGGACGCCTGGTGAAGCCCAAGCGCTTCGAGCGCTTTCTCATGGCACTGGCGCTCGCCCGGAAGGAGATGAGCACGCTCCGTGGCGTGGTGGTAGGCGATGGCCCTGAACGACCCCGGCTCGAGCGTCTTGCCGGCGAGCTGGGCCTTGGCTCGCACGGGGCCGCCTTCCTCGGCCGGCGCGATGATGTGCCCGCATTGCTCCGAAGCGCGGACATGCTGCTGCTGGTCTCCGATCGTGAAGGCTTTCCGAACGTGATCCTGGAAGGAATGGCGGCCTCCCTTCCGGTGATCACGACCCCGGCGGGTGATGCCGCGCTCATCGTGAAAGACAGCGTCACTGGCTATCACGTGCCGTTCGACGACACACACGCGATGGCGAGCCGGATGCTTCAACTCGCCCGCTCGCGCGGGCTTCGCGAATGCCTGGGAAGAGCGGGCCGTCGCGAGGCCGCCGAGCAGTACGCCGCACCCGGGTTGGCCGATCGGTTGCTGGCCTGCTATGGCACGAGTGCTGAGCGGAGCGGATGAAAATCGGGGGACGGCGCTGGGCCGCCCCCCGATTGAGAGGGTAGAGGTTGATGGAAGGAGCGTTACTGGTCCACGGGCACGATGATGTAGACATTGAAGATGGGGCCCGTGGTCGGCGGCGTGTGCTCCGCGCGCCCCCCCACGGGCACCGGCGGCCGCACGCTCACCACCGGCAGGCTCAGCGTCCCACCCTCATACGTCCCCGTGGCCACCGGCGCCCCGTAGAAATCCTCTGCGTTCCGCACCGCGTAGTGTTCCCCCACGCGCAGCGCCCCGCGCACATCCGCCGTCACCGTCCCCTGCCCGCTCCAGTTGTAGATGATCACGTTC
>DASUKA010000032.1:0-7428 GCA_036278935.1 Gemmatimonadaceae bacterium
GTTTCCGGTACTTGTACGTGTCTGGCGAGAAGTAGTCGACAACCCAGTTGCGAACGGCGGGCCGGGATGCAAGATCATTGGCCAGAGCGGCGACGTCTTCCGTGGTCAGGTACGGTATCACGCCTTCGGTGAGGACGAGGATGTGCCGCGACCGCGCCCCGAGCTCGGCGAAGAGCGACTCGCGCGCCGGGCGATCGGCGAGATCGAGCGGCACGCGTTCCAGCCGACACACGGGGCGCTCATCCGACAGCAGGCTCTCCTTGTACCCGATGACCTTGGGATAATCCACCTCGATCCACCGCAAGGCAGGGGGGAGCTGGAGCCGGTAGGGGCGCGTATCCAGCCCGGCGCCGAGGTTGAGGATGGCGTCCGCGCCCTGCGCGACGGCGCGCTCGATGAACCCATCGACGATGCAGGTGCGGATGGCCACCGACCAGCTGGAGGCGAGCACGGTCCCCGCCAGACTCGCGATGATCTCGCGGCCGTGCTCGCCGGCCAACCGGCCGGCCAGCGGATCATGGAACAGCGCATCGGGGCGCTCGCTCTCGATCGCTCGCTGCGCGGCAATCATGAAGGCGGTGTCGGAGACGTCGCTGATCGGGGGAGCGGGCACGGGCGGTCAGGTGGCGGAGCAGGGTCGGGTCATATGGAATGGCGCGGGGTCCTGGGGTCAGGTCTTGAACCGTGACTCACGGTTCAAGACCTGACCCCCAATACCATACACAGACGCGCGGGCACACACCGTACCCCATCGCGGGGCGCGCGGTTCAGGAGCGGGGCGCAGGGGAACGTAGTTCGCCCGCCAGGACGAGCGATCTCCGATCGGCCAGACGCCGCTACTCGCTCCTGAGTGCCACGGTCGGGTCCACTCGAGTCGCGCGGCGGGCCGGAAGCCAGCAGGCGAGCAGCGCGACGCCGCCGAGGATCACGGCCACGCTCGCGAGCGTCCAGGGATCGGTGGGCGTCACGCCGTAGAGTTGCGATGCGAGCAGCCGCGTGGCCGCGACCGATCCGCCCAGTCCGAGTAGAATGCCGAGGCCGGCGAGAAGCAATGCCTGGCGGAGCACCAACCGAAGCACGTCGCGCGGCCGCGCCCCGAGCGCCATGCGGATTCCGATCTCGCGCGTGCGTTGCGCGACCGCGTAGGCCATGAGCCCGTAGATGCCGATCGCCGCCAGCAGCAGCGCGCTGAGCGCGAAGACGGAAAGCAACGACGTGTTGAAGCGCTGCGTGCTCAGACCGCTGGCAAAATCATCCTCCATGATGCGAAAGCCGGCATTGCCCCCGGCCATGGGGATGGCAGGCTCGACGCCTAGGAGAGCACGCCGGAGCGCCGGAATCATCTGCGCGGGGTCGCCTACAGTGCGGACGATGAGCGCCATGTGCGTCCACGGGTTCGCCGTGTACGGCACGAAGATCACAGGACGCGGCGGCTCGCCAGCCCCGTCGTTCTGGACATCATTGGCCACGCCCACCACTGTTGCGTGGATCGGCTGACCGAAGTCCGCACGCCCTTGTGCCGACTTGAACACCGTCACGTGCTGCCCCAGCGGGCTCTCGTCCCGCCAGTACAGACGCGCGAATGCGGCGTTCACAATGGCCACGGCGACGGCGGACGACAGCTCCGCCTGGGTGAACTCGCGGCCCAGGCGGAAGGGGATATCCGCGGTGCGGAAGTACCCGCGGGAGATGGTGCGGAAGATCGCGCCGCGATTGCCCCATTCGCCGTACGGTGTTTTCCCATTCACCTCCACGCGTGAGGGCACGCCACCGCCGCCCGGCGGAAAGTTCGACAGCGCCACCTGTGCGACGCCAGGTACCGCGCGCACCGCATCGGCCAGTCGCGCATACAGCGCGGCCGCTTGCTCCGCACCATCGTAGCGCGGCGACGGCGGCGTGACATCGAAGGTCACCAGGTGCACCGGGTTGAAGCCCGGCTTTACGCGCTCCAACCGCCACACGCTCTGAATGAGGAGCCCTGCCCCCACCACGAGCACGAGTGCCAGCGCGATCTCCGCGGTCACGAGCGCTCCGCGCATCCGCTGGTGGCCGTATCCGCGCCCCGCGCCGAAGCTCCCTTCCTTGAGCGCGTTGACGAGATCGGGTGCGGCCGCCCGTAGCGCCGGCACGAGCCCCACGAGCAACGCTGTCAGCAGCGACACGCCGAGCGCGAAGGCGACCACGTGTCCGTCGAGCGAGACGTCGGCCATTCGCGGCAGCACGTACGGTGCCGTGCGTCGCAGCAACCGCACGCCGGCCATGCCGCCAAGAAGCCCGAGCGCTCCGCCAGCCAGTGCCACCAGCGCGCTCTCGGTGAGTAGCTGGCGCACGACGCGGAAGCGGCCGGCCCCGAGCGCCGAGCGGATGGCGATCTCCCTCGTGCGCATGGCAGCACGCGCGAGCGACAGACCGGCGACGTTGGCGCAGGCAATGAGCAGCACGAGTACCACGACGCCCTGGAGCATCAAGAGCCTGGGGCGCACGTCGCCCAGGATCAGGCTGCTGATCGGCTGCGCGTCGATGAGTGTCCACTTCGCGTTCGCCTTGGGGTACGCGGTAGCGAGCCGCCGCGCGATGCCGGCGAGCTCGGCCGTCGCCCGTGTGAGCGAGACGTTCGCATGCAACCGGCCGATCAGCGCACCGTCGGCGTGAAAGTCACGCTCCGCGAGCGCGCGATCGGTGCCGGCAATGGCGGCGATCGGGATCCAGAGGTCCGCCCACGCGGGATAGCCGGCTTCGCGCGGCATGACGCCGATGATCGTGTACGACCGCGACCCGAGGGTAATGGTGCGGCCAACGGCGGAGGAGTCGCCCCCGAAGCGCTGCATCCAGAAGTGATGCGTGAGGACGGCCGCGGTGGCGTGGCCCGGCTGCTCTTCCTCAGCGAGGAAGGCGCGCCCGAGTACCGGGCGCGCACCGAGCACCGAAAGAAAGCGCGGCGACACGTAGGCGACGAGCACGTTCTCCACGCCGTCCCGTCCCTGCATGGGTTCGCGGCGGCCGCGCGTGTAGGCGAGGTCGATGGTCGCGGCCTGATGCTGCCAGTCGAGGAAGTTGGGATACGAGGGGAGGCGTGTCCCGCCGGTCTCGCTGCGCTCGAGGAGAAAAAAGAGCCGCTCCTGCTCGGCGAACGGCAGCGGGTGCAGCAACACCCCGTTGATGATGCTGAAGACAGCCATCGTGGCGCCGATCCCGAGGGTGAGCGTGAGCACGGCGACGAGCGTGAAGCTGGGGCTCTTGCGGAGGGTTCGGATTGCGTAGCGTAGATCGTGCAACAGGATATCCATACGATTTCCCCCCTCGTGGACGCTGATGAGCTGCCTATGGCATGAACCGCATCATGCGGGGAACGGTCACATCGGTCACGTACGAATCGAGAAATGGCGGCCCATTCGTCCATCATCAACGGTGAATCGTTCGATACCATCATCATCGGCGCTGGACAGGCGGGTCTGGCGACCGGCCATTACCTGGCGGCACGCGATCGCGGCTTCGTCATTCTCGACGGGGCGTCGCGGATCGGAGACAGTTGGCGCGAGCGATGGGACTCGCTGCGCCTCTTCACCACGGCGGCGCACGATGGGCTGCCCGGCATGCCGTTCCCGCCGCCGGCGCAACATCTTCCGGACAAGGATGAGGTGGCCGATTATCTGGAAGAGTACGCGCAGCGCTTCAACTTGCCTCTCCGACTCAACGCGCACGTCGATCTGCTGACGTGGAACGGCGAGCGCTACATAGTGCACGTGGGTGAGCGCCGGCTGGCGGCGCTCAATACGGTGGTCGCGACCGGGTCGTTCCAACGGCCGCGCACGCCGGCAGTGGCCGCGCGGCTCTCGCCACAACTGTACCAATTGCACTCCAGCCAGTACAGAAATCCATCCGCTCTTCCGGCAGGCCCGGTGCTCGTTGTCGGCGCTGGAAACTCCGGCGTGCAGATCGCGCTCGAGCTCGCCCGGAGCCGTCACGTGTGGCTCGCCGGGCGCACGAGGAGCCATATCCCACGCCGGCTGCTCGGCCGGGACGTCTTTGATTGGCTCTGGCCGCTGATGGCGCGCATTCCGCTCGACTCGCTCGTGGGACGTGTGCTCCGTACGCGCATGCGCCGGGGCGATCTGCTCGTCGGAAATCCGGCATCCGAGATGGCACGGGAGGGCATCGTGCGCGTGGGTCGCTTGACGGAGGAGCGCGGGGGACTTCCCGTCTGCGGCGGGGTGGTGATCGAGCCCCGGGTTGTGCTCTGGTGCACCGGCTTCGAGTCGGGCTATCGCTGGATCAAACTCCCGGTGCTGGACGGGGCCGGAGCCCCGAGACACCACGGCGGTGTCGCCCTCGACTCGCCGGGGTTGTATTTCATGGGGCTGCGCTTCCAGCGCCGCCTGACCTCCTCGCTGCTGGGCGGCGTGGGCGAGGATGCAAAGTTCATCACAGAGCGGATCTCACAGGAGCGTGGGTTGCGGCAGGTGAGCGCCCGGCCGCATTGAGATCGCCGGAGAAGCGCGGGAGCAAGCGGGGAGAGCGGCGCTTCTGCATCCGCAGGGGCATAGCAGTCGCGAGCTGCGAGATCGAAGTGGCACTATGGCTCCCGACCTGGTTCCGCTGTCTCCCGCGTGCGCCAATCCACACGCGTCCCTACGTTCGCTGCGCGGCCATGACCCCGATCAATTCCCGCACGAGCTTGGCCGCAACCATCGCGGTCATGCCGTTGACGTCCCGGGATGGATTGAGCTCGACCACGTCGGCGCCGACGATCGTCCCAGGCGCGCGCTGAATGACCGAGAGAATGTCGCGAACCGAGAGCCCGCCCGGTTCGTGGTGTGACACGCCGGGGGCGAACGCCGGATCGAGCGCATCGAGATCGAGGGAGACATAGGTGGGCCCCTCGGGCAAGGCGATGCTGGCGTGCTGGAACTGCGCGGCATGAATGACCTCGACGCCGAACCGCTCAGCCTGCGAGCGCTGATGCGCGGTCATCGTGCGAATCCCGATCTGGATGACCCGCGCCGCGCCGCGCGCTTCCATGATGCGAGCGAACGGACTGGCGTGCGAGAACGGGTTGCCCTCGAAATCGTCGTACAGGTCCGGGTGCGCATCGAAATGCAGAATGGCGAGGTCGGGATAGTGCGGAGCGTAGGCGCGGACGATCGGCCAGGTGATCGAATGATCGCCACCAATGGTGAGGACCCGCCGCCCCCGCGCGAGCTGGGCCGCCACGGCGGCGGATATGGCCACATGATCCGATGGCCGATTCGCGAGTGGCAGGTCGCCGACGTCGAAGAGCAGGCCGGGTGCGGCGATATCGACGCCGTTCTCGGAGAAGGAGTTCGCCGAGGGACTGTGGAGCGCCGCGCGCACGGCGGCGGGTGCGGCGGCACAGCCGGCCAGGTAGGAAGAGTTGCAATCGCTTGGTGCGCCGATGAGCGCGATGGTGTTGTCCACCGGTCACCTCCCGGCGGACTTGATCGTGGCGGACTTGGTCATGGTGGTGAATCTATCAGGTGAGATTCGATTGAAAACCAATCGAGTCTCACCCGATGGACTTGCATCCGGTCCGTGCTCGCACGTCGAGTCCTGCATGCGATGCGTCACTCCTCCCGCAGCGTCGCCACCGGATCCACACGCACGGCCCGCAACGCCGGAATCGCGCATGCCACGGCCGCCACCACGCCCAGCAACGTCGCGCCCACGATGTACGATGCCGGGTCAAGCGGACCGACCCCGAACAGTCGGCCCTGCAGCGCCCGGGACATCACATACGTGCCGCCCAGCCCGAGCAGCGTGCCGGTTCCGATGATCGCGGCCGCGAACCGGACGACCAACCGCGCGATGCGCCAGGCTTCGGCGCCCAGCGCAACGCGGATGGCGAGCTCCCGCCGCCGCCCCGCCACGGCGAAGGCGATAACTCCGTAGAGGCCAACGGCCGCAAGAATGGCGGCGAGCGCGGAGAGCAGGACGAGCAACTGACTGAGGGTCTCCTGTTCCCGGTGGGCGCTGGCCGCTGAGAGGGGTACGGGCTCGTCCACCAGCTCGTTCGGCAACACGCCGTGGATGGCTGTCCGGATGCTCTGCGCCATCTGTGCGTCGAAGCGCCGAGTGCGAAGGACGAGGCTGAACGAACCCGTCACCGGACGGAAGGCATACGTCACGAAGACGGCGTCTTTCGGCACACCAGGCGACTGGTTGCCGGAGAGATTCGGAACCACGCCGATCACGTGCAGCTCCGGCCGACTGAAGACGCCGGCGGAAGTGTGGCCCGCTCCGTCGAGCGTGCGGCCCACCGCGTTCTCGCTCCCGAACAGCTTCCGCGCGAGCGATGCGGTGAGCACGACGTTGTAGGGCGGCCCTTCCTTCCAGTCGTGCTCACTGAAGACACGACCGCTTGCCGTCGGGATGTGGAAGATCCTGAACCACCCCGGTGTCACCGGCACGATGCGGGCATCGACGCGCGCATCATCCGGTGCGCCCGGCGGGCCCACACGCGCCATCACCCGGGCCCCCGGGTGAGGGTCGAGATCGGGCGGACCCAGGGCCGCTCGCTGAACGCCTGGCACGCGCTCGACGGCCGCCATCACCCGCCGAGCCAGCGCATCGGCCTCCGCTCGAGTCATGTTCAGGCGGTGCGACTGCCACATGAACGCCACGCCGCGAAAATCGAGGCCCGTGTCCGCGGTGTTGAGGTTGTGCACGGTGCGAACGAGGAGCAGTGCGCCCACTCCCAGCGTCAGGGTGAGGGCGAGCTGCGCTGCGGCCAGCGTCGAGCGGAACCTCGCGGCCCGACCGGTGTGGTGGAGGCCTGTCTGCCGCAGCGCGGATGCGAGGTCGAACCGGCCGGCCAGCGCTGCGGGCAGCGTGCCGAACAACAGCGCCGTGACGACGGAGGCCAGGGCCGCGAAGATCGCGATGCGATGGTCGAGGGGGAGTCCCTGGAAAGCGGGTCCGCGCCCCAGCGTCTGTCCTCGGAAGGCGAACGCGATGAGCCATCCCACGCCCAGGCCCGCGGCGCTGCCCAGCACTCCAAGGACGAGACTCTGGACAAGATGCTCCCGCGCGATTCGCCCGGGGGATGCGCCCAGCGCCCGCTGCGTCGTGACCATGCGCCGGCGGGCGACGTTCCGGAAGAGCAGCAGGTTCGCGACGTTGGCGCACGCGATGAGGAGCACCAGGGCGATGACGCCCGCGAGCAGATGCAGTGCGCTCTCGATGCTCGGGCGCACTTCGGGCGAGACGCCAAGTCCGGGAGTGAGCATGGGTTCAACGTTCGCCAGACGGCGCTCACTCTCAATGCCAAGGCCGGCATGGGCGAGGCGACGGAGAATCGCGCGCAGTTGGCCGCGCACTGCGTCCAGGCTCACCCCTCGTTTCGGCCGCACGATGAAGAGGCCGTGCGGCGCGCCGCTGCGACCCCAGATCTTGTCGAAGGAATCCGCACTT
>DASUKA010000033.1:0-123363 GCA_036278935.1 Gemmatimonadaceae bacterium
CGCTCGTACTTCGCCTTCGCCATGAGACCCAGTTCCTGAGTGTGGAAAGTTCCCTGTGCCGCGACGCGGGAGGCGGGGCGCGGGACCCGGCCTGCGGGCGCGGGACCCGCCCTGCCTCACCCGATTCCCGACTCCCCTGCCCTGCCTCCCCTCGCCGCTCTACGCCTTCACCTTATTAATGATCTCGTCCGCCTTGCTCTACCTGCTTCACCTGCTTCCCAGAGCTCGCGATCGGGATTGAACCGATGACCTCACCCTTACCAAGGGTGTGCTCTACCAACTGAGCTACGCGAGCACGGTGCTGCCACCGAGTTGCGCCTACGCGAAAGCCGCCGCATCCCAGGCGGCGGCCACGAGGCACTGGTGCCGTACGTGCAACCAGCGGCACCAACCCTCCGCTGCTCGATGACCAGCAAGCGGGAGACGGGGCTCGAACCCGCGACATCAAGCTTGGAAGGCTTGCGCTCTACCAACTGAGCTACTCCCGCACTCATGCCCTCGCCTGCTCGACCCGAGTGGTGGGGGAAGGATTCGAACCTTCGAAGGCATACGCCGGCAGATTTACAGTCTGCTCCCGTTGGCCGCTTGGGTACCCCACCGAACACCCTCGCCTCGCAGCCTCCTTCAGGGACAACCCGCGGCCGGCAGTTCCGGCAGAGCTGACGGCGAGAATCGAACTCGCAACCTGCTGATTACAAATCAGCTGCTCTGCCAATTGAGCTACGTCAGCGCGCGGCCGTTTTGGGCGAGACTCTGAGGATAATTGCTGCCAGGTGGGGAGTCAAGGGCCGCAGCGGGCAAAATCGTCTCAACCAACCGCCTGCCAGCGGCACCACATCGAGCGCCCATCTCCGCCGTGCTCCGCCCGGCAGGCGCTTACCGCACCTTCTTCCACCGTGTTCCCTGCGGCGTGTCCTCGATCACCACGCCCTCGTCTGAGAGCTCCTTGCGGATCGCATCCGCCAGAGCGAAATCACGCCGCGCTCGCGCCGCCTTCCGCTCGTCCACTCGCCGCTGGATGTGCCCGGCCTCGTCGGCGGCCGCACCCTCACCCGCCGGTGATGCGCCGAACACGCCATCTCCCGCCGACGTCTCAGCCCCGCCGGCTGTGAGGCCCGCCATCACCGATCCCGTCGCCGCCCCGGACATCACCGGCTCCGGGATGATGTCGAGCACCGCGTTGACCATCTGGAAGGCTCGCCTGGCCCTTTCCAACGCCAGCACGTCATTCCCATGCGCGTCCAGCTCGGCATTGGCCTGGGTGATGAAGGTGAACAGCGCCGCCAGTGCCCCGGGAGAGTTGAGATCGTTGAACAGGGCCCGCGTCGCCCCCTCCTCCAACTCGTCAGCAGCGCGGGCCAGGGCCGGGGTGCCACCGCGCTCCCGCCCCAGCCGCTCCGCGAAATCACCCACGCGACGCGTGGCCTCGGTAGAAGCCTCGAGCGACTCGTGCTTCAGATTCAGCTGCTTGCGATAGTGCGCGGAGAAGACGAAGTGCCGGATGGCGGCCGAAGAGATTCCCGCCCGTCTGAGGTCCGCCACCGTGGATACGTTCCCCACGCGCTTGGCCATCTTCGCCCCGTCCGTGAGCAGGAACTCGCCGTGCGCCCACCACCGGGAGAGCGGCTGCCCTGTGGCCCCTTCCGACTGCGCGATCTCATCCTCGTGGTGGGGGAAGATGAGATCCACTCCGCCCGCGTGGATGTCGAGCGTCTCACCCAGGTACCGGCGCGCCATGGCGGAGCATTCCAGATGCCACCCCGGGCGGCCGCGCCCCCAAGGCGAGTTCCAGGCCGCACCCACGCGCTCATCCTCCGGCTTGGCCGCCTTCCAGAGCGCGAAATCGCGCACGTCCTCCTTGTTGTAGTCGTCGGCCGCCACACGCGCGCCGGGGCGGATCTCCCGCGCGTCCAGCCGCGAGAGCTTGCCATATTCCGGAAAGCGCGCGATCGCGAAGTAGACGGACCCATCCTCCGCTTGGTAGGCGAGCCCGCGCGCCACCAGCGCTTCGACCAGCGCGATCATCTCGGGGATATGCTCCGTGGCCTTCGGGTACTCCTCCGCCGGCTCGATCCGCAGAAATTCCCGGTCGCTCTGAAAGACGCGAGCCATGGGCTCGGTGATCTCAGCGATCGTCTTTCCTTCCTTCACAGCCCGCGCGATGATTTTGTCATCCACGTCCGTGAGGTTCATCACCTGCCGCACGTCCCAACCCGCCATGCGCAGCACGCGGCGCAACAGGTCCTCGAAGAGAAATGTGCGGAAGTTGCCCAGGTGCGCGGGATTATAGATGGTCGGCCCGCACGTATAGAGGCGCGCCGTCCGGCCGTCGGCCGGCGCAAAGGGCTCGGCGCGCCTGGTCAGCGTGTTGTAGAGAACGAGATCGGTCATGGATGACATCTCATGCTCGGCCACCGGGTTAGCTTTCGTCATGGTCCTCTGTGCCCGCGGCGCGTGCGGAGCGAGCGAGCACCGGCATCGCACGCGAGCGCTCGGACTCGCGGAGGGCGGAGACACCACCCGGCAGGCATGAGTAGTGTGGTGATGAATATAACCGCACACCAGTCGAGGCGAGCATGTCCAGAGCGTTCGTGAACGAGGATTCGGGAGGGTGGGACAAAGCCGCCCGCCGGTTCGATCTCCCGCCGCGTGACGATCCGTCATTCGACGAGGCTGCGGCGCGCGCCTTACTGGACGCTGCCGTCGATGGGGAGACGGGGAGCGCCGAGATGGCCACCGGCTACTATTGGGGAGAACGGAAGCTCCGCCCCATCGTCGAGCGCATCCTCGACACCGCACGCGCCGAGCGTGACGGCGACGTGGTACGTGCCGCCGAGCGTTTTCTGCGGTAGTGCACGCGCGGCTGGGCGGGCACGCTCGGCGACACGCGCCGCGGAAGCCGGGGCACGATGCGGCACGCCATCCGTAGCACGCGCTCCCTTCCGCCGCCGGCGCGTCGTCTCCGCCAGCGCCGCTGCTTCCGGGTCCGGGAAGAGGGCACCGGCCACCAGCCGAAGCTGTCGCGTTGCAACGCCCTCGAGTGGCGCGCGCTCACGCGACGCGATGATGACGGCGGCGCCCCGCTGGGAGCGCTCACGCAGCACCGCTCCCACCGCCTGCGATATCCCGGGCTGCTGCGCCGTGGCCAGCATGTCGTCCAGGAGGAGGAGCCACGGGCGTCCGGCCAGCGCCACGGCAAGCCCGAGCTGCTTGCGAACGGGATCGGGGAGGTTTCCGACGCGCGTGTTCAGGTGCGCGCCGAGCGATGTGGCTTCGATGCTGGCGCGGATAGTCCGTGCGCGCTCGGCTGCCGCCACCCGCTGGAAACAGGTGTCCGAGTACGTCTCCAGCACCTCGCGCACGGTGAGAAATGGGTAGTAGCTCGGCAGCACCGCCACGTACGCGATGCCGCCGGCACCATTGGGCGGTGGCGTATCAGTGCGCGCACGTGGCCCGGCCGTGCCGGCGTGGACAGCGAGCCGCCCCGCACCGGTCGGCGCCATCACTCGTGAGCCCCCGAGCCAGCGCAGGGTCCCACTGTCGGCTCGCAGCAGACCCGCGGCGCACAGCAGCAGCGTGGTCTTTCCCATACCCTGCCCGCCGGAAACTCCGACGATCTCGCCCGAGCGCACCTGGAGATCCAGATTGCGCAGCACCGCGACCGACGCGGAGCATCCGCGCACGCCGGCACGATAGTGCTTGGAGACCGCGCTGAGGGAGAGAACCAGGTGCCGCATGCGGCGAGGATAGCACGATCGCGTCGGGCACCGTCATCGAAACATCACGACATGGCCCGGTTCATTGCCGGGCGTGCTGTCCAAGCGCGTCGCCCGGCCGGCGCCTGGCTACGCCACGCTGCGGCGCTGCTCGTCGTCGGCTGCCGCGATGACGTCAGCCGGGGGATTCGTGGGAAGGAGAATCCCATCTTCAGGCGCCGGCGCGCGCACCACGAATGCGCGATCCCGCACCACACGACGGAATCCGCGCCCCTCGTAGATGCGGCTGATCAGGATGCGCCGCACGACGACCATCGCGACGACCAGAGTGGGCACGGCCACGACCAGGCCGATCGGTCCCAGCAGCTTCCCCATGATAAGTACGGAGAGGATGGTCATCACCGGCGGCAGGTCCACCTGGCGCGCCATGATCATCGGCGCAACGAGATTGCCCTCCACCAGGTGCACCACCACTCCCAGCCCGACCACCGCCAGCGCCTTGGTGGGCCCACCGTAGCCGCCGAGCACGAACAGGGCCGGCACGATGGTGGAGAGGAGGCTGCCGAAGAAGGGGACAATCGAGACGACGCCGGTGAACATGCCGAACGTCAGCCAGTAGGGGACGCCGAGCAGGTAGAGCCCGATGGCCGTGAGGGCGCCAAGGAAGAGCATCGCGGTGAGCTGCCCCACGATGTAGGCGCGCAGCGAGCGCGACAGATCGGAGAGGACGTTGCGCACCAGGTCGCGATGGACAGGCGGGAAGAGCGCGATCAGAAATTCCCGGTACAGCTTGGGGTGCAGTGCCAGGTAGAGCGCCATCACGCCCACGGCAAACAGGCCAATAGCCGCGTGAAAGACGGACACGAGCTTGGGAACCAGGTCGCCGACGTACTGCGAGACCTGCCCGTAGATGGCCACCAGGAATCCGTGCTCGCCGGGCGGCCAGACATCCCGCAGTGCCGGCACGCGCTCGATGAACCGCTCGAGGCCGTGCTCCCAGATCACGAGGTGCTCCGGCAGCACGCGCAGCAGCGCCTGCGTCTGTTCGACGACGGGCGGCACAAGAAGCCAGAAGAAGCCGGTGAGCAGCGCGAGCGTGAACACGACCGCGAGCAGGAGCGCGATGCGGCGCGGCACGTTCGCTCGCGCGTGCACGGCATCCGCCACGGCCCCGAGGTACAGCGAGATCAGCACCGCGATGAAGAGCAGAAGAAACAGCTCGGCGGTGCTGCCCAGCAACAGCAGGAGCAGAACGGTGAGGACGGTTGCTGCGAGCACCGGGGCGAAACGAAAGCGCCCGGTGGAAAGGACGCTCACGGGGAGTGCTTCTCCTCCGATCCGGCGTTCTGCGTCTCGCCGCTGTTGCTGGGCTGCTCCTCGGACGCGTCTTCCGACGCGTTCCCCGCGCCCAGCTGCCTGTTCTGTGCGGGGGCGGCACCGGGCAGCATCCCCATCTTCTGCTTGAGCGCGACGAGTTGCATCTCCGTGTTGGCAGTGGACGTTCCCTGCTCGAGCTGCTTGAAGTCACGCGCCAGGCGGTCGCCGGAGAACTCCTCGTCGATCTCGACGTTGGCGGTCAGGCGCCGTTCGTTGTCCGCGATCTTGGCTTCCATGCGCGCGAACGCCTCGAAGGCCGAGCGCTCGGACATGCCGGACATCGTCTCGGAGATCCGCTTCTGCGCCTCGGCCCGCTTCTGCCGCGCGATGAGGAGGTTCTTCTTGCGCTTGGCTTCCTCGATCTTGTCGTTCAGGTCGCGCAGGGAGTTCTTGAGCTTCTCCGTCTCTACCACCTGGCTCTGCCAAGTGGCCTCGAGCTGCTGCCCGTGCATCAGGTGCTCGTTGTAGCGGACGAGCGCCTGCTTGGCGAGATCGTCGCGCTGTTCCTGCACGGCCAGCATGGCGCGCCGCTCCCACTCCTGCGTCTCCCGGTGTTCGGCGTCAACCTGATCCTTGAGGCGCTTCTCATCGGCGATCGCCGCGGCCACCTGCTGCTTGGCCTTGGCGAGCTGCGAGCGCATGTCGACGATGATCTGATTCAGCATCTTCTCGGGGTTCTCCGCCGAGGAGATGAGATCGTTGATATTGGAACGGATCAGGGACGAGAGGCGGTCGAAGATACCCATCTCACTGTGCCTCGCGAGCAGGCGACAGCTCGCGCAGATGCGCGGCCAGCGCCAGGGTCATCGATTCGTAACTAGCGAGGAATTCCTCGTAGTCGAGGTGGGCCAACTCCAGCGCTTCGGTGAGGACGACGGAATCCCCTTCGATGCCGTACGAGCCGTGCACCAGCTCGCTCGCGTTGAGCTGGAGCAGGCGCCGCGACAGTGTCGCGAACTCGCGCGCATCGGCAGGCAGATCGATCACGTTCATCCGAAGCAGGACGACTGGGGGCGAATAGTGTACCACGACATCCGCCTCGAGCGAGCCGCCCGGGTGAACGATCCACATGCCGGGCTGGATCTCGGTGTGGCTGGCGCCTTCGGAGGCGAGCCGGTCGAGATAGCCCTCGATGTCGTCCTTGGTGACCATGTTCTTCCTCGATCGACGGGTGAAGGGGAAGGCGGGCGCGCCGTACCGGCACGTGGTGAGCCGTGTGCTCGCCGCATTTCCGTGCTCACGGTACTCGCCGCTCACCGCTCTCTTATCCATACGCCACCGTGGCCCGCTCTGTTTCGCTGCGCGGCGGCACGGCCGGCACGCGGCTGCCGGAAGATAGCCTGCCACCGGACGCGCCGACAGGCAGCAGGGGTTATCCCACGCGCGCATCGAGGCGGCCGGTGAGGAGCGGTTGCAGATACCGCCCGGTGTGAGAGTCCGCCACCTGCGCGACCGCCTCGGGCGTGCCGGCGGCGACGATCGCACCTCCGCGCTCGCCTCCCTCCGGGCCAAGGTCGATGATCCAGTCCGCCGTCTTGATGACGTCGAGATTGTGCTCGATCACGAGCACCGTGTTCCCCTTGTCGACCAGCCGGTGCAGCACGTCGAGCAGCAACCGCACGTCCTCGAAGTGCAGGCCCGTGGTCGGCTCGTCCAGAATGTAGAGCGTGCGCCCCGTATCGCGCCTGGACAGCTCGGTGGCGAGCTTCACACGCTGCGCCTCACCGCCGGACAGCGTGGTCGCGCTCTGACCCAAGTGGATGTAGCCCAGCCCGACGTCACACAGCGTCGCCAGCTTGTGCTCGATGCGCGGCTGCGCGGCGAAGAACGCGTGCGCGTCCTCCACGGTCATCTCGAGCACGTCCGCGATGGTGGCGCCGCGGAAGCGGACCTCCAACGTTTCGCGGTTGTAGCGCTTCCCCTTGCACACCTCGCACGGCACGTAGACGTCGGGCAGAAAGTGCATCTCGATCTTGACCAGCCCGTCGCCCTGGCAGGCTTCGCACCGCCCGCCTTTCACGTTGAACGAGAATCGGCCGGGCCCATACCCCCGGATTTTCGCGTCGGGCAGCTCGGCGAACAGCTCGCGAATGGGAGTGAACAGCCCCGTGTAAGTGGCCGGATTCGAGCGCGGCGTGCGCCCGATTGGGCTCTGGTCGATGCCGATCACCTTGTCGATGTGCTCGAGGCCGAGCAGGCGGTCGTGCGCCCCGGGAATGACGCGCGCCCGGTAGAAATGCCGGGCCAGCGCGCGGTGCAGGACGTCTTCCACGAGCGTGGACTTGCCCGAGCCGGACACCCCGGTGATGGCCACGAAGAGGCCGAGCGGGATGTTCACGTCGAGGTGCTGAAGGTTGTGCTCCCGGGCGCCCTCGATGCGCAGCGCGCGCGCGGGGTCAGCCTCCCTCCGCGCCTCCGGCGTGCGGATGGCGACGTCGCCGCGCAGATAGCGCCCCGTGAGTGATGCCGGATTCCGACTCACCGCGTCCACCGTCCCTTCGGCGATCACGAGCCCGCCGTGCCTCCCCGCCCCCGGTCCGAGATCGATGATGTGGTCGGCCTCCCGCATCGTTTCCTCATCGTGCTCGACGACGATCACGGTGTTGCCGAGATCGCGGAGCTGCCGCAGCGTGGCCAGCAGGCGCGCGTTGTCGCGCTGGTGCAACCCGATGGAGGGCTCGTCGAGGATGTACAGCACGCCGACCAGCCGCGAACCGATCTGCGTAGCCAGCCGGATGCGCTGCGCCTCGCCCCCCGAGAGCGACTCCGCGGGGCGCCCGAGGGTGAGATACTCGAGCCCCACGTCCACGAGGAAGCGCAGCCGGTCCCGCACCTCCTTCAGAATGGGGCCCGCGATGTCGGGGTCGAGTCCGGGCCGCCCGTTGGCGCGCACTGGCACGCCCTCGAAAAATGCCTGCGCCTCCGCCACCGACATCTCGCTCAGATCGCCGATGTTCCGTCCCTCGATCGTCACCGCCAGCGACTCCGGTTTGAGCCGCCGACCGCCGCACGTGGCGCACGGAGCTTCGATCATGTACTCGTCCAGCTCGGCGCGCACCGCGTCCGAGGAGGTCTCCACGTAGCGCCGCTGGATGTTGGCCAGCACCCCCTCCCAGGCGCGCTGATACTCCCCCTTGAAGGAGCCCGCCTCGATCTGCACGGTGGTCTTCCGCCCGCCGGTGCCGTGCAGGATCACATCCCGCACGCGCTCCGGCAACTCGCCCCACGGAGTGTTCAGGTCGAAGCCATATTGCTTGGCGAGAGCGGGGAGAATGGAGCGGCGCAGATGGCCCGTCGGCTCGCCCCAGGGAATGATGACGCCCTCCAGAATCGAGATGCGCGCATCGCCCAGAATCAGCTGCTCGTTCACCTCGCGCCTGGTCCCCAGACCGCCGCACGCGGGACAGGCGCCGAAGGGTGAATTGAAGGAGAACTGCCGCGGCTCGAGCTCCGGGAGCGAGATGCCGCAGGTGGGACATCCATACTGCTCGGAGAAGAGCTGCGCCTCGGGGGCAGGGGCCGGCGCCGTGCGGCCACGCGGTCGCGCCTTCTCTTCTCGCGCGGGCGCGCTGCCGTCCTCATGACGCACCACCTCCACGAGCCCTTCGGCCAGCTTGAGCGCCGTCTCGATCGAGTCGGTGAGGCGCCCGCGGTCATCGGGACGCACCACCAGACGGTCGACGATCACCGCGATGCTGTGCTTGCGCTGCTTGGAGAGCGTGGGCGGCGCGGCCAGCTCGATCGACCGTCCGTCGACGATGGCCCTGACGAATCCCTGCCGGCGGGCGGACTCGAACAGATCGCGGAACTCACCCTTCCGCCCGCGCACCAGCGGCGCCAGCACCTCGATGCGCGTCCCCTCGCGCCATCCGAGCACCGTATCGGCAATCTGTGTCGCGCTCTGCCGCTGCACGGGGCGGTGGCAGTTGGGACAGTGCGGCGTGCCGGCTCGCGCGTACAGGAGCCGCAGGTAGTCGTAGATCTCGGTTACCGTGCCGACGGTGGAGCGCGGGTTGTGGCCCGCGCTCTTCTGCTCGATCGAGATGGCCGGGGAGAGCCCCTCGATGGCATCCACGTCGGGCTTTTCCATGAGCCCCAGAAATTGCCTGGCATACGCCGACAGCGACTCCACGTAGCGGCGCTGCCCTTCGGCGTAGATCGTATCGAACGCCAGCGACGACTTGCCCGAGCCCGAAAGCCCCGTGATCACCGTCAGGCGGTCTCGAGGGATGGTGACGTCGATATTTCGGAGGTTGTGCTCGCGGGCGCCGCGGATTGTCAGTGTTTCTTCGGGCATAGCCCTGTAAAGCTGGCGAGCGCGGCCGGTGAAGACAAGCTGCCCTGCTCCGCGCGAGCAGCCGGCATGGCACCACTCAACCGTTTCGGGCTTTCCGGCGGCGGTGCGCCCTTTCGGCGCGCTTGGTCGTCCATATGCAGACATCACCGGCGCGCCGATAGATTCTGCGGGATCGCGCTCACCCGCCGCACCGATGCCGCGGCCTCGCTCATCCGCACCGACCCTGTCATGCCCCAGACCGATGCCGTGGTTGTCCTGACCACTGTCGCCTCCACCGATGAAGCCATCTCGCTCATTCAAACCCTGCTCGAGCGCCGGCTCATTGCCTGCGGGACCATGCTGCCCGGCGCCCGCTCGCTCTACCGCTGGGAAGGGCGGATTGCGGACGAACAGGAAGTGATGCTCCTGCTCAAGACGCGGGCGACGCGGGTCGAAGCGCTGGAGGTGGCCTTCGGTGAGCTACATCCCTACCGCGTGCCGGAGCTGCTCGCGCTGCCGGTGGTGGATGGCCTACGGAAATACCTCAGATGGATCGACGATGAAACGATGCTGTCGCTCGAGTGAGCGTGTGCGCCGGCGGGCGCGATTCGCACGTGGACGGGTAGCGCCGTGAGCCGCCGCGCCACGACCGCCGTGGTGGTGCTGCTGCTCTGGCTGGTCGGAGTCGCCGCACTCGCCCATCGCGAGCTCTTTCAGGACCAGGCATCGCGCCTCGCGCATGCCGCCCGGCTGGTCGCGCCGGGCGCGGTGTACTACGCCGCCATGCGACACGGCAGCCAGTCGGGCTTCGCCTCCTCGACCATCGATACCTCCGCTGCAGGCATCGAGATCGAGGAGCTGCAATTCGTGCAGCACCGGGTGAGAGGCACGGTCCGGCGCACCGAGACGCGGACCACGGTGCATCTCGGTCGCGCGCTGGAGCTTCGCGGCTTCAGACGGGAGATCCAGACAGGTGGCGCCCCCGTCGTAATCGACGGCACCATGCATGGCGACTCGACGCTCACCATCAGCCAGCGTGTGGGGGACGGCGCTGCACGTACGCATCGGTTTGCGGTCACCGGTCCTGTGCTGGTTCCTGAGGAGGTCCCGCTTGCCATCGGGCTCGCGGGATCGCCCAGCATCGGACGGCGCTACCACTTCACCATGGTCGACATGCGGCACCTGGCACTCGGCCCGGCGACAATGCGTGTGACGGCCGAGTCGTTGTTCGTGGTGAGCGACAGCGCCGCACTCGATGCCTCGCGGACGCGCTGGGTCCCCGCGCACGAGGACACAGTGAAAGCCTGGTACGTCGAACAGGAGGGGAACGGTGTTCGGGGCGGGCCGGCCGATGGCTGGATCGACGCCCAGGGACATGTGATCCAGACGCGCCGCCCCAGCGGACTCATGCTCCGTCAGAGCGCGTACGAGCTCGCCTTCGAGAACTGGCGCGCGCAGATGGAGCGCGCATCCCATCCCGACCCCGCCATGATGGCCGATCGCCCACAGTCTGACACCACGGCCGCGCATGGACGCGCGGCGCGCCATCCCTCCACCATGCAGCCCGAGCCGCGACCATGATCCAGCTCCGCGCACTCACCAAGCGATACGGATCCTTCACCGCGGTGGATGCTCTCGATCTCGATGTCGCACGCGGCGAGCTGTTCGGCTTTCTCGGGCCCAATGGCGCGGGGAAGACGACCACGTTGCGGATGCTCGCCGGGATTCTGCGCCCCACGAGCGGGAGCGTCGCCATCGGCGGGATCGACCTGGCCGCGCAGCCTGCCGCCGCCAAGGCGAAGCTCGGCTTCATCCCAGACCGCCCGTTCATCTACGAGAAGCTCACGGGCGCCGAGTTTCTCCGCTTCGTGGCGGGGCTGTACGGGCAGGACGGAGCCGTGGTGGAGCGTCGCATGGACGATCTGCTGCAGCTGTTCGACCTGGGCGACTGGAAGAACGAGCTCGTGGAGAGCTACAGTCATGGGATGCGGCAGAAGCTGATCATCTCCAGCGCCTTCCTGCATCGCCCGGAGGTAGTAGTGGTGGATGAGCCGATGGTGGGGCTCGACCCCAAGGCGGCGCGCATCCTCAAGGATCTGTTCCGCGAGTATACGCGCCGCGGGAACACGATTCTCATGTCCACGCATACGCTGGAGGTGGCGGAGAGCGTGTGCGACCGCATCGCGATCATCCAGCGAGGCACGATCCGCGCGTGCGGCACAATGGACGAGCTGTACGCGAGCGCGGCCACCGGCGCCACCGGACTGGAGGAACTCTTCCTTCGACTCACGGGGGAGCAGGCGCCGCGGGAGGTGGAACAGGTGCTGGATGTCTGACGACTTCGGCGCCGAAGGGCCCGTGGTGCTGCCGCGGGCCGCGCACGCGCTCACGCCGCTCGGTGTCTCGCGCGTGGCCGCACCCCACCAGCCAACGCTCGGCCAGATTCTTCGACCGAAGCTGCTGACGGCACGCCCGCGCGCGCACGCGGCCTTGCGGGGACGTGTTGTGCGCATCGCAGTACTCGGCGTTGTCGGCGCGCTGTTCTGGGGATTCGTGCTGGGCATCCTGGTCCGGATGCTCACCTACTTCCATGGCGTGCCGGAAATCGGCGCGCTGCTGGCCGGGAAGCTTCTGGGGCTGGTGTTTCTCAGCTTCCTCGGAATTCTCCTGCTCTCCAACGTCATCTCCGCACTCTCCACCTTTTACCTGGCGCGCGATCTCGACCTGCTCGTCTCCGCGCCCGTGGACTGGCTCACGCTGTACGGCGCGAAGCTGGTGGAGACGCTGGTGCACTCGAGTTGGATGGTCGTGCTCATGGCCGTGCCGATCTTCGTGGCGTACGGGTGGGTCTATCATGCGGGCCCACTGTTCGTGCTGGTGGCCGCCGGCACCTTTCTGCCGTTTCTGGTGATCCCCGCTGTCGCCGGGAGCGCCGTGACCACGATTCTGGTGAACGTGTTCCCGGCGCGCCGCGCGCGCGACATCCTGGGCGTGGTTACGGTGCTGTCCGCGGGCGGCGTGGTGCTGCTCTTCCGGCTGCTGCGCCCGGAGCGCCTCGCGCGGCCCGACGGGATGCGCTCGCTCGTGGCGTTCGTCGAAGCACTCCGCACGCCGTCCTCGCCCTTTCTGCCCAGCGAATGGGTGCGTGGCGGCATCATGTCGTCGCTGCTGGGTGCCAGCGACCCGTTGTCCTTCTATCTCCTCTGGTCTACCGCTGCCGCAATGATAGTGCTGGGCGCGCTACTGCACCGCGCGCTCTACGGCCGTGGGTTCACGAAGGCGCAGGAGAGCGCTGAGCGCATGATCCGCGCGCGCGTCGCGCGGTACGTGGGGCATCTCGCGCTGGCGCCGTTCGGGATCGTGCGCCGGGAGCTCGTGATGAAGGAGCTGCGCGTCTTCTTCCGCGACAGTACCCAGTGGTCGCAGCTCATCCTCCTGGCGGTGCTGGTGATCGTCTACATCTTCAACATCAGGGTGCTGCCGCTGCACGGCGACGGGATCAGCTTCTTTCTGGTGAACATCATCCCGTTCCTCAACCTGGTGCTCGCGGGGTTCGTCCTCGCGTCGGTGGCCGCGCGCTTCATCTTCCCCGCGGTGAGCGTGGAGGGGCGCACCCTCTGGCTACTCAAATCCAGCCCCATGCCCATGAAGGCGCTGCTCTGGTCGAAGTTCTGGACCGGGGTGCTCCCCCTGCTGGTGCTCGCGCTCGCCATCGTGGCCATTACCGGCGTCATGCTCCAGGTGAGCGCCTTCATGATGCTCGTCTCCCTCGGCACCATCACGCTCATGACCTTCGCCATCGGCGGGCTCGCGCTGGGGCTGGGCGCGGTCTTTCCGCAATACGAGACGGAGAACGTAGCGCAGATTCCCACGTCGTTCGGCGGCCTCATCTTCATGATGTCCTCCGTGGCGCTCATCGGCGCCATCATCGTTCTGGAGGCGCGGCCGGTGTACAGCTACCTCCGGGCGCGGACGTTCGGGACCGCGCCCGATCCCGCGGAGATGGCCATCGGCTTCGCCCTGGCAGCGCTGCTCTGCGTGGCCACCACGGTGGTGCCCATCCGGGTGGCGCTCAGGCGACTGGAGGGTGCGGAGGGATAGCGGCGCGCCGTGCAGGGTGCCGGAACGCGAAGCGGCCGCCATACATGCTCAGAGCATGCATGGCGGCCGCTTCGCCTGTCTTCACCCCGCGTCGCCGCATAGCGTGAGCACGGGGAGCATTCTACGGCAGCTTACTGCGCGGCGCCCGACGGCGGCAGCCAGTGCACACCGAACGCCAATCCAGCGGTGGTGAAGCTGCCGCCACTCGGCATGACGATCACCGTCACATCGGACCCGCCCAAGCCGAGGCCAGCGACGGGCACCGTCGGGTCATTATCGCCCATCGGTGCATCCGCCGCCGCTAGCACAGGGGTGGTGGTGCCCGTCGCCGTTGCCGCGAAGTACATCGCGGCGGTCGCCACCGGTACCGATACAGATGCCGGCGTGCCGGGTGTGAGCCCCTTGAAGAGCGCCGTGCCGGTGGTGGTGTCCGTCAGGATATCCACCTTGCCGAGCGCCGGGGCAAGATTGTACGCCCGCACCAGCACCTTGTCGGGCGAGATGGCCGACATGTCATCCGTGATGACGGCGAGCTTTCCCGTGTTGGCTCCCACGGACGAACCGGTGACCACGACCGTGTAGTACTTGTTCGCGGCGAAGTCGAGCTTCGCATCCGCTACCACGGTCGTCGCGTTCGCCGGAATGGTATCATCCCAGAACACGCGTACGTCTCTGGAGCCAGGCCCCGTCGCCTGATATGGCGATACCTCACGGAACTTCGCCCCGTTGTTGGTCTGGCCGAAGAAGCTCGGCGAGTGCTGGATACTGTCGACCATGCGGAAGTCGACAGGCTTGGTGTCGTTGATGGCGTTCACATAGCGCACGTACGCCAACGGCGGCGTGGGCGTGGTGACGCCGTTCGTATCGCGTCCGCATGCGGCAGCCGCTGCCGTGAGGACGCCGATCAGAAAATACCGATGCAGATGCATTACAGTCTCGTATCCAAGGGTTGTAGGTAAGAGCCGATCACGATCGAGACATGAGCTGCGGGAGTGCGCCGCCTGCCAGGCGCCCTCGACTGAGTAGTGTGGATTCGAGAGATATGCTCACTGGCCGTTCGTGCCGCCCCCACCCTTCAGCGGCGGCTCTCCGGTTCCGTTTCCGATGATGTTCCGGGTGATGATGAACGCGCTGACGGCTCCCACTCCGGCGAGTATCGCCGCGACCGTACGCCCCTTCGAGAACTTCCGCTCCAGCACGCTCTTGATGTGCTGTTGCAGCAACTCGACCCCCTCGCCGCCCCATGAGCTCGATGTCCCATCGAGATACTGGACCTTGGCGATGTGCAACTCGTACCGGGGGCCGGTGATACCCACCAGCGTGCCATCCACGCTCGCCACCTCCGGGCCGAGGCGCTCTCCAACGGCGACGCGCCCCTGGTCGTTCAGCACGAGCTCCAACTGTGTGCCGGGCGCCGGCATAGCGGCATTGAATGGAACGTAGGTGTAGCATCCCTCGAGCAGCGTGAACGCGAGTGCCAGGGTGAAACCGAGCCGGCGCGATACCCGCCATGCGTCCCGGGCACCCCGGCCGCCCGAGCGCTGCTCGGGAAACCGGGATACCAGTGCGTGCGGCCGGGACATGGAGCATCGCGTAGCGCCCATCACCAACCGTAATCGCTCTTCGCGGCGGCCTCCTTGCCGCCGATCCCGCCCAGATCGTAGAAGGGCTGCTGACGCACCTGCATCTCCTCGAACGGTACGGGCCACTCGAGCGGCGTCCCTTCCGGCAGGTCGCCCCATCCCCGGCCATCGAAGTACCACATGCCATAGCCGGTGTAGGCGTCCTCCATGCGCTTCTCCCACTTCAATGCTTCCATGAGATTGCCGCATGCCGCCGAGGTGAAATTCGGCGGTTGCGGAACCTGCGGGACACAGCCGGAATGGCCGGGTACACCATCGCTGCCGGGCACCGGCGTGGTGAGATTGGTCACCCCCGCCGCCACCAGGCTGGGCAGCCCACCCTTCGCTATGCGGGAGCTGTCGATCAGCGCAGCGGCTTCCGCCATGTTGCCCGTGCGAATGTCGCCCTCGGCCTGCAGGAGATGGATCTCCGCCTTGGTCATGAACGGGAACGGCCCGATGTCGCCGTCGTCGTAGAGCTTCTGGAAGCGATAATAGTCATACTCCGAGGCCGCCCACGTGGCCACCGGCCGGTCATCGCCCACTGGCCGGTTCTTGAAATACGGACCGGTGTCCAGATCGGGCGTAGGCGGAGAGCTCGCATTCTGCGCCGCCCGGGTGGCACCAGACGGGAAACGCTTGTCAGGCGTCTCAATGAGAAACTCCTGCCGATCGCCAAAGGGCGTGGCGAGCCACGCGCTGTATGCACCCGACGTGTCCGCCATCCCGATGATCGGCGTGGGCATGGAGTGCCAGGTGTCGAAGCGGTAGTGGTTACCGAAGTTCGCGATATCCCAGGCAATCCCATCCAGGTTGATGTCGTAATCCTTGGTAATTCCGGCCTTGGCGTCCGCGATGACCGCGGCCCAGTTCACCTTGGCCCGTTCAGCTGGCGTGCGGGCCACCATCGCCCGGAAGCGCGCCTTGAACGAGTGCGCCAGCTGTACGAAATCGCTCATGCTGGTGAACCCGGAGCTGGCATTCAGCCACGCCGCCGGCAGGGCTGGGAGCCCCGGCTTGCTCGCGATCGCGATAGCCGTGTCGAGCTCGGACAGGGCAAACGTCATGGCGGAATCGTAGCCGACCAGCGGCGGCACCGGCGTGCTGTCGTTCGGCGACACGATTGAAACTGAATCATACACCAGCGCGAGATCGCCCATGGACACGCCGAGCACAAAGTGCGCGAAGGCGATATCCCGGGTATCCCCCCCCGCATCCCCGGTGGAGAAGCCAGGGGTGCGGAACGCCTGGATGGCCGTGACCTCCGAACGGGCCCCGTGCAGCAGATCGTTCCAGTCGTGCTGGTTGCCGGACTGCGCCTGATTGTTCGGCTGGTTGCTCAGCGGGACGCGAGGGATAGCAGAGCGCGACCCCATGTTGAAGTTGGCGAGCCCAGAATAGCTCTCCAGCCCCATCACGAGCATCTGGCTGTCGATGTCGTTGTCGGTGGTCCCGATGGTTCCGTTATGCACCGTGTTCCACCCGGCCCCGATGAGTGTCTCCACGTCGCCTGGCGTGTCGTACACCCGTGAGATATCCGGGTTGTTGTTGTTTTGCACCTGTAGGGGCTCCCGGCATGCGCTCACGCCTATCAGGACGCCGATGACAGATGCTACATAGCACCACTGTCGCATTGCATATCCTCGTCAGCGCCCCCGCCCGAAGGCGGGGGCACCGGGTTGTTAGAAGGTCGTGGACAGTCCGAAGGTGATGGTGCGCAGATTCGGGAAGCTGTAGATATCCACCGCGTTGATGACGGCCGAGGCAGCCTCACTACCCACGTTCGACGTGATGCCCACCTCGGGGTCGAAGCCCTTGTACTTGGTGAAGGTCAACAGGTTGCGGCCCACCACGCTCACGCTCCAGTCACCCACATTGGCCACCGGGCCCACGTGGTAGGAGACCATGGCCTCACGGAGCTTGGCGTAGCTGTCATCCTGCACCATGAAGCTGTTCGGCCCGAGGATATCGTACAGGCCGCCAATGCCTGACCCGTTGTCGGGTGGCGCGGCGCGATAGTAGTAACCGAGCGGCTTTGCCGTTTCCACCGACTTGCCGGTCTGGTCATCCACGCCGGCGAGGAAGTCGAGCAGGTCCCACGATTCGCCTTCGTTCCACACTTTGCCGCCGATCGAGGCATCCAGCAGCCCGTAGAGCGTGAGGCGCTTGAAGCTGAAGTTCGTGGAGACGGAGAACTTGTAATCCGGAAGCACGTGCCCCAGCGGCGCCTGCACGGCCGTGCCGGTGGAGTCACGCATGATGATCGGCATTCCCCAGTGGAGCTCGACGCCAGGATACGGCGACTGGTTCGGGAGGAGTACCGTCTCCCAGAGATTCTTCGTAACGCCGTCGTGCCAGCTGTTCCCATCGCCCACCCAGACGATGAACCCATCGTCGTTCTTCTGGTAGGCCCCGTTGGGGCCGCACTGACTCCGCACGGCCGAGGGCAGCTGGCTGCAGCTGTTGATGAACTGGCGGCCATAGAAGGTGGGGAACCGCTGCCCCGCCGCGATCTTGAAGATCGTGCCGGTGGCCTGGATGTTCGTTCCGATGTTAAACGGCGGCGCGTTGAGCGCAGTGATCGTCGCCACGTCCCGGCTGTACGAGAAGTGCGTGGACCAGTTCACGTTCTTGCGCACGATGAGCGGCAGATCGAGCGATGCCTCCCATCCTTCGTTCTTGAGCGTTCCCGCGTTCTGCCACTGCTGGCCGAATCCGGCCGCGGCGGGAAGCGGAACCAGAAGAATCTGGTCGCGCGTGTTGGAGTTGTAGTACGTGACGTTCAACGTCGCGCGGTTGAACAGCCCCATGTCGAGTCCATACTCGGTCTCGGCGTTCACCTCGGGCCGCAGGTCCTTGTTGCCCAGGGTGTTCGGGTTCAGGATACCGCCCGAGCCGAAGGAGAAGGTTTCGTACTGCGCGCTGAAGCTCGGGACGTTGCCCGCCTCGCCGTACGAGGCGTGGAGCTTGAACTCGTTGATCGCGTGGATCGGCCACCAGGGCTCCTGCGCCATGCGCCACGCCACGGAGGCGCGGCCGAACGTCGCCCAGCGATTGTCCGAGCCGAAGAGCGAGCTGCCGTCGCGGCGCACAAGGGCGCTCAGGATGTAGCGGCTCTTGTATGTGAGATCGAGGCTTCCGATAAGCCCCATGCGACGGATGGAGGAACTCCCGCCGCCAATGCCAATGCCCTGAGTGGCGTTGTCGGGATCGGCCACCGCTTTCGCGGACAGGTGATCGCCACCTTCACTCTCGCTATTCCCATCCTGCTGCTCGTACGTGAACCGGGCGGTCCACCGGGTGGTGAGATCGCTGCCGAAATCGTGATCGATGCCGGCATCCAAGCTGGTGTTGTACGACCGGTCGTTGAACGAGTTGTTGTTGATCTGTCCGGACTCAGCCGAGAGGCTCCGCCTGGTGGTGCGGAACCCCTTGTCCTGGAAGAAGTAGCCACGTCCATTGTCCAGGTCATAGCCGAAGTTCCCGCTGAACCGGAGCCAGTCGAGCGGCGTGAAGTGCACGTTCAGGTTCCCGAGGTAGCGATCGCGGATCTGGTTGTCCACGTCGTTCTCGAGTGAGTACAGCGCGTTCTCGTTCTGTTGGCCGCCGCCCTGCAGATTCGGGCGGATGTAGAGCCGGCCGAGGGTGTCGCGCTGCAGCAGGTTGACGATCGGCGGGGTACGGTTGAGCGAGAAGAACGCTCCGCCATCGTCTTCCTGGTTGAAACCGTCGGACGAGTTGTGGCTGTAGTAGGACGACAGTGACACCGTCCAGTCCGTGCCGAGCGCTTGGTCCACGTTGAGGCGCGCGGAGCTGCGCTGGTAGCCGCTGAGGAAGCGAATGGCGCCTCCCTGACCCAGATACGATGCGCTGGCATAGACGTTGGTATTGTCGAAGCGCGCTGTCATGTCCACCGTCTGCTGCGTGGTGGCCTTGGGCTTCACGAACTGATCGACGGAATTGTACGTCTTGCCAGGCCACCGATTGATCTGGAAGTCCTGCTTGAGCGGCCCTCCCTTGAGCACCGAGCCGGGATCCACGGCGAACGACGGCGGCGAGCCGGCCCAGTTGTTCGGGGAGTTGTTGATGGCCTTCTGCACAGTGCCATAGTCGAAGGTGGCGGCACAGAGCGGCTCCCCGCTGATTTTGGCGCAGAAGCGCTGGTCGGTCTCATTCATGATCATCCCGGTGCGCTGGGCGATCGGAATGGAGTTCTCGACGTCGTTGATCCCGTACTCGGAGCGCAAGGTGAAATGCACGCCGTTCACCTTGCTGTCCGAGCCGCGCTTGGTCGTGATCTGAATGACGCCGTTGGCCGCGCGCGCGCCGTAGAGCGAGGACGCGGCAGCACCTTCCACCACCTCGACGCTCTGAATGTCGAGCGGGTTGAGGTCCGGCAGCGGGCCGTTGAGGATAATGCCATCGACCACGTACAGCGGGCCCTGCCCGCGTCCCGCTGCGTCGATGGACTTGGGGCCGCGCAACAGGATCTCGGGCGAGGCACCGGGGCGTCCGCTCGGCGTGACGATGTTCGCGCCGGGCACCTTCCCCTGCAACTCGCTCAGTGCGTTCGCGGCGGGCACCTTGAGCTGCGACGCATCGACGTGTTGCACCGTGAACGGCGTCATGGCTTGCGTGGTGGCCGCCGTGACGCCCGTCACGACGACTTCGCTCAGGTGCTGGACGTCGGTCTTGAGGGTGAAGTTCACCGTCTGCGCGCCGGCGTTCAGCGTGATCTGCTGCTGGGCGGGCACCAGACCGATCCGGCGCGCACGCAGCATGAGCGTCTGGCCGTGCACGCGCTCACCGGGTACGGTGAGATGGTATTGCCCCTGCGCGTTCACCAGGGCGCCGACATTCAGCTCCTGGATGTAGACCTGTGTACCTTCGGCAGGAGCGCCGACATCGGAGACGACCTTGCCGCTGATCACCGCATTCTGCGCTTGTGCAGCGCTCGCGCCCCCTATTAACAGCAGGGCGAGTACAATCGCGGAAAATCGATTCTGACTACTTCTTCCGCTCATAGTCCCTTCCTCACGTCGCTTGGAGTTCTCTCGCAGGAATCAGGAACGGTGCTGCCCGCGCCCTCATGTGGGGAGCGTGCGCCACATCCACGGAGAGCGGACGCCTGACCGGCAGGCGAGCGCCGGAAACCGCACAGTGGCGGGATCTCTCCGTGGTACCTCGTCCTTCGTCGTCGGCGGCTGATTGCTCGCATCGGGCACCTCCATGGGTGAGGGGTAGGATTGTGGAACGAGACGGCCTATCAGACATCCGGCAGCCGACCACTCCGCTCCGCAATAGCGCGGGGGCACGGGCTGCGGTGAAACTCGAAGGGACGATGCGGCGTAAGGAACGTACGAGCGGCGGCCGTGATGAAGCCGCGACATATACGAGCGCGGCGGGCCCCAGCAGCCGCCAGAGAGACGTACGGCGGGAACCGGAACGGGCCGGGGAATTGGAGAGCGAGTAACCGTTTCGGCTCACTGCACCACAGAGGGCACGAAGAAGTGCCGACCGCTTTTTTCTATGCGCTCGGTGTCCCTGTGGTGCACCCAAACGGAAATCGCTTTGGTAGCGGCCCACAATAACGCGCCGATCGAGGGGCCGCAAGAGCGGTGTTCGCAGACCCGCGAATGCCGCAACCAACGCGCCAGCACCGCCCGAGCTGGGCCGGTCGCCATTTCGATAGTCACCCCCGGTGCGCTGGCTGGTCGGATCGCATACCGTATACCCTATCCAGCGCATACCATAGACCCCGTAGCGTCCAGCGAGCAGAGCTCGAGCCGGGGGATGCGCCGTCAGCGCTCGCGAGGCGGCTGCCCGGAATCCTTGCCGTGGAGCGACGGCCGCCGGGTCCAGATCACGATCGCGCCGCACCGCGCATCCGGGTCGCCGAAGACGGCGGGTAGCTCGGAGCGGCCGCGATAGATCTCGATCGCCTCCAGGTCCTCCCCCCGGATGCCCGAGATCAGCCGACCGGCCACGGTCGGCGGGTCGGTTGAATGCGTGGCGCGAGTCCCGTCCAGATAGATCTGTGGGGTGCAGCTCCGGATGGTGGAGGTCCGACCCATCTGCACCGTGACCTCGTCTCCCGAGCCCTGAATCTCCACGCCGGGGACCTCGCGCAACAGGATCGGAAGGGGCGGCGCGCCGCGCTCGCGGATGTCCTCATACGTCAGGAATGTTCCGATGCCCAGCTGGCGGCGGCGATCAAACCCCTGGAGCAGCACGTTGCGCCGCTCATCCGTTCCGGTCACAGTGGTGGCAGGCAGCCGGGCCGCCATCGGGGAGAGATGGAACTGCAGGGTGCTGTCCACCACCGGGGCGACGGGAGTCACCAGCGGGACGAAGCCGATGCGCCGGATGTAGAGGGCGTACGGGCCCCGCTCGGTCACGGATACCGCGAACAGCCCGGCCGAATCGGCCACCGCGTGCGCCTGTTTGAGCATGCGGTGGTCGCGCACGACCCAGACTTCAGCGAAGGGAATCGGAGTGGCGGTGCCCGCCACTGTAATCCTGCCGCGGATGTGCACGGTGTCCTGGGCGGCGGCAGGCGCCGCAGCGGCGAGCAGGGCGACGAGCACGAGGAGGACGGGCAGACAGCGGGTGCCGCGGTGGGCCTGGGCCGAACGGCAGGCAACGGGCGGGCGCGGCGCAACCGGCGCAACGAAGGCGATTTCCATGGGCCGCTTCCCTCCACGGGCAGGCGCGCTGCCCTTCTGCACACTACCGCGCCACTGGCCAGCCGTCAACCGGCGCGCAGAACGTTACGCTGCCAGCGAGCTCCCGCATGCCGGACAGAAGCGAGCGCCCTGCTCCGTGACGCTCGCGTGGCACTTCGCGCACTCACCAGCCAGAAACCGGCCGCAGCTCGAGCAATAGACGGCATCGGGCTCGGGACGCGGGCCACACGCCGGACAGATCGAGGCGGGCTGACGCCGGTAGGCGAGGATCGCTGCCTCGATCTGCGCGTCGTCGGCCGTGGCGGCCGCGTCCTCCTGTCGCATGGCCGCCAGCGCTTCGCGCGTATACTCGGCTTTGAGTGTTGCATAGTCGGCGTCCGAGAGCTTGCCGGTCTCCCGGTCGAACTCCACTTCACGCAGCACGGCAATGGCGGACTCGGCGCGCGTGGGCTCAGCCGCGCGCGGGGGATCCGCCGGCACCACCCGGCGCCGCGGGGCATCGCTGAACAGCGGGTACAGCACGAACGCCAGCGCGCCGAGCGCGAGAATCGTCCCGGCGATGAGCGCCGTCACCGGTCATCACTCCTGACGGCGGCGTCGATGCGTGCAAGTTCTTCGGGCGTGGCCTCCACTGGGAGCGGGGCCACCGCTGGTCCCGTGTCGGGCGCCGGCCGCCACTTGCGAATCACCGCGACCACGAGCACTGCACCGGCGCCAAGCGCGGCGAAGGGCGTGAAGTAGCCCGTCAGGTTGAAGCCGCGCTTGGGCGGCTCCATGAGCACCTTCTCGCCATAGACATGCACGAACGCGTCGATGATCTCCTGCGCGCTGTAGCCCCCAGCCACCAGCGCCATGACGTCGCTGTGCATATGCGGCGACACGGGACAGGTGAAGTCGGTGGTGCGGCAGGTGTAGATGTCCAGATTGCAGCCGCACTGGCAATGGATACGCTGCTCCAGCACGTTGCGCTGCTCCGTCGTCAGCAATGGCGCGCTTCCCTTTGCCGGCAGCCGCACGGGCTTGTACCGCCCTTCATCCATGACCGTGTTGGTTGCCGAGCTCATGGTCATGGTGTCGGTGCCGGCGCGTTGCGGCGCACCCTGCTGCGGCACGCCCTGTTGCGCCAGGAGCGCCGACGGCACGGCCGCAGCAGCCAGACCGGTAGCCAGCGCGCCGAGGAACTGGCGGCGGGTGAAGATCAGATTATCCATGTACACGGTCCATCTTGAAAAGTCGCTCAGTGGGTCAGTCGATCAGTGGGTCAGGAACAGCCGGGTGAAGGGAGTGGGATGTCGGGTACGCGGGGACAGATCCCTCGGTCGCTCCGCGTCCGCGAAATGACCGCTGTGGTCGTTCCGCGGACTGACCACGGTGGTTCACGCCGTTCCCCCATACCCCAGGCCCTACTCCCAATACCCTTGCCTTCTGACTCACTCCACACTTCCTGCCGGCTCCAGCGGCGCGGCGTAGCCCGCCTGCGCCTTGCGGCGCTCCGCCTGTGGCCACATCACGATCAATCCGCCGATGGCCATGATCAATCCGCCGTACCAGACCCACACCACAAGCGGGTTGAACTGGATGCGAATCTCGGACACCTCGTTCCCCGGCGGGCCGGTGACGCCGGCGAGCACCATGTACACGTCCTGTCGGAGACCGTACTTGATTCCCACCTCGGTGGATGGGTTGAAGGTCGGCACGCCGCGGCTGTCCACCACCTGGCGCTTCTCCGACTTGATGAATCCGGCGGGCTTCCCATCCCTCGTGGCCTGCACGAGAACGGCGGTGACCTCGCGATTGAGCTGATTGTACTCCGACACCCCCTGGCTCACGAAGCGCCACTGATGGCCGTACGGATCGGTCGCTTCGAAGGACTGCCCCGCCTTGAGCGTGACGTCGAACTGCTTCTTGAACGCCAGTCCCGCCAGTGCCACGAAGAGCACCACGACGCCCACATGCACGATGTAGCCGCCGTACCGGCGCCGGTTGCGCCCCACCAAGCGCACGAATGCCGCGACGGGGTTCTCCGAATAGATCCGGCGCCGGGCACGGACGCCCTTGGAGAACTCCTGCCCGATGGTCGTGAGCACGAAGCCCGCGAGCGTGTACGCCACAAGGGCGTAGAAGTCGCGCATGCCGAGGCCGAACAGGATGACGCCCGTGACAATGCCGCCGACGACGGGGCCGGTGAATTGCCGCTTCAGGTTCGCCACTGACGCGCGCCGCCACGCGATGAGCGGCCCGATGCCGGTAAGCGCCAGGAGCAGCAGTCCGAGCGGCACGTTCACCTGATTGAAGAACGGCGGCCCCACCGTGATCTTCGTCCCGCGCACTGCTTCGCTGATGATCGGGAAGAGCGTGCCCCACAGGATGGCGAAGGCGATGCCGACGAGGAGCAGATTGTTGAAGAGGAAGCTCGCCTCCCGGCTCACCATGCTCTCCAGCTGCGCCCTGGCCTGCAGGTCCTTCAGCCGTGTGCCCACCAGATACGCGGTGAAGATGATGGCGGCGATGAGAAAGCCGCCGAACCAGTACCCGACCGAGGATTGCGCGAAGGCGTGCACACTCGAGATCACGCCGCTCCGCGTGATGAATGTGCCGAAGATGGAGAGGAGAAAGGTGGTGACGACGAGGGTGACGTTCCACTTCCGCAGCATCCCCCGCTTCTCCTGTACCATGATGGAGTGCAGGAACGCCGTGCCCGTGAGCCACGGAAGGAACGACGCATTCTCCACCGGATCCCATGCCCAGTAGCCGCCCCATCCCAACTCCACATATGCCCACCACATGCCGAGGGTGATCCCGATGGTGAGGAAGAACCAGGAGAGCAGCGCCCAGCGGCGAACGGAGGCGAGCCAGTGCGCGTCCAGCTTCCGCGTGATGAGCGCCGCCACGGCAAAGGCGAACGGCACCGAGGTGGCGATGTAGCCCAGATAGAGATTTGGCGGATGCGCAGCCATGAAGGGGTTCTGCAGCTGCGGATTCAGCCCGCTCCCGTCGGGCGGGATCCATCCCAGGCGCTGATACGGATTCGAGCCGAAGGCGATCGTCGCGAGGAAGAAGAGCTGGATGGCCGCCAGCACACCCACCACGTACGGCATGAGCTCGCGGTTGCGACGCCGGTTGGTGAAGACGACGATGCCCGCGTAGATCGAGAGGATGAGCACCCAGAGGAGCAGCGAGCCGGACTGCCCGCCCCAGAAGGCGGTGAACTTGTAGATGCTCGGCAGGTTCGCGCTGGTATAGGCGGCGACGTACTCGAGGGAGAAATCGGATGTCAGGAGCGCCGTCCAGAGCCCCAGCGCCGCCAGCAGCACGAAGCCCAGGGTGGCATACGTCGCGCGCTCGGCGCTCCTGACGAGGTCGGCGCGGCGCGTGACGCCGCCGGCGAACGCGACCGTGGTGCCCCAGGCCGCCATGAGGACGGCGACCCAGAGCGAGAGCTCACCAATGAGAATCATGATCGCGAGGCGGTAGTCGTCGCGGTCTGGTACCCAGGCGTGGACTGGTATTTCTTGGGCGCGTTCTCATACCGCGAGGCGCATTTGGTGAGTACCGTCGTGGCCTGGAAGGTCCCCGTACGCGCGAGCCGCCCTTCGAGCACCACGTCCACGCTGTCCGTGAACATATCCGGAACGAGCCCGCGGTACGTCACCGGATAGCTGTGTGCCCCGTCGGTCACGCGGAAGGCGATCTCCCGCCCGTCCGGTTCCTTGACGATGGAGCCGGGCACCACCCGCGCCCCGACTTTCACGCCCGTCTCGTAGAACGACGGATCGTGCGACACCTTGGAAGCCAGCTCAGTAGGGGTGAGGTAATACTCTCCGGTGGTGTTGATGGCGCTGGCCATGAGGTAGCCAGCCGATCCCAGGATGAGCGCCCCGCCGATCAGGAACTTGGTTCGCGCTTTCATTGAGTCATCGCTCCATATCGAGAGCGGGTCTATTGGGGCTCGCGCCCACGCATGGCCTCGCGCCGGACATGCGCCATGATGGTGTCGAGCTCCGCCTCGGCCTGCGCGCGTTCCTCCGGGGTCCATGCGGCGGTGCGGCGACTCAACGCCCGTACCTGGGCCAACATCTCGCCCACGAGCGCGCGCAGCACCAGATTCGATCGACGCTCCGCTGCGATTTCCGAGCCAGCTGTCTTGTCGCTCATCGATTGTCATCCGTGGGAAGCGGCGGTGGCACGCAGAGAACCCGCTTGGACCCGGCGCGTGCGCGGCGCAGCGCCCTGGCGGGCGCTCGCATGAGAACAATCCGAATATAGAGAAAAGAATCCCCGGAGAATAGGCGCGTACCCGCGGATCAGCCTCTGTCACGCGCCCAGCTCAGCGCTGCTCGAACGGCGCGCGCCCATTCCGCGGCCCCCGCACGCGCCGCGGCAGCACCCGCTCCCGGCTCGAAGCGCACGAAGTGGCGGGTGGCCAGAAAGCGCTCCGCATCGGGCCAGATGCCCGCCGCGATCCCGGCCAGGCCCGCGGCCCCCAGCGCCGTGGTCTCGATGAGATCGGGCCGCTCGACGGGGAGACCGAGCACGTCCGCCTGAAACTGCATGAGCCAGTCGTTGGCCGTCGCTCCGCCGTCCACACGAAGGGCGGCACCCGGTCCCTCGAGTGCCATGCCGCTCCGTTCGCGCATGAGGCCCAGGACATCGGCGGTGGAGTAGGCCATGGCCTCGAGCGCCGCGCGCGCCAGGTGGGCCCGCGTGGTCCCGCGCGTGAGGCCCACGATGGTCCCGCGGGCGGCGGGCTCCCAGTGGGGCGCGCCCAGCCCGACCAGCGCCGGTACAAAGTAGACGCCCTCGGAGGAGGGCAGCTGGCGCGCCAGCGCGTCGGTCTCCGCGGCTGTCTGGATGATGCCGAGTCCATCGCGCAACCACTGCACGGCCGCGCCCGCAATGAAGATGGCGCCCTCGAGCGCGTATGCCGGCTGGCCACGCTCGTCGCATGCGACGGTGGCGAGCAGGCCGTCGCCCGCCGCCGAGCGTGCGCTGCCGGTGTTCACCAGCAGGAATGCGCCGGTGCCATAGGTGTTCTTCCCCTCGCCGGCGTGCCAGCATCCCTGCCCGAAGAGCGCCGCCTGCTGGTCGCCCGCAATCCCGGTGATCGGCATCGCCTGCCCGAGGAAGGATTCGTGGGCGACACCAAAGCTCCCGCTCGATGGACGCACCTCCGGCAGAAGCGACATGGGGACGGTGAAGAGGCGGCAGAGCTCATCGCTCCAACGGCGCGCGCCGATGTCGAACAGCATGGTGCGTGACGCGTTGGTGGGATCGGTGGCGTGTACCGCCCCATGCGTCAGGTTCCATACCAGCCAGCTGTCCACCGTACCGGCAGCCAGCTCCCCGGCCTCGGCGCGTTGCCGCACGCTCTCCTGAGCCAGCATCCACTCCAGTTTGGTCGCGGAAAAGTATGCGTCGATCACAAGTCCCGTGAGCTCGGCGATGCGGGCCGACTCGCCCGCGAGCGCGGCGCACCGGCCGGCTGTGCGCCGGTCCTGCCAGACGATGGCGCGCCCCACCGGCTCCCCCGTCCGGCGGTCCCAGAGCACGGTGGTCTCGCGCTGGTTGGTGATGCCGATGCAGTGGGGGGCGACGCCGGCCTGGGCAATGGCCTCGCGCGCCGCCGCGACCGTTTGCTCGAAAAGCTCGCGCGGGTCGTGTTCCACCCAGCCGGGCCGCGGGTAATGCTGCGTGATCTCGCGATACCCCCGCCCTACCACGCGTCCCGCGGCGTCGAGCACCAGACAGGTGCTGCCGGTGGTGCCCTGGTCAATCGCGAGAACGTGTTTCATGAGGCGCCGGTGGCGCTCACCGCCCACTGCTCGCGGCCGCGGCCGGCGCCCGCAACGAGAAGTCGTAGGGCGGGTAATGAATGCCCCGGTCGCTGATGATGGCGGAGATGAGCGCGCCCGGGGTGACGTCGAAAGCCGGGTTCTCCACCGCGACATCGGCGGGGACGGTCACGCGGCCGAAGCCTCGTGCGATCTCGTCGCGCGCGCGCTGCTCGATGGGGATGCGATCGCCATCCTCGAGCGAGGCATCGAAGGTGGAGGTGGGCGCCGCGACGTAGAGGGGGATGCCATGGTGGCGGGCCAGGATGGCCACGCCGTACGTGCCGATCTTGTTGGCGACGTCGCCGTTGGCGGCAATCCGGTCGGCGCCGACGATGCAGAGATCGATGCGGCCAGCGCGCATGAAACTCGCCGCCATGTTGTCCGCGATCACGCGCACGGGGATCCCGGCGCGCGCGAGCTCCCACGCGGTCAGCCGGCTCCCCTGCAGCAACGGGCGCGTCTCGTCCGCCAGCACTTCAACGTGGCGCCCGGCCTCCGCCGCCAGATAGACAGGCGCCAGCGCGGTGCCGACGCCAGCCGTGGCGAGGGCTCCGGCGTTGCAATGGGTCAGGATGCGGGCGCCGTCGGGGATGAGCGGGAGCCCGTGCTCCCCGATGCGGCGACACATGGCGCGGTCCTCGTCGAGGATGCGCGTCGCCTCCTCACGCAGCGCGTCCAGGAGCGCGGATGTGCCGTCGGCGGCACCCTCCACCGGCATGGTGGCCGCGCGGGCCAGCATCCGGCTGAGCGCCCAGGAGAGATTGACCGCGGTGGGACGGGTGCCGCGAATCCGCGTTGCGTACGACTCGAGCCGCGCCCGGAACGGGGCCGCGGGCTCGTGCGTGTGCGGCTGCATTGAGACCACGAGCCCCAGTGCGCCCGCCACCCCGATCGCGGGCGCACCGCGCACCGCGAGACGCGCAATGGCGTCGCACACGTCGTCCAGCGTGCGGAGGTCGCGCTCCTCATAGCGCTCGGGGAGCAGCGTCTGGTCGATGATACGGACGGCGTCCCCCGCCGGCGACCAGCGGACCGCTTGAATGACTGACACGCGGGAAACGTAGTGCGCCGGCGCACACGGAGTCAAAGACGGGGAGCGGAGCCAGCTCCGCTGGCGCCTGCAGCGCTCACGCGGCCCGATCTCGGGCGCGGCTGCGGCGTCGCCGTTCCGGAAAGTAGCGGTCGAGGAAGCGGATGAGGGCGCGCTCCTCGGACTCGTGGATGGAGGGTGGACGGCCGGCGCGCGGGCGGCGCACGGGGCGCGGCGTGATCGTGACGCCCGCATCGAGATAGCGGGCAATCACGATGGGATGCACGTAGGACTTGCGGCAGATCGCCGGCGTGTTGCCCAACTCGGCGGCTGCCAAGCGCACCGCGAGCACCACGTTGCGCTTCGCTTCGCGCGCGCTGGCGGGGCGCCCCAGGTCGGAGAGTACGGTGGCCACGCGCAGCGTGCCGCCCCAGGTGCGGAAGTCCTTGGCGGAGTAGCGCGCACCGGTGAGACCGCGGATGTACGCGTTCACGTCGCGCGCGCGCAGGTTGCTCCATCCCTGCTCCGTTCGGTAGCGAAAGAGACGCGCGCCCGGGGTCTGGAGCATCTCCTCCACCAGGCAGCGGACCGCCGGATCAACCACCACCTGCCGGTGCGCGATGGAACCCTTGCCCACATAGTGGAAGATGATCGCCTCGCCGTCCACACGAACGTCCTTCTTGCGCATGGTCGCGATGCCCACCGTGTGGTTCTCGCGCGCGTAGCGCTCGCTCCCCACACGAAAGAATCCTTCGCTCAGCAGCCGCACCACCACCGCGGCCACCCGCTCGCGCGTGGGCTCCGGCGAGCGACAGTCCTGCCAGAGCTGGTGGCGAATTGTCGGAAGGCTGCGCGCCAGGCTCCGCACGCGATAATACTTGCGCTGCTGGCCGCGCTCCACGGCGCGGGGATGATACCGGTATTGCTTGCGCCCACGGGCGTCGATGCCCCAGGCCTGAATCGCCGCGCGCGGGTTGGCCGCGATATGCACACGGCGCCAGGCGGGGGGAATACGAAGCGCTTCGATGCGGTCGAGCTCCTGCTGGCTCCGCACGAGCGTTCCCGACGGCAACCGGTATCGCAGGCCCGTGCCCGCACGCCCTTCTCTGGTGATCCATACCCGTGCAGCCATACGCGGCGCACGCACGAGCAAGAAGCAGTCCGGTCCCTTAGATTCCACGGTCGAGCGACGTTGCTCCATCGCGCCGATCGGCCTCCTGGCCATCCCTGCCACACCCACCCCCACCCACGCGCATGCCCTTCACGACACTTACCTTCGCCGTGCGTGAGCGGATTGCCACCATCACGGTCAACCGCCCCGACAAGCTCAACGCCCTGAACGATGCCACCATCACGGAGCTGGGCGAGGCAATTGACGCCGTGGCAGAGCGGGATGACGTGGGTGGGGCGATCGTGACGGGCGCGGGCCCGAAGGCGTTCGTGGCCGGCGCCGACATTGAGGAGCTCGCCACGCAGGGGCCCCTCGACGGCAAGTGGCGCTCACGCCGCGGGCAGCAGATCTTCGCGCGCTTCGAACGGTCGCGCAAACCGGTCATCGCCGCGGTGAACGGCTACGCTTTGGGCGGCGGCTGCGAGCTCGCGCTGGCCTGCCACGTCCGCATTGCCGCGGATACCGCGCGCTTCGGCTTTCCGGAGGTCAAGCTCGGGATCGCGCCAGGGTATGGCGGCACGCAGCGGCTGCCGCGCCTCGTCGGCAGGGGACGCGCGCTGCAGATCATTCTGACCGGCGAGATGATCGACGCGGCCGAGGCCTACCGTATCGGACTGGTGAACCGGGTGGTGAGTGCATCCGAGCTCAGCAGTGCGGCGGAGAGCATGCTCCGGCTGATTCTCGCGCAGGGCCCGGTCGCGGTCGCGCTCTCCATCGAGGCCGTGAACCGCGGGCTCGACAGCACGCTCGAGGAAGGAATGGTGCTGGAGGCGAATCACTTCGGCCTGCTCGCGTCCACTGAGGACATGCGGGAGGGAATGCGCGCGTTCCTCGACAAGCGGCCCGCAGAGTTCAAGGGACGGTGAGTGGGGCCGCATGATGGCGATGGTGGCGGAGCCGGAGACAGCAGCTCACCCCGCCGCGCGGGCGTGGATCCACCGCCTGTCCATCCGCTCCTTCCGCAATCTGGAGCGCGTGGAGATGACCCCGGGCGCCGAGGGACTGGCGGTGATCGGGGACAACGGCCAGGGGAAGAGCAACTTCCTGGAAGCCATCTACTACGTCCAGCTCCTGCGCTCGTTTCGCGGCGCCCGCGACCGGGATCTCACGACGTTCGGTGCTCCGGGGTTCCATCTCGCCGCCTCCACGCACGGTGCGCACGTGCATGAAGTGGCGGTGGGCTTCGAGGCGGCAACCGCGCGGAAGCGAGTGACGCTGGACGGCGTCGATCGGGCGCGACTCGCCGATGCGCTGGGCGCGTTGCCGGCCGTGATCTTCTCCCCGCAGGACGTCACGCTCGTCACGGGGGCGCCCAGCGCCCGCCGCCGCTACCTGGACATCCTGCTCTCGCTCACCTCGCGCCCTTATCTCCTCGCTCTGCAGCGCTACCGCGCCGCGCTCGCGCGTCGCAATGCGGCCATGCGCGCGCCCCCCTCGTCGCGCCGCGACCTGGACGCCAGAGTGGCCGTGTGGGAACCGACGCTCGCGGAGTCCGGCGCCCGACTGTGGACCGCACGGCGGCGCTGGTCCGAGCAGCATGCCGGAACGTACGCGTCGCTGTGCGCCGCGATCGGCGAGGAAGGTAGCGCGCGGCTCCGGTACACCAGCGCGCTGGGCGATGAGCGGGATGCGGAAACGCAGCTCCTCGAGTTGCTCGAGCGCAAGCGCGCGATGGACATCCGGCGCGGGCTCACGCACGCGGGGCCGCACCGTGATGACCTGGAGCTCACGCTCGCGGCGCCGCATGGACCGCCCCGTGATCTGCGCACCTACGGCTCCGCCGGACAGCAGCGCACGGCCGCCATCGCGCTGCGTCTGCTCGAGGCGGCCACCCTGCGGGCTGCCGCGGCGTGTGATCCGGTGGTGCTGCTGGATGATCCGTTCGCCGAGCTCGACACGCGCCGCGCGGCGCGGATTCTGGAATTGCTCACCACTGCGGGGCGTGGGCAGACGATGCTGGCGGTGCCGCGCCCCTCGGACATCCCGGCGGGGCTCACGCGGCTGGAACGGTGGACCATCACGGGGGGCGTGCTGGCCCCTGCCCCGCCATGAGCGACCGGCGCCGCGGCACGCCTCGGCCCATCAGCGACGCCCTGGCCAGCTTCCTCAACGAGTCGGGGTTGGCCGAGCGGGTGGAGCAAGCCACGGTCATTCCGGAGTGGGCGTCGCTGGTGGGGCCGCAGATCGCGGCGGTCACCGAGCCGTTGAGCATCTCCCGCGACGGGACGCTCTTCGTGGCCGTGCGCACGAACTCGTGGATGATGGAGCTGTCGCTGATGGAGCCTCAGCTCCTGCGCGCGTTGAACGCCAAGCCGGGACGAGCGCCCGTACGACAGCTGCACTGGCGCCTGGCACGTGGGTAGCGACGCCCGGGACCGGGGTAGTGAGTGCGCGCACCAGCCAGCATATTCCGGATGCATGACGCATCGCCGCCCCGGCGCTGCGGTCGTGATTCTCTCGCCACCCTCCTGAGGACAATGCGTACTTCCATCACATCGCTTGCCGTGGCCCTCGTGCTGCCGGCCGTTGCCGGCGCGCAGCAGGCCCGGCGTCGGGCACCGCATGATGGCGGCGGTGTCGTTCCCCTTCCCCCCACCACGCTTCCACTCAAGCATACGCCGCGCCCCACGCACGCCGGCATCACCGCCGCGGATCTCATGACGCGGCTGTACATCTTTTCCGACGATTCCATGCAGGGGCGCGAAGCGGGGACGATCGGCAACTTCAAGGGCACGACGTACATCGCCGGCCAGATCAAGCAGATGGGGCTCATCCCCGCCGGCGACAATGGCACCTACTTCCAGACGATCCCGCTCAAGTCGCGCGCGCTGGGCGATCACCCGACCTTTGCCGTTGGCGGTACGTCGCTCGAAGCGTTCAAGGATTTTCTGCCACTTGGCCCGTCGTCCATCACCAACCCATCGCTTCCCGTGGTGTACGGCGGCGTGTACGGCGATACGGCGCACGATATCTCCGCGGACCAGGCGCGCGGCAAGCTGGTGGTCTATACTGTGAAGCAGGGGCAGAACGCCCGACGTTCGATGCGCCGCGGCGCGAGCATTCCGGGCGCCGCCGCGGTGGCCGTGGTCTCGCTCGACAGCTTCCCCGCGCGGTTCATCCCATTCCTCACGCGGCCTCGCGAATTTCTGGATGACCCTTCCTCCGGCACGTCCGCGCAGACGCCAAGCTTCCTGATCACGAGCACGGCGGCCGCCAAGATGTTCACCCAGCCGCTGGATCAGCTTACACCGGGCACGGCGGGCGCAACCGCGTCGGTCGATGTGCGCTACACGGTGACGCCGGTCCCGTATCCGGCGCGCAACGTCGTGGGCATCATCCGCGGGAGCGACCCGAAGCTCCGGGGCGAGTATGTCGCCATCGGTGCGCACAACGATCACATCGGGATCAGCCGCCGGCCGGTGGATCACGACTCACTCCGCATCTGGAACCACTGGGTGCGCCCGGAGGGCGCGGATGACGGCGGGAAGCGCGCGACGCCGGCCGAGCAGAAACTGGTGGACGCCAAGCTCGCGGCGTTTCGCGCCAAGCACCCGCACACCGATCGGATGGACTCGATCAACAACGGGGCGGATGACGACGGCTCAGGCACGGTCACGGCACTGGAGATCGCGCAGAAGATCGCCTCCATGCGGGTCAAGCCCAAGCGGTCGATGCTCTTCGTGTGGCACGTGGGCGAGGAGAAGGGGCTGCTGGGCTCGCAATACTTCACGGACCATCCCACGGTCCCGCGCGACTCGATCGTGACACAGCTCAACATGGACATGGTCGGCCGCGGCGACGCGTACGACGAGACGGGGCGGACCAAGGCGGGCGTGCCGCTCCACGGCAGCAAGGGCTATCTCCAGCTCGTGGGATCGCGCCGTCTGTCGACCGAGCTGGGCGACTTGATCGAGAAGGTGAACAAAGAAGATCACCACAACCTCACCTTCGACTATTCACTCGATGCGAACGGGCACCCGTCGAACATCTACTGCCGGAGCGATCACTACGAGTATGCGCGCTACGGCATCCCCATCACCTTCTTCACGACCGGCCTCCATTCCGATTACCACCAGGTGACGGACGAGCCGGAGTACATCGACTACCAGCACATGGCACGGGTGGGTGACCTGGTGGAGGATGTGGCCGTACACGTGGCGGACCTGGACCACCGGCCGGTGGTGGACCACCCGAAGCCGGACCCGCACGGGGTGTGTCGGCAGTAGGAAAGTGAGTCAGCGGGTCAGTGGGTCAGTGGGTCAGAAGAAGCTCTTGAGGCGAGCGAGAGGAGAAAGGAGAAAGGAGAGAGGGACCGGCTCTTCGGGAGAGCCCTCACGCCGAGGCATTTGCTCCTCTCTCCTCTCCTGCCGTTCCTGACCCATTGGCCGACTGACCCGCTGACCGACTTCCCGCTTCCCCTAAGCTATTGATTTCCAATACATTGCGGGCTAGATTTCGTATGTTGTTGGTGTGGAAGGGCCGCAGTGATATTCGGTCTTTCTTCGCTCTATTACTCACCTGACTTTCAGGGCGGACATGGCCAAGACTGCAAGCACGCCGGCACAGTACGACGCCGGCCAGATCCAGGTGCTCAAAGGGCTCGAAGCCGTACGGAAGCGGCCCGGGATGTACATCGGCTCCACCTCGGCGCGCGGGCTGCATCATCTCGTCTACGAGGTGGTGGACAACTCGATCGACGAGGCGCTGGCCGGCTACGCGGATCGCATCGAGGTCACCATCCATCAGGACAACTCGATCGCGGTGGCCGACAATGGGCGGGGCTTTCCGGTCGATATCCATCCCACGGAGCGCATCCCTGGCGTGGAGCTGGCCATGACCGTGTTGCACGCCGGCGGAAAGTTCGACAAGAGCAGCTACAAGGTGTCGGGCGGGCTGCACGGCGTGGGCGTCTCGGTGGTCAACGCGCTGTCCGAGCAGCTCAAGGTCTGGGTACGGCGTGGCGGGCAGGAGTACTACATGGATTTCGCCCGCGGCACGACGGTCACCAAGCTCAAGACGGTGCGGAAGGTCGGGAAGAGCGAGACGGGGACGACGGTTTGGTTCAAGCCCGATCCCCTGATTTTCACCGAGCTCGTCTACGATCACGCGGTGCTGGCGGCGCGGCTGCGTGAGCTCGCCTTTCTGAACAAGGGGGTCGTGATCCTGCTCCGCGATGAGCGCGAGGGGCAGCCGGAGAGCGAGACGTTCCAGGCGAAGGGCGGGTTGGCGGAGTTCGTCCGCTTCCTCAACGCCAACCGGAAGCCGCTGCACGCGGAGGTCGTCTTCATCGAGACGGAGAAGGACGACATCGAGATCGATCTGGCGCTCCAGTACAACGATTCGTACAACGAGAACATCTTCGCCTTCGTCAACAACATCAACACGCACGAGGGCGGCACGCATCTCACCGGCTTCAAGAGTGCGCTCACCCGTGTGATCAACGACTACGCCAAGAAGGGGAACTTCCTCAAGAAGGCGGACTTCACGCTGTCGGGCGATGACGTGCGCGAGGGGCTCACTGCCGTACTCTCCGTGAAGGTGCGCGAGCCGCAGTTCGAGGGGCAGACCAAGACGAAGCTCGGCAACTCGGAGGTGGAGGGGGCGGTGCGGAGCGTGGTGCTCGAGCTCCTGGGCCAGTACCTGGAGGAGCACCCGCGGGTGGCCAACGCCGTGGTAGAGAAGGCGGTGTCGGCCGCGCGGGCGCGCGAAGCGGCGCGCAAGGCTCGCGATCTGACGCGCAAGAAGTCGGCACTCGACGTGGGCAACCTGCCGGGCAAGCTCGCCGACTGCTCACTCTCCGATCCCGCACTCTGCGAGCTGTACCTGGTAGAGGGCGACTCGGCCGGTGGGTCGGCCAAGCAGGGACGCGACCGGATGTTCCAGGCCATCCTCCCGCTGCGCGGCAAGATCATCAACGTCGAGAAGGCCCGCATCGACAAGGTGCTCTCGAACGAAGAGATCCGCACGATCATCACCGCCATCGGCTCTGGCATCAAGGATGAGTTCTCGATCGAGAGCACGCGGTACCACAAGATCATCATCATGACCGATGCGGACGTGGACGGCGCGCACATCCGCAACCTGCTGCTCACGTTCTTTTTCCGGCAGATGCCCGAGCTCATCGACGCCGGCTTCATCTATATCGCGCAGCCACCGCTCTACCGCGTGGCGAAGGGGAAGGAAGAGTACTACGCGTACGACGAAGCGGAGCGTGAGACGCTCGCCGCGCGTCTCGGGAACGGCGACGGTCGGGGCAGCGTGAGCGTGCAGCGCTACAAGGGGCTGGGCGAGATGAACCCTGATCAGCTGTGGAAGACGACCATGGATCCGGAGCTGCGCACGATGCTGAAGGTAGACATGGAGGACGCGGTCGAGGCCGACCGGATCTTCCGTGATCTGATGGGCGATGCCGTGGAGCCGCGGCGCCTGTTCATCGAGAAGAACGCGAAGTTCGTGCGGAACCTGGACATCTGAGGCAGGGCCACCCAACCCGGAGGCGGCGCCCGCTCCTACCCGGCGTACGCCTCCACCCCGCCGGCCGATATGCGGTGCGAGATGAGCGGCAGCGGGGGCTCCGCCTCGTCCGCGATGCGGATGGCCTCGTGGAGCACGGCGCGTCCGATCTCTATCCCGGCGGCATCGCGCGCGAAGATGGTGGCCAGCGGCTCCCGGGCATCCACCCAGTCTCCGGGGGTGGGTGTGATGACGAAGCCGACCGTGGGGTCGATGGGCGCAGCCATTCGCATACGGCCGCCGCCCAGCGCGATGAGCCCGCGGCCGATGACGCGCGCATCGATCTGCGCGATGAACCCGCGGCGAGGCGCCTCGTAGAGCTCGCAGGCCAGTGCCTGTGGCAGGACCGCCGGATCGTCCACCACGCCGGGGTTGCCGCCCTGCGCCTCGATCAGCTGCTGGAACGTCTCCGCAGCGCGCCCCGAGGCGATGACTTCTTCCATGCGCCGGCGTGCCGCTGGCGGTGATGCTTCCACGCCCGCGAGTTGGAGCATCTCGCCGCCCAGCGCGTACGTCACCTCCATGAGATCCGGCGGCCCCTCGCCCTTCAGCGCCAGAATCGCCTCCTCCGTCTCGAGGGCGTTGCCGACCGCGCGGCCCAGCGGACGGTCCATCGCGGTGATGAGCGCGGCGACCGGGCACGAGGAATCGACACCCAGCATAGCCATGGTCCGCGCCAGTGCGATGGCGCTGTCGAGGTCGCGCAGCAGCGCCCCCGAGCCGCGCTTGACATCGAGCACGAGACCGGTGACTCCCTCCGCGAGCGTCCTGCTCATGATGCTCGCCGCGATGAGCGGGACCGACTCGGCGGTCGCCGTTGCGTAACGCAGCGCGGCCATCCTGCCGTCCACAGGCGCCGCAGCGCTGGTCGGACCGAGGAAGACGCACCGTAGCCGCTCCAGTTGCGCGCGCGCCTCGGCGAGTGTGAGATCGGTACGCATGCCCGGTATGGCCTCCAGCTTGTCGACCATGCTCCCCGTATGCGCCAGCGCACCATCGGCGATCATGGGCACAGCTACGTTCAGCGAGGCGACGATGGGCGAGAGCACCAGCGAGATCTTGTCTCCGACGCCGCCCGTGGAATGGATGCCGACATGCGGCACGGCCAGATGCGTCAGGTCGAGCGGGGCGCCGCTGCGCAGCATTGCCCGGGTGAGTGCCCTCGTTTCGTCGGGATCGAGCCCCTGCTGACAGACGGCCATGAGGAAGGCCGCCATCTGATACTCGGGAACGTGTCCGGCCGCGTACGCATTAATGAATGCCCGCCACTCCCCCGACTCGATGCGTGCTCCGTCTCTCTTGCGCTCGATGAGGCGATATGCGAGCATTGCCGCCCTCCATGGGTGGACCGCCCCGAGCGTGACAGCGGGGCGGGCGACGGGGAAGCGCATCATGCCGGCGCTTCCGGACTCATTCCCAAATGTCGGAGTTTCCATGCGTATCCGCTACCTCGCGCTCTCCGCCGCACTGCTGTTCGGTGCACGTCCCGCGATCGCGCAGACGGTCAGCGATTCCACCGTGCAGACGGCAGGTGATACCACCCTGCGGATGATGCGTGACACCGCCATGCGGAGGATGGGCGATACCGCTGCACCCACGGCGAGCGATACCGCTGTGCACCCGACGCGCGATTCCACTGGGGGCATCGCGGCCCAGGACATCGCTCTCGGTGAGGCCGCTGCCGCGGCGCTCAAGCCGCCCGCTGAAGCGCTGGCGCACTTTCAGGCAGCGCTCGCCCGGGATTCCACCAACTATCAGGCGCTCTGCCTGGCCACGCGCGCGACCGTCGCGGAAGCGGAGTACGAGCCGGACAAAGATAAGCAGAAGGACCTTTACGCCCAGGCGGAGCACTATGCCCGGCAGGCCGTGGCGGTGCGCCCGGACGATGCCGAAGGGCACTTCTATCTCGCGTTCGCGCTCGGGCGCGTCGCGCTCACCAAGGGCAAGAAGGACCGGGTCAAGTATGGGAAGGAGGTCTACCAGCAGGCGCAACAGGCGCTGAAGATCAAGCCCGACCATCCCGGCGCGTTGCACGTGATGGGAATGTGGAATGCGCAGGTGATGAGCCTGAGCGGCTTCTCCCGTTTCATGGCGAAGACGTTCCTGGGTGGCGGTATCCTCGGCAAGGCGAGCTGGGACAACGCGGTACACGATATGGAGCGTGCCGTACAGGTCGACCCCAAGCGGCTGGTGCACCACCTGGACCTCGGCACCGTCTACCTGGAGACAAAACAGCCCGAGAAGGCGCGCCAGCAGTTCAAGCTGGTCGTGAACGGCACTCCTACGGAGTACAACGACCGGCACTATAAGGAAGAAGCGCAGAAAGCGTTGGATGAGATGAAAAAGAAGTAAGCGGGGGGAGGAGTTATGGGTTGTGAGTTACGAGTTATGAGTGGAACGGCCCTCAGGGAAGGGGGCGATCCCACAACTCACAACCCAGAACTCACAACTCTTTCCCTTCTCCCTTCGCCCTCGCCTACCGTACTTTCCGCCGCCCACGCTCCACGACGTCCTGAGCGGCCCAGCGACTCCGCGTCATCCCCCGGCGGATGGACTTCCGGCCACGACGCGCCAGCCACCGGAACTCGTCGCGGAGGTCATCCCACCCATCCGCGGCCCGATCACCGAGATGTCGGGCTTGGAGCCCCAGCATCCCGCGCGTATCTTCACCGCTTTGCGGGGCGAAAAGCAGCGCAAGGCCGGCGCCGAGCGCGGCACCAATGCCCAGCCCCGCTGCGAAGGCGCCAACCCTCTCCCAGTCGCGCTCCTCGTCCTCGCCGTAATCCACCGAGTCATCCACCGCGACGTCGTCGAACTCATCGTCCATCATTTCCTGCGGGTGCCCGGATGCACGCGACCCCGTACCGGAGGAGCGCCGGCGCGTCGGGAATTCACTGGAGCGGGACATGGTGCGAAACTCCTCTCACTTAATGGTAAGAAACTTGCTGCGTACGCGAGCGCGAATGCCTGCCCATTCCCTGGCACTCATGACGGCTCACGCGACTCGAGCGGAGGCGAGCCGCTACATTGTATGCACGCTTCGGGCCTGCGGGCCTGCTACGCAGCACAGTTCCAGACGTCACGCGACGACGCGGACACCTAGCCGGCAGACCACTGGCCGAGGACACGCATGAGCATGAATGGTAAGACCGTTCTACTGGTGGAAGACAACGAAGACAACCGCATCGTCTATTCCACCATTCTCCAGCACTTTGGGTATCGGGTTACGGAGGCGCTGAACGGGGAAGAGGGAATCGCGAAGGCACGTGCGGAGAAGCCGGACCTTATCCTCATGGATATCTCGATCCCGGTTATCGATGGATGGGAGGCGACCCAGGTGCTCAAGCGGGATCCGGAAACGCACCATATTCCCATCATCGCACTCACGGCGCATGCGCTGGCCTCCGATCGGGAGAAAGCCATGGAAGTCGGGTGCGACAGCTATCTGGCCAAACCCTGTGAACCGAAAGCCGTGGTGAGTGAAGTTGAGAAGTTCATCGGAAAGGGTAATGGCAGGTGAGGCGAGCGACGCGCCGTGCATCCTGATCGTCGACGACCACGCCGATAACGTCGAGATCCTCCGCGCACATCTGGAGGCGAGCGGGTACCGCACGATGGCGGCGGGAAATGGCGAGGAAGCGCTCCAGATCGTCGCCACCTGTCCGCCGGACCTGATGCTGCTGGACGTGATGATGCCGCTCATGGACGGCCACGAGGTCGCTCGCCGCATCAAGGCCGATCGATCGCTGCCGTTCATCCCCATCATCATGCAGACCGCGCTCGAATCGGTCCAGAGCAAGGTGGAGGGGCTGGGCGCGGGGGCGGACGACTACATCACCAAGCCGATCAACTACGTGGAGCTGGAGGCGCGCGTGCGTTCCATGCTGCGCATCAAGGGGTTGCAGGACGAGGTGCAGCAACGGGAGCGCGAGCTGGCGCGGGCCAACATCGAGTTGCACCGTATGGCGGTGACCGATGCGCTGACCGGCCTCTACAACCGTCGCCACCTGGAACAGCGACTGCGCGAGATGTTCGAGCATTCCGTGCGGCTGCACGAGCCGCTTGCCTGCGTGATGGCCGATCTCGATCACTTCAAGGAGGTGAACGACTCCTATGGCCATCCGGCGGGGGATGTCGTGCTGAAACAGGCGGCGGGGTTGCTGCGGTCGGTCGTCCGCGAGGTGGATCGGCTCGGGCGGTACGGTGGGGAGGAGTTCATGATCGTTCTGCCCGGCACGGTACTCGATGCGGGCGTGACCTTCGCGGAGCGGGCGCGTCAAGAAGTGGCGGAGCACGTCTTCACCTTCGAGGGTGGGACGCTGCGCAGCACGATGAGTTGCGGCGTGGCGGCCTGGCCTCACCCGCGCATCGCCGAGCGGCACGACCTCGTGAAGGCGGCCGACGAGGCACTGTACGTCGCGAAACGCTCGGGCCGCAACAGAGTCGTTCGCTTTGACAGCGCCGAGTTCAACGCGCACACCGCGCATACCGAGCACGCCGATGACCATCACGGAAGTGGAGCGGAAGGAGGACGCGCCGCAGGAACACACTGACGACCGCATGCGAGCGCTCGAAGCGCGCATCGCGGAGCTGGAGCGCGAGCGCAGTCATCTCGTCGCGATCGTCGACATTCTGCAGGTGATGGCGGCATCGCCGCACTTCAGCGAGATCCTGCAGGCCATCGCCCACAACCTCGGCCGGTCGTTCGGGTTGGACCGGTGCTCGATCTTCCTGAGCGGGGACGAGCAGCATGTCCGCGTGGTCGCCTCGTACGAGGACCCGCGCATCCGCAACCTGATCGTGGACCTGAACCGGTATCCCGAGCTCAAGCGCGCCTTCGATTCCGGGGAGACGGTGTTCATTCCCGACGCGGCCTCGGATCCGATGCTGCAGGGGGTGCAGGTGATGCTCGGCCTCCGCAATGTGCGCTCGATCGTGGTGGTGCCCATCCGGTGGCATGGCACGGTGATCGGCGCGATCTTCCTCCGGAGCGAGCGGGATGCGGCCCCCTTTTCCGACCGCGATCTCACCTTCTGCCAGGTGGTGGCGTCGCTCACGGCCAGCGCGCTCAGGAAGGAATACGAGAGAGAGAGGGTGTAGGGAATAGGGTGTCGGGTGTAAGGGGAACGGCACGGGCGAGAGGAGCTTGCTCCCCGCCTACCCGATACCCTACTCCCTACACCCCAGTCGTTGGCCTCTCGCGTCCGTCCGCATCTCGTTATAAGATGCATCCGGCATGAGCGACTCCCTCTCCGAGCTGGCCGCGCGCGCGGACGTGCTGCGCCAGCAGATTCAGCGAGCCAACCACCAGTATTACGTCCTCGACCAGCCGGAGATCTCCGACCGGGAGTACGACCTCATGTTCCGGCAACTCCAGGAGCTGGAGGCCGCGCATCCGGAGCTGAGGACGGCGGACTCTCCGACTCTCCGCGTGGGCGCGCCGCCGCAGAGCCTGCTGCCCAAGCGCGAGCACATGGTGGCCATGCTGTCGCTCGCCAACGCGTTTGATGACGACGAGCTGCGCGCATGGGAGGAGCGGGTGGCCCGGCTGGTGGGCGATGGAGCTCGGCGCGCCTACACGGCAGAGCTCAAGATCGATGGCGCCGCGGTGAGCCTGACCTACGAGCACGGCGTCTTCGTGACGGGAACGACGCGCGGCAATGGGCGGATCGGGGAGGACGTCACGCCCAACCTGCGCACACTGCGCACCATTCCCCTGCGGCTCAACGCGCCGAACCCTCCACGGCTGGTGGAGATCCGGGGGGAGGTCTACTTCCCCTTCCGGCAGTTCGAGCTCCTGAACCAGCGCCGCAGAGACGCGGCCGAGCCGCTCTTTGCCAATCCGCGCAACGCCGCGGCCGGTTCGCTGCGGCAGCTTGATCCATCCGTGACGGCGCAGCGGGCGGTTCGCTTCTTCGGTTTCTCCGTCGTGGCACCGCCCGGCGTGACCCTGCCCTTCGCCACACAGTGGGAGCTCCTCGACACGCTGGCCGAGTGGGGGGTTGCGGTCGAGCCGCACCGCGTCCGCTGTCGGTCGATGAAGGAGGTGATCGCCTTCGTCCAGCGGGTGGAGCACGAACTGCGCCCGACGCTCGACTTCGGGATCGATGGCGTGGTGGTGAAGGTGGACTCGCTCTCGCTCGAGGACGAGTTGGGGACCATCGGCGGACGCGAGCCGCGGTGGGCGATCGCGAGGAAGTTCGCGCCGGACATCGCCGAGACTCGGCTGCTGGCCATCGACGTGAACGTGGGGCGCACCGGTGTGCTCACCCCCTTTGCCGTCCTCGAGCCGGTAGAGATCGGCGGGGCGGTGGTGAAGCTCGCCACGCTGCACAACGCCGACTACATCCGTACGAAGGACCTGCACGTTGGCGACTGGGTGCAGGTGAAGCGCGCCGGCGATGTGATTCCGCAGGTGATCGCCTCGCTGGCGGACCGGCGGACGGGGGAGGAGCGGCTCTGGACAATGCCTGAGCGGTGCCCGCGCTGCGGTACGCCCGTCGAAGACGATCCGGACCTGGCCGGTGTGTTCTGCCCGAACCTCGCGTGTCCGGGGCGGCAGCTGGAGGGGATCGTGCACTTCGCCTCCCGTGGCGCGATGGACATTCGCGGTCTGTCCTACGCGCGTGTGCAGCAGCTGATCGCGGCGGGGCTGGTGCGCGACGCCGGCGATCTCTTCTCCCTGACCGCCGAGCAGCTCTCGCCTCTGGAGGGATTCGGAGAAACGAGCGCCAGGCAGCTGGTGGCGGCTATCGAGGAGGCGAAGGGGCGGCCGCTGTCGCGCCTGCTCTACGCGCTCGGCATACGACATGTCGGCGCGAACGCCGCGCAGCTTCTGGCGCGGTACTTCGGGAACCTCGATGCCGTGGCGGCAGCTGACTGGCAGGAGGTGGAAGCGGTGCATGGCATCGGCGACATCACCGCGGAGTCGGTGGAGCAGTTCTTCGACCACCAAACCACGTGGCCGCTGCTCGAGAAGCTGCGAGCCGCCGGTGTGAATTTCACGGAGCCCCGCGCCGAGGGGAGCAGCCGTTCCCTGGCGGGGAAGACGATCGTCATCACCGGGACGCTCCCGACGCTCTCGCGCGCCGAGGCGACCCGCCTGGTGGAGGCGCACGGCGGGAACGTCGCCAGCGCCGTGTCCAAGTCCACCAGCTTCGTCGTCGCTGGCGAGAGCGCCGGCAGCAAGCTCGAGCGAGCCCATGCGCTCGGCGTCGAGGCGATTGACGAGGCCGAGTTGCTGCGCCGCATTGACGCTCACCCCTAGGTATTCCCATGTCCGACGCTATCGATCTTGCCGGTCACGATCTGCTGGCCCTCAGCCGCCCCACGCTCCGCGCGCTGATTGGCGCCGCGCTTCACGATGCCGCGTCGGTGGCGCCCGCGCTGCAGGAGGCGGGCTACGCGGGTGGCGACGCCGTCTTTGCCGCGTTCCGTGACTGGTTGCTGGCGCGCGAACATCGCGAGCCGGACACGTTGACGCTGCCGGAGTTCGAAACTTTTGCCTCCGAGTACTTCAGGGCAGCGGGTTGGGGGGTGGTGTCCATCGGCACGCTGCAGGATGCGGTGGCCACGGTGGATTGTGCGGAGTGGGGCGAGTCTGAGCCCGCGGCAGAGCTCGAGCATCCCGCCTGTCACCTGACCACGGGGATGTTCGCCAACTTCTTCGGGCACCTGTCCGACGGCCCACTGGCGGTGCTGGAAGTGGAGTGTCGCTCGATGGGCGCCCCGCGCTGTCGCTTCCTGCTTGGCGCCGGCGACGTGATGACCGCCGTCTACGAGGCGATGGCGCAGGGCGCCGGCTACGAAGAGGCGGTGGGGGGGATTGAGAGTGAGAAGGCGAGGGTATAGGGAGTAGGGTATGGGGTGGGCGGGCCTGGTGCTCAGCTCGCGCGGGCCGTTTCCCCACACCCTACACGCTCCTCCCGACACCCACGCCGTGCCTCACCTATGCTCCCGCGCCGGCACCAGCTCACCATCCACGAGCACCTCCCGGTCCCAGGGGAGGATGATCAGGCTCTCGGTTTCCAGCGCGGCGAAATCCGGCTCGTACGGGCCCGTGCGGAAACCCACGGCGGTCTGGACATCGGTCGCGCCGGCGTTGACCACGGAGGCGACGGCCAGGCGCATGGTGTCGCCCGTGTCGCAGGTTTCGTCCACGAGTAGTATCCGGCGACCACGGACGTCGGGAGGGGCGGCGCCCAGCACGGCCGGCGTGGCGCGGACCTGCTCGGCGTAGAGGCGGCGACTGATGGCAATCGAGCGGAATTCGCGACCGAGAATGGCGGCGATTACCGCACCCGGCACGACCCCCGCCGTCGCAATACCGACGATCATCTCCGGATCGTACGCGCGTGCGACCTTGAGTGCGAGGGCGCGCGAGAGCTCACCGAAGAGCGGCCAGTCCACATCGAGGACATCACGATGGTCGGCCATCGGTGCATTTGCGGTCATGGTCCCTCCTCAGTCGTGAGAACGCATCGAGATGGTCGTGCGGATGCGCCTGCACGCAATTTACTTCCTGTGTGATGGCATGTGCCATCGCAGTTGCTCCAATCCGTCCGGCGCGGTAACTTTTCGCACGGTTTCTCTTTGGGGTTCATTCTGCCCGATCGTCGCACGCACGCCCGCATTCCGCTGACGCACTCGACCTGATTCCCGATCGCATGTCCTGGTGGCACCGTCTGGTGGGCGCCAAGCCGGAGAAGGTTCGACCGCAGCGCCTTGATTATCTCAACGAGGCACTCGCGCTGGAGCGTCAGGGCGACTACGATGCCGCGTTGACGTCCTACCGGCTTGCCCTGCGCGATCACCCGAACGATCCGCGCATCCTGCAGAATATGGCGATCGCCTATTCGCGCACCGGGCGCCTGGACGAGGCGGGCCGGATGTACCGGCGGGCGCTCGACCTGGACCCGCAGCTCTCGGGGGCGCATTACGGCCTGGCCTTTCTGCTGTTGAGGCGCGGAGACCCGGTATCGGCGGAGAAGCATCTCGGCGCCTTTCTGGCGAATCCCCCCGCGACGGCCGAGTCCGAGCGGTGGGTCCGGCACGCGAAGGAGACGTTGCAGCAGATCCAGTCCGGAAAAGCCGAGGACGGGGCCGAGTCGGAGCCCCAGTAAGCGGTGGGCAACGTCGTCGCCGTGGTCAGCCAGAAGGGGGGCGTGGGCAAAACCACGACCGCGGTGAACCTGGCGGCCGCGTTCGCGCGGCGCGGCCTCAAGACGCTGCTGGTGGACGTGGACCCGCAGGGTGCCGTCCGGTATGGCGCCGGCCTGCGCCGCGGTCATCCAGTGCACGGTCTGTCGGACTATCTCGCCGGCGAGCGCACGCTTCGCGAGATCATTCTTCCCACCACGCTCCCCTGGCTCCGCGTGGTGCTGGCGGGGAGCGTGAGCAATGTCTCGAACCACGGCACGTACCATGAACGCGCCGAGCGAACGACGTTGCTGCCGGAACTATTCACGGCGGCGCGTGAGCGATGTCATGTGGTGATCGTCGATACGCCGCCGGGGCTGTCACCCATCGTCCACCGGGTGCTTGAGGCCAGCCAGCACGTGATCGTCCCCTTGCAATGCGAGCCGCTCGCGCTTCAGACCACGCCACAGATTCTGCGCGGGCTGCAGGATATCGCGGCGCGCAACCCGGATCTCACGCTGGATGGGATTCTCCTGACGATGTTCGAGTCCGCGAACGCGGCGTCCGCCCGGGTATCCGACTATGTGCGCACGCACCTGCCGCGCAACATGGTGCTGGACGTGGTGGTGCCGCGGAGCGCGAATGCCTCCGACGCGTTTGCCTCGGGGCAGCCCGTGGTGCTGCGCGAGCCGGCCGATCCTGCCGCACAGGCATACATCAACCTGGCGACAATTCTCGCCGACCGCTTCGAATGATGGGACTATCGCGCCAGGCGCTGCTGCTCGCCGCATTGGCGGTGTGGAGCGGCGGCTGCACGGAAGTCGGCACCAATCCCGATGCCTTTCTGGCGATCGAGCTGCAGGCGCCGACACTGCCCTCCATGGTGCAGGGCGATACGCTGCGCGACTCCACGGGGGTGCCCGTGCCCCTGCGGGTGACCGTTCTCAACGGGCGGAACGACACGGTGACCGATGCACCAGTCCGATTCCTGGCGCTGGACACCGGCATCGTCGCGGTCGACTCGGTCACGGGGCTGGTGACGGCACGCGACACCACGGGCCAGGCGCGCATCATTGCCAGCGCCGGCGCACTGCAGTCGGCACCGGTGAGCGTGATCGTCACGCTCTCGCCCGACTCGCTGCAAGCGCTCGGCGCAACGGACGACACGCTCCGCTACTCCCTGGGCGTCGACAGCAGCCGCACGCTCTCGCTGCGTCTCGCGCACGACAGCACACCGGGGGTGCCCGGCGATTCACTGGTTCCGGTGCCCGCCTATCTGGTGCGCTTCGCGATCGTCGCGCCAGCCGGCTTCCCGATCGGCGACTCGACGCAGGTGATGCTGGTGGACGACAGCAGGCGGGGGTCGGCGCTGGACACGACGGATGCGCAGGGGAGCGCGAGCCGCCGCGTGCTCGTGCCGCGAACGCTGGCGGTGGCGCCGCCGGATTCCCTGGTCATCGAGGCGACAGCGGTTCGGCAGGATCGCGCGCGCTCGGCTGTCCCAGGCAGCCCGGTGCGCTTCGTGGTGCACATCCGGGCGGGAGGACCATAGCATGAGCACGGCGACCACGACGACGCCCGTTGCGATCAGCAGCCCACGCATTGGCGCACCGGGCACGCTCACCAGACTGTTCTTCGACGCGGTGGAGCGCCATGATCGCCCCACCGCCATGCTGGTCAAGGTAGAGGGTCGCTACGAGGGCGTTTCGCACCGCGCTCTCGCGGAGCGGGTGCGGCATGCGGCCATGGGGCTTGCCGCGCTCGGCGTACAGCGCGGCGAGCGGGTGGCAATTCTCTCGGAAACTCGGCTCGAGTGGGCCATCACGGACTATGCGTGCCTCACTGGGGGCATGCCGGACGTGCCGGTCTACCCGACCGTCCCGGCCGAACAGGTGCAGTACATACTGGGCGATGCCGGCGTCGCGGCCATCTTCGTTGCGACGGCAGAGCACGCGGCTACGGTGGCGTCGGTCCGCGAGGCGCTCCCCACACTCCGGCACGTGATCGGCTTTGGCGCCACGCGTTGGCCCGGCGTGGATATCACGCTCGAGGCGCTGGAGGCGCGGGGCGCCGCCACGGAGAGCGATGCGGCCACGGCCGCGTACCGCGCCAGCGCGCTGGAGGTCACGCCGCAGGATGTGGCGACGATCATCTACACCTCGGGCACGACCGGCGTGCCGAAGGGCGTCGTGCTCACGCACGACAATCTCTTCTCGAACGTGCAGGCCGTGACGAACGCCATCCCGTTCACCCGTGCGGACGTGTCACTCAGCTTTCTTCCGCTCTCCCACGTGCTGGAGCGGATGTTCGACTTCCTGATGTTTTCCTGTGGCGTCACGATCGCCTACGTGGAGTCGATGGACACCATACTCCAGAACATGAGCGAGGTGCGTCCGACGATTGTGGTGGCGGTGCCGCGGGTGTACGAGAAGATCTACTCGCGCGTGATGGAGATGGCGCGACGCGGGAGCGCCGTCACGCGGGGCATCTTTGCATGGGCAAGCGCCGTGGGCGACCGATGGGCCACCGCGATGCTGGCCGGGACGCAGCCTGATCGTTCGCTCGGCCTCCGCTACGCACTGGCGCAGCGGCTGGTGTTTTCGAAGATCCGCAAGCGCGTGGGCGGACGTCTGCGCTACTTCGTATCCGGGGGCGCGCCGCTGGCGCCGGAGATCGGCCGGTTTTTCTATGCCGCCGGGCTTCCGATCCTCGAAGGGTACGGGCTGACGGAGACCTCGCCGGTGATCGCGGTGAATACACCGACGCACATCCGCATCGGGACGGTGGGACAGCCGATTGCGGGGGTGGAGGTGACGATCGCGCCGGATGGCGAGATCCTGACGCGCGGTCCCAACGTGATGCGCGGCTACCTCAACCAGCCCGCAATCACGGCCGAGGCGATCGACAGCGAGGGGTGGTTCCACACGGGCGACATCGGCGCGTTGGAGGACGGCTTTCTTCGCATCACCGACCGCAAGAAGAATCTCATCGTCACCTCCGGCGGAAAGAACATCGCGCCCCAACCCATCGAGGGGCTGGTCGTGATGAACCCGTTCGTGAGCCAGGCGGTGATGATCGGGGATCGGCGCAAATTCCCCGTGATCCTGGTGGTTCCGGAGTTTACGCGGCTCGAGTCGTGGGCGGCGCAGCAGGGGCTGGACTCTGCCGACCGGCGGGCGCTGCTGGGGCTTCCCGCGGTGAGGACGAAGATGGAGACGGAAGTGCGGTCCGCGCTGGCGGGTCTGGCACACTACGAAACGCCACGCAAGGTAGGGTTGCTGGAGCACGAGCTCACGGTGGAGCGCGGCGAGCTGAGCCCCAAGCTGGAGGTGAAGCGGCACGTGATCGCGCAACGCTACGCGAACGAGATCGAGGCGTTGTACACGTCGTAGCGGGGTGGGACCGACCGAGATCGCTCGCGTCGCCGACGCCCGCGTCAGCGCCCTGCCCTCCCTCCTTGCAACTGCACAATCTGCGGCCGCACCTCCTTCACGCCCACCCAAGAGCGCTCATCGCGCGCGAGCTCCGTAATTCCGGCCGGCACCGGGAGCGAGACGGGGGCCAGCAGCCGCCCCCGGGGTCTCAGCGTCTGAACCGCGGCCTCGACCAGCTCGGGCGTCGTGTGCGGCTCGTCGAGCGCAATGCCACGCGCCGCACCGGGGCGCAGGGGAACGTCATCGTGCACGTTGGCCAGCGAGACGCCGGCGCCACTCCTGATTCCCGGCGGAGCATTGAGCAGAAAGAGGTGCACCTGCGGCACCAGTTCCGCCAACGGACGCGCACAGATACCCCAGGCGCCCATCAGGACGGCGACGCCTCCTGGCGTGGCAAGATCAAGCAGTGCCGCAGCGCGCACACTCAACGCATCGGCCGCCGCTGCGTCCAGAGCTTCGCTCGCCGGCACCTCGCCAGGCGCGCCAACGGTGAAGTCCGCCACACCATCCGCAATCGGGTACGTGGCATGGCAGACGTGGCAGCCGAGCGTCCCGACGAGGATATCGCGCTGCTCGATGCGGCTGACGCTGGCCACCAGCCAGGTCAGCTCATGCGGCTGGATACAGCGAAGCGACCCGACGAGCTCGACGAACATCGGTGATCACGACCGGCGTGGCCGGGCCGGGCTACGCCCGCGACAGGCGAAGCTCATCCACGTTGACCTGCGGTGGTTGAGTAACGGCGTAGAGGATGGCGGCCGCCACCGCATCAGCGTGCAGCATGCTCTCGCGCGATGGAAAACGGCCCGGCGAACCGAGCTCGATGCCGTTCCACGTTGGCGTGTCGGTGGGCCCCGGCGATACGAGCGTGGTGCGGAGCCCGGAGCCGCGCAGCTCGGTGCGCATCACCTCGTGGAGCGCGCGCACGCCGAACTTGCTCGCGGCGTACGCCGCATTGCCCGGAAAGGCGGTGCGGTCGGCCACGGAGCCAATGGTGACGATGTGCCCGGTGCCGCGCTTCCGCATTCGGGGAAGGCAGGCGTGCACCAGCAGAAACGGCGCGACGAGATTGAGGTCGACGGTACTCACAAAGGTCTCGACGCTGAGCTCGGTGAGCGGTGCCGGGGCGAACAGACCGGCGTTGTTCACCAGGATATGCGGTGTCCCTATCTCGCGCGCCAGCGTCTCCGCGGTGTGCGCCACTGCCTCGCGATCCGCGAGATCGCATGCGACCGGCGTGGCCGCTTCGCCCAATTCTCGCGCGCGGTCCCGGAGCACATCGGCACTCCGGGCGACCATCGCCACGCGCGCGCCTGCCACGATGAGGGCGCGCGCGGTGGCCAGCCCGATGCCGCGCGAGGCCCCGGTAACCAGGGCCACGCGCCCGGCGAGCAGCGCCGCCATCAGCGCAGTTGAGGACTGTGGCCGTGGGCGAGGGAGAGAAACTCTTCGCGCGTGCGCGCATCGTCGCGGAAGATCCCCCGCACCGCCGAGGTGACCGTCTGGGAATTCTGCTTCTGCACGCCGCGCATCATCATGCAGAGATGGTACGCCTCGATCACCACGCCGACGCCATTCGGGTTCAATACGTCCTGGATGGCCTGCGCAATCTCCTCGGTGAGCCGTTCCTGTACTTGCAACCGGCGGGCGAACACTTCAACGATGCGCGGGAGCTTGGACAGTCCGATGATCTTGCCATCGGGGATGTACGCGATATGCGCCTTGCCGAAAAAGGGCAACAGATGGTGCTCGCAGAGCGAGTAGAGCTCGATGTCGCGCACCATCACCATGCTGGAGTGCGGCTCCTCGAACACCGCGTCGCCCACCACGTCCGCCACATCCATGTCGTAGCCGCGTGTGAGCCAGGTGAGCGAGTTCGCGACCCGGATGGGGGTCTTGCGCAGCCCCTCGCGATCCGGATCCTCGCCCAGCATCTCGAGCATGCGGTGCACGAGCCCTTCGAACTCCCCGTTGCGCGAGGGCGCCGCGTCGAGGTCGAGCCCCATGTCCGCCTGTGGCTCCGGCACGTCGCGGGCATCCACGCGGGCACGCGTCTTGAGCGCTGCGGCCGGAAGCTGAGCGTGCGTGCCCATCTCGCGCGCCCGGCGCCCGGCCGGCCGCTGATTATTCCCCTTCGTAGTCGACATAGTTGCTGTCCGTCTCCCAGAGCCGAATGCGTGAGAGCCGAGCCGGCCGTACCACGGGCTCGAGCAGGCGCCAGCACGCCACCACAATGTTCTCGGCGGTCGGATTGATGCCGCGCATGAACTCGACGTCCACGTTCAGATTCCGGTGGTCCATCTGGTCCACCACGTGGGTCTCGACCAGGTGCCGCAGCTCCTTGAGGTCGATCACGTAGCCGGTGATGGCATCGATCTCGCCGGTGACCGACACATCGAGCTTGTAGTTGTGGCCGTGCCAGTTCGGATTGTTGCACGGCCCGTAGATGGTCTGATTCTCCAGGTCGGAGAGCGCGGGATTGTGTAACCGGTGCGCAGCGTTGAAGCTGAGACGCCGGGTAATGGTCACTCGTGGCATGATGGCATGGTGTGTGACGCCCGATACAGAACACGACGCACCGCTCGCAGGTTCCCTGGGAACCACCTTGAGCCGGCTGCGCCGTGCGCCTAAGTTGCCGCAACGTTCCTGCCCGCGTGCCGCGGCTCCTCTAATTGGATGGCCTAACGGTGAAAGTCAAGCTGCTGCTGGCCGCGGCGGCGAATTTCGGGAGCGCGGCATGGGCGGCGCTCTGGACCTTTCCGAGCATGCTGCTCAGCGCGTTCCTCGTGGCGTGGGGAGCGGAGGCCGCGCAGTTTCTCATCTCGCAGGGACTCGCGCTGGCCATTCTGGCGTGGCTCCAGACGCTGCCCGAGTTCGCGGTGGAGGCGGTGATCGCGTGGAGCGCGGGCCACGATGGACCGGCGTGCTTCGTGAGCCTCCCGCCAGCCGGCTGCCACTCGCACTTGGCCATCGCGAATTTCACGGGCGCCGTGCGGCTGCTCGTCGGCCTCGGCTGGCCGATGATCTACTTCGTGGCCGCGTTCTTCCGGCGGCGTCAGGGGAAGGCACTGCAGAGCATTCGCCTGGACGACGAGCATGCCGTGGAAGTGCTCGCGACCGTGCCTCCGCTGATCTATTTCACATGGATCTGGTACAAGGGCTCCATCGACATCTTCGACGCCGCGGTGCTCGTGGTAATGTATCTCGGCTATCTGATGATCCTCTGGCGCTTTCCGCCTCACGAGGAGGAGGAGATCAGCGAGGCGCCGGCCGTGACGCGGTGGGCATACTCGCGCCGGGGACCCATGCGAGTTGTGGCGATCGGAGCGCTGTTCGCGGCGGGTGGCGCGCTCATCTACTTCACCGCCGAGCCGTTCTTCGAGTCCATGCTCGCGCTCGCCACGTCGCTCGGGGTGAGCGAGTTCGTCTTCGTCCAGTGGGTGGCGCCCTTCGTGAGCGAGCTTCCGGAGAAGGTGTCCGCGTTCCACTGGGCCAGCCGGGTGCGTACCGCGCCCATGGCACTCATGAACATGCTCTCGAGCAACGTCAATCAGTGGACGGTGCTCGCTGCGATGATTCCTATCGCGTTTTCCCTGGCGCACGGCTCGCCCGCTGCGCTGCCGTTCGACGGCGTGCAGCGCGAGGAGATCCTGCTCACGATTGTGCAGAGCGCGGTGGCCGTACTCGTGCTGCTCAACATGAAATTCGAGTGGTGGGACGCCACGGGGCTCTTCGTGCTCTGGTTCGCGCAGTTCGTGATGCCCGACTGGCGCCGCGCGATCATCGTGCTCTACGGAGTGTGGGCGGTGGGGCTCATTGTGTCGTGGCTGTGGGCGCCGCCCACCGCGCCCGGCGTCCTCCGGCGCCTGCTCAGCGGCGGGCCGCACACCACGGTGCGCGAAGAGGGGTAGAAAAACACGGGCTCCGCCGGCAGGCGGAGCCCGTGATGTTGGAACGAAGAGGATTTTTGAAGCCCCGTCGAATGGCTGAGGTTCTCACTCCACCGGCCGCCGTCCCCGCACTGGGGCATGACGTTGGTGTAAGATTATCGAACCCACTCGAGAGACTTGTTGGCTCAAAAATTAGAGCTCTTCGTCCCGTTCGAGGGTGGAATCTAGCGACCACGGAAAAGTGAGTCAATCATATGGATATCGGGATCATCGCCGCTGTCATCCTCCTCATTCTCTGGGCCGTCGGGACGTTCGCGTTAATGATGCCTGGCTGGATCCACATCCTGCTCACGCTCGGCGTGTTCCTGCTCATCTGGCGCATCGTGGTGCTCGGCACGCGCACCCGGCGCGGCGGACAGCCGCTGGGCGCCAGCACGCCACCGGAACCGCAGGGCACGACGAAGCGGCGCGGATGAGCGCGCAGCAGGCGTGGCACGCTCGAGCGCGTGCATGGAGCGCATGCGGGAGCGCCGCGCCGCGTGAGGTTGCCATTGGCCATCGGTGCAGCGCTCATCCCCGCCACGCCATGAGGACGACAATGCCGAGGATCGTGGTAAGTACCGTGACCGGTACGCCCACCCGGAGGTAGTCCAGGAAGCGGAGCGACTCGCCGCGGCTGGCGGCGCGACCGGCAACGATCAGGTTGGCCATGGAGCCGAGCAACGTGAGATTCCCCGCGAAGGTCGAGCTCATGGCGATCACCAACCAGAGGAACTCCCGATGCGGCAGATGCGGCACGATCGGCCGCCAGAGGATCACGGCGGGCACGTTGGATACGAGATTCGAGAGGACGAGCATGGCACCGCTCACGATCGTCGCGTCGGGACCCGGCGCGCCGTGCACCGCGGCGGCGGCGCGCGCCGTCAGATCCTGAAAGAGCGGCAGACTCTCCACACCGCGCATGACCACGAAGAGTGCGGCAAAGAAGAGCAGGAGGTCCCATTCCACGCGCGCGAACGCCGCCGCGGGATCGCGCTGGGCGATGGCTGCCATGACGGCCCCCGCAGTGATGGCGACGAGCGGAAGCGAGATGCCGGCCAGCCAACATCCGAGCGCGGCCGCGAAGATGACCAGCGCCTTGACTACCAGCACCCGGTCCATCGAGACCGCGACATCGGGACGAGTCGTGGCGAGCGGCATCGCGAGCGCGCGCCGGTGCGTGAACGCGATGACACCGTATACGATCGCGAGCCCTCCGAGCGCAGCGGGCGCGAGCGCCGCCAGAAACCGCGCGAAGTGAATGCCGCTCGCCACGCCGATCAGCATGTTCTGCGGGTTGCCGGTGAGCGTCATGGCGCTGCCGACGTTGGATGCCATGGCGATCGCCAGCAGAAAGGGGAGCGGTTTGAGACCGAGCGGCCGGATGGCCACGAGGACGAGCGGCGTCAGGACCAGGCAGATCGTGTCGTTGATGAAGAAGGCGGAGAGCACGCCGCTCACGACGACCACGGCGGCGAGCAGCGCGTGCGGCGAGCGCGCCCGGCGCACGACGCGCGCGGCGGCCCATTCGAAGAAACCGCCCAGGTCCAGGTATGCCGTGAGCAGCAGCACGCCCAGCAGGAAGACAAGGACATCCAGGTCGATGGCCGCGTACGCATCGCGGAGCGGCAGTCCGCCAATCACCACCATGGCCACCGCGCCCAGCAGCGATGCGGCCGGGCGATTGACGCGAACTCCCGGAATCTGCTGCACGGCAATGAGCACGTACGTCGCGATGAAGATGATGAGCCGGGTGGCTACCACGGAGTCAGGGCATGAAGAGTGATGGCCCGCCGACGCCCGACCTGGGCCACCGGCACGCGCCGACCGCGGTGATGGCCGAGGGCGGCGCGGCACAGCCGGAGCCAGATCCGGCGCCGACCCCCCTTCCCCGCTCGGCGCCGGTGCTGGTGACCGGGGCCTCCGGGCTGGTGGGCACCCACGCCTGTCGGGAGCTGGCGAGCCACGGATGGACGATCCGTGCACTCGTGCGCAATTCCGAGAAGGCCGCCGGCCGGCTCGCGGAGCTGCCGGTGGAGATCATCGTGGGCGAGATCCGCGACGAGAGCACTGTACGCCGCGCGGCAGCCGGCGCGGCTGCCGTCATCCATCTCGCCGCCATCGCCATCGAGCACCCGGGCGAACGGTACGAGGATGTGAACACGGAGGCGACGCGGATCGTGCTGCACGCAGTACGCGCTGCCGGCGTCACCCGGTTCGTCCAGATGTCGCAGAACGGGGCCTCGAGTCGCTCGCCATCGCGTTTTCTCCGCAGCAAAGGGGTAGCGGAGGAGATGGTGCGCGCAAGCGGGCTGGACTGGACGGTGCTGCGCCCCTCGGTGATCGTGGGCCCTGAGGATGCGTTCGTGAACGTGCTCGCGCGCCTCATCCGTCTCACGCCGCTGGTGTTGCCGCTGCCCGCGGGCGGGACCGCGCGCTTTCAGCCGATCGCGGTGGGTGACGTCGCGCGGGTCGCGGCCCGCGTGCTCGATCGGTCCGATACGGTGGGCGGTGTGTACTCGCTGGGCGGACCCGCCATTCTCACGTTGCGTCAGATGGCCGAGCGCATTCTCATCGCGATGCGCGAGCGGCGGGTCATCGTCGGCGTGCCGGTGGGCATCATGCGTCCGCTCATTGCGCTGGCCGCGCACCTGCTTCCTCATCCACCGGTCACGCCGAGTCTGCTCGAGTTGCTGGATGTCGACAACACCGTGAGCGGCCACGACCTCACAGAGGTATTCGGGATCACGCCCATGCCGTTCGCTCCGGAGGAGCTGGGCTACCTGCGGGCGATCACGCGACGTGATGCGCTTGCATCGCTGTTCACGGGCTGAGCAGCGCGCTCATTTCGAAATGCCGGGCCGCCGGCTCCAGATGACGACCGTCCCGCACCCCGCCGTCGGCCCGGAGAACTGCACCGGCTCATCGCCGGCCTGATACACCTCGATCGCCTGCACGTCCTCGGGCTGGATGACATTGTTGATGTTGTCGACCGAAATCGACATCCCATCCAGGACGTAGTTGATGGGGCAGCTTCCGCTGAGCGACACGGACCGGTTCATGGCCAGCGTGTAGTCGCTCCCGGTCCATTGCACGTTCACGCCCGGGATGCCGCGGAACACATCGGTGATCTCGATGGGGGAGCGCTCCTCGATCTGCTTGCGGGTGATGAAATGGCCGAAGCCCTGCTTCATCCGCTTGTCGAATCCGTGCAGCCAATCAGCGTTGCGCTTCTTCCCCACCACCTTCACGGGTTCGAGCACCGGCACCCGCTCCGCCAGCACGACACCGACTTTCGTGGAGTTGGTGGAGCGCAGCGCCACCGTCGCGCGCTTGGGCAGGTAGCCGATCATGCGCACTTCCACGGTCTGCGTGCCGGAGGGCAGGCTATCCAGATGGAAGACGCCCTGCTCGTCTGTGGTGCCGCCGATGGTGGTGCCCAGCACGGTGGCCTGTGCGCCCTGCAGTGGCTTGCCGGATGAGGACGTGACCGTTCCGGTGAGGACCGCGCTGCCGCTGCGCGCCACGCCGCCCACGACCGTGCCCTTGCCGGAGTCTGCTGACGCCATGCTCAGCGAAATGTCCTGCAGCGCCAGTTGCTGTTTCTCCACCTGGAGCTCCGCCTGGCCGCTTCCGCGCGTGCCGGAGTGTGCACGCGCGGTGATCGTGACCCCGGCGGGGACGCCGCAGACGTGGTAGGCCCCGGTGGCATCCGTCTTGGTATTCGCGGCCTGGAGCATCTTGAACAGCTTGCCGCCGGTAATGCGATATCCCATCCACGAGAGGACCACGATGGCGCCCGCGAGCGGCGCGCCGTTGTCGGCGTTGTGCACCACGCCCGCGACCATGCCGAGCTTGTCCCCGAGTGCGCTGTCGGGGCAGAGCTGCGACATGATGGTGGCCGACGACGGAATGGTGAGATCGACGTGCACGACGGCGCCGGCTGGAACGGTGATCGCCTGCGGCGCGAGCCCCAGCCCCAGAGAGTCGAGCAGCGCATGGAAGAACCCGATCTGATACTGCCCCGCCTGCACGCTGTCGATGACGTAGTGTCCGTTCGCATCGCTCGTGCCGCTATGCATGGTGCCGGCGAGCATGACGGTTGCACCGCGCAACGGCGTGCCGTGGAGACTGTCGAAGACAGTTCCGCTCACGGTGCCGAGCGCCGCGGGCAACGCCGGCGCGGCTCCCTGGACGGTGGAATCCGCGCCCCTGGCGGTGGAGTCCCGGCCCCGGGCAGTGGAGTCCGTACCCTGGGCGCGAAGCGCCGATGCAAAAACGAAGGTAGCCAGCAACAGACTCGCGACCGCGCCACGGCGGACGGGGTGAGCAGCAGTGCGTCCAACAGACAGGATCACGGCAACGCCTCCAAGGCTCAAATCTCCCAGTTACTCCAGACCAGCCCCGAGCGCACCGACGGCTCGTTGTAGCCGGCGAGCGTCATGCGGAGGTCGGTCCACCGCACCCGCGCGCCGGCCGCAATGAGCGCCCGGTAGGCGTCGGCATATTCGGTCTGAACGCGGAATGCCACGCGGCGCGTCCCGCTCCGGCGGGTGAAGTCGGTAAGCACGCGCGCGGCCTCGGGCAGCTCGTCAACCCGCTCGAGGACCAATTTGAGAACACGCGTCTCCTCCCTCGCGCGCCCTTCCACGAGCGCGGTGGTGTGGCAGAGCGCGTACCCCACCAGTCGGCCCGCCGAGCGGAAGAGCACCGTGTCGCCCAACGCGAGCTGCTCCGTGAGCAGAATCTCGCGCGTGAAGTCATACCCCGGCGCGAGCGCCGCGACCAGTGCGCGACACTGCTCGATGACCTCGCTCTTTTCCGCCTCACGCAGCCGGCCCAGCAGCAGGGGTGGCCGGTCGCCGATTGCGGCATCAAGGGTCAACGTCATGGTGAGCCGGCCTGGCACGAATCCCAGGGCGGAGTAGAAGCCGATGTTGTCCATCGTCCTCGGCATGGTCTCGAGCCCGATGATGCTCGCCTGCTGCTGCGTGAGCCAGTCCACACCGGCCCGCACCACCGCCTTTCCCAGCCCCAGCCCCTGGGTGTCGGGACGCACGGCCAGCGGCCCCATCCATCCCTCCACCCCGGATCGATGCACGATGTTGAAGGCCACGACATCGTTGCGCTCATCGCGCCAGAGCAGCGCCCCGCCGGCCGCGTCCTCGATGGCATAGCGCCAGATGATGGGGTTGAGCGATGGCACGCGCACGCCCACCAGTCCGTCGCGGCGATACCGTTCGGTAAAGGCATCGCTGAACACCTGGTTCAGCGCGGCGGTATCGCCCAGCCGCGCCGGGAATGGCCCGTCCCAATGATGCGTGGTGCGCCACGCGCGTGTGATCGCCATCAGTCCCCGGCTCCTGCTTCTTCGTACGCCCGGCCCGCGTCGGGCTCCGATGCCAGTGTCGGGACCACCGCCGCCACGCCGTCCTGCTGGACGACCATCGACGTGCCCGACTCCTCATCGTAGCGGACCGCGATCACGTGGTCGAGTCCCTCGCGCACGGATTCCACGTGCGTGATGAGGATCACCTGCTCGAAGCGATCACCCAGATGGCGCAGCAGATCGAGCACGCTGGCCCGCCGCAGCTCATCCAGCGAGCCGAAGATCTCGTCCAGCACCAGGAGCGAGAAGGGCTGGCCCGCCCGGTCGGCGATCATCTGCGAGATGGCCAGCCGGAGGACGAGATTGGAGAGATCCTCTTCCCCGCCGGAGATCACGGGCTTGGGAATGCCGTCCTCGAGCACGACGATGTTGTATTGATCATCCAGCTCCAGCTCGGCGTAGCGCCCATCGGTCAACTCGGCGAGCAGCCGGCTCGCCAGCTCCGAGAGCTCCGGACGGAGCTGGAAGTTGAGGTCGGTGCGGAGATCGGTGTAGCCGCGATCGAGCTCGTCGTGCAGCCGCTTGCGCCCCTGGAGCTCGGTGAGTGCCTGCTGCCGCGCCGCCAGCTCGCGCGCCAGCGCCCCCGCCGCTTCGAGCGCCGTATGCGCCGCGCTCGCCTCGCCCTCCGCGGAGACGGCCGCGAGCTCGGCGCCATGCATGGCGCTGGATGCCTGCTCGTACGCGTCCCGCAGCGCCGCGAAGTCGCGCTCCGGCATGGCCACCGCGGCGACGCCGGTACGCAGCTCCCCGAGCCGCCGCTCCAGCGCGGCGATCGTTTCGAGCGTCTGGGTGCGCTCGCGCTTGAGGTGCGGCTCGCGCTCGATCTGGGCGCTGAGCCGCGTGGCGCGTGCATCGAGCGGCACCAGGCGGTCCAACTGCGCGCGCACCTGTTCATGTCGCTCGGCGTCGTACCCCGCGGGGATGGCGGCCAGCTCTTGCTCGAGTGATTCCGCGCGCGTCGTCTTCACCTCCAGCTCCCCCGAGAGCTGCGCCAACTCCTGCACCGCCAGCTGCACCTTCATGAGTCGCCGCTCAAGGGAGCCCACGTCCTGGAAGGCCGCCCGCCGCTCCTCGTCCAGCGCTCGCACGTCCGCCGGCATCTCGAGCAGCTGCTCCAGCCGCGCCTTGTAGTAGTTCCCATCCACGCGCATGGTTTCCATCTGCGCGTCCAGCAGCTCGAGCACGGCGCGGAGACTTCCTCCCAGCGGCCGGGTGCAGGTGGGGCAGGCACCCTCTTCCCCTGCCGCCTCCAGGCGGTCGCGCTGCTGCTTGAGCTCCACGTACTGATCGCGCAGCGCCTGCCGCTTGGTTTCCGCTTCCTGGCGGTCGCGCACCCACTCCGTGCGCCGCGCCTCCAGCCGTCCATCCACGTCCTCGAGCGCCTCGCGCCGCGTGCCCAGCGCCGCGCTGACTTCTTCCTCGAGCGCCGGCGCCCGCTCGATGCGCGTCTGCCGCTCCTGCAGTCGCGCCAGCTCCTCGTGCAGCGACTGCCTGGATTCGAGCAAGGTCTGCCGGCGCCCCTCCTCGCGCGCCAGCACTTCCAGCCGCTGGAACTCGGCGGCCAATGCCGCGTACGGTGCCAGCTCGCTCTGCAGCCGCTCGAACTCCGCCCGCGCCGTGGCGGTATCTGCCAGCTCGCGATTCAGGCGCTCGCGGTCGCGCCCGAGGGAGAGTACTTCGCCTTCCACCACGCGCAGCTCCGTGAGCAGCACCTGGTGCTCCTCACGCTCGCGCTGCGCGCGCTCCCACTGCGGCTTGATCGTGTTCACCGCCGCCACCGCGCGCTCGTGCTCCGCCCGCGCGAGCGCGAGCCGCTTTCGCGCGGCGGCGAGCCGGCTCTCCGACTCCTCGAGGGTGCGCGCCACGTGCTCCGGATCCGGCATGCCCTGCCGCAGCCCAGCGAGCTGTGCGACGATGGCGCTGCGCGCTTCCCTGAGCAGCGTCTGCGCGGCCCGCAGCCGCTCGTAGCCGAGCACGTGCGAGAGGAACTGGGCGCGCTGGGCCGGCCCCATGGCCGCCATCACGCTCAGCTCCTTCTGCCCGGTGAAGTACGTGTTGAAGAACTCCTCGCGCGACATGCCAAGGCGCCGCGTGACGAGATCCGTCACCCCACTGATGGAGTTCGCGATCGGCGTGGCGGCGCCATCCAGATACAGCTCGGCGCTGGTGAGCCCGCGCACAATGCGATACCGGTGCGCCCCCAGCTCGAACTCCAGCTCCACCCGCACGGCGCTGCGCGCGCCGGCCCGCGTAAAGCGGAGCGAGTCGCGATTGCCGCGCGCCGCGGGGTTCCCGTAGATCGCCCACGCGATGGCCTCGAGGATCGTCGTCTTGCCCGAGCCGTTCGGGCCGATGATCCCGGTGAGCCCGGGGGCGAACTCGATCCGGGTATCCGCATGCTGGCGGAAATTCGAGAGCGCGAGCCGATGGAGTCGCACTACACCACCGGTGCGGCCGCCTGGGCCGCCGCGTCCGCCTCACGCAGGTAGTGCGCCCCCAGCTCCACGAGTGCCGCGCGATCGACATCGCCCTCCAGCGGACGGCGGCCGAGGTACATGCGCACCAGCTCGGGCAGCGTTGGCCGGCGGCCCGGAGCGCCGCTGGCCGAGAGGTGGATGACCTCCGGGCGCCGGGCATCGAGCTGGAAATGGAGCGCCTGGCGCTTGTAGTCGCGCAGCGCTTTCTGGTCCAGCTCGCGACCCACGTGTCGCATCACATCGCGCACCACCAGGCGGACGATCTTCCCCTCGATCCCCCCGGCGCAGCGCTCGATCGTCTGCCGGATGGCGGCATCCAGCTCGGCCGCCGACATTCCGCGCGCCAGGATGGGCGGCAGATCCCACAGCACGCGGCTCGGCTCCAGATGATGGAACCGGTGCGTGTGCGTCTCCAGATCGTATTCGATGAATCCCTTGCCCGGCAGCGCGGCCTCGCGCTCCTCGATGAGCTCGCCCCATGGATTGGCGCTGGTATAGTCGAGCGAGCCGGCGTAGTAGGCGTTGGGAGCAATCTCCCGATGCACGTGGTAGTGACCGAGCGCCACGTAGCTCCACCGCGACGCGGCGAGCGCTTCACGCGGAATCTCAATGGCAGCACGGTCGATGTGCGCGCGCTGCGGCGGGAGCATCCCCTCCACTTCGCCATGGAGCACGAGCAGGTTGTGTCGCACACCGGGCTCCGGAGCCAGCTCGGGGAGCGAGCCGCTGAGATCGGGCACCGCGAGGATGGACAGATCACGCTCGGGAAAGGCCAGGCGCCTCGGCTCGTCATCCACCACATGAATGCCGAGCGGCGAGAAGAGGCGCAGAATGCATCCCGTCTCGGTGGCGCGCGGCCGGTCGTGATTCCCCGCCACGATCACGACCACGGCGTCCGGGAGCGCGCGCGTGAGTCGCGCGAACTGCTGGAAGGCGTGGATGATGGCCGGATTCATCGGGCGGACGGTGTGGAACACATCGCCCGCGATCGCGATCACATCGGGTTCAAGCGCGATGATGCGATCGATGGCGCGACTGAACGTATGAGCAACGTCCGCTTCGCGCTGATTGATGCCGGTGGGAGTCAGCCGGTGGTATTGCCGGAATCCGAGATGCAGATCGGCCAAGTGGACGAGACGCACACTCTAATTTAGCCTTGGAAGGCTAACTCCACCACGTGCATGAGGATAGATGGGAGGGGGCACCAGGCATTCATGGTCAGGGATGATCCGTGGCCCGCATGTGCTGGGTGATGGTCATCTCGAAGTGGACGGGCTGGGCGTGGCGGCCCGCGGGCGGCGTGAGTGTGGACCGGACGCCAATGATCGCGGTCGACCGGGTCCACCACCCGCGCTGGCGGTCCATCCGCAGGTTGCCCGTGATGCTGCCCGTGGAGGTGAGCTTCACCCCGTGCGGAAGAGGCGCCGCGGAGGAATCGCGCGACAGGGTGCCGCGCATGGAAATGTAGGCGATCGATCCATCACGCGAGAGTGAATCGAGATGGTAGGTCGTGTGCAGCGTGGCGGCATCCTTCTCCGTCAGCTCTCCGGGAATGGGAATGGCCATGACCTGCGACCAGCTCCCCCCCACCCGCACCGGCGTATCAGGCAGCGTGGCCGGCATCTGCGAGATCACCGCCTGCAGGTCGGGGGCGAGCGCATCGGGGGTGTCGAGGATGGTGGCCGATCCCTCGGGCGTGATACGGAGGCGAAGCCGTTGCCCCTGCATCGCCAGCTGCGCGGCCGGGGAGGGCATGTCCTCGTCGCGCCCGCCCCTGGACGCCAGCGCCACGGAGTCTGTGATGGTCAGCACGGTAGTGCCGCCGTTGTCCGCCTCCTGCACGAGCACGCGCGAGAGCAGCAGCATGGACGTATGCATGACCACCGTCGTATCCGTGTTGCCGAGTCGCGTGGAGCCCGTCATGTCCACCTGCTGGTCGAAGCGCGTGTAGAGGGTATCGCCCACACGCGGGTTGATGCGCAGTGTGACCGCGCCCCGCGCCTGCGCGCGGAGCGGCGCGCTGCCGAACGCCACCGCCATGACGACGCTGGGCCAGAGGAGGTGATGGATTCGCGATGGGCGCCGGCGGCGCGGCACACACCGCCGGCGTTGGCTAGGCGCCATATGGGTCGTCCGGCGGCAACGACCGAATGGGAGTGGCGGCGGCGGCGGGCGCGGGCCGGGATGGCACGAGCGTCCGGAGTTGCGCGGCGAAGCAGCTCTTCACGTCCGCCGGCCGTGTACGCCGAACCTCGTGCACGGCCCGCTGCACCGCCTGCTCATCGTGCAGGGCCAGCTGGTCCTGCACCCAGGCGAGCGTGATGGCGGGGTCCAGCGCACGGAGCGCGCGCAACACCGCCACCTCAAAGGGGACGGCCTCAGCCTGCGGGTAGCGCTCGGCGCCATCGCGCCCGCGCAGCGCCGCGGGACGCGGAAAGGTGACGAAGATCGGTTGCGTAAAGTGCGGGTGCCGCACCATGAGTTGTCCTTTCGACAGAGTCGCGAGCTTGATGCGAGTGGCTGGCGTGAGCGTCGAATATCCCGGCGTCGCCAACTCATCCGCATCCATTCGACCGAACAGCCCCGTCCCCGCATTCCCGACCACCCGCCGGTGCACCTGCGAGCGAAACTGCTGCGCGCTGAACAGTACGAGCCCCAGGTAGCGCCCGCGCTCCGAGATGTCGAGCAACATCTTCCTGACATAGCTCTCGGGTCCATCCGCCGGCGCGTACTTGTTCAGCTCATCCACGAAGACCACGACGTGCTTGACGCCGAGGTCGCGCCGCTCCAGATGCTCGCGCAGCGTGGAGACCACCCGCGCGAAGATCAGGTCCTGGGCATCCTCCTCCAGCAACGCGACGTCCACTACGTACACCGCGCGGTCCTCGAAGCTCCCCCAGGGCAGGTCGCTCGGCACCCCGTCGTCCGTCACCAGCCCCGCGCAGCGCACGGCGATGTTGCTGAGACGATTGCGCACCTTGCGAATGGTCGCCACATGGTGCGTCCGCCAGCTCTCTCCCCCGTTCCGCTGCTCCATCCCCCGCAGGAGATCGCGGAACCAGGCATCGAGATCGGCGAAGGTCCGCACGTAGTGCGTGGTGCTCAGCAGCGGATCCTTGAATTCATGGCCGATTACGCGATCCCGCAGAAAATCAATGAGGGCATCCGCCTTGGCATCCACGTCGTCGCGGTTGAGCAGCACCTCGGCGAATTGCAGCACCTCGCCCAGCCCCCAGGTGAGCGGGTGCACGTTGTGCAGGAGCGCCTCGTTGGAGCGCAGCGTGTGCAGCGAGGAGCCATCGGAGGTGAGCGGAGCGTAGTAGCGCACGTTGGGAAAGGGCGCCGCGCTGACGCCCAGCGCGTCGTACATCGCGACATCCGTCTCGTCGAGCTCGCCCGGCAGATCGAGAAAGCAGAGGTCCGGCCCTTTGACGTTGAAGCACACCGCGGCGATGCTGCCCTTCTGTTCGGGGAAATGCGTGAAGAGCGACGCGAGCAGCCACTCCACGGCGCTTGTCTTGGTGGCCAGCCCGGAGACGCCGGTGATGTTGAGGTGCGCGGCCTCCGGACCGACAAGAAAGTCCGCATCGAGGTAGATGGGCGCATCCATGCCGCCGGCGCGGTAGAGTCCCACCGGGATGCCCGTGTTCGCGCCTGGCTTGAGGTACGCATCCATACGCAGCGCCATCTGTACGTCCGTATCATCCGCCAGGAAGACTTCGCCCATGGGGACGGGCTGGAGCGGCTCCTCCGGGATCTGCCGCAGTACCGCCGCCGTGTACAAGCGCACCTCCGCGCGCTCCGTGGCCGCGAGTGCCGTGCGCCCCGGATCGCCGTCGGACCCCAGCACATCGTGCAGCGGCGACTGCAGGTCCGTATAGCTGAAGCCTTCCACTACCACCCCGTAGATGCGCGGGATCTGCCCTCCCACGGCGTGGGTGCCATCCACGCGCACGATCGTCCCGATCCCCACCGGCGACTCGATGGCGGTCCAGAAATGAAACTCATGGGGCGTGTTGGGATTGCGTTCCGTGGCGACGACGCGGCCGAGGGGAAGGGGCATGGGGTGTGAGTTGTGGGTTGTGAGTTGTGAGTGGCGGCCGGGTGTAGGGAGTAGGGCGTCGGGTGAGCGCATATCGAGCTCCGCTCGCCACGGGCGTTCCCCTTCACCCCATACCCTACTCCCTACACCCTGGCTTTCAAGTATTCCTCCACGTTCCGGACTCCGTACACCATCTTGTCCCAGCGAGGGTCGGGCAATGAGATCGGTTCCAGCTCGGCGAGCAGCCAGCGGCTGACAGTGTCCGCACGACCGGCCACACGGGCATGGTCGGGGAGCGGGACGGATCGCTCGGTGTCGGCCACCTCCACGCGCACCAGCCCCCAGAGGGCATCGTGGCCGTCGTGGGTGCGCAGGCGCAGATACCAGCTCAGCACGCTGCTCCGCCCACGCGGAGCGATGCGAATGACGGTCGAGCGCTCACCGCGCGAGAGCGCCAGTACCGCCTGCAGCGCGGCGCCATCGACGTAGAGCGTGCGGTGGCTTTTGACGACGCCAACGACGCAGGGCGCCTGCGCCACCGCCTCGCTGGCCCCGATGCCGCCATCGATGAGGAGTGTGCGCTGCTCATCACGACACCATCGCTCGGCGAGGCGCCGCTCGATCTCCTCGCGGTCGCGCGACACCGCCAATCGCGCGCGTTCCAGCAGCAGCGTGGGATGCGGGGGCGGAATCACGCCGCCAGCATCGGGCGTAGCGGTGTCCACGAGCGTCTGCCGCGGGAACGCGTCCGCGAGCGCCGCGTCCACGGTATAGGTGAGCGGGGCATATACGCGCCGCTGCTCGATGGGCTCGCGCCAGGTCACCAGCCGACGGGCGGCACGCACCCGCACGGCGGCGGCCACGCATCCGTAGACGATCGGCGCCGCACCGATCCAAGCCAGCACCCGGCTCTGCTGCGTACCGTCGAGAAAGGCGGAGAAGCCCGTCGTCGGCGTTCCGGGCACGCGGTGCGGCCGCACCCCATCGTCTTCCACCGGCTCCGCCGCGATCAGACGCGGCGCTTCAGGATCGCCCGGCAGCCGCTCCAGCACCGCACCCGCCCCGGCGAGAACCGGGCGCACGTTCGGCAACCGCTGCGCGACGTGCCGAAGGGCGGCGTGGAAGGTGGCCGTGGGATCACGCCCGCTCACGTCCGCTTGCATCCCATCAACGTCCTGCCATGCACCTCCACTACTCCACACCGATATCCCAAGCCTGCTCCAGATCCTTCTTGGAGTATGCCCGGAATGCCGTCAGCGTCTGCGTGCGGACAATGCCGGGAATGCGCGTGAACTCCTCGGTCACCACCTGCGCGATGCGCTCGTACTCGTTCACGCGCACGATGGCCACCAGATCCCATTCACCCGACACGGAGTAGACTTCCGATACGCCATCAATGCCGGCCAGCCGGCCGGCGCATTGCGGAATTCGTGTGCGGTCACACTGCACAAGCACGATAGTGGTAATCACGAGTCACCCGGGAAGCGGGGAACATTGAGCAACCAGATCCCCCTGATGGTGTGCCGGTCGCTCAGATCGATGAGCACGTCGCGTGCGGCGCGCACCGTCCGTACCGCGTGGCTCGACCCGAGCCGGAAATGAATGGTCTGCTCCTCCGCGTCCGACTCGGCGATAACCATCGTGTTCGTCTGCGCCAGCGTCACGGCCGCGCCCTGCTGTCGCGTCTGCACGATCAGCTGCGCATCCTCCACATCCGACGGCAGGTTCAGGGTGGGGGAGCGCCGCACATCCGGCCACACCGCCACCTCCACACTGCCAATGGCGCCATGCTGCACGTCGAGAATGAGCCAGGAGCCATCCTGTCCGGCGAACTCGATCGAACCCGTCATTCCCTCCGCGCCGTTCGTGGTGCCGTTGCCGAAGCTCGCGATGAGGATGGCCGTATCCGTATCCCAGCGGTATTCCACGGCCGCCGGTTCGTCAGCTGAGGGTATGACCTGGATGCTGATCTTCACGCACTCTCCGAGAGCGAGGTGGTGGGAACGGTGCGTCGCCGGAGCGAGCAGTTGGAGCGAGGGAGAGGATACGGCTATACTTTATCAGCGGAGGCGCCGCGGCGCCATTGACAACCACGGACGGGGATGATGGATCAGGACGAGCAGAGTCGGGCTGGCGTGGCCCGCGGACAGAACGTGCTGTATGTGCTACCGGAAGATGCCGCGGCGGTGTCGCAAGTGGTCGGGCCGGTGCTGGAACGCCTCGACCCGGATGCGCCGGGTACCCAGCTCCTTGTGCTGACGGCTGATCCGGATACGGCCATGGCGGTGGCGAAGGCGGCGACGCGCGCGCCGTGCGCGACGCCCGTCCGCGTGCTGCCGGTGACCGGCGTGCGCCGCGCCGCGCGCCTCCTGCGCACGCGGCCGGCCGTGGCGGTGGCCGGCACGCCGGCCGACGTGCTCGAGCTCATCCGTGCCTCGGCGCTCAAGCTGGACAGCGTGCGCGTGCTGGTGCTCGCCTGGGTGGATGCCATTCTAGACAGCGCCGCCGCCGAAGCGCTCGAGGCGGTCATCGCGGAAGTACCCAGAGACTCCATCCGCGTGGTGTCCACCTCCCGCCTCTCCCCCGATGTGGAGGCGATCGTCGAGCGCTATGCCCGCCGTCCGCGCCGCGTCGGGTCAGGCGCTGACGAGACGGTGCCGCCCACGGACATTCGTGTGGTCACGGTATCGCATGCCACTCGCCCCGCAGCGCTCCGCCGCCTGCTGGACGATCTGGATCCCGATGTGGCCGCGATCTTCGCACGCTCCGAAGAGGGAGCCCACAGGGTGACCGAGTTGATTCGCGACCTCGGCTATACCGAAGAGGGAACCGCAGTGCACGTGACACGCGGCGAGCCGGTTGCCGGCGCCACGCTCCTGGTCCTGTACGAGCTTCCCATCGCAGCCGCCGAGCTTCGCACACTGGTGGGAAACGAGGCGTCCTCACCGCCGGTGGTCGCGCTGGCGCAGCCACGCCAGCTCGGTGCATTGCGCACCCTGGCGGCTGGAGGTGACGTATCGGCACTCACGCTGTCGGGGCCAGCGGCGCTCGCTCGGCAACAGGTGGAGGGCGCGCGCGATGAGATCCGCCATGTGTTGCGCGACGGGGCGCCAGCCCGCGAGGTACTGACCCTGGAGCCGTTGTTGGCGGATTTCGATGCCATCGAAGTTGCGGCCGCGCTGCTCCGGTTGCTGGAGCAGGAGCGCGAGCGGCCCGAGCCAGTGCGGGAACCCTCCGCGTGGGAGCCGACCTCGACGCAGGCGGCACCATCGGCGCGGGCAGCGGCACCATCCGCACGGGCACAGGTGTTCATCAATGCGGGTGCCCGCGACAACATCGGCCCGCGGGAGCTGGTCGGCGCCCTCGCGAACGAGGTGGGCATTGCAGCCGCCAACATCGGGAAGATCGACGTGCGGGAGAACCACTCGATCGTCGAGATCGCCCCGCAGAGCGTCCAGGCGGCCATCGACGGGCTCACGGGGATCACCATGCGCGGGCGGCAACTCGTTGCACGCCTGGCGCAGGAGCGGTCGCCACGGGACCGGCAGGAACGGTCGCCGCGGGAGCGAGGTGAGTGGACGCGCCCGGCTGGGCCCGCCCGCGGGCCGGCCCGCCGAGGCGAGCGGCCGGGTCGCCCCGCGCCCCGCGATCGCGAACGGCCGCGCGGACGCGGTGAGCGCCCGGAGCGCGGCGACCGGCGCGCACGCGGGCGCGATGACACCCCGCCCCCCAGGCCGCGATAGATTGGGGTCCGATATGTGCTCTTTCCCCAAGCATGATGCTCTTTCGCGTAGGCCTGACCGGTAATATCGGTAGCGGAAAGTCGACGGTGGCGCGGCGCTTCTCGACGCATGGCGCAACCATCATCGATGCGGACCAGCTCTCGCGCCGGGCCGTGGAGGCGGACACGCCCGCGCTCCGCGCGATTGCGGAGCGGTGGGGGCCGGACGTGCTGGCGAGCGACGGGACGCTCGACCGCGCCGCGCTCCGCGAGCGCGTGTTTCAGGATCCCGCGGAGCTGGAGGCGCTCAACGCGATCGTCCACCCCGAAGTCGCTCGCCTGCGCGATGAGGAGCTCTCCGCGGCGCTCGAGCGGGGCGACAGGATTGTGGTCTCCGACATTCCGCTCCTCTTCGAGCGCCGTCTCGTGGACCGCTTCGACCGCATCGTGCTGGTGGACGCGCCGCGCTCCATGCGGCTCGATCGGTTGGTGCGCGACCGCGGGCTCAGCACCACCGAGGCCATGCACATGATCGCCGCACAGATGCCGGCGGAGCTCAAACGGGCGCGCGCGGACCACATCATCGACAACAGCGGCGCGCTGGAGGAGCTGTACCGGCGCACGGACGAGGTGTGGCGCGCGCTGGAGCGCGACGCGATGGCAGGCGCGACTGCCCGCCCGCAGGTAGTGTAGCGTCCGACGCGCCCGAGCGCCGAGGAGCGCACGGGGACCGGCGTGGCATGGTGAGGGGCGACGGCCAGCGTCAGGGCGTGCGCGGCAGCACCTGCACCGTGTTCTCCCGGACGTCCCACGACACGATGGCCGTGTTGACGATGGTGAATCGCTGGGAGCTGATGAGCCCGGCGTTGCCGGGGCGCGCCTGCAACTGGTACTCCCCGGTGATGCTTGTCGGATGGAATGCCAGCGTAGCATGCGATCCCGCGGGAACGCTGCCCAGAAGATGCACCGTCCCGCCGGACACCACCTGGACCGTGATCGGGCTGGGCGCCAGCAGGTTGTTCGCGACGTAAAAGAGCACCTCGGCATCTTCCTGCCGTACGCTCGTATGGTGCTTCGAGAAGAAGCACGCCGAGCCGATCGCCAGTATCAACAGCCCAAGCGGGGCTGAGCGCCATCGTCCTGCCTGCATGATCAGATCACTCCACCCATTCGAGTTGAACGCTGGCGTCGCATATACGCTGCAACGAGCCGGCTCGCAAGCCCACGTCGCGCACGGAGCGTGCAGAGCGCGCACGTTTAGATTGGTGCAATGAGAGATACCCGAATGCCAAGGGAGCTATAGTGCCCGGAAGACCGTTGCCCGACTCGCCCGCGGGGTTCGCCACTGCGACGTGGGCCGATATCGCACCGTATTACGACGCGCTGGCGGACGAGCCAATCACCCGCGAGAGCGTGGAGGAATGGCTGAGCGCCTGGTCGCGGCTCGACGAGTTGGTGAGCGACGCCGCCACGCTTGCCACCATCGCCTACACGGGGAATACCGCGGACCCGGAGGCGGAAGCGGCGCACCTGCGCTTTTCGGCCGATATCGTGCCGCACGTCGAGGAGCAGGATGTTCGTCTCGCCGGGCGCCTGCTCGAGCTGGGCTACACGCGGCCGGGCCTCGAGCAGATGGTGGCGCGCTTTCGTACGGATGCGGAGATCTACCGCGAGGCGAACATCTCGCGCTTCGCGGAGCTGGAGGCGCTCGGTGCCTCGTATCAGAAGATCACCGGGACGATGACCGTGGCGTTCGATGGCGAGCGAAAAACGGTGGCGCAGATGCAGCCCTACCTGCTCTCTCCCGACCGGGCGACGCGCGAGCGCGCGTTCCGGGCTGCCGCGCAGCCGTATATCGCGGCGCGAGACGAGTTGGCAGACGGATTCGACCAGATGTTCGCGCTCCGACAGCAGGTGGCCGCGACGGCCGGGTTCGCGACCTTTCAGGACTACATTTTCGCGTCGTACCATCGCTTCGATTACACACCCGCGGACTGCGAGCGCTTTCACCAGGCGGTGGAGCACGCTGTGGTCCCTGCCGTCGAGCGCATGCTGCGCCGGCGGCGTGACCGGCTGGCTGTTGACGTGCTGCGTCCGTGGGACGTGCAGGTGGATCCGTACCGCACGTCGCCGCTGCATCCCTTCCGAACGACGGAGGAATTCGTGGCGGGTGGGCGCCGCATCTTCCAGCGCGTGGACGCATGCCTGGGAGAGGAGTTTGGCCTGATGGCCGACGCCGGCCTCCTCGACCTGGACAATCGTGGGGGGAAGGCACCCGGGGGCTACTGCACCACGCTGCAGGCGAGCGGCCGGCCCTTCATCTTCATGAATGCCGTCGGCATTCCCGACGACGTCACGACGCTGCTGCATGAATCGGGGCACTGCTTCCACTCGTTCGCGGCGCATCACTTCCCGCTGGTGTGGCAGCGCCAGACGGGGATGGAAGCGGCCGAGCTGGCCTCGATGTCGATGGAGCTGCTGGCCTCGCCGCATCTGGCCCAGCCGAGCGGGTACTACACGCCTCGCGATGCGCGCCACGCGCGGCTGGCGCACCTGGAGGATGTGCTCATGGCACTCGCGCACATCGCCTCGGTGGATGCCTTCCAGCGGTGGATCTACACCAGCGGACAGGGCGGCGACCGCGACGCGCGCGACCGCGCCTGGCTCGAGATCCGCGCGCGCTTTGAGCCGGCCGTGGACTGGAGCGGCCTCGAGACGGAGCGCGTGGCGCGATGGTACCGCCAGCTGCACATCTTCCTCGCTCCGTTCTACTACATCGAGTACGGCATCGCCCAGCTCGGCGCCTTGCAGGTCTGGCGGAACAGCCTCCACGATCCGGCCCAGGCGGTGGCTGACTATCGTCACGCGCTCTCGCTGGGGGGCACGCGGCCACTGCCCGAGATCTACGCGGCCGCGGGCGCACGACTCATCTTCGACCCCGAGGGGATGGGCGAACTGGTCTCGCTTCTGGAGGAGCGGATGACCGAGTTGCGAGAGCGCATCGAGGATTCCGCCGCCGTGGCATAGCATCCCGCGCGTGCGAGTTTCTTGCTGGCACCCGCCGTGCATGATTAGTGGGTTCACTCAGCATAGTGACTTGGGGATGTATGAGAATTGCCGTGCTTTCCACGCCATTCGTGGCGGTGCCGCCGGCAGCCTACGGCGGCACCGAGTTGATGATCTACCATCTGACGGAAGGATTGGTGCAACGGGGGCACCAGGTGACGCTGTTCGCCACGGGAGACTCGGACAGCTCTGCCGAGCTCCGGTATCTCTATCGCACCGCACAGTGGCCCCCGGACCCGCTGTCGGACATGAATCATGTGACGTGGGCGTTCTCCCAGTTGCGGGATGGCGACTACGACCTCGTTCACGCGCACTCGGCCGGCGCCCTGGCCTGTAGCCGACTCGTGCCCTGGCTCCCGGTGGTCTATACGTTGCACCACGTCCGTCAGCAGGAGCTCTCGGCCTATTACGGCCACTTTACCGCACCGTACTACGTGGCCATCTCGCACGATCAGGCCAGACGCGAGGTCCCGCTCTGCCGCGTTGACGTCGTGCATCATGGCCTCGACGCCGGGGACTACGACTGCACGAGCGAGCCGGGCCGTTACGCCTGCTTCATTGGCCGGTTCGCGCCCGTGAAAGGGCTGCCGACGGCTGTCGGCGCGGCAGCCATGGCCGGTGTTCCCATTCGCGTCGCCGGGGAGGCACACCCCGTAGACGCCGACTATTACGCGCGTGAGGTGGCGCCCCGGCTCGCCGAACACCATGTCAGCTTCCTCGGAAGCATCGGGCTGGCGCAGAAGGCCCCGCTGCTGCGCGATGCACGGGCATTGCTGGCGCCGATCGAGTGGAACGAACCGTTCGGTCTGGTGATGATCGAGGCGATGCTGAGCGGGTGTCCGGTGGTGGGATATGCGCGCGGCAGTATACCCGAGCTCGTGGAGCAGGGCGTCACCGGGTTCGTGGTGCGCGATCAGCAGGAGATGGCCGATGTGATCCGGGACGGGGGCGCGGCCGAGCGGTTCGACCGCGTGCGCTGCCGGGCGCGCGCCATCGAACGCTTTGACGCCTCGCGCATGGTGGAGGCGTACGAGCGCGTGTACGAACGCGTCATGGCTGACGCGGACCCTACCAGCGACAGCAGGGTGCGCATCGCATGACCCCGGGCCCGCGTACGGAGGCGCCCCGCACCGCGCCGGCACCGCTGCAGCCGCCCGAGCTCCTGCCCGTCTCAATGGAGCAGGCGGTCGGGTATCCGGGCATCGAGTGCCGCCATGAATCGAACGTCGAGGGGCACCTGGTGCTCACGAACGATCGGTTGTTCCTGGTGATGGACCAGAGCGGCAACATCACGCCACCCGGCAACTGCGCGCTGGGGCTGTTCTACGATGACACGCGCATTCTGAGCCAGTACGCGCTCCGCACAGCGGGGGGGGACGCGGGGCTGCTCTCATCGGAGGCGCTGCGCATGGACAGCGCGCTCGTCGACCTCGCGGTATCAGACAGCCAGTTCGGCGGCAACTCCTGGGATATCCAGAACGGCATCCATATCCGGCGCTCGGTGCTGCTCGACGACCGGATGACGGAGCGCCTGACGCTCACCAACCATCTCACGATCGCGGTGGACTACTGGGTGGAGCTGGCCATCGGCGCCGATTTCGCCGATATCTTCGAGGTGCGCGGGTGGCACCGTCCTGTGCGGGGCACCTTCTACGCCCCGCAGCTCGGTGACCGCGCCATTCGCTTTGCCTACCGTGGGCGCGACGGCAGGCTTATCCAGAGCGACGTCGTGTTCACCGTGCCACCCGGCGAGGTGCATGCCCACGGGGCGCGCTGGCGCTTCCGGCTGGAGCCGCACCGGCCGCACGTGATCGAATGGCAGGTGCGTCCCGACCCGCTCGTGACCGGCGCGCGGCGACCCGCCACCGGCTCGCTGGAGCAGCGCCGGACGCGTATGCGCTCGTTGTACGACCGGTGGAGCGCAGAATGCACGCGGTGGCGCACGGATGTGGAGGAGTTCGACAGCGCCCTCAATCAGGCGACGCTGGACCTGCGCGCTCTGTTCGTGGACTACGACGGGCAGCACATCATTTCCGCCGGCATTCCGTGGTACTCGGCCGCGTTCGGACGCGACTCGATCATCACGTCGCTCCAGACGCTCAGCGTGAATCCCACTATCACCCGGGACACGTTGCGCTTCCTCGCCCGGCATCAAGGGGTGCGCGAGGACCCGTTCACCGAGGAGCAGCCCGGGCGCATCATGCACGAGCTGCGCCGCGGCGAGATGGCGCGCGCGGGAGAGATTCCGCATGTCCCCTACTACGGCACCGTGGACGCCACCCCCCTCTTTCTCATCCTGCTGCACGAGGCGTGGCGATGGACCGGCGACGAGGAATTGGTGCGCGGCCTGCTGCCGAACGCCGCGCGTGCGCTCGAATGGATCGACCGGTATGGGGACCTGGATGGCGATGGGCTCATCGAGTACGCGGGTACCTCACCCAAGGGCCTCGTGAACCAGGGGTGGAAAGACTCGCGCGATGGCGTCCCCTTTCCCGATGGCACGCTCCCGGTGCCGCCGATCGCGCTGGTGGAAGTGCAGGGCTACGTGTATGACGCCAAGGTGCGCATGGCGTCGCTGTATGACGCCTTCGGGGAGCATGGACGTGCGGAGACGCTGCGGCAGCACGCGCTGGCGCTGCGTGAGCAGGTGCTCCAGCGCTTCTGGGTGGAGCACCTCGGCACTTTCGCGCTGGCGCTGGACGGCAACAAGACGCCGGTGCCCACCGTGACGAGCAACGCCGGCCACCTGTTGTGGAGCCGTGTGCCCGAGCCGCAGCAGGCGGACCGGATGGCTACCATGCTGCTGGGCCCCGACATGTTCTCCGGCTGGGGGATCCGCACGCTGGGCGCCGGCCAGCCAGTCTACAATCCCATGAGCTATCACGACGGGTCCGTCTGGCCGCACGACAACGCCATTATCGCGCTGGGGCTCGCCATGTACGGCCACACCCGCGCCGCGCTGCCGGTGCTCTCGGCGCTGCACGACGCCGCGGTCGGCATGCGCTACCACCGGTTGCCGGAGCTGTATTGCGGCTTTCAGCGCGCGGCCGGCGTGCGCCCAGTGCTCTACCCGGTGAGTTGCTCGCCGCAAGGGTGGGCGGCCGGGGCGTTTTTCATGATGCTGCAATCGATCACGGGGCTTCTGCCGGATGCGCCTGCGCACAAGCTGCACATCCGCGAACCCATCCTCCCGCCCTTCCTTCAGGAGCTCATGATCGAGGGGCTGCGCATCGGGAACTCGCGTATCGCGCTGCAGTTCACGCGACGCGGCAATCGCACGCTCGCCAACGTGTTCGATGTCGAAGGCGACCCACTGCGCGTGACGATCGAGCTGGAGTGATCCGCGCGGCACGATATGGTAGAGCCCTCGTCGGTTGGCACCACCACGGGATGCACCGCAGAGAGCACAGAGAGCACAGAGAAAGGCAGAAGGGGAATTGTCGCAGCGTGGGGGTCAGCTTTTGAAGAAGTGAATCGGTAACCGACTCAGCATCCCGGACCTGACCCCCAACTTGCATGAAGCACTCCCAACCGCTTTTCTCTGTGTCCTCCGTGTCTCTGTGGTGAACCCCGAACGCCCCCGCTCTAGTGCGAGGTCGCGCCTTTGCCGGTGTCGCCCCCCACCGTTCCGGCACCCTTCTGCCGCTCAGCCCAGAAGAAGAAGGTGGGCTCCTCCTTAGTGCGCATGGAGTGAATGTACGTAATGAGCTTCTGGATCTGATCGTTGGAGAGGGTATTCTCCTGCCCCACCACGTTCGCGTGACCCCAGGCCGGCATCCCGCCCGGGCGGCCGTCGCGAATCGAGGCCGCGATGCCCTGATCGGAACCGCCGTACTTCCAGGTCGTATCCCGCAAGCTCGGTCCCATGGCGCCGCCGGCGAGCCCACCGTGGCAGCCGACGCAGTTGTGCGTCAGAAAGAGCACGCGCCCCGCATTGGCATCCGCCACGTTGCCGGTGAACTCGTGGGTAATCTCCGTGGAGGTCACGGCCGGATTCTTGTTCGAGTTCGGCGACTCCGTCACGTAGCCCGACGTATCCGACGATGATCCCACATTCCCGCCCTGCGCTGTCGTCGTCCCCTGCTTCTGGCCGCCACAGGCGATCGCCGACAGAGCGAAGAGGACCGCGCAAGCCGGGCCGATTGTCATGCTCTGCGATATCCGCATTGATACCCTCCGTTGCGTTGACCCGCACTGAACCGTTGGTAGCTCATTTGTTCTCCTGCTCCGCCGTGGTCAGCGATGTCTTCCCACCCTCGACCAGCGGAATGCCGTACGCCTGCAGGATCGCCCGGATCGCTGGCTGCTCCCGGTCGATCAACCTGTTCAGCAACGTCACGGCCGCCGTGTCGCCCTTCGGCACGCCCATCGACATGGAGTACACAAACGGCTGGCCGGATAACGAGTCCACGTGCGGCGAGACGGGCACGATCGTGAGCGGGACACTCTCTCGCGGTGCGAAGTAGCCGGCGAACGGGCCCCAGACGATGGCGACATCCACGTCGCCATTCGCCACCGCGTCGATGAGATTCGAGGGCGGATTCGCCTTCGATTGGTCTCCGTAGATCATGTAGCCCTTGACGTTGTCCACGATGTGCCGCGCCGCCAGGGCCGCGGCGGCCGGGGGATTGTCGTAATCGTCGCCCGTAATGTGGATACCGATCTTTACCCGGTGCAGGATCGGATCATTCAGCGACGTGATGTGATAGCCCCGATCCGACCGGTACACGAAGACGTACGTCGTGTGGTAGTACGGTTTCGTGGTTTCCACCGGGTCATAGTGCGACGGTACCGTCACCATGAGATCGCACTTGTGCGCGCCGAGCGTGTTCCGCACGAAGCCGCGGCGCTGCGGACGCCAGACGTGTTCGACGGTGGCCCCCAGCTTCTGCGCGATGAGCGCCCCGATCCGATCCTCGTAGCCATCCGCCGCTCGGCTCGAGAAGGGGAGATTGTTCGGATCTTCACACAGGCGAAGCGTCGGTTTGGCGCCGGACTGCTGCGACCCCGCCTGCGCGGTGTCTGACCGCGTCTGGGCAGCGGCCGGAATGGCTCCGGCCGCCGCGAGCGCCGCGACTGTCACCAGCACCGGCATCCACGCGCCGAGGCCCTGCATCATGCGCGCTCGGCGCGCGAGTCCGAGGTGGCGCTCGCGGCGCCATGCACGCGTCATTGGCCGCTCGACCCGGAACTGGACAGCGCGAAGACGTGCAGCGCGCCCCCCGGCTTCGTCGCATCCGGCAGGTCGTACATCGCACCGACCGCGCCCAGCGCGGCCCAGTGATCGTCCTTGGACAGATGCCCGGGCACGATGGCGCCCAGCCACCCGCCAACGCCGGAGTAGATGGCGACATACTGCTTGCCGTCAGGCCCGAGGAAGGTCATCGGGTTGCCGATGATGCCCGAATCGAAGTGCGTCTTCCAGAGCACGTTGCCGTTGGTGGCGTCGACGGCCTTGAAATCGCCGTCCATCGTGCCGTAGAACACGACGTTCGTGGCGGTCGCCAGCACGCCGCTCCAGACCGGGAACTTCTCGGCGATCCTCCACTTGGCCGTCCCGGTGGCCGGATCCCACGCGATGAGATCGCCGCGGTGACTCATGTCGTTATCCTGCGCGAACATGCGCACGGCCGCGCCCACATAGGCCGTCCCGGCGATGTACTTGGCCTCGATCCCGCCGTAATCCATGCACACCCGCGTCGCCCCCGTGTAGAGCAGATGCGTCTTGGGCGAGTAGGCGGACGGCTGTTCGTCCCGGGCGCCGGATGACGAAGGACAGATGTCCTTGGTGAGCTTGCCCTGGTGCGTCTCCTTGGCGGCCACCAGTGTCGGGCGGCCGGTCTGCATGTCGACGCCGGTGGACCAGTTCACCTTCTCGAACGGCTTGGCCACTAGCACCTGTCCGTTGGTCCGGTCGATGGTGTAGATGTAGCCGTTGCGGTCGACGTGGACGACGACCTTTCGCGTCTGGCCATTCATCGGCAGATCGATCACGACGTTCTCGTTGATGCCGTCGTAGTCCCACTCATCGTGCGGCGTGAACTGGTAGGCCCAGTTCGCCATCCCGGTCTTGGGATTCCGCGAGAGCATGGCGGCCGACCAGAGGTTGTCGCCCGGGCGCTGATCGGGGTTCCAGGTGCCGGGGTTGCTCGTGCCGTAGAAGAGCTGGTCCGTCTCCGGATCGTAGCTCACCCAGGTCCAGGGCGCGGCCCCTCCGATCTGATACTTCCCGGGCGGATAGGTGGATTCGCCCAGGTCCTTTCCCTGCATCCACTTGTAGTACGGGTGGAACTTCTGTCCGATCATGACCTGGCTGTCGGGACCCGTGCTGTAGGCGCGCCAGAGCAGCTTGCCGTTGTCGGCATCCACGGCCGCCAGCCATCCGTGTACGCCCATCTCGCCGCCGCTCACGCCGCCGTACGCGATGCCGTTCACCACCACGGCGGCCATCGTCATGGTCTCGCCCTTGTTCACGTCACCGAGCTTGATCTTCCAGACCTCCTTCCCGGTGTTCGCGTCCACGGCCACCATGTGATCATCGAGCACGTTGTAGATGATCTTGCCCTTGTAGTACGACATGCCGCGATTCACGTTGTCGCAGCACGCCTTGCCGGGCGCGGCCGGGTCGGGCTTGGGGTCGTACATCCACTTCAGCCTGGGATGCTGCGGGTTGCTGAAGTCGAATGCGTACAGCCGGTTCGGGAACGGCGTGACCATGTACAGCGTGTTGTTCACGAAGAGCGGCTGCCCCTCGTGGCCGTCGAGGATGCTGTCCGTGTAGCTGTAGATCTCCTTCAGATTGCTGACATTCTGCGTGGTGATCTGATCGAGCGGGCTGTACCGCGTCAACTGGAAGGTCCGGCCGGGCAGCACCCAATCGCCTTTCTTCGTGCCCTGAGGCACCGATCCCCCCGGACCGGTCGTGACCTTCTGCTGCTGCGCGACCACCGGCGTGAACGCTGCGCCGACGGCGAGCAGCAGAACGGCCGCCAGCGTGTTCCCGCGCAACGCGCGCGCAACTCGTGGGCCCGCCGTGCCGCCCCGCCGCACGCGACGGACGGGCGAGCCACGCCCACGGCTCCCGGACGGGACGCCGAGACGTGCTGGAATGCTGTCGTGCATGCAACCCTCCTGGTCAGACGAGGATGCAGTGGGCACGGACAGATGAGCCAGTGCTGGACGGAAGCACGGGGAACGCTGCGTACCGTGCCTCACCATACGTCCCGGCACCACGACGGCCAACCGCACCCAGAGCGAACTGGATCATCACCACCTCGGGCGAGGGATGACGTTGCCGGCAACTGACTGCAATCAGCGCACCACACCGGACCAGCCCGTCAATTCACCGGACGCCGCCCGCCTCTCCCTCCGCCATGAGGCTCTCTTCCGCCACCCCGAACTGTCGCTGGTACAGCTCCGCATAGTACCCACCTTGCTCCAGCAACCCCTCGTGCGTGCCACGCTCCACGATCACTCCACCCCGCACGACCAGAATGAGATCCGCGTCGCGGATGGTGCTCAGCCGATGCGCGATGATCACGCTCGTCCTCCCGGCCAACAGCGTCGCCAGCCCTTGCTGGATGAGCGCCTCGGTGCGCGTGTCGATATTGCTCGTCGCCTCGTCCAGGATGAGGATGCGCGGGTCGGCCAGGATCGCCCGCGCAAAGGCCACCAGCTGGCGCTGCCCATGGCTGAGCACCATGCCCCCCTCCCCGATCACCGTGTCGTAGCCCTGCGGGAGCTCGGCGATGAAGGGATGCGCGCTCACCGCACGCGCAGCCGCCTCGATGGCATCGCGCGTGGCGTCCAGGCGCCCGTACGCGATGTTCTCGGCCACCGTGCTATGCGAGAGAAAGGGATCCTGCAGTACGGGCGCGATCTGCGCGCGCACGCTCGCGCGCGTGACCGCCCGCACGTCCTGACCATCCAGACACACCGCCCCCGCGGTCACGTCGTAGAAGCGCGGGATGAGGTTGGCGATGGTGGTCTTGCCCGCGCCGGTCGGGCCTACCAGCGCCACCCGCTGTCCGGGCAGCACGGTGAAGGTCACGTCGTGCAGCACGGGGCGGCCAGTCTCGTACGCGAATTCCACGTGCTGGAAATCGATGCGCCCCGCCAGGGGTCCGAGCGCCGGGGTGCCGGGCGGGTCGGGCGGCTCCGCGGGCTCGTCGAGCAGCTCGTAGATGCGTTCGCTCCCGGCCAGTGCCGCCTGCGCCTGCGTGTAGACAGTGGACGCGAGCTGGATGGGACGGAAGAAGCGTTGCACGTAAATCAGAAAGGCCGCCACCACGCCCACGGTGAGCGCGCCATTGAAGGCGAGATAGCCGCCGTACCCGATCACGATGGCGGTCGCGAGCGTGCTCAACACATCGATGGCCGGTGAGAAGGCCGAGGTGATGGCCACGGCCTGCACGTTCGCGTTGCGATTGGCGGCGTTCAACTCGCGAAAGCGCTTGATGTTCATCCGGGTGCGCGCGAAGGCCTGTGCCTCCCGCACCCCGATGATCTCGCGCTCGACGCCGGCGGTCACGTCGCCCACCGTCTCGCGCGTGGTCCGGAAGGCGCGTCGCGCCCGGCGCGCGAAGAGGGCGGTGGCGAGCAGCATCACGGGGATGATCGTGAAGCTCGCCAGCGCGAGTCGCACGTTGAGCGCCACCATGGCAATGAGGATGCCCACCAGCGCGAAGAGCGAGCCGATCACCTGGGTGAGGCCGCCCGCGAAGAGCTGATTGAGCGTCCCGACATCATTCACCACCCGGCTCATGAGATCACCCGTGGGGTGGCTGGCAAAAAAGCCGAGCGGCAGACGCTGCAGATGGGAGAAGAGCCGCGCGCGGAGGCCGGCCAGCATGCGCTGCCCCACCGTTCCCACCCGGAAGGTCTGCCCGCGCTGCGCGGCCGCGCCCACGATATACACCCCCAGCAGGAGCAGCATCGTGCGCGCGAGACCGCCGGCATCCGAGGTGCGAATGCTGTCGTCGATGGCGCGGCCAATGAGCCAGGGGCCGATCGCCTGCGTCGCGGCCGACACGAGAATGAGCCCCAGCGCCGCGGCAATGGTCCCGCGATAGGGACGCAGCTCCCCGAGCAGGCGGCGCGCGGTCGCCCCGCGCCGTTGCGCCCGCCCCGCCCCCTGGCCCGCAATGGCGGCCAGCCCGAAACGAGGACCGGTCATGGGGCGTCAGCCCGCCGCGGCATAGTGCTCCTCGTCGGTCATCCCCTCCAGCTGCGAGCCGAGGATCGCGTTGTACAACGCGCTCTCGCGCCGCAGCTCCTCGTGTGTGCCGCGCGCCGCGATGTGACCGTCTTCGAGCACCAGGATGAGATCCGCGTGGCGCACCGTGCTCACGCGCTGCGCGATGATGAACACCGTGTGCGACCGGCCGGCGCGCAGCCGGTCCAGCGCCGCGCGGATGGCCGCTTCCGTGAGGGCATCCACGGCAGAGGTGCTCTCGTCGAGAATGAGGAGGCGCGGGTCCACGAGCAGCGCCCGGGCAATCGCGATGCGCTGCCGCTGGCCGCCCGACAGCGTGATCCCCCGCTCGCCGATCACGGTCTCGTATCCCTGGGGCAGATCGCGGATGAAGGCATCCGCCTGCGCGGCCCGCGCCGCCCGCTCCACCTCGCTCATGGACGCCTCGGGGCGACCGTACGCGATGTTCTCGCGCACGGTGGCGGCGAACAATCGCACCTCCTGCAGTACGATCCCGATCTGGCGGCGCAGACTCTCCAGCGTCACCTCCCGCACATCCTGCCCGTCGATCAGCACGCTCCCCTCCGTCACGTCGTAGAAGCGGGGGATGAGGTTGATCAGCGTGCTCTTGCCCGAGCCGGTGGCGCCCAGCAGGGCGATCGTCTGCCCCGGCTCCGCGACAAAGCTCACGTCGTGCAGGACGTCGCGCTCCGTGCCCGGATACCGGAAGCACACACCGCGGAACTCCACGCGGCCGCGCACGTTCCCGAGCGGCACCGCGTTGGGCGCGTCATGCACCTCGAGCGGAGCATCCAGTACCTCGAACACCCGCACGCTCGAGGCCGCTGCCCGCGAGAGTCCGGCGGAGAGAAATCCCAGCGTGAGCAGGGGCTGCACGAGAAAGGCGAGATAGCTGTTGAACGCAATCAGCTCGCCGATCGAGAGCCGGTGGCCGATCACCTGCAGCCCGCCCACCCAGATCACCACGAGCGTGCCGAGGCTGGCGAAGAAGAAGACGAAGGGAAAGTTGTTGGCGATCGCGCGGATCGTGACGATGTAGCGGTCGAGCAGCTCGTCGTTGGCGGCGCTGTAGCGCACGTCCTCCTCGTGCTCACGGCCGTAGGCGCGGATGGTGCGCACCCCTGCGAGGTCCTGCTGCAGCACGGCGTTGATGCGTCCCACACCCTGCTGCACCAGCCGAAAGAGCGGCGCGATGCGGCGGACAAATCGCGCGAGCAGCAGCACGACCGGTGCGATGGTGGCCAGCACGACCACCGTGAGCATCGCGTTGATGGCGAGGAGCAACGCGATCGCGCCCACGAGCATGGCCGCGGCGGCGACGACCTGCACCACGCCCGTGCCGGCGAAGGTGCGGATCTGCTCCACGTCGTTGGTGAGCCGGGTGAGGAGCTGGCCCGTCTGCACCTTGTCGTAGAAGCTGAAGCTCAGGTGTCCGATGTGAGCGAACAAACGGTCGCGCAGATCGTACGCCACGCCCTGCGAAGCGCGCTCGGCCAGGAAGCCCTGCACGAACGCGAAGATGCCACGCACCACGGCCACGCCAAGCAGCCCCGCCACAGCCAGCACGATGATGCGCGCACGATGCCCAGCGATGCCATCATCGATGGCGATGCGTATGAATTGCGGAGTGGCCAGCGTGGCGGCCGACACCAGCAGGAGCGCCACGATGGCGCCGGCCGTATCGCGCTTGTAATGCAGGAGGTAGGCGAGAGCGCGCACAACGGCGCGCACACTGCCTGGGCGCTCGGAGGTGGTGGGACGCGTCGAATCGGGGGGTGGCATGGACCCGAAGTATACACGTCATTTCGGGGCATGTCGCCCGCACGGTGGGGCCTTCAATCCGGGGCCCGACAGGCGCGTGATGGACCTCCATCACGCGCCTGTCGGGCGCTCCATTCACTCATCCGCCCGCAAGCAGCACTACTGGGTTACGACCACCACGCCGCGGAAGTTCGCATACGCAGGGTTTGTGGGCGGATGGAACTGGCAGTGATACCGGAAGGTACCCGGCTGGTCGAACTTGAAGGAGAAGCTTCCCCCCGTCGAACTGCCACCGTATGTGTTGCCGGCAACTGGCGAGGCCAGGCTGCCGCTGTTCCACGTGGTCCCGTCATCGCTGACTGAAGTGTGCGCGTTGACGTTCGAGGTGTTGGTCCACCGGACCGTCGTGCCGGCCTTGATGGAAATCGAATCGGCCGAGAACGCAAAATCCTTGATGCTCACATCCACCGTACCCGGAGCGGGCGGGGGCAGCGTGCCCGTGTCGTTGTTGCCGGTCGGCGTGCCGCCGCCACACCCCAACACCGCGACAACTGCGCCTACCGCAATCACATGCGCGAGATGCATTCTTCCTCCTGAGGATCGATCGCTTGCTTGGATGAACTCGGAGCAAGCTGCGATGCGCCCCCGCGCGGGACAACGATTCTGGGGTGAACAGCATGTATTCTGGGGTGAATGTCGCGTGGCAGAAGGCGAGCGCCTGCGCGTGACCCCTTACGCCGGCGCGATGTGCTCCGCCCGCGCGCCGGCATCCGGCAAGCCGTTATAGCGTACGCGAATGGGGACACGTGTATCTCGCCACTGCTCGAGCTCCTGTAGCGTGGCGCAGCGCTTCCCAACGGTGAAGAGATACCCTCGCCCCTGGCGGGTCACGAGGCGGATGCGGTCCTCCTGCACCACCGTGATGACGCCTCTCACCTCCCCCCGCGGCCGCGTGCGACGCCGCGGCCGCCGCCCGCGCGCCGCCGGTACGTTCCGCTCTTCACCCGCGGCGCGCATCTCCGCGGTTGCGTACCCCGCCAGCCTCGAGAGCTCCCACGTATCCGCCGCCAGGCGCGCCGAGCGCCGCCCCTCGTGCGTGATCAGGAAGCGGAGAGCCAAGCTGCCGGCGAGCGTGGCCACCGCACTCACCACGCTGGATCGCGATCCGGCATTCCGACGGCGGCGCTCGCGCGCGCCGCCGCGGCGACACGTGCTCTTCCACCGCTTGGACCGATCGCGCTCATGCATCAGCGCATCCGCGCATGCATTGACCGCCTCATCATCGACGCCTTCATCGGCCGCGAGTGCCAGCCGTGCCGCGTGGATCGCCAGCGGCATAACCATCCCCGCTCCCATAATGGCGCCCCGGAGCAGCGCTTGCCCCCTGGACTCGCGTCGCGCAGATGGCAGCGTGCGCGTTCTGGCTCGGCCGCGCTGCATCAGGACCAGCTCTGTCGCGAGGACGGCGACCTCCGCGCGAGAAAGCCGCCGCGACACTGCGGGACGTGCCGCGCCGAACGTCTGCAGCAGCCCGCTTACTGCCGCGAGCCCGCTCGAGAGCGCGGATGTCAGAAAGAGCGGACCGAGCAGACGCTCCCGCCTGGCCCAGCTCGGCACACTGGTGGACGAGAGCAGCACGCCCGTGTAGCTCCCGACGAACAGCGCCGCCGGCATCCCGGCCAACTGAGTGAGCTGCCCCACGCGACCGCGTGAGGCGCGCGCAAGCCATGGCCGCCGGCCCAGCCACCCGTCCTCCGCCGCCTGCATGAGTGCCGCCGCTCCCGTGAGTGCACCAAAGCCGGTGAGTCCCCACGAGCCCAGGCTCATGGCGGAGCGTGCTCGCACGATGCGCAGCATGTTGAGAAAGCGGTCCGATCGCCCCAGATCGAACACCAGCAGCGCCGTGCCGCCCAGGAGAGTGGTGGCCGCCAGGTAGCGCCCCGTGCGCACGAGATCGCGGTCGTTCTCCCCCGCGACACTCTCGGCGGTCGCGGCCATCCAGCTTCCCGCGGAGATGCCGCCCAGCCAGAAGTAGATCGGGATGTACCACTTGAAGGTGGGCTCCTTGATGGGCGGCGCGGGCTCGCGCCCCTGCTCTGTCACCTGAGCGCGCGAGCGCCGCGAGCCTCTGCTCCGCTCCTCCACCACGGGAGGGGCCGCTGGCGCCGCAACGCCGCCACCGCGTGCGTGGACGATCCGCGGTCGCCTCACGCCAGGCGACATCGCATGCGCGCTCATCGTTCGCCATCTCCCGCGCCGAACGCGAGCAGCGTCGCGGCGGTGAGCCCGAGCGCGGCGAGCGCGCTGGCCGCCACCCCGCGGCCGGTGCGCGAGGAGGGGCGGGAAGGCACAGCCGGCAGATTGTACACCTCGGGGCGATCGATGAGCAGGAAAAAGCAGTTGAGCCCCTCCAGGCGGCTCGTGTCACACTCGTCCTCGAGCACGCCGTTCGTGCCGTACAGATAGGCCGGTACGCCGCGCGAGCGAAGATCCTGCACGCGCGCCGCCGCGCGCGGCAGCAACTCGTCCAGGGGACCGAACTGAATCGAGTCGGTGGGACAGGCCTTCGCGCACGCCGGCTCCAACCCGTCCTTCAACCGATCGTAGCACAGCGTGCACTTGTGCGCCTTGCCATCGCCATCGTGCGCGACATCCACCACGCCGAACGGACAGGCGCTCACACAGTAACCGCAGCCGTTGCACACGTCCTGCTGCACATACACCGAGTCGAACTCCGTGCGGATGATCGACCCCGTGGGACATGCCTCCAGACAGGGCGCATCCACGCAGTGCTTGCACACGTCCGACATGAAGATCCACCGCTGACCTGGCTGCGACCACTGTTCGCTCGATGTCAGGTTCCCCCATGGCTCAAAGCCCTGCGGCAGGTTGCGGAGCATCGCACGCGCATCCGGGCGTTCCCCCTGGCCGTCGCGGGGCACGTCGTCCACGCCCGTGTTCTGCTCCGCAAGCGCCCGCGGCACCGGCGGCGCCTCGAGCCGCGTGAACCGTTCGTGGTCGAACTGCTCAATGAAGGCGACATGTCGCCAGGTGGTCGCCGAGAGCTGCCGCGTATTGTCGTAGGACGCTCCGCTCAGCTCGAAGTCCTCGGCTGGCAGGTTGTTCCATTGCTTGCACGCCACCTCGCACGCCTTGCAGCCAATGCAGAGCGTGGTGTCGGTGAAGAAGCCGTACGCGCGACCCGGCTCGATGCGCGTTCCGGCCGTGCGCTCCGCCTCCTGCCCTGATGGCATGTCGATCATCGCGCTCCTCCGTTCACACGTCCCGGTCGGATGGTGCAGGTGAGCACCTTCCCCTCGTGAATCGACACGTTCGGCTCGCCGACCAGCGGGAGCAGAACGTTCGCCGACGCGCCGGTCACCAGTCCGGCGTACCCGAAGTGCCAGGGGAAGCCGACCTGGTGGATGGTCCGCCCCTGCACGAGGAGCGGGCGCATGCGGCGCGTCACCAGAGCGCGCGCCTCCACCTCGCCGCGCGCGGTGCGTATCGTCACCCACCCCGTGTGCTCGATCCCCCGCTCGGCCGCCAGCTCGGGGCTGATCTCCACGAACGCGGCGGGCTGCAACTCCGACAACCAGCTGTTCCATCGCGTCATGCCACCGCCGGTGTGATGCTCGGTGAGCCGGTAGGTGGTGAGCACATAGGGATACTCGGGGTTCGCCTCGCCATTGTACGGATTCCCCTCGATGTCCCACGTCTTGGTTAACGGGTCGCGCCCGTGCAGCGGGTACAGCGCATTATGGACCGGCGTCTCCCACGGCTCGTAGTGCGTGGGCATCGGCCCATCCTTCATCCCGAAGGGGAAGAAGAGCCACGCCTTGCCGTCCGGCTTCAGCAGGAAGGGAGAATCGCCGGACAACGCGTCGAGCCCGCCCGCATCCGGATCGCCAGGGTCATCGGGGCGTTTGTCCGCCGGGAAATCGGGGACGTCCACGCCAGCCCACCGGTGCGTGCCCTCGTCCCACCAGATGTATTTCTTGCGCTCCGACCAGGGACGCCCCGCGGGATCGGCCGCGCACCGGTTGTACAGCAACCGCACGTTCTTGGGCCAGGCAAAACCCCACCCCGGTGAGATGTAGAGGTCATCGCTCGCACGCGCCGCCGCGCGATTGTGACCGGGATGCACGCCGCTGTACAGCCAGCATCCGCACGCCGTGGAGCCATCGTCCTTGAGCTCGGCAAAGCCCTCCACCTGCTCGCGTCCCTCCCACGTGGGTGCCCATCGGTAGCCGTTCACCTCGCGAAGGACGTACTCCATCACGGGATCGTCGTGAGCGCCTTCCACCGGATAGTCCCAGGTGAGCGCCTGGATGGGCCGGTCCTTCGGATCGGTGGAGTGTGCGTACGCGTGCTTGAGACGGCGGCCGAGGTGGTAGACGAACCAGGCGTCGGAGCGCGCATCGCCCCGCGGTTCAACCGCCTTGTCGTGCCACTGGATGAGGCGGTTGGTGTTGGTGAACGATCCATCCTTCTCCGTCACGGTGGCGCCGGGGAGCAGGAACACCTCGGTGCCGATGTCCTCCGGCGCGATGTCGCCGCGCTTCACTTCGGGCGAGTCATACCAGAATGTCGCGCTCTCGATCGCGAAGAGATCGCGCACCACGAGCCAGTCGAGCTTTCCCAGCGCTTCGCGTGCGAAGCCGGCATTCGGCCCGCCCACCGCCGGGTTCTGCCCCATGATGAACAGCCCGGTGAGCCGACGCTCCCGCATGGCCACCAGCATCGGCATGAGCGAATGGTCTCCGGTGATGCGCGGAAGCAGATCGTAGGCGAAGTCGTTCTCCGCGGTGGCCGCATCGCCGAAGTACGCCTTGAGCAGCGACACCATGTAGGTGCGCGTGAACGCCCACTGCCCGGTGGATCCTCCCTCATTCCAGACGTAGCGATCGAGCGTCTCGTCGATAGGCAGACAGGTGGGCATGTGCAGGTAGCCCGGCAGCAGATCGTACAGGGTCGGAATATCCGTGGAGCCCTGTATGGTGGCATGGCCGCGCAGCGCCTGAATGCCGCCGCCCGGGCGGCCGATGTTCCCCAACAACAGCTGCAGGATCGCCGCGCTGGCGATGATCTGCGGCCCCGTGGTATGCTGAGTCCACCCCACCGCGTACGCGATCGCGCTCGTCCGCTCGCGACCCGAGTTCCTGAGCAGCGCCTCAGCGACCGCGACGAACCGGTCGCGCGGCACGCCGCAGATATCTTCCACCATTTCCGGCGTGTAGCGCGCGAAGTGATGCTTGAGTCGCTGGAAGACGCAGCGTGGGTCCTCCAGCGTCTCGTCCTTCGGCGGCGGTCCCCCGAGGGAGCGGCCGGACTGCATGCCCTGCCCGTGCGAGGAGAGCAGGCCGCAGATTTCCTTGTACGTGCTGTCCACGTGGATCACGCGCTGCGTCCCCTCGTACTGCCAGCTGTCGGGACAGTACCAGTCGTCCTCCCAACCGGAGAACACGCCGCCCAGCTCGCTCGCATCGCGGAATTGCCGCTCCACGAGCGTGGCCGCGTTGGTGTAGTGTGATACGTACTCCTTGAAGAAGGGATCGCTGTTCCACCGCTCGCTCTCGAGCACGTAATGGATGAGCCCACCCAGAAACGCGATGTCGGTGCCGGCGCGGAGCTGCACGTACTGGGTGGCACACGCGGAGGTGCGGCTGAACCGCGGGTCCACGTGAATCACCTCGGCGCCCTTTTCGCGCGCGCGCATCACGAAGCGGAACGCCACCGGATGGCACTCGGCGAAGTTCGAGCCCATGATGAGCATGCAGTCGGTGTTCGCCAGATCACGCGGGAAGGTGCTGGCGCCTCCGCGACCGAGCGGCGTCCCCAGACCGGGGACCGTGGCCGAGTGTCATATGCGCGCCTGGTTTTCGACGAAGACGACCCCCGCACCCACACACAACTTCTTGATCAGGTAGTTCTCTTCGTTGTCCAGCGCCGCGCCGCCCAGAAAGCCGATGGCCGGCGTGTGTCGCACGGGACGCCCACGCGCATCGCGCTGCACGAAGGTGCGATCGCGCGTCTCCCGCATGCGATCGGCAATCCGGTCCATCGCCCACTCGAGGTCCACCTGCTCCCAGCGCGTGCCGTACGGCCGGCGGTACAGCGCCTTCGTGAGGCGCTTGGGGTTCACGGTGTACTGGAAGACGTCGGCGCCCTTGGGACACAGAGTCCCCTGATTCACCGGGCTCTCGGGGTTCCCCTCCACATCCACGATCGCGCCGTTCTTCACGTGCACGAGCGTGCTGCACCCCACCGCGCAGTACGGGCAGATGCTCGGCACCGTGCGCACATCGTGCAGCCGGGACCGGATGTGCCGGGTTCGGTCGCTGGTGGCGGCCTCATCAGTGGCGACGCCGGTGAGTTGTTGAGCGACGGGCCAGCGCAGAGCGGCGCGGGCCCCGCGTGCGAGTGCGCGACGAAGCATCAGGCTCTCCCGAGTGAACGGACGGATGGGTAAAGCTCAGGGTCGCGCAACTTTCGAGCCCTCAGGGGCGTGGAACGTGTGGCGGGACCTGCGACCGGCGGTTTCACACGGCGGCGTGGGCACGTGGCGCGACACGTGGTGCACCGGACGCCACGCCGCGCGGCAGCACGGAGATTGACACCCGCCCGCGCGCGGCCATAGACTTCGCGCCGACCTTCATCGATGGGGACGCCGCGTGGCTGACATTCCGAATGATCTGCTGTATACCGAGGATCACGAGTACGTACGACGCACCAGCGAGCCGGACGTGGTCGAGGTGGGCATCACCGACTATGCGCAGGGTGAATTGGGCGACGTGGTGTACGTGGAGCTGCCCAAGGGCGGCGACCGTTTCGGCAAACACGACGCATTCGGCACCATCGAAGCGGTCAAGGCCGTCTCCGAGCTGTACGCGCCGGTCGCGGGCGAGGTGGTCGAAGTGAACGAACGCCTCGACAAGGAGCCCGCGCTCGTGAACAGCGACCCGTACGGCGCGGGGTGGATGGTACGGATCCGCGTGAAGGACGCGTCCGAACAGGACCAGCTGCTGGGCCCCGAGGAGTACGCCAAGCAGGTCGGGTAGCGTGCGCGGAAGCAGTTATGGGTTGTGAGTTCTGAAACGGCCTGCGGGCGAAAGAGCCGCCCTCAGAACTCATTACTCACTACACACAACCCATAACTCACCCCTCCTCAGTGTACGGCGGGGATCACGCCGGACACGATCAGATCCATGATCCCCTGTTCGTGCGGATGGTTCGCTTGGCCCAGCCCCTGCCAGGCGGCTGTGGTGACGACCACCAGGTCCAGGTCCGGCACGATGACGATGTACTGCCCGCCGTACCCCCAGGCGTAGATCACGTCATGGCCGGCCGCGGAACCGAGCCACCAGAGATCGCCGTACTGCACCGAGCCCAGGGTGCCGAGCCCCTCCCGCGTGGTGATCTGCCGGCTGGTGGATTCGTGAATCCAGGATGGGGCCACCACCGTGCTGTCACCAGACATCCCGTTCTGCAGCACGAGCTGCCCGATCTTGGCCATGTCGCGCGGCCGTAGCCAGAGCCCCGCGCCCCCATTCGGAATGCCGCGCGAGTCGAACGCCCACGCGTGGATGTGGATGCCCAGCGGGGCAAAGAGCACGCTGTCGGCAAACACGTTCGTGCCGCCGGGCGCCGTCTCGTTCAGGATCACCGAGAGGAGATGAACGGCCGCCGAGTTGTAGTTGAACTCCTTGCCCGGCGGGGACACGAGCGGCCGCGCGAACAGGTAGGCAATCTGATCGCGCGCCGTCACCCAGTTGCTGAATTCGCTGACGTCTGTCTCCTCCTTCCATCGGAACCCGCCGCTCATGGTGAGCAGATCCTGGATGGTGATTGCCCCTTCGGCGGAGTCCGGCACCGGCAGCGGCGGATGGAAGAATTCCGACAGCGTCTGGGACGTGGAGTGCAGAATGCCGCGCTGGAGCGCGATACCCACCAGCAGCGAGATCACGCTCTTGGTATCGGAGCGGACGGAGTGCAACGAGTCGCGCGTCTCCCGGCCGAAATAGCGCTCGGCAATCAGGTGGCCGTGCCGCACGACGAGCAGGCTGGCCAGCCCATCCACCCTGGCGGCCTGCTGCATGGCGGCCCGCAGCTGCGCCGAGTCGACGTCCTCCGCCGTGGGCGGCGTGAGCACCCATTGGGCGGAGAGATCCACCGGCCGGCGCGCCGATGTATTGCCCGTGGCCGGCCTGGTGGAAGCATCGCTGCATGCGACGGCCGCCGCGAGCAGCGCGACCATGCAGAAGGAGAGCCAGCGCTTCAACGCCGGTCTGTGCCGGGCCATCGCGCCCGGCCGATCCAAACAGCAATACCGCATCGACTCCATCCCCCTGCTCCACCGCACAGCATGCGCTACCGGTGGAGCAGGAACAACAGTGCTGCATTCGCTTCCCTCGCTCCCTCCCCTTCCTCGTCCCGTGCCGGGCTACTCCTGGTACATCGCCACCGGAGGGCAGGCACACACGAGATTCCGATCGCCGAACGCGCTTTCCACGCGCGCCACGGCGGGCCAGAACTTCCACTCCCGTACCCAGCTTGCCGGAAACGCCGCGACCTCTCGCGAGTATGGGTGCGGCCACTCGCTGGACACCACGCGCGTCATAGTGTGCGGTGCGTGCTTGAGCGGGTTGTTCTCGCGATCCCAGATTCCCTGCTCGATGGCGCGGATCTCCTCGCGAATCGCGATCATCGCGTCGCAAAAGCGGTCCAGCTCCGCCTTCGACTCGCTTTCCGTCGGCTCGATCATGAGCGTGCCCGCCACCGGAAAGGAGACCGTGGGCGCGTGGAAGCCATAGTCCATGAGCCGCTTGGCGATGTCTTCCACATCCACGCCGGCCGATGCCTTGAAGGCGCGTGGATCCACGATGCACTCGTGTGCCACGAGCCCGTGGCCACCACTATACAGCACCGGGTAGAATTCGCCAAGCCGTTTGGCCATGTAATTGGCGTTGAGGATGGCAATCTTGCTCGCGCGCGCGAGCCCTTCGCCGCCCATGAGCCGGATGTAGAGATACGAGATGGGGAGGATGCTCGCGCTCCCCCATGGGGCGGCCGCCACCGCGCCGATCGCCTTGCTCCCGCCCACCGGCTCCACGGGGTGGCCGGGGAGAAAGGGCGCGAGGTGAGCGGCCACCGCGATGGGTCCCATTCCCGGACCGCCGCCGCCATGCGGGATGCAGAACGTCTTGTGCAGATTCAGGTGGCAGACATCCGCACCGATCTCGGCCGGCCGTACGAGCCCCACCATCGCGTTCATGTTGGCGCCATCCATGTACACCTGACCGCCGTTGGCGTGCACGATGTCGCAGATCTCGCGGATCCCTTCCTCGAAGACGCCATGGGTGGAGGGATACGTCACCATGAGCGCGCCCAGCTCGGCGCGGTTCGCCTCCGCCTTCGCGCGCAGATCGTCGACATCGATGTTCCCGTGCTCGTCGGTGCGCACCACCACCACGCGCATGCCGGCCATCACGGCGCTCGCCGGATTGGTGCCGTGCGCGGAGCCTGGAATCAGGCACACGTTCCGGTGCGGCTCACCACGCGATTCGTGATACGCGCGGATGACCAGCAGCCCGGTATACTCGCCCTGCGACCCCGCGTTGGGCTGCAGCGAGACGGCCGTGAACCCCGTGATCTCCGCCAGATCCGCTTCCAGCCGCTCGAACAGTTCGCGGTAGCCGTCGGCCTGGGCGCGCGGCACGAAGGGATGCAGCTCGGCGATCTCGGGCCAGGTGACCGGCAGCATTTCCGCGGCCGCGTTCAGCTTCATGGTGCACGAGCCGAGCGGAATCATCGAATGCGTGAGGGACAGGTCCTTCGACTCGAGCCGCCGCAGGTAGCGCAGCATCTCCGTTTCCGAGTGGTACGTATTGAACACCGGGTGCGTGAGGAACGGGCTCGTGCGCGCGAAGCGCTCGTCGTATCGATCGTCCACCTCCGCTGCTACGTCGTCCGGCGTGAAGCCCGGAGGCGCACCGAAGTTGAACACGACGAACAGCTCCGCGACATCGCTCGGAAGTGTGGTCTCGTCCAGCGAGATGCCTACCGCGTGCTCACCGAGCGTGCGTACGTTGATCTCATGCATATCCGCGCGGCGCAGGAGCGCACCCAGCGGGTGATCGCCGAGCTCCACGCGGATGGTGTCGAAAAAGACATCGGGCTCCACCTGGTAGCCGATACGGCGCAGCCCGGCCGCGAGGATCTCGGTGAGCCGGTGGATTCGCTGTGCGATGCGGCGCAACCCGTCCGGACCGTGCCATACCGCGTACATGCCGGCCATCACCGCCAGCAACACCTGCGCTGTGCAGATGTTGCTCGTCGCCTTCTCCCGGCGGATATGCTGCTCGCGTGTCTGCAGCGCCATGCGGAGGGCGGGTGCACCGTCGGCATCGCGCGAGACACCGATGATGCGCCCCGGAATCTGGCGTTTGAGCGCTTCGCGCACGGCAAAGAACGCCGCGTGCGGGCCGCCATAGCCCATCGGTACGCCGAAGCGCTGTGTGCTGCCCACCACCATGTCCGCCCCCCATTCGCCCGGCGGCGTGAGGAGCGTCAGACTGAGCAGATCCGCGACCACCACGAGCATGGCGCCCGCCGCGTCCAGCGCCTCTCGGAACGGCCGATAGTCGTAGACCGCACCCTCGCTGGTGGGGTACGGCACGAGGGCGCCGCACAGGTGCTGGCCGAGCTCCACCGTACGGTGGTCGCCTACCACCACCGTGATCCCGCGAGAGCGGGCGCGCGTGCGCACCACGGCGATCGTCTGCGGATGGCAGGCCTCCGACACGAAGAAGGTGTCCTTGCCGCTTCCGCCGCTCACGTTATGGCATAGCAGCATCGCCTCGGCGGCTGCCGTTGCCTCATCCAGCAGCGACGCGTTGGCGATCTGCATGCCGGTGAGGTCCATGACCATCGTCTGGAAGTTGAGCAGCGCTTCCAGCCGTCCCTGCGCCACCTCCGCCTGGTATGGCGTATAGGCGGTATACCAGGCCGGGTTCTCGAACACGTTGCGCTGGATGACGGGCGGCACCGTGCACCCGGAATAGCCCATTCCGATGTAGGACCGGTAGCGCTGATTGCGCGAGGCGAGCGCGCGAAACTCCCGGAGCGCGATCGCTTCGCTGCGCCCCTCCGGGAGCTCGAGCGGCCGGCGCGTCCGGATCCCGGCCGGCACCGCCGCGTCGATCAACTCATCCAGCGTGCCGTAGCCCAGCACGCCGAGCATATCGTGAACGTCCGCGTCGGTGGGTCCGATGTGGCGCGGGATGAAACTCTCCGAGTCGGTGAGCGACACGGGCCGTGTGGTGGTTGTCATACCTGCGGGTGGCAGCGCGTGGCAAGAAGAAGGGAAAGCCCGGACGGGAGATGGACGGGCCCGCAATGGGACCGTCGGCGAGCGGGTGCTCGGCCGAGCCTGCCGGGTGTGCACGCTTCCGGTCCTCAAATCGCCGGATAGCACGTATAATTTAGGCCGCGTTGGCGGGACAAACCATGCCCGCGCGAAGGGGTGAATCGGCGGCACCTATCGATCGTCTGTTGGGTGGACCGGCCGCCGGATGCACCGGTTGCCTTGACATCCTGCCTCCGGCGTCCCTTCATTTCCCCCATCCCACCACTGCGGCCGCTCCCGTCTGGCGGCACCCCCTCGGTATGCGCATCCAGCTTCTTCTCGCCCCCCTGCTCCTCGCCGCCGCGGCGTGTCATTCCCGCGATGTTGCCTCCGCGGCCGGCCCCGATGGTGGCACCCTGGTCATCAGCACGCCCGGCGAGCCCAGCATCGCCGTCCCGCTGTTCGCGACCACGGTCTCGGACATGGAACTGGGGAGCACGATCTTCGAGCGACTGGCCGAGCCGGGACCCGATCTCAACACGATCGGCGACCGGGGGTATACCCCCGCACTCGCCGATAAATGGACGTGGGGCCCCGATTCCCTCTCGATCGCCTTTCACATCGACCCACGCGCGCACTGGCAGGACGGCGCGCCCGTGACCGCACGCGATGTGCGCTTCACCTTCGAGGCGTATCGCGATCCCGCGTCCGGGTCGATCGTCACGCCGCTGCTCACGGGCATCGATTCCGTCAGCGTCCGTGACCCGGCGACCGCGGTCTTCTGGTTCCACCGCCGCTACCCGCAGCAGTTTTTCGACGCCTCGTATCAGATGTACGTGCTTCCGGCGCACCTGTTGTCGGGGATGCAGCATGCCGATATCCGCACGTCGAGCTTCGCGCGCCATCCCATTGGCAGCGGCCCGTTCCGCTTCTCACGCTGGATTGCCGGCACGCTCGTCGAAGTGGTGGCGGATACCGCCCGGCAGCGCGGCCGCCCGCGACTCAACCGCATCATCTGGAGCGTCGCGCCCGATTACGTCGCCTCCGTGACCCGGCTGCTGGCGGGGGACGCTGATTTCCTGGAGTATCTCCGCCCCGAGGCGATCGCGGCTCTCAGGAAGCACCCGGAGATCAAGCGCCTGCACTATCCGTCGCTCAGCCAGGGATATCTCGTCTTCAACCTGCGAGATCCGGATCACGCGGGGCGCCCCAATCCCATCTTCGGGGATCGGGGCGTGCGCCGTGCGCTGACCATGGCGGTCGACCGGCGGCGGCTGGTGGCGAATGTGTTCGACTCCCTGGGCGCCGTGGCGATCGGACCCGAAGTGCGCGCCCAGAGTACCGCGGATACCACCATCCCCATGCTCCCCTTCGATCCCGCGCACGCGCGCGCGCTGCTCGATTCGCTCGGCTGGCGCGACAGCAACGGGGATGGCGTGCGCGAGAAGGATGGCGTGCCGATGCGCTTCACCCTCATGGCGCCGACCGCCAGCGCCATCCGCATCCGCACGACGGTGCTCCTGCAACAGATGTTCGCCAAGGTGGGCGCGAAGGCGGAGCTGCAGCAGTTGGAATTCAACCTGTTTCAGCAACGCGAGCAGCAGCGGAAGTTCGACGCCGCGATCAACAGTATGACTTTCGACCCGAGTCCGGCGACCATCCGTCAGGTGTGGGGAAGCGAGGCCGCGCGCGACCCCTCGGGCGCGAACATCGGCTCGTATGAGAATCCGGCATTCGATGCGCTGCTGGACAGCGCCGTCAACCAGTTCGACCCGGCACGCTCCAAAGCGCTCTACCGGCGCGCGTACGCGACGCTCATCGCGGATGCCCCCGCCATCTGGCTGTATGAGCCGGTGAACACCGTGGGCGTGAACCAGCGCGTGCATCCGGTGGGGATGCGTGCCGACGGCTGGTGGGTGAATCTCGCCGAGTGGTACATCCCGGCGGACGAGCGCATCGCGCGCGACCGCGTGGGGCTCGCCAGCCTCTCGCCATAAGGGATGCGGCACTACCTGGCCCGCCGTGCGTTGCAGGCGGTGGTCATCGTCTTTCTGGTCGCGACGCTCAGCTTCCTGCTGCTCCACCTCGCGCCCGGCGACCCGTTTACCACCCTCCAGAACCCGAACATCACCGAGACGGTGCGGCAGCGGTGGCGTGCCGCGTACGGCCTCGACCGCCCACTTCCCGAGCAGTACCTACGCTACCTGGGCACCGTGGCGCGGGGGCAGCTCGGCTACTCCTATTCGCTGCACGAACCCGTGCTGAATGCGCTGGCCACCGCGCTACCGAACACGCTCGTGCTCATGGCGGCCGCGCTCGCGGCCAGCTTCGCGCTCGGCATTCTGCTGGGGCTCGTGCAGGCGCGGCATCGCGGCTCGGCGCTCGATCACGGCATCGGCACCCTGTCGCTCTTCTTTTATTCGATGCCGGATTTCTGGCTGGCGATCATGATGCTGCTCGCCTTCGCCTACTGGCTGCCGATCTTTCCCGTCACCGGGATGTTCGACCCGGTGATGCACGCGATGTACGGTTTCTGGGGGCGCATGGCCGACCGCGCGTGGCATCTCGTGCTGCCGGCGACCACGCTCACGCTGCTGTCGGCGGCCTTCATCGCGCGCTATCAGCGGGCGGCCGTGCTGGATGTGCTGCAGGATGACTTCGTCAGAACGGCGCGCGCCAAAGGCGTGGGCGAGCGCGCCATTCTTGTCCGGCACGTGCTGCGCAACGCCCTCCTGCCGGTGATCACGCTGCTTGGGCTGGCGCTGCCCGCGCTGCTGGGTGGCGCGGTGTTCGTGGAGAAGATCTTCGCATGGCCGGGAATGGGCTATCTCACCGTGCGCGCGATCGCCACGCGGGACTATCCGCTCGTGACGGCGGCGATGATCGTGGGCGCGGTGCTGGTGGCCGCGGGCAATCTGCTGGCCGACGTGCTGTACGCCGTGGTCGACCCACGGCTGCGGGCCACCTGACGTGCACGCCGTCGTCTGGCTGGTGCCGCCGCTTGCCGCCGTGATGGCCAGCCGCATGGTCATCCCCCGGCGCGCCCCGGACGTCAGAGCGGCCAGCCCGTGGCGCGCGACGCTGTCGCGGCTGAGCGACGACCGCGTGGCGATGACCGCGCTCGCGCTCATCATCGCGCTGTACACCGTGGCGGTGCTCGCTCCGTGGCTCGCGCCCTACTCGCCCGCCGCACAGCCCGACATCATCGCGCTCAAGGGACAGCCCCCGTCGCTCCATCACCTCTTCGGCACCGATCAGTACAGCCGCGACCTGCTGAGCCGCGTGGTGTACGGCGCGCGCGTGTCGCTCACCGTGGCGCTCCTTGCCATCCTGGTCTCGGCCACGGTGGGCACCGCGTACGGCGCGATCGCCGGCTATTACGGCGGGCGCGTGGATGGTTTCATGATGCGCCTCATCGATGCGGCGCTCGCCATCCCGCGCATCCTGCTCCTCATTGCGGTGCTGGCGCTCTGGGGGGGTCTCCCGCTCCCGTATCTCATTCTCGTGCTCGGCCTCACCGGGTGGTTCGGCGTGAGCCGCATCGTGCGGGCGCAGGTGCTCTCCGTGAAGGAGCGGGACATGGTGGTGGCCGCGCGCGCGCTCGGCGCGAGCGATCCGCACATCCTCTGGCGCCATGTGCTCCCCAACGTTCTCTCGCCGGTGATCGTCGCCGCCACGCTGGGCATCGGGAATGTCATCGTGCTGGAGGCGGGACTCTCGTATCTCGGCATCGGCGTGCAGCAACCGCTCGCGAGCTGGGGCAACATCATCCGCGATGGGAGTTCTCAGATCGCCACGCTCTGGTGGATCTCTCTCTTTCCCGGTCTGGCCATCGTGCTCACGGTCATCGCGTTCAACCTGATAGGCGACGGGCTGCGCGACGCGTTGGATCCACGCACGAAGCGGTAGGCGGCGACGCATGACGCAGGGTGCGCCCGCCCCGCCCGGTAGCATGGGAGACGGTTCGCCCCCGACCGGCCGTGCGTCGCCGCCACCGCTGCTGCGCGTTCTTGGCACCGCGTTCGGGCTGGCCATCGCCGTCGGCGCGACCGTGGGCGGCGGGATCCTGCGCACACCCGGAGAGATCGCGGCTGCCCTGCCCAGCGCCGCGCTCTTCATGGCCGTCTGGGTGTTCGGCGGCCTGGTCACCCTGCTCGGCGCGAACATCTTTTCCGAGCTGGGCGCCATGATGCCGCATGCGGGCGGACCGTACGTGTACGCGCGGCGCGCCTTCGGCAACAGCATCGGCTTCTTCGTCGGCTATACCGACTGGATCAACTGGTGTCTGGGCCCCGTGGTGCTCACGATCATCGTGGGCGAGTACATGGGCGGCCTGATCCCGGCGCTGGCCGGCCACGCCATGGCCGTGGACTTCGTTACCCTCGGCGGGCTGGCTGTGCTGCAGTGGATCGGCGTGCGCTCGGGTGGCCGCACGCAGGAGATCACCACGCTGCTCAAGGCGCTGGCGTTTGCGGCACTGGTGGTGGCAGCGTTCGTCGTCCCGCACGCGACGCTCGCCGCGCCCGCGCGCCCGGTGCCGCACGGCACGTCGCTCCTGCTCGCCTTCGGCGTCGCCATGCAGGGGGTGATCTTCACCTACGACGCGTACTACGCCGTGCTGTACTGCGGCGAGGAGATGCGCGACCCGGGACGCGAGATCCCTCGCTCCATGCTGCGCGGCGTCTGGCTCGTCATCATCATCTACCTGCTGATCAACGCCGCGTATCTGGCCGTCGTGCCGGCAAGCCGGATCGCGGGTGACCCGTTCGTGGGCGCTACCATGGCGCGGGCGCTTTTTGGCCAGAGAGGGGATACCGTGATCCGGCTCATCATGATCATCTCGGTGCTCGGCGCCATCAACGCCGAGTTGATGGCGATACCGCGCATCCTGCTGGCCATGAGCCGTGATGGTCTCTTCCCGCGCCAGGCCGCGCGCGTGAACGCCGGCGGCACCCCGCACGTCGCCCTCGCGCTCAGCCTGGTGGTGATCGTCGCCTTTCTGCTCTCCGGCTCGTTCAACGCGGTGCTGGCCTTCGACTCGCTCCTGATCATCGTGATGTACGCCTTCTCCTTCATCGCGTTCTTCGCCCTCCGACTGCGGGAGCCGAACGCGGCGCGGCCGTACCGCGCCTGGGGGTACCCGGTGCTCCCAGCACTCGCGCTGGCGATCGCGGTGGCGCTGGTGGTCGCTATCGCTGTGGGCGATGTGCGGAGCGCGCTCATCGTGCTGGCGGTGCTGCTCGCAAGCTGGCCGGCGTCGCGATTGGCGCGGCGCTTCGGGCGCGCGGGGGGCGAGGCGCCGGGTGGCTGAGCGTGGACGCAGCACGTCTGGGGGCCGCGCGGTGAGCCCGCCCCTTGCCCCGGTCACCGCCGCCCCTCCCGCGCCGCCGCGTGGGCTGTTGCGCGTGCTGGGCACCGCGTTCGGACTCGCGATCACCGTGGGCGCGGTCATCGGCGGCGGGATCGTGCGCACTCCGGGAGAGATCGCGGCCGCGCTCCCCAGCGCGCCGCTCTTTCTCGCGGTGTGGGTGCTCGGCGCGATCAACACGCTGCTCGGCGCCAACGTGTTCAGTGAGCTGGGGACGATGATGCCGCGCGCCGGCGGGCCATACGTGTACGCGCGCCGCGCCTTTGGCAATGCGGCGGGGTTCTTTGTGGGCTACGCGGACTGGATGACCTGGTGCCTGGGTGCGGCGGCCGTCACGCTCGTGGTCGGCGAATACAGCGGCGTGCTCATTCCCGCGCTCGCTCCGCATCCCGTGGCCGTGGACCTGGTGGTGCTGCTGAGCATCGGCGCGTTGCAGTGGGTGGGGGTGCGCTCGAGCGGCCGGACGCAGGAGATCACCAGCGCGCTCAAGGCACTTGCCCTGCTGGGGCTCGTCGCGGCGGCCTTTCTCCTGCCGCACCCCCGACTCGCGGCTCCGTCCGTGTCGGTGCCGAGCGGCCTCGCGCTCGTGGCGGCGTTCGGCATCGCGATGCAGGGCGTGGTGTTCACGTACGAGAGCTACTTTGCCGTGGTCTACTGCGGCGAGGAGATGCGCGACCCGGGGCGGGAGATTCCGCGGTCGATGTTCCGCGGCGTGTGGCTCGTGATCGCCATCTATCTGCTCATCAACATCGCGTACGTGGCCGTGGTGCCCGTGCCGCGGATGGCGGGCGATCCCTTCGTGGGCGGCACGCTCACGCGCGCGCTCATGGGGAGAGCGGGCGATGCCGTGATCCGCGTGATCATGATCGTCTCGGTGATCGGGACCATCAACGCCATCCTGATGGTGGGCACGCGCACGCTGCTCGCCATGAGTCGCGACGGGGTCTTCCCGCGCGCGGCCTCGCGCATCAACGCCGGTGGCACGCCGCACCTGGCGCTCGGCGCCATGCTGGGCGCCGTCGTCCTGGTGATCGTGGGACTCCGCGGCTCGTTCCAGGCCGCGCTCGCGTTGAGCGCCATCTTCATCCTGGTGCGCTACAGCTGCTGCTTCGCCGCGCTCTTTGCCCTGCGGTGGCGGGAGCCCGACGCCCCGCGTCCGTTCCGCGCACGCGGCTATCCGCTGCTCCCCGTGCTTGCGCTCCTCGCCACGCTGGCGCTGCTCTGCGTGATGGTGACAGGAAGCCCTACGGACGCGCTCATCGTGCTCGCGTTGCTGCTGCTGAGTTGGCCGCTGTCGCGCGCGTCGTCGTGGCTCGGGCGCCGCAGCGGCGCGGACGTCTGATGCCGCGCGGCGCGTCGCCGCACGTCAGCCCGCCCCCGCTCGCTAGCGCGTCAGCCGGTAGATCAGCACCGCCGCCCGCTCCGTGGCCATCGGGAGCGAATTGAGATTCACCCGCTCGCGCGGCGTGTGGGATCCGGTTCCGGAGACGCCCAACCCGTCGAGCCCGGTCACGTACGGCGCAACGAAGGAGATATCACCCGCGCCGCGCTTGCCCGGGTCCAGCGCCTTCACCAGCCCGTAGCCAAGTGCCCGGCTCACGGAGTCGAAGCTGGCCAGCAGCGCGTAGTTCGCCTTCGTGGGCGCCATAGCTGGGTACTCATCGTGAAACGTGATCGTCGCGCTGGTCTCCGGCAGATTATCGTGCTCGGCGATGCGCCGCATTCGCGCTCGCGCGCGCGCCTTCTGACTTTCGGTGAGAAAGCGCAGGTCGCCGTTTACGATGGTGACCGGCGCGATGATGTTGAGTTTGCTGGCAGCCGTCCCCGCCACATGGACGGTGTCGTAGGTCACGTCGGCACCGCCCACGATGATGGCGGGGTTGAACGTGAGGTATTTTTCGCGCCAGAGCGCACGGCGGAATCCATCGAGAATGCGGGCGGTCTCGAACACCGCCCCGTCCCCCACCCCACGGTGGAAGATCCCCGCCGAGTGACTCTGCCGCCCGTGCACGGTGAGCATCCATCGGCTGTCGCCGCGCCGCGCGACGGTGGCGTTGTCGCGGCTGCCGCCCTCAAACGCCAGCGCCACATCGCTCCGCTTCCCCGCCGCGATCAGATCCCCCCGGCTCACACTCAGCGGGCTCCCCGCACGCTCCTCGTCGCCGCTGAAGGCCACGATGATGTTCGTGCCGTCCAGCGCGCCAATGCTGTTGAGCGCCCGGAGCGCGTACAGAATGGCCACGTCGCCGCCTTTCATGTCGGCGCTCCCCGCGCCCTTGGCGGTCGAGTCGTTCACCATGCCCCAGCGCAGGGAGTCAGCCTCCAGCACGGTATCGAGATGCCCGATGAGCAGCACGCGCTTCCCGTGCGTCCCCGTCCGCTCCGCGAAGAGATGACCCGCGCGGTTCACCGAATCGGGCATGCTGATCCAGCGCGTATGGAAGCCGAGGGAATCGAGCACCTGCCGGTACAGCGCCCCGACCGCGCGCACCCCCGAAAGGTCCATCGTCGCGCTCTTGATGTTCACCGATTGCCTGAGGAGCGCGATCTCCTCCTGCTGGTGCTGCTCCACGTAGCTCTTGAGCTTCTGCTCCTGCGCCGACAGCCGTTGTGCCGCCGCCGATCGAGGCATCGCCAATGCACACGTTCCGGCGGTCAGCACAAGGAAGGCACCAGCAAGCAGACGAGATGACATGGAGGAGATTCCCGGTTTGAAGGACACGGCGGCGGGGGGAACGGGCGGCCGGACGGAACGGTGCGGGAAGGCGCGCCCGCGTCTATGTTACGACGCGGGCGCCCGGCGCGCCACAACACGCGGCACATCGGCGCGCCCCCCATATCTGTTCTCGCTCGCTCGTTACCAGCCTCGCACCGCGCGGTGCACGCTCGGCAGCCACACGCGACACCCTCGGCCATGCCCGATCCGCTTCTCTCGATTCAGCATCTGCGCACGTACTTCTCCATGCGGGGGGCGGAGCAGGTGGCACGCGCGGTGGACGATGTCTCCTTCGAGGTCGCCGCACACGAGACGGTCGGGCTGGTGGGCGAGTCGGGGTGCGGCAAGTCGGTGACCGCGCTCTCCATCCTGCGGCTCATCGACCCGCCAGGCCGCATCGAGCCGGGCAGTGTCATCACCTTCGAGGGACGCGACCTGCTCTCGCTCGATGGCGCCGCCATGCGCGCGGTGCGCGGCAACCGGATCGCCATGATCTTTCAGGAGCCGATGACCGCGCTCAATCCGGTGTTCACCGTCGGCGATCAGGTCGCCGAGGTGGCGCGCGTGCACTCGCGCACGTCGCGGCGCGATGCGTGGGAGCGCGCGGTAGAGATGCTCCGCGTCACCGGCATCGCGGCGCCCGCGGAGCGTGCCCGGGAGTATCCACATCAGCTCTCCGGCGGCATGCGGCAGCGCGTGATGATCGCCATGGCGCTCATGATGACTCCCGCGCTCCTCGTTGCCGACGAGCCCACCACGGCGCTCGATGTCACCATCCAGGCGCAGATCCTCGAGCTCATCTCGGCGCTGCAGGCGCGCACCGGGATGTCGGTGCTGCTCATCACGCACGATCTCGGGGTAATCGCGGAGACCGCCTCGCGCGTGATCGTGATGTACGCGGGAGAGACCGTGGAGGAAGCACCCGTGCGCGCGCTTTTTGCCGCCGCCCACCACCCGTACAGTGAGGGACTGCTCGCGGCGATGCCGCGCTTGGGTGACGGGCGTGAGCGGTTGCGCGTGATTCCCGGAGCCGTGCCGCCGCCCACCGCGTGGCCCGCGGGCTGCCGCTTTCATGACCGCTGCCCCTACGCCTGGGAGCGGTGCACGGCCGAGCATCCCCCGCTCTACCAGATCGGTGATGGCCATACCTCGCGCTGCCACCTCGCCCAGGAACCGGAGCGACGTGCCGCGCGCCACGCCCCTTCGGTCGCACGGCAGGGAGTGAGCGCGTGATGCGGGAGGCGGGAGGCGACATGCAGAACCCCGGTGCACGCTCTCCCCTTCTCACGGTGCGTCACCTGGCCAAGTACTTCGAGGTCAGACGTGGACTCCTGCGGCGGATGGTCGGGTCGGTGCGCGCGGTGGATGACATCTCCTTCGACATCGCGCCCGGCGAAACGCTCGGCCTGGTGGGAGAGACCGGATGCGGGAAGACTACGACCGGACGGTCGATCCTGCGCCTGGTGGAGCCCACGTCGGGTGAGGTTGTCTTTGACGGCGTGAACGTGCTGTCGCTCGGCGCAGCGCAGCTCCGTGCGCTCCGGCGGCGGATGCAGATCGTCTTTCAGGATCCCTACTCCTCGCTGAACCCGCGCATGACCGTCGGCGCCATCGTGCGCGAGGGACTCACGATTCATCATCTGGCCGAAGGCGACGCCGCCGAGCGGCGGGTGCGTGAGCTGCTGGATGAAGTGGGTCTTCGCCCGGAGTATGCCGCACGCTATCCGCACGAATTTTCAGGTGGACAGCGGCAGCGCATCGGGATTGCGAGGGCGCTCGCCGTGGAGCCGGCATTTATCGTGTGCGACGAACCGGTGTCCGCACTCGATGTCTCGGTGCAGGCGCAGGTGATCAACCTGCTGCAGGACCTGCAGGCGCAGCGGGGTCTCGCCTACCTCTTCATCGCGCACGATCTGTCGGTCGTGGAACACATCGCCGATCGCGTGGCCGTGATGTACCTGGGGAAGATCGTGGAGCTGGCGGCATCGCGGGACATGTACGCGCTCCCGCTCATGCCATACACGCAGGCACTCATTTCCGCGGTGCCCGTTCCCGATCCCACCGTGCAGCAGCAGCGCATCATCCTGACCGGCGATGTTCCGTCACCGGCGAATCCGCCGTCCGGGTGTCCCTTTCATCCCCGCTGCCAGCACCCGCACAAGGACGCGGCCTGCGCCGCCATCGCGCCGCCCCTGGAGGAGAAGGAGCCCGGCCACTGGGTGGCGTGCATCAAGCAGGCGCCTACCATCGTGCCGTGGAGCGAGCAACAGGCCGCTGGCGGAGTCCATCCGCCCGAGCGCTTCGTGCCACGTGCCCTCGCACGCGCATCCAGCCCCGATCACACACTGCTTCACGACCCGGGCTGATCGGATCCACGTCCCCGGAGCACGATGGTGATGTTCCTTCTGTGCGGCCCTGGGCGCTACGGCCAATCGAACACGCTGCTCGGCACCGCCTCCTCGCGGCTCCGGCTCACATCGCGCGGTTCCGGCAGCCCGATGCGCAGCACTCTCGTGGTGGAGAGCCGCACTTCCCAGTGCGCACGGCCGTCCGGACTCAGGGGGAAGGCGAGATCCAGCCGCCATGTGCGCTTGGAGCCAGCGGGGACGGCCGCAAGGAGTCCAATACCCGCGCCTACCTTGACAGGCGTGTTCACACCGAAGGGCGCGTCGCCCGCCCATACGCGCCCCGCATCGGTAAAGAGCGAGAGCGCCAGATCGGCCTGTCCGCGGGGGCTGCCGATATACCATCGATCCTCCAGTCGCACGATCGCGCGTCGCGCCCCAGCGGCGTTCGAGGCGGCGTACCCGCGTACACCTACCTCGCGGTCCCCGAGGCGGAGCTGCATCGGCACGGAGGTCTTCCAGCCTCCGCTCCAGTCCACGTTCGCCGTCAACGTCTGCGTCGAGGTGAGGCGGTCGTAGAGCGCCAGATGGGCGCTCCCGATGATCCCGTCCCAGGCATTGGCGTCGTAGTTCTGCCGCCCTTCCCCGCGCGCCTCGAGCATCGCGAAGACCCGATCGCTCCCGCCGCCCACGTACATGTCCGACGCCACGAGAATGTCATCATCCGTCGAGCCCAGCACCTGCAGGCTGCGGCCGAGGAGCATGCCGAGCTGAAATCCCTCACGCACATCCTGCTCGGCGCTCAATGCATCAAAGCGCGCCACCGATTGGTAGTGGATGTCACGCACGCCCCAGAGCGCATTCACCCGCCCGTTCCTGCGCTCGCCGAAACGCGGCAGGAGCGCGCCATAATCCACACCGGTGTCCGGTACCGGCGGCAGTCCGGCCGCGTCCTCCTCGCCGGAAAACGATAGCCCGAACAGGCTCAGGCGACCGGGCAGCCCCACGCGCACCACGCCACCCACATCATAGAATCGGCGATCGATCCCGACCGGCACAGGATCCAGCGTCCCGCGCAGAAAGTGAAAGACGTCGCTGCGGTGTCCCGCGCTCACCCGCCACGCGATGCGCTGCAGATCGGTCAGAAATCGATGGCTCGCCGCGATGCTCCAGTTGCTGGTGCCCGCATCGCCCCGCCGGCCGAACAGATCGAGCGTGTACGGCCGGCCGAGGAACTGGTAGTCGATGAGGTGCGCGGAGTACTGGTCGCGCAGATCGCCGTGCCGCCACGATCCGGCGGCGAAGATCGCGCCCCCGAGCAGATTGCCGTCGCCCGCGCGCAGTCCGTCGAGATAGGGGCTCGCGTTCGACGCGCGCACATCGAGCACCGGCGTCAGCTCGTCACGGGTCTGGACGATGAGAATGACCCCTCCGGAGCCATCGGCCGCCGCGGAGATCCGTGCGCGGGCGATGAATGGCTGCGCGCGCAGGATGCGTTCAGACTCCGCGCGCGCCACTTCCCGGCATGGCTCGCCCTTATGGAGCAGGAGGAACCGGCGGATGACCGAGGGGCGCGTGGTCGCGTGGATGGAGTTCGCGATGCGCACCGGCGTCTCCCACCACTTGTCCTCGTGCCCGGAGTACGGCGGCGACGGGAGAATTCTGATCTCGCTGATGCGCTGGCCGAGGCAGGGCGCGGCCGTTCCACGCTGCTGCGCCGCGGCGCCACGCGGTACGCCAAACACCAGGAGACCGGTAGCGAGCACAGTGAGCCCGCCGGCCGGCCGCTCGTACAGATTCCGGACGGGGAACGGGATGAACCGCACGAGCGCCACGGACTCGCGCTACTTCCCCATGCGACGCTTCAGCTCGGCCAGAGAACGTTCGGCCGCAGCCTCCCGAGCCATGCGGTCCATCTGTCGCCGCAGCGCAGCCGCGGCTGCTTCATCATCGGCGTCTGATCCGGCACGCGCCGCGCTAGGCGTTCCCATCGTGCCCGCCGGCCAGACGCCCGCTGCGGCACTCTTGTACTGCGCGGTCATCTCCGCGATCTCACTCTCCGCGAGCGCCTGCTCCGCCTGCTCGGCTTCCAGCTTCCGCTCGAGGACCGCAACGCGCTCGGCGGTCCTCTGCTCGAATTGCGCGGCCACGCGCACCGTCTCCTCATCATGGATCTGCGCGGCCAGACGCCCTCGCCGGCGAATCGTCTCGAGCTCGGCGCGCTCCGCCGCAAGCTGGGCGGTCGTTGCCTTTATAGCGGTCTTCACGCCGTCGAGGCCCACCTTCGCCTCGACCAGCGCCTCGCGCATGAGCGCCAGAACCGCGCGACCCTCCGCGGGTGAGGACGCGCGGCTCATCGCGTCCCGGATCGACTGCCGGAGTTTCTCGAACACGTGGCTGGCTGCCGAGCCGTGCGCACGCCCACGCGGAGGCGGACGATCACGACTTGCGGGGGGTGCGCGCGTAGAAACCGCTCATGAGCCGCATCACTTTCCGCGACTTGCACTTGGGGCACACGGGGCGAGCCGTGTCGTGTTCGGCCATCTTCTCCTGGCGCGAGAAGGTCTCGTGACACGCGGTGCAGCGATATTCGTACATTGGCATGGCCTGACCTCCCGGGAGTTATCATTCTCCGCTATCGCGTAGGATATCCACCGCTCACCAGCGCGCGCAAGCGCCAGCGACCGCCAGCCACCCCATGCCCGACGCACCGCTCATCGGCATCACGGCCACCACCGAGATGTCGAACAACGCCCCGCGCATCCGGCTCAACGCCGCCTACGCGGCCGCCATCGAAAGCGCCGGCGGCGTGCCGCTGGTGCTCGCGCCGCTGCACTCGCTCTCCAGCGCAAGCCGGATGCTCGATGCAGTTGACGCGCTCCTCCTCACCGGCGGCGAGGATGTGGACCCCGAGCGTTACGACGAGCCGCATCACGAGGCACTGGGAACGGTGAACGCCGCGCGCGACGCGACGGAGATCGAGCTCGTGACCGCGGTACACGCACGCCGCCTCCCCGTCCTGGCCATCTGCCGCGGTGTCCAGCTCCTGAACGTGGCCTTGGGTGGATCGCTCATTCAAGACATCCCGAGCCAGCGCCGCGGCGCGCTCGCGCATGATGCTGGCGGCGCGCATGATGTGCGCTCGCACGACGTTGATGTAGCTCCTGCTTCCCGTCTCGCCCACGCGCTCGGCGCCACTCATCTCGCCGTGAACTCGTTCCATCACCAGGCGGTCGAGCGCATCGCCGAGGGCTTCCGCCTCGCCGCCTGGTCCAGCGATGATCTGGTCGAGGCGATTGAATCGGAGGATGCGGCGTGGTGGGCTGTGGGTGTGCAGTGGCACCCCGAAGAGCTCACGGGCGACCAGAACCCCTGGGCCCGGAGCCTGTTCCGCACCTTCGTGCAGCGCGCGATAGACGTGAGAGGAGAAAGGAGAAAGGCGAGGGTATAAGGGAGTAGGGTATAGGGTGCGGGGGAACGGCATGTGGGAGAGAGGGCTGTGCTCGTGCGGGCCGTTTCTGACTCACTGACATCTGACCCACTGACCCAGTCCCTCGCCTCTCTCCTTTCTCCTTTCTCCTTTCTCGCCTCTCGCCTCCTTTCTCCTCACTCGCCCCTAGCTCCTCCGCCAGCGCGCCTCGTCGCGGACTTGCCTCATGAGCCGGTCGGGGGAGTTGTGATTGGGAAAGAAGAGGGCGTCGCTGATGCCGTTCAGCGCCATGCGCAGCGAACCGAATCGCTCGGCGGCTTCCTGAAAGAGCTCCGAGAGGCCGTGCTCCTGCGCCAGCCGGTGGTTGGCCGCCAGCTGGAAGCCGCGCCGCCCGAGATCCTCGTAGTATTCGAAATCCGGACCACCGCGGCGCCACCGCCGGTACTCGATCAAGTCGGGGAAGAGTCCGCTCAGCCAGAGGGCGTAGTTGCCGAGGTGCTGACGGACGAGGAAGTTGCGGCGCGCGTCGGGCTCGTCGAGGGAGTGGACGAGCGAGGCGAGGGTCTCGTACACCTCGTCATCGGCCGATGAGATGCGCTGGGCGCGCGTGCGCATGCCGAAGTGGAGGAGAATCGCCGCCACGTAGTCAGCGAGCGCCCGGTCATCTTCGCCAACGCTGCGCAGCGCACGCCGCACCACCACGTACCAGAAGAGGGGGAGCGAGGCTCGTCCTCCGAGGTGAGAGGAGAGTAGCGCTGCCACGAGCCGCGGGTCATCGAGCAGCGCGTCGATCCCGCCATCACGCAACAGCTGCTCGGCGCGCTCGAGCTCGTGTCGCGACCCGCCGGCAATGAGCCGGAGTGCGAGTTGCGCGTCGTCACGCTCGAGGGACGCGCGTACATTCGCGAGAATCATCGTCAATTCCCTCCGTCGAGTTGTCTCGATCCTCTTCGGTTATACACCGCGCGTGCCAGCAGGCTCACCTGCGCTGCCCCATTTCCTGTCAGACGCGCCAGCGGGACAAGCGCAAACCCCGGATGCGTCAGGAGTTCCACCAGGCGTTTGCCTTTCCCGACCGCTCCCGCGAAGTTGCGGCATTCCCTGCGGCCCCCGTACCCGCGCGGACCGCGCCCGCGCCGCGGCCCGTGCACACAGGAACCGCCCCCCGCGCAAGCGTGTATTACTCGTTCAGATATGCTCGTCATCACGATTCCGGCGTATAACGAAGCGCCCACCATCGGGCTGCTCCTCTGGCGTATCCGTCGTGTGTTCGAAGCGTACTCGCGTGAGTACGAGGTCATCGTTCTCGATGACGGGAGCACCGACGCCACGCCGGACACGTTGCGCCCGTACATCAAGGTTCTTCCGCTCACGGTACTACGGAACGAGGAGCGTCGCGGGTACGCGGCCGCGCTCGACCGGCTGGTGCGGGCGGCATCGGGGCGTACACGCTACCCGCGCCGCGACGCCATGATCATGATGCAGGGCGATTTCACCGACCAGCCGGAGCACATCCCGGAGCTGGTCAAGTGCTTCGAGGGCGGTGCCGATCTGGTTGTCGGCGAGCAGGCGGCGCTCCCCGCCGCCGCTCCCACGCCGGTCCGCCGCTTGCGCCGTATGGCACCGTGGGTCGTGCGTCCGCTCGTCAAGCTCCCGGGGATCGTGGACCCCCTCAGCACCTTTCGGCTCTACCGCATCGCGTTGCTGCGCGAGCTGCTGCGCGATGCGGGAGACGCACCGATCGTGCACTGGGATGGGTGGGCGGCGAACGTGGAGCTGCTCATGAAGCTTTCGGCCCTGGCGCGTCGTCGTGAGACGGTGCCGCTGGAATCGCGCTACGATCTCCGGCCGCGCGAGAGCCGTGTTCGGCCGTTCGCCGGCGTGGTGGATCTCTACCGATTCGGGCGCGCCGCGAAAGCGCACCGGCCGGAGCGCGCCCGTTCTTCATCCTCAGCACCAACCCTCTCGTGAAGCTCTTCGCCATCATCGCCGCACTCATCGCCTCCGCCGGACCACACCCTGCGCCGCTCGTCACCGCGCAGGCGGCCACCGCCATGGACAGTACCGTGGCGGCGCGCCCCTTCGGCGTAGGCGAGAAGCTCACGTACGACATCAAGTTCGGGAAGCTGCACGTCGGAACCGGGTACATGCAGGTGCTCGACACCGAGCGGGTGCGTGACCACGAGGCATATCACACGCTCTTCTCGATCCAGGGCGGCATTCCGCTCTTTCGGGTAGACGACCGGTATGAGAGCTGGTTCGACACCTCCACGCTCTCCTCCGTGCGCTACACGCAGAACATCGACGAAGGACAGTACCAGCGGAAAAGCCACTACGAGATCTTCCCCAGGCGGTCTCTCTACCGGGAGGGGAACGCGGACGATCCGAAGCCGAGCGTGCGCAACCCGTTGGATGATGGCTCGTTCCTGTACTTCATCCGCACCGTTCCCCTGGTGGTGGGCGAGACGTACACCTTCAGCCGGTATTTCCGCCCCGACCGCAACCCGGTGACCATCCGTGTGCTGCGGCGCGAGCGAGTCACGGTACCGGCCGGCACCTTCGATGCCGTCGTCATTCAGCCGATCATCAAGACCACCGGGATTTTCTCCGACAAGGGGCAGGCCGAGATCTGGCTGAGCGACGACAGCCGCCGCATCATGTTGCAGATGAAGTCGAAGCTGTCCATCGGATCCATCAACCTCTACCTGCAATCGTACCAGCCCCCGGCGACGAGCGCGGCCGGATCGTGACGGGCGGCGAGAGTGGCGAGGCCGACCTCTCGCACCTCCGCACCGTCCCGATCGCGCGGCGTCCAAACAAGGTACGCGCTGAGGAGTTCGCATCGCCCCCGGGCGATGATCACTCGTTCGGCGCCTTTCTGCGCGCGCTCCCAGACGTACTGGTAGCGCGCGACTTCATGCACGTGGCCAGCGACATCGCGGCAGCCGCGGGCCGCCGGGCCGTGATCGTGATGGTGGGCGGCCACGTGGTGAAAACGGGGCTGGCACCGATTCTCATCGACTTCATGCGGCGCGGCATTCTCACCCACCTCGCCATGAACGGCGCGGCCGCCATCCACGACTACGAGATCGCGCGCTGGGGCGGTACGTCCGAGGACGTGGCGGCGGGGCTGCGCGACGGCACCTTCGGCATGGCGGAGGAGACTGGTCGCGGAATGAACGAGGCCTTCAGCCTGGGGATGGAACGTGGGTGGGGGATGGCCGAGTCACTCGCCCATGCGCTGGAGGACGGCCCGCCACTCGCCCATCCGGAGCTCTCGCTGCTGCTCGCCGCCTCCAGCCTTGGCATTGGATGCTCGGTGCACGCCGCCATCGGGGCGGAGATCATCCATCAGCATCCAGCGGCGAGCGGAGCGGCCATCGGCGACACCAGCCACCGCGATTTCCGGAAACTTGCCGCGTCGCTCCCGGCGTTACACGACGGAGGGGTGGTGCTGAACCTGGGAAGCGCCGTGATCCTTCCGGAAGTCTTCCTGAAGGCGTTGACCATCGCGCGCAACCTGCACGATGGCCGCCCCACGGGATTCACGGCCTGCGACATGGACATGCTGCGGCACTATCGCCCGCGCATGAATGTGGTGCAACGCCCGACGCTCGGCGGCGGAGCGGGCTACGAGATCACGGGGCACCACGAGATCATGGTGCCGCTGCTGGCGTGGAGCGTGCTGGAACTGCTAGAGAGGCGAGAGGAGAAAGGAGAGAGGCGGTAGGGAGTTATGCGTTGTGAGTCACGAGTTGTGAGTCATGGGTTGTGAGACGGCCCTCGGGGGAGCGGGCGACTCCACAACTCGTGACTCACGCCGCGTTTCTCCTCTCTCCTTTCTCCTCTCTCGCCGTTACCGATCGTCCCAGCGTTCGCGCAGCCGGCGCGCGGTGCGCGGGCTGACCAGGCGGACGACCACGTAGGCGACGGCACCGATGCAGGCGATCTTGACGGCCAGGATCAATGCCCAGATTGTGATCCCCACCAGGGCGCCGAGGATGTTGAACACGACCGAGAGCAGGAACAACCCGATCACGGCGAGGACGCCGACAGAAAAGATGGTGCGTAGCATGGTGATAATCTCCGCGCAGGAGCAGGACTTCCGAGCCTTCGCTGACACTACGGACGCGACCGTCCAGGGTTTCATACCCCGTGCCGGAATGCCGCAATACACGGGCCTCTCGAACACGGGCGCGTTTCTGATGCGTGCGCAGTGCCTGCCATGAAAGATATCAGCCCACCGCATCCGCGACAGGCCGGCCGCTCCGCTCATCCCGATGTGATCATCGTGGGCGGCGGCATTGTCGGGCTCACGAGCGCCGCGGCGCTCGCCCGGCGGCACGCCAACGTGCTCCTGCTCGCGCAGCGGCGCGCGGGGGAGGCGTCGCCGGCTGCCGCGGGCATGCTGGCTCCTGGCGTGGAGAGCGGTGAAGCCCGAGCGCATCGCTTTGCCGTCGCCGCGCGCGACCGGTATCCGGGCATCATCGAGGAGTTGGCCGAAGCCACGGGCATCCAGGTTCCGCTCAATCGCAAGGGGATCCTGGAATTGGTGCAAGGGGACGGCGATGCGGAGCGCGTGGCGGGCGACCTCCCCGCGGGCGCCGACTGGGTGGGTCGCGCCGAGCTGCATGCCCTGGAGCCGCAACTCGCTCGTGCGGCCGGTGCCATCCTCTACCCCAACGACGGCGCGGTGGACAACGTGGCGCTCATCGACGCGCTGAGAGCATCGGCTCAACGCGAGGAGCGAATCACGCTGCGCCCGGAATGCGCAACCGCCATTCGGCTGGGCGGACATGACTGCGCCGTGGTCACCGCGTCCGGCGCCGAATACCGTGCACCCACCCTCGTGCTCGCGGCCGGCGCGTGGTCGGCGACGCTGGACGGCCTCCCGCGCCCGCTCCCCGTTGTGCCCATCCGCGGACAGATGTACTCCGTCTCGGCGGTTCCCCTCGCCCATGTCACCTACGGGCCGCGAGGGTACGTGGTGCCACGCGGTGATGGCACGACCGTGGTGGGAGCGACCATGGAAGACGCCGGCTTTGACGTCAGCACAACGCCGGAAGGAATGGCCAGAGTCCAGGCTGGAGGCGAGGAAATTGTCCCGGCGCTCGCCGCCGCTCCCGTGCGGAGCCGTTGGAGCGGCTTTCGCCCAGTGACGCCCGACCTGCTCCCGATTCTGGGGCCTGACCCGGAGTACCCGTCGCTGCTGTACGCCTGCGGTCACTCCCGCAACGGCATTCTTCTGGGCCCGCTCTCCGGTGATTGCGTGGCGGAGCTGGCGCTGGATGGGAAATGCCGCCACGACATCTCGCCCTTCTCGATCTCCCGCTTCGCGACGTAACCGTTCCCAGCGCCATTGCCGGTTATGGAAGCCTACCCCTTTGTGAAGGACGCGGGTAGCTTTGGTGGTCGCGCCGCCGCCCCCCTCCAGCCAGTGCGCAGCAGACCGTGTTCCGGCATGCGGGCGGCGGGCCAAGGCAGCCCGGCCACTCATTACAGTGTAGAGGAGTATGGAGCAAGCCGTCTACCAGATCATGGGATTGCACAGAGCGGAGGCGCTCCCGGAGCGGAAGCCCTCCTGGCTCAAGGTCCGGGCGCCCGGCGGCCCCAACTACGGCCGCCTCAAGACGCTCATGCGCGACCTCAGCCTTCATACTGTCTGCGAGGAGGCACACTGCCCCAACGTGGGCGAGTGCTGGGAACACGGCACCGCCACCTTCATGATCCTTGGCGATGTGTGCACCCGCAACTGCGCCTATTGCGCCGTGGCCCACGGCCGGCCGCCGGTCTACGATGTAGCGGAGCCGGCACGTGTCGCGCGCGCGGTCGCGGAAATGCGGCTCCGGCACGCGGTCATCACCTCCGTGGATCGTGACGACCTGCCCGATTTCGGCGCCTTCATTTTCGCCGAGACCATCCGGCAGATCCACGCCCAGCTCCCCGAGTGCTCGGTGGAGGTGCTCGTCCCCGACTTTCAGGGCACCGAGGCGAGCATCACGACAGTGCTCGAGGCGCGCCCGGAGATCTACAACCACAACACGGAGACCGTGCCGCGTCTGTACAAGCGGTGCCGGCCCGGTGGGCGCTACGAGCGCGTGATGCGGATCTTCGAGTTCGTCAAGCGCACCGCGCCGGACATCCCCACCAAGACAGGAATCATCCTCGGCATGGGCGAGACGGTCCCCGAGGTGGTTCAGACCATGCGCGAGCTCCGCCAGGTGGACGTCGACATTCTGACGCTGGGTCAGTATCTGCGTCCGTCAGACAGTCACATCCCGCTCGACCGCTACTACACACCCGAGGAGTTCGCGGAGCTGCGCGACATCGGAATGGAGATGGGGTTCCGCCATGTGGAATCCGGGCCGCTGGTGCGATCGAGCTACCACGCGTGGGAGCAGGTGCAGGCCGCCGCGTGCCACGGATGAACGCCCTGGATCCTGCACATGGCCGAACGCCCGACCCGCGCATCGCGCCCGGTACCTGAGCGCTCGCCAGCTCCCGCGCTGCTCCGCAGCGAGCTTTTCCATTCACCCTCAGTCCTTATTCGAAGTACATGGCCAAGACGGCGAAGAAACGTATCGATCAGCCGCAGGAGACGACCGACAGCCAGCTCCATCGCGAGCTGCTCCGCACCATGCTGCTCATCCGGCGCTTCGAGGAGCGATGCGCCGAAGCGTACGCGTTAGGCAAGATCGGCGGCTTCTGCCATCTGTACATCGGACAGGAGGCCGTTGGGGTAGGCGCCATCTCGGCGCTGCGGCCGGATGACTACGTGATTGCCAGCTATCGCGACCACGGACAGGCGCTCGCGCGCGGACTGCCGCCCCGGAACATCATGGCGGAGCTGTTCGGCCGCGCGGATGGTGTGTCCAAAGGGAGAGGGGGCTCGATGCACCTCTTCGACCGCGACCTGAACTTCCTGGGCGGGCATGGGATTGTGGGCGGGCACATCCCGCTGGCCACAGGCGTGGGCTTCGCGATCAAGTATCGCGGCGGCGATCAGGTAGGTCTCTGCTTCTTTGGCGAAGCGGCGGTGAACGGCGGGGCGTTCCACGAAGCGTTGAACATGGCGGCGCTCTGGAAGCTCCCCGTCATCTATCTCATCGAGAACAACCGGTATGGGATGGGCACAGCGCTGGAGCGCGCGTCCGCCATCAACGACATCGCCGAGCGCGCGTGCTCGTACGACATGCCCAACGAGGTGGTGGATGGCCAGGATGTCCTGGCCGTGCGTGACGCAACGGCGCGGGCAATCAGCCGCGCGCGGTCGGAGCACATTCCAACCCTCCTGGAGGTGCGGACCTATCGATTCATGGGGCACTCCATGTCCGATGCGGTCAGCGGGACGTATCGCACGAAGGAGGAGCTGGAGGAGCACATGAAACGTGACCCGATCACGGTCCTCCGCGAGCGGCTGGAGCAGTCGGGCGAGTGGTCCGATGCCGACACCGCCAAGCTGGACGAAGAGGTGAAGGCGATTGTCGAGGACGCGTGGAACTTCGCGGACGCCAGCCCCGAACCGCCGGTGGAATCGCTCATGGAAGACGTAACCGTGGACACCACGAGCGATGCGGACTTGAGCGCCGCGATGGCGGGAGACTGAAAAGACAGCTGGTCAGTTGATCGGTGAGTCAGTGGGTCAGTACGTGCCCATCGGGCGCGCCCGCCTCGCTTTAGAAGCTGTTCCTGACCTACTGACTCACTGGCCCACTGATTCACTCATCACAACGATCCTTTTCCCGTATAGATGCCAGTACTAACCTACCGCGACGCCCTGAACCAGGCGTTGCGAGAAGAGATGCAGCGGGATGACCGCGTTTTCATCATGGGCGAGGAAGTAGGGGTCTACCAGGGCGCCTACAAGGTGTCGAAGGGACTCCTGCAGGAATTCGGCGAGATGCGCGTGGTCGATACGCCTATCACTGAGCTCGGATTCGCCGGTGTCGGCGTGGGCTCGGCGATGGTAGGGCTCCGGCCCATCATCGAGTTCATGACCTGGAACTTCGCCCTTCTCGCTCTCGATCAGGTCGTGAACTCCGCCGCCAAGATGCTCGCCATGTCCGGCGGGCAGTTCAATATTCCGATCGTCTTCCGTGGACCGAACGGCGCCGCGCTCCAGCTCTCCGCCCAGCACTCGCAGGCGTGGGAGTCATGGCTCGCCCACATTCCCGGGCTCAAGGTGGTCGCGCCCGGCACACCGTACGATGCGAAGGGGTTGCTCAAGAGCGCGGTGCGCGATGACAACCCGGTGGTCGTCCTGGAAGGCGAGATGCTCTACAACACCAAGGGCGAGGTGCCTGAGGAGGAATACCTCATCCCCCTTGGCACGGCGCAGCTCAAGCGCGAGGGCGAGCACTGCTCCATCGTTACCTACGGCAAGATGGTGCTGGTCGCACTCCAGGCGGCGGATCAACTCGCCAAGGAGGGGATTCGCGTGGATGTGCTGGACCTGCTCACGCTGCGCCCCATGGATGTTCCCGCGATTGTCGCGTCCGTGCGCAAGACCAATCGCGCGGTGGTGATCGAGGAAGGATGGGAGATCTGCGGGATGGGCGCGCAGGTGGTGGACTACATTCAGCGCGAGTGCTTTGACGACCTCGACGCGCCGGTGGTGCGCGTCCACCAGGCCGATGTGCCGATGCCATACGCCAAGAACCTGGAGCGCGCCGCGAAACCCGACGCGCGCAAGGCGATTGCGGCGGTCAAGCAGGTGATGTATCTGGCGTAGCGCGGACGCGATTAACCGAGACTCTCAATCATGGCAACCAAAGTCGTAATGGAGGCGCTGTCCCCCACGATGGAAGAGGGGCGGCTCGTCACGTGGATCAAGCACGAAGGCGACCAGATCACCAAGGGCGAGGTGCTGGCCGAGATCGAGACGGACAAGGCGGTGATGGAGTTGGTGGCGCGCGGCGAGGGCGTATTGCGCAAGCAGGTACTCGCTGAAGGCGACACGGCGCCGGTGGGCGCGCTGGTGGGTGTGATCGCGGCGCCTGATGAGGACATCGCCGCACTGATTGCCACGGAGGGGGCGGCCGGGCCGGTCGCGGCCGGCGGCCCCACCCCGGCGAGTGATCGCACGACAACGGAGCCGCCGGCGGCCGTGGTTGCCCGCACGCAGGAGAGCGCCGGGGCGAGCGCCATCCCTCAGACGCCAGCGCAGTCACAAGTGGAGGCATCGGCGCCGCCGCAGGGGAAGGTCGCCGGCGGCAGCGCCGGCGTGGTGCCGCCGCGTCCAGCTCCCTCCGCTCCGCAGCCTTCCGGCGCGCGGGCGAATGGCGAGCGCCTGCGCTCCTCGCCGCTGGCGCGCCGGTTGGCCTCCGAGCGAGGACTCGATCTCGGCAACGTCCAAGGATCCGGTCCCGGTGGACGTATCATTCGCCGGGATATCGAAGCGGCCGTACAGCGCGCGCCCGCTGCCGCCACCGCGCCGGCTCCACGAATCGCCATCGAAGGCGAGTTCCGCGACGTGCCGCTCACGCAGCTCCGCAAGACGATCGCGAAGCGGCTGGCCGAGTCCATCGGTCCCATTCCGACCTTCTATCTCACCGCGGAGTTCGCGTTCGATCGCGTGGCCGAGATGCGCGCGGCGATGGCGGCCATGGGCGACGACTACAAGGTCTCCTACAACGACATCATCCTGAAGGCGGTCGCCACGGCGCTCGTACGCCATCCCGAGGTGAACGCGCACTGGCTGGGCGACCGCATCCGCTATTTCAGCCAGGTGCATCTGGGCATGGCAGTGGCGATCGAGGATGGGCTCATCACCCCGGTCATCTTCGACGCCGGCCACAAGGGACTGGGGGAGATTGCGCACGAATCACGGGCGCTGGCCGCGCGTGCGCGAGAGCGGAAGCTCGCGCCGGAGGAGTACACCGGCTCCACCTTCTCCGTCTCGAACCTTGGCATGTTCGGCATCGACCAGTTCACGGCGATCATCAATCCGCCGGAGGCGGGCATTCTGGCGATCGGCGCGGTGGAGGACAAGCCCGTGGCGGACGGCGGAACGATGCGCGTCGCCAAGCGCGTTCGTATGACGATGAGCTGCGATCACCGCGTGATCGATGGTGCCACCGGCGCCAGGTTCCTGCAGACACTCCGGCAGATGCTGGAGAATCCATTGATGCTCGTCTGGTAAGCGCGCCACTTCCCTTCCCTTTCTTCCACAATCCATGGCTTCCTACGACGTGATCTTCATCGGTGGCGGTCCCGCGGGGTACGTCGGGGCGATTCGCTGCGCGCAACTCGGCTTCTCCACGGCGGTCGTCGAGCGCGACAAGCTCGGCGGGACCTGCGTTGCCTGGGGGTGCATTCCCGCCAAGGCACTCCTCGAATCGGCGTATCTGGCCGGCCGCGTCCGGCGCGCCAAGGAATTCGGGATCACCACGGGCGAGCTCTCCTTCGACTATGGCGTGGCCTCCACCCGCGCGAAGGCGGTGAGCGACCAGAACGTGCGGGGCGTCGGCTTCCTCTTCAAGAAGAACGGGGTCACCTATATCAAGGGATCGGCGCGCATCGCCGGACCGGGGGCGGTGGCGGTCCACACGCTGGATGGCAAGGATGAGCGGCATGAGGCGAAAAAGGCGATCGTGGTGAGCACGGGATCGCGTGTGCGCGGACTCCCGCAGATCGGCCTCGAGTTGAACGGCACGACGGTCATCTCCTCGGATGAAGCGCTGTACCTGAAGAAGAGTCCGAAGTCCATCGCGATTGTCGGCGCGGGCGCCGTGGGATGCGAATTCGCCGATGTCTTTCATGCCTTCGGCGTGCACGTCACGCTCATCGAGGCGGCGCCCACCATTCTTCCTCTGGAAGACCACGAGGTCTCGGCCGAGCTCGCGAAGAGCTTCACGAAGCGGAAGATCGATGTGCTCGCCGGCGCCATGGTCAAGGGAGCGAAGGCCGGCAAGAGCTCGGTGACGCTCACCGTGGACGCGGGCGGCACGACGCGGGAGATCAAGGCGGACCAGGTGCTCGTTGCAGCCGGCCGCGCCCCGAACATCGAGGACGTGGGGCTCGCGAAGGCGGGCGTGCAACTCACCGAGCGCGGCTTCATCAAGATCAACGAGCGGATGGAGACGACGGCATCGGGCATCTACGCCGCGGGAGATGTGGTCGGCCCGCCCATGCTCGCGCACAAGGGGTCGCGCGAAGGCATCGTGCTGGCTGAGCTGCTCGCGGGGCAGCAAGACGTGCATCTCGTGAACTACGGCAACATCCCCAACGCGACGTATTGCCATCCCGAGGTGGCATCGATCGGCCTGACCGAGCAGGCATGCACCGCGCAGCATCTCGACTTCACCGTTGGCCGGTTCCCCTTCTCGGCCAACGGGCGCGCCCGCACGGCGGGGGAGACGGAGGGATTCGTGAAGATCATTCGCGATACGAAGTACGGCGAGATTCTGGGTGCGCACCTGATCGGTCCCCATGCCACCGAGTTGATCGCCGAGCTGGACGTGGCACGCGAGAACGAGTTCACCGTGGAGGAAGTGGATCTCGCGGTGCACGCGCATCCGACCCTCTCCGAAGCCGTGGCGGAAGCGGCGCTCGACTCCATGGGCCGCGCCATCCACGAGTGAGCCGCGGGCCGAACCGTACGCACGCAAAAAGGCCGGCGATTTCCGCCGGCCTTTTTTGCTACGGAACGACTTGAGAACGTCTTACTTCTTCTTCTTTCTGGCCGCCTTCTTCGCGGTCTTCTTCCGTGCACCGGCGGACTTGCGCGCGGCGGACTTGCGCGCGACCGACTTCTTCGCTGCGCCCTTTCTCGCCGTCGACTTCCTCGCGGTCTTCTTCTTCGCAGTTGCCATGGTATCGTCTCCGATACTGGAGTGTGGCTGCCGACCGGCCCCCCGGTGGGCCGGCGGCGGAGTGGGTGGACACAGGTGTGCCCGCCGCACATCTATCGAGCCGTGTCGAGGCTCCTTGAATCGATGCCGCACCGCCTGCGCGCGGTCATGAGAGTCCGTCCATCAGCCGCCGTGACGGCCGTGCGCGCTGATGGATCGATGTTATGGACGTTGGTCATCAGAGATCGTATAGGCTGCGAACCACGAAGAGTTCCAACAGCTCGGGATATCAACCACCGCGCCATCGAGACTCCATGGCCATCAGGTGGCGACGTCCTCCATCCCCGCTTCGACATCGGACGTGCATACCGCCGTGCAAACGACGATCGTCCTACCGCTCATGTTTCCACTACTCCGCCGGCTTTCCGGTCGTTCGCCACGGGCATCGCATCGTCACGTCCCGTCGCGAGCCCGCCGACGTCCCGGCTGCCGGACGGGCCAACGGATCCGTACGCATAGAGTATGCGCGAAATGAGAGGAATGCAGAACGCTCGCGCATGGCGTCTCGCGTGCCGGTCATCAATTATTGTTCGTGCGCGAATATAGGAACGGTGAAAAATCCACGCAATAGGATGCCGCGCATTCTTCGCGATCGATGCACACGTTCATCTCGAGCGCCATGCACACTCCGCACGTTCTGGTGATCGGCGGCGGCTTCGCCGGCGTTGCAGCCGCCGCGACACTGCGGGCGGGCGGCATGTCCGTCACGCTCCTCGACGACCGGCGCACACTGGGCGGACGGGCGCGCAGCGACGACCTCGGCGGTATCATGGTCGACACCGGGGCGCAGTTCGCGGCGCTCTCGTTCGTGCGCGCGATGCGACTGCTCGGCCCCGCACCCACCACGAGTGCGCCGGCCGCGACACCTCGCGCGGATGCCATTCCCGCCGCCCTGCATCCCACGCCCGGGCGCGACCGCGTGCTGTACGATGGCGACGCGTACTCCGTGCAGTACGGCTCGGTGCGAAGTCTGCTCGGCTTCGGCGCGCTCGGACCGGTGGAGAAGATGAAACTCGGGGCATCGCTGCTCCCGCTGCTCGGGCGCTACCGCTGGGAACTGGACGCGAGCGCCGAGCGCTTGAGCGCATCGCTCGATCGCGAGAGCGCGCGGGCATTCATGAGCTCGCGCGTCGGCGAGCACTCCGCCGACCTGCTCGTGGAGCCACTGCTCAACGGGTTCTACGCCATGCACGGGAGCGAGGCGAGCATGGCGTTCTTTCTGACGCTCGGACGGTACGGAATGGACAGCACACTCCTCGCGCCCCACGCCGGATGGTCGGCGGTGCTCGTGGCGGCGCTGCGCGGCGCCGCCCATGTCGGCGAGGCGCGCGTGATCACCCTCGAGCATGCCGAAGACGGGAGCCTTTGCGCGCGCGCCGCCGATGGCCGGGAGTGGCACGGCGACGCGGCCGTGATCGCGACGGGGCCTCGCACGGCGCGCATGCTGCTCGGTTCGCTCTGCACGGTCGCCGACCCGTTGCTCGCCTGGCTCGATGGCGTGGAGATGCGGCAGAGCTGGACGCTCGCGCTCCTGCTCGACACGCCACTCGCGCGGGAAGCGTTCGGCGTCTTCCAGGATGCTCGCGTGGCGCGGGACGTGAGCGCGTGCGGCATCTACGGCACCAAGCTCGGACGCGCGGCGCCGCTCGACCGGGATGTGCTGCTGGCCTGGCCGACGCCCGATGCGACACAACGGCTCGCTGGCCAACCGAGCCAGGCGATCACCAGCGCAATGATGCCCGAGATCGAGCGCATGGTGCCTGCGGTTGTGGGTCACATCACCCATGCGCGGCTGTACCGCTTTGACGAGGGCACGCCGGTGGCCAGACCAGGCTTTGCCGCCGATCGCGCGCGAGGCCGTGCCCTCGCGGACGCGCTCGAGGCACCGGTAGCGCTGGCGGGCGACTATCTGGCCACGCCGCTCATCGAAGGGGCTATCGCGAGCGGGGAGCGCGCAGCCGCCACGCTCAGAGCCAGACTTGCACGCGGGTAGGGCGGATGTCCGGAAAGCATGTCCGGAATCGCGCGCCTCGTGGTATGATGTACGCGGCGGATGCACCGTGATGCCGCGCCCATCGCATGAGCGGTGCGGGGGCCTCCGCGAGGTCGGTGTACGGGGTATATAATACGAAAGAGACGGCGTCCCTCTCTGGAGGTGAGTGACCATGCCACAGTTGACCATCAACGGGCGCGGCGTATCGGTGCCTGAGGGCTCCACGATTCTGGATGCCGCTCGTACCGTCGGCCTCGAGATTCCTACGCTCTGTTGGTACCCGAAGCTTCCCATCGCCGGCAATTGCCGGATCTGCCTTGTCTCGGTTGCCGGCACGCCCAAGCTCGTACCGGCCTGCGCCGCTCCGGCGGAGGACGGGATGATCGTGACCACCGAATCGGTGGCCGCGGTCGAGAACCGGAAGGCAGTGCTCGGTATGCTCCTCGAGCGCTACCCGGTGGAAGACATTCCCGCCGGAGGCGCCCGCAACGAGTTCGAGCAGTACGTGCGTCGCTACGATGTGCCCACCGCGCGGCGCTCTCCCCTTCCCCTTCGCACCGGCGACGAGCGCGAAGGCGACCCGATGATCCAGCACGACATGTCCACCTGTATTCTCTGCACGCGCTGTGTGCGGGCGTGTGAGGACATCCAGGTGGTGGGCGTGCTGGACGTCGCCTACCGCGGCGAGCACGCGGAGATCATCGTCGGTGCCGATGGCAATCCGGAACACGCGGGGTGCACCTGGTGTGGCGAGTGCGTGCGCGTGTGCCCCACCGGCGCCATTCACGACATCCTCCCGCTCGCCAAGCTGAAGGCCGGCACCATGGAGCAGCCCGAGCGCGAGGTGCGCAGCGTCTGTCCGTACTGCGGCGTGGGGTGTCAGATCGATCTGGTCGTCCGCGGGAACGACGTGGTGCAGGTGAAGAGCCCGTGGATCGAGGAGGGGACGCCGAACATCGGCTCCACCTGCGTGAAGGGGCGCTTCGGCTTCGACTTCGTGCTGCACCGCGACCGGTTGACGAAGCCGCTCATCCGTAAGGGGTGGGTGAAGCGCGACGGTCGATGGGTGTTCGAGCCGAGCGACGAGCAGCGCGCCGCATGGGGGCGTCGCGGCGGACCGTGGCGCAACATCGTGGGCGAGGGACGGACAAAGAAGAAGCGGCCGAAGTTCAATCCGCTGCGTGCACTCCCCGCCTTTGACGATGGCCCGCTGGGCGACCCGCGCGACCGCGTGGCCACGCCGGCGGACTGGTACGCACCCTTCCGCGAAGCGACGTGGGAGGAAGCCTTCGAGCTGGCCGCTCAGGAGCTCCAGCGGCTGCGCGACGAGCGCGGCCCCGAGAGCCTGGCGATGTTCTCCTCCGCCAAGTGCACCAACGAGGAGAACTACCTGCTGCAGCGGCTCTGCCGCGGCGCGCTGCGCACGAACAACGTGGACCACTGCACGCGGCTCTGCCACTCATCGTCCGTGAGCGCCATGCAGCGCGCGCTGAACACCAGCGCCGCCTCCGGCTCCATGCGCGAGGTGGAGCACGAGGCCGACGTCATGTTCCTGCTCGGCGCGAACACCACCGAATCGCACCCGGTGTTCGGCGCGGCGCTCAAGCGCGCGCAGCGGCGCGGGGCCAAGCTCATCGTTGCGGACCCGCGCCGCATCGAGCTGGCCGCCCGAGCAGACATTCATCTCCAGATGACGCCCGGTACCGACGTCGTCCTCCTGAACGCGATGCTCAATCACATCATCGCGCAGGGGCTGGAGAACCGCGAGTTCATCCGCACACGCACGCACGGCTTCGATGAGGTGGCGAAGGCGGT
>DASUKA010000034.1:0-11759 GCA_036278935.1 Gemmatimonadaceae bacterium
GGCGCCGCTCGCGGCGGTCACTGCGCCTGGCCTCGCTCGCGCGCTGGTAGAGCGAAGAGGCGCCCGGTCGTCTATCGCGCACTGGTGATGGCGTCGCATGGTGCGCCAGATGACGCCCGACTCCGGTCTCGACCCGACCTCGCTTCGACCGAGGCTCCCGACCCGCCTTGACCATCGGCGCAGCGCACTGCATATATAGGCGCGACAGGGGTTATATGACTATGTATTGAGGGAGCGCGAGGATGCCCGACGATCGTACGCGCAACGAGCTGTTGCCCGGCACGCTGGAGATGCTGGTGCTCAAGACGCTGAGCCTGGGTCCGCTGCACGGCTACGGCATCGCACAGCACATCCAGCGGCTGTCCGGCGAAGCGCTGCGTGTGGAGGAAGGCTCACTCTACCCGGCGCTGCAGCGCATGGCGCTCAAGGGGTGGGTACGTTCCAGGTGGAAGCTCACGCCGACAAAGCGGCGCGCGCGCTATTACACCCTCACGGCGGCTGGGCGAAAGCAGCTCGGCCAGGAGGCGTCGGCGTTCGAGCGGCTGGTGGCGGCGATCGGGCGCGTGATGCAGGCGGACGCGGGGTGAGGTGATGGTGAGGGTGCGGGCTGTGCTCTTCCGGCTTGCGATGCTCGCGCGGCGACTCGCTGCGCGGCTCGGCCGCTCCGGGCGCGCACGGGAGCTCTCCGAAGAGATGGCGTTCCACGTGGAGATGCTGACGCGCGACGGGATGGCCCGCGGGCTGAGCCGGGACGACGCGCGCGCCGCGGCGCTCCGCCGGTTCGGCAACCGGACGGTGCTGGGTGAGCGGGCGCATGAGATGTGGAGCCTGGGTTCGCTGGATGGCCTGCTCCGCGATGCGAAGCTCGCCGTGCGCGGCTTCCGTCGCTCGCCGACCTTCGCCGTGGCGGTGGTGCTCATCCTCGGTCTCGGCATCGGCATGTCGACCACAATGTTCACGGTCTTCAAGACCATCCTGGTCGATCGACTGCCGATCACAGCGCAGGATCGGGTGGTCATCATGCACCCGCTCGACCGCAGCGGGCGGCATCTCGATGTGCCGGCGACCTACCTCGTCGAGATCGCACGCGACAGCGCGCTGTTCAACGCCGTCGCCGGGGTGTATCACCTGGGCGCGCGGGCGCAGCCGTTCGTGGACCGCGGCACGACGGTCGTACTCGCCGTCGCAGATGCGACGGCGAACTACTTCGATGTGCTCGGCATGCGCCCGGTCCTCGGTCGCTTTCTCCGACCCGAAGATGCAGAGCCAGGCGCGACGCGAGTCCTGGTGCTGAGCTACGCGAGCTGGCGTCGCGACTTCGGCGGCGATCCCTCCGTCGTCGGCCGCTCGCTCCTGATCCCGTTCTTGCAGCAACGCGCGCGCATCGTCGGTGTAGCGCCGGCGGGGTTCGAGTACCCCAGCGGCACGGACGCGTGGGCGGCGCTCCCGCGGAATTACATGCCGCTGCAGGTTGATATTGTGGCGCGGCTGGCGCCGAACGTGACGATCGACGCCGCGCGCGCAGGGCTCTTCGCGCTCGCGCAGAACGTGAATCCGTTCGCCGTCGTCCCCTCGGCCCCAGGCCAGCCGTCCGTGAGCCTCGAGATCTCGGGCGTCGCTGCACAGTCGTTCGCCGACACCGTGCTCGGCAGCGCACGGCCAGCGCTCGACGCACTCACATTCGCCGTCGGGCTCCTGCTGCTTATCGCGTGCGTGAACATCGGCAACCTCTCGCTCCTCCGACTCCTCGGTCGCACCCGCGAGATCGCCGTCCGCCGCGCCATCGGAGCACGCTCCGCGGACGTCGCGCGGCTCTTCGCGGTTGAGAACGCGTTGTTGGCCACCCTCGGTGGCGCGCTCGGCCTCCTGACGGCTGTGGCCGCGCTGCGCATCGTGCGCGCCGCGCCCCGACAGGTGCCGCGGCTCGATGCGCTGGGTTCGCTCGGCGTACCGCTCGCGGCCGCCGCGGGGACCACGCTGTTCGCCCTGCTGCTGTGCGGCGTCCTGCCCAGCCTGATAGCGTCGCGGATCCACCCGTGCGCGGCGCTCCGCTCCGATTCACGCTCGGGCACGGAGAGCCGGTCAGCACGGGGTGCGCGACAGTGGCTAGTTGCGATGCAGATCGCGTTGGCCGTGGTGATGCTCGCGGGCGCAGGACTGCTCGTACACACACTCGCGCGATTGGAATCGGTGGACTTGGGATACCAGCCCGATCACCTATCCATCCTCTCGTGGACCGCGCCACAGAGCGTACTGTCCAGCGACACGCAGACCTTCGAGGTGACCCAGCAGCTCATCCGCCGCTTCGAGGCCACACCGGGGGTCGTGGCGGCGACGCCGATCGAGAGCGAGCCGTTCAAGGGGCAATCGCTCTTCATGACGAAGCTGGACCCGGTCGAGCAGCCGGTGACGGAGCGCGCGCAGAATCCGTTTGTGCCGTTCGAGGTTGTGGGTCCGGACTACTTCCGCACTTTCGAGATCCCGATCCTCCGCGGGCGCGGCTTTACCGCCGCCGACGCCCGAGGCTCGGAGCGGGTCGTCGTGATCAACGAGACGCTCGCCAAGCAGCTCTGGCCCGGCCAGGACGCGCTCGGGAAGCGACTCGTGCAGGCGCTCGGGCCGACTCGCGACACGGCGTTCACGGTCGTCGGCATCGCGCGTGACACACGCTTTCGAGAGCTGAAGAACGTCGGGCCGGTCGTCTACTTCGACTGTGCGCAGCAGCCGAACATGCTGTGGAACGGTATCATTGCCGTACACACCACCCGCCCGCTCTCGGCTATGCTCCCCGCCCTGCGCATCGCGACACACGACGTCCTTCCGGACCTCGTCCTCTGGAAGACAGAGACGATGGACCAACTGCTCGAGGCGCCGCTCGCCGGGCCACGCCTCAGCGCGCTCCTGCTCTCAGGCTTCAGCCTTGTGGCGCTGCTGCTCTCGGCCATCGGGCTCTACGGAGTCATGACCTCTGGCGTGCGGCGGCAGACGCGCGAGATCGGCGTCCGCATGGCGCTCGGGGCGACGCCGGGCCACATCCGCCGACTCATCCTCGCGGAGGTCTTCGGCGTCGTGGGAATCGGTCTCATCGCCGGGCTCGCCGGCGCACTTGGCGCCTCGCGCCTGCTGCGGTCATTGCTCTTCCAGGTGAATCCGACCGACCCGCTTACGCTCGCAGGCGTGTGCGTGGTGCTCGTCGTCGTGACGCTCGTCGCCGCCTACCTCCCCGCCCGCCGCGCAATGCGCGTCGATCCCGCGCAGGTGCTGCGGGCGGAATGACGATGGGTCGATGCCTCTGCGTCCTTAGTCCGAGGGAGACGCCGTGAGTGCGGGGGACCTCATTCAGCGCGGCGCCAGGTGAGGTGAGCCATGCAGGCAATCCTGTTTCGTCTCTGGATGCTCGTGCGCCGGTTCGGTGCACGATTCCATCGCGCCAGGCAGTCGCGAGAACTCTCTGAGGAGATGGCGTTCCACGTGGAGATGCTGACGCGCGACGGGATGGCCCGCGGGCTGAGCGAGAACGACGCCCGCACCACGGCACTTCGCAAGTTCGGCAACAGAACGTCGCTCGCTGAGCAGGCGCATGAGATGTCGAGCCTGGGCAGTCTGGAGACCGCAGCGCGCGATGCGCGGATCGGACTCCGCGCACTGCGCCGCTCGCCAGCCTTCGCGCTCGTCGCCATTCTCACACTTGCCCTGGGGATCGGACTCTCGACGGCGGTGTTCACCGTGGCCGATGCGGTGCTCCTGCGCCCACTCCCCATGCGCGATCAGGCTCGCGTCGTCGCACTCTGGGGGCAGGATCGGAAGCAGGGCTTCGACCACTACCCGTTGGGGCTGGATGATGCCCGCGCCTTCGCGCGCCGCAGCCGGTCGCTCGAGCAGGTTGCCTTCGCAAGCTACTACGGTGCCACGGCAGTGCCGGTGCGACTGGGCGACCAGATCACACGGCTGCACCGCGCGCTCGTGTCCGGTGGCTTCTTCCAAATGCTCGGGACGCGGCCCGTACTCGGCCGCGCGTTGGGCGACTCGGACGATGTGCGCGGCGCCGCGCCGGTGCTCGTGTTGAGCTACGCCGCCTGGCGGCAGCGCTTCGGCGGCGACCCGCGCGTCCTCGGCCAGCAACTCCGCATGTACGGGAGCGATCTGGTCTACACGGTCATCGGCGTGATGCCTCAGGGACTCGACTATCCGAGAGGTACGGATTTCTGGGCACCGCTCATCCCGTCCACGCCGCTGGACCGAACGTCCTTCATCGCGCTGGATGTAATCGGGCGGCTCCGATCCGGCACCACACCCGCCGATGCGCGCGGCGAGCTCACGGCCTTCTTCGCCCGTCCCGAGGCCCCGACGCCCGAGCGCGCACTCCACGGTGTTGCCCACACACTGCCACAGCTCATCCTCGGCGATATCCGCCCCGCGCTGCTCGCGTTCGCCGCTGCCGCGGGGCTGCTCCTTCTCATCACGTGCATCAACGTCGCCAATCTGCTCCTCGTGCGCGGGCTCGCGCGCATGCGGGAGATCGCCGTGCGATCGGCGCTCGGCGCCGGGCGCGCCCAGGTCGTGGCACAGCTGCTCATTGAGAACGCGCTGCTCGCGATCGCCGGCGGCGTGCTCGGCGTGGCGGTGGCGGCCGGCGCGGTGCGGTGCTTCGTGGCCTTCGCGCCGGCCGGCGTTCCGCGGCTGGACGAGATCCACCTGAACGCGGCAGCACTGGCAGGCGCCGTAGCCATCACTGGCATCGCGATGCTGATCTTCGCCCTCGCGCCGGCAGTCATGACATCGCGCGTGGAGCCGCAGCAGGTGCTGCGGTCGGATACGCGCCAGGGCGCGAGTCGTCGCTCGCGTTTCGCAACCGAGGGCTTGGTGGTGGGACAGATGGCGCTCGCCCTGCTCGTGCTCTCGGCCGCAGGGCTCATTGCCAGAAGCCTCATCAAGCTTGAGCGCGCGAAGCTGTCGCTCGATCCGTCGCACCTGCTGATCGGCGAACTCGCCATTCGCTCCGACGAGTACGGCAGCACGGCCAAACAGACCGCGATGCTCGACGCGCTCCTGCCGCAGCTCCGGGCACTGCCCGGCGTACTGGGTGCGTCGCCCGTGGTCGCTGCACCGTTTTCAGGCTCCGGCGGATGGGATGGCGCACCCGCGGCGGAAGGGGAGACGGCGGCGGACAGAGCCGCCAACCCGGTGCTCAACATGGAGGTGGTCGCTCCGGACTACTTCGCGACGCTCGGCATCCCGATCCTCCGCGGGCGGGGCTTCACCGAGGCGGACCGCGAGGGCGCGCAGGCGGTCGTGATGCTCAGCGAGTCCGCCGCGCGGCACTACTGGCCGAGCGACAATCCCATCGGCAAGCGACTGACAATGGGCGGTGGGTCGCGGCAGATGCTCACCGTCGTCGGCATCGTGCCGGACACGCGCTATCGTAACCTGCGTGAGGCGCGTCCCAGCATCTACTTCCCGCTGCATCAGTCGTTCTTCCCCTTCGCGCCGACAACGCTGGCCATCCGCACCAGCGGGTCGGCGGCCGCGCTGGTGCCGGCGATCCGGCGTGTGATCGGGGAGACGGCGCCCGGTGTGGCGCTGGTGAGCGCACGGCCGTTCGAGAGCTACCTCGACGGGCCACTGGCGCAGCCACGGCTGAATGCCCTGCTCCTCGCCATCTTCGCGGGCGCGGCGCTCGCGCTGGCCGCCGTCGGGCTGTTCGGCGTGATGGCGACGATGGTGCGGCAGCGGACGCGGGAGCTCGGGGTGCGGATGGCGCTCGGCGCCACGGCAACTGACCTGCGGCGGATGGTCGTGCGGCGCGGACTCGTGATCGCGGGGCTCGGCGTGGGCGCGGGGCTGGTTGGCGCGCTGCTGGCGAATCGTCTGCTCGCGGGCTTGCTCTACGACGTGAGTCCAACGGACGGGGTGACGCTTGCAGCTGTTGCGGCGGCGCTCCTCAGCGTGGCGGGAGTTGCCAGCGTCATCCCGGCATGCGCGATCACTCGCATCGATCCGGTGAGCGCGTTGCGGGCGGAATAATGCGCGTCATCCTGTTCCGTCTCGGAGTGCTAGTGCGCCGGCTCTACGCGCGACTCGGGCGTGCGGGGCGAACGCACGAGCTCTCCGAAGAGCTGGCGTTCCATGTGGAGCTCCTCACGCGCGACGGCGTCGCGCGCGGGCTGAGCCCGGAGGACGCCCGCGCCGCAGCGCTCCGCCAGTTCGGCAACCGGGCCGCGCTCGCCGAACAGGCGCACGACATGTGGAGCTTGGGCTGGTTGGATCAGCTGTTACGCGATGCGCGGATCGCGGTGCGCGGCTTCCGGCGCACACCGACCTTCGCCGTGACGGCGGTGCTCATCCTCGGCCTCGGCATCGGGATGGCCACGGCGATGTTCACGGTCTTCCACGCCGTCGTGCTGCGGCAACTGCCCGTGCTCGAGCCAGATCGGATCGTCACGCTCTGGATGTACCGCGATCCGACAGTGGAGCTCCCGTTGACCGCGACAGAGGTCGAGGCACTGCGCCGAGAGAGTCGGACCATGCGGGACATTGCAGGCACGGTGCACTTCGGCGCCTCTGTCACATCGCTGAGGGAGGGTGACAGGACGCTCGTGATGAAGCAAGCAGCCGTCACCGCCAATTTCTTCGATGTGCTTGGCGCGCATCCGGTGCTTGGCCGCCTGCTCCGGCCGGAAGACCGCGATGCAACATCGCATGTGACGGTGCTGAGCTACCGCGCATGGCAGCAGCAGTTCGGCGGTGACCCTCACGTTGTCGGTATGCGCCTCACGACGACGACAGAAGATCAGGGCGTCTCCACGGTTGTTGGCGTCGCACCACCGGGCCTCGATGAGCCCACCGGCGTGGACTACTGGACGGCCACCCCGGCGGGGAGCCTTCCTGGCGTTGGGTTCGATATCGTCGCGCGTCTCGCGCCTGGTGCGACCCCAGCTGCGGCACGGGCGGAATTCTTCTCCCTGGTGCAGCGCCTCGACCGACAGCAACAGGTTTCGCTCCACCCCGCCGGCGCGTCCGTTCGGACGCTCGCACAGGCGGTGCTCGGCAATGCGAGACCGATCCTCATCGTGCTCACCGCGGCGGTGGCTTTGCTGCTTCTCATCGCCTGCGTGAACGTCGGCAACCTGCTGCTCCTGCGCGCCGCGTTGCGCAAGCGGGAGATGGTGATTCGCCGTGCGCTGGGTGCGAGCGCCGGCCAGATCGCGCGACTGCTCCTCGTGGAGAGCGCGCTGCTCGGCCTCGCCGGCGGCGTGCTCGGCCTCATCTCGGCGGACATCCTGCTTCACATACTCCTCGCTGCCGCGCCGGCCGAGCTGCCGCGCATGGACATGATTGACCTTGCCGGCACGCCGGTTGGCGTGGCCGCAGCTGTGACGCTCCTCGCGGTGCTCATCTTCGGTGTTCTCCCCGCGCTTGCGGCAGCGCACGGGAATCTCGCTTCTGCCCTCCGACTCGACTCGCGCTCTGGTGGTGAGACTCGGCAGCGACGCCGCATTCGGCAATGGCTAGTTGCATCGCAGGTGGCGCTCGCGGTCATCCTGCTCGCCGGCGCCGGCCTGCTCGTGCGGAGTCTGGCGTACCTGGACCGCATCGACCTCGGGTACACCAGCGAGCACCTCTCCATCCTCGAGCTTGCCATTCCCTTCGCGAACTACACGTCGCTGGCGAAGTTCGATGCGATGTACGACGAGCTGAACCGACGCCTGCGCGCGGTGCCGGGTGTCACCGCCGAGACACCGGTGCTGCTGCCACCCTTCGTCGGTGCGCAGGTCTGGATCGTGAGGCCCGTGCTGGAAGGCCAATCCAGAACCGCGGCCGATGCAAACCCGTTCGTGCCTCTCGAGTGCGGGGGACCGGACTACTTCCGCACCTTTGGCATTCCCATTCTACGCGGTCGCGGCTTCACGGACGACGATGACACGCATGCACCGAAGGTGGCGGTGGTGAGCGAAGCGGTGGCACGACGCTTCTGGCAGGGCGAGGATCCAATCGGCAAACATCTCCGGTTCGCCGGGGCTGACACCAGCATGCGGACGGTGGTCGGGGTCGCGGGCGATGTCCGATTCCGCCGCCTGCGGCACGCGACGCCGACGATCTACCTGCCCTGGCGCCAGTCCTACACCCTGGGCTATGTCGCACTGCGGACGCGTGGGACTCTCGCATCGGTGCTGCCGGCCGTACGCCGTACCGTCGGCAACTTCGGCGCGCAGTTCGGTGTTGGACGGGCGTTGACCATGGACGACTATCTGGCTGGTCCACTCGCCCAGCCCCGATTGAGCGCGCTGCTGCTCTCCGGCTTCGGGATCGTGGCGCTGCTGTTGGCGGCCATCGGGCTGTACGGTGTGATGGCCACAGCCGTGCGCGAGCAGCGGCGTGACATGGGGATTCGGCTGGCGCTGGGCGCCACGCCCGGCCACTTACGGCGACAGGTGATCGGCAACGCGCTTGTCGTAACGGCGCTGGGGGCAGTCGTTGGACTCGGTGCGGCGCTGGCCAGCTCGCGGCTGCTCGCGAGTCTCCTCTTCGAAGTGAGCCCGAGCGATCCGGTGACGCTGCTTGGCGTCGCGGTACTGCTCGTCGCCGTAGGCGCGGCCGCCGCCTATCTGCCCGCGCGCCGCGCGACGCGGGTGGACCCGGCGCAGGTGCTGCGCGCGGAGTGACGATGGACGCTCGATCTCCATCCTGGCGGGAGTGAGGAACGGTTCAGTCAGCGCTTCTTCACGCGCCCCTTCTTGCGGCGCGCGGGCCGTGTCGCCGGCCGCACCCGCGAGCGGGAGAGTGGCTCGAGCACATGCACTCCGGCCCGCTCGCGCGCGGCGCGCAGAAGCTCTACGAGCTCCCCTCGTTCGAGCCGCGCGCGTACGCCGGGGACGTCGAGTGGCGAACGCTTGGCGGCAGCCGGCTGGAGCACGAACGTCGAACCGTCCTGTCGCCGGATTTGCACGCGACCCTCCCGCTGCGCTTGATCCAACAGGGTGGCGAGGCGCTGCCGCGCCTCTGAATACGTGTAGGTTTTCGTCTCACACCTGCATCACCTCGAGTCCCAGTTCGCGCGTCGCGGGTGGGTCCCGCGTGGGTCCCGCGTGGACACGCGATCTCCTCGTCACCCTGAACTTCACTCCCCCACACCCCTCTTCACCACCGGCAGCTCCACGAAGCTCGCGTGCCCCGGCTCGTGCCAGATCCGCTGCTCCGCCTTCCTGTAGTCACTCGGCTTCGCCCAGAAGATGTTCGGCACGAAGGTCTGCGGGTTCCGGTCGTAGAGCGGGAACCAGCTCGACTGGATCTGCACCATGATCCGATGCCCCGGCAGGAAGACGTGGTTCACCGTCGGCAGCGCGAAGCGATAGCGCAGCGGCGCGTTCGGCGTGATGGGCTTCGGCGTGCTGAAGCTCTCGCGGTAGCGGCCGCGGAAGATGTCCATCGAGACCGGGAGCTGGTAGCCGCCCATCTCTGGATCGTCGCCCACTTCGTCGGGATAGACGTCGATCAGCTTCACCACCCAGTCGGCATCGGTGCCGGTGGTGGACGCGATGATGTTCGCGATTGGCTGACCGCTGAGCTGCATGGAGTCCGTGAGCACGGGTGACTCGTACGCCAGCACATCCGTGCGCCCCGACGCTTCGCGCTGATCGTCCACCAGCCACTGCACCCAGGTGAGCGGCGGCACGTAGCCGATCGGTTGGCTCGGCCGCGCGCGGTACGGGACGGGCTTCGCCGGATCGGCAATGTACGCATCGTACGCCGTCGCGCCCGCGGCTGGCGCGGTGAAGCCGAGTGTGAGTCCGGGCTCCATGTAGAGCGGCGTGGGGTGAATGGCGCAGCCGCTCGCGCACCCCGAGGGCCAGCTCGAGAGACGTTCCCAGTAATTCGCCCCGGTCACGAACGCGTTCACCGGCGCCACGCTGTCCGGGGGCGCGCCGTCCTTCAGGTAGTGGGCGAGGAAGGGCGCCAGGATCTTCCGCTGGAAGTAGAGCGACGTGTTGCTGTTGAAGTCGATGGCGCCGAGCGAGCTGCCGTCCTCGATCTCCTGCCCGTGGTGCCAGGGGCCGATGGTGAGGAACACTTTGTCGTTGTTCACATCTTTCGGCTCGATCGCTTTGTAGACGGCGATGGCGCCGTAGATATCCTCCTGGTCCCACAGGCTGGCCACGAGCATCACCGGGACCGTGAGCGGCCGCGCCCCCAGGATCTTGTCCATTGCCTGCTGGCCCCACCAGGAATCGTAGCTGGGGTGGGCGAGAATCTTTCGCCAGAAGCCCACCTGCTCCAGGCCGTGCAGCTTGCCGAGGTTGCCGGCGGAGCCCGCGTCCATGTAGACATCGTAGTCGTCGAAGTGGCTGGTCCACCACTTGGCGGAGTTGTCGCGCGTCGCCTCCTGCTCGAGGATGTACGGCATGTTCTGCTCGCGGAAGGCGCCGTTGTGGAACCAGTCGTCCCCCATCCAGCCGTCGACCATCGGATTCATGGGGACGACGACCTTGAGCGCGGGGTGCGGGTTGATCATCGCCATGAGCGGCTCGAAGCCATCGTACGAGATCCCCAGCTCGCCCACCTTGCCGTTGCTCTCCGGCACGTTCTTCACCAGCCAGTCGATGGTGTCGTACGTGTCGGTGGACTCATCGACCTTCGTGGGATTGAGCGGGCCGACGAGCGGGCGGTTCATCACGTAGGCGCCCTCCGAGCCGTACTTGCCGCGGATGTCCTGCACCACGCGGATGTACCCGCCCGGGATGATGACATCGAGCGCGTTGTCGTAGCCGTTGAGCGTAGGCGCGAGGTGGGAACTCTGCGCGTAGGTGGTGGTGGCGGTGGCGTCGTACGGCGTGCGCGTGAGGAGCATCGGCGCGTCGTGCGCGCCTTTGGGGATGAGAATCACGGTGTGCAGCTTCACCCCGTCGCGCATGGGGATCATGACATCGCGCCGTACGTAGTCGAAGGTCGAGGTCTGCGGGGTAAAGTGGGCCGGCGTCTCGTTGGGGAGCGTCTGCTGTTGCGCGACGGCGGGGGACGTGAGCATCGACGCGGCGGCAAGCGCGTACGCGAAGCGCGTGAGCGCGCGAACGGGGTGGGCGGTCTTCATGCGGGCACTCTCGAGCGGGCGAGGGATGGGGCGACGGGCATCTATGCAGCGGGAGCGACGAGGACGTGCTGCATCAAGCTCCTCCTGTCGCCGGCCGAGCGCAAGACGGAGGGCGGGTGGGGTGCGATGCCGGACGAACGGCATCTGCACAAGTGGAGGCCCCGTCACCCCAGCGCATCAGTGAGGAGAGCCGCCGCATGCGGTGCGGGACGCTCCGGTGCTGCTGGCGGCGTGGCTTCATCATGTGACGGATCGCGGCGCACGGTGGTTCATCGAATGGACAGTGCGCGCCGCGCGGCGCCCGCTTGGCGAGACGTTGGAAGCCGACGGGCGCGAGCCAGCGTGCGCAGGCGACCCGAGATCCGACATGAACCTCCTGCTCCACACGCTGCGCGCGGCTCGTCGCGTGCTCTGGCAGCGCTTTTCCCGGCCGGCCACCGGCCGCGGCCGGCGAGCATCGCTCTTCGGCGGCGCGCCCCCGGGGAGCGGTGTGCTCATCGATCTACGTAGTGCGGCGCGCATGCTCCGCCGCGAGAAGCGCTTTGTCGTACTCGTTGTCCTCACGCTCGCCTTGGGGCTCGGGAGTACGGCCGCGGTGTTCGGCATGGCGGACCAGCTCCTGCTGCGCCCGCTCCCCGGCGTACACGATGACGGCCGAGCGGCGTATCTGCGA
>DASUKA010000035.1:0-119534 GCA_036278935.1 Gemmatimonadaceae bacterium
CTCTGGCGGGACTGGAAGGACTCGCACGACTCCGCCCAGGTGTCCTACGTCGCCCTGCTGCCAGCCGTCGTTCCGGATTCCACCGTGAAGGTGTCCGACGCGGAGATTGCGGCGTACTACAACACCCACCCGTCGGAATTCGCCGACCGGCCGGGACGCGCCGTGGTCTCCGTGACGACCATTCCGCGGACGATTTCCGCGGCGGATTCCGCGGCAGTGCGGGCGCACGCCATCGCGCTCCGAAAGCAGATCCTGGGCGGTGCGAGCTTCGCGGATGTCGCCAAGCGTGAATCGGCGGATTCCGCCTCCGCCGCGAACGGCGGCTCGCTCGGGTGGACCACGCGCGGTCAGTTCGTGCCGGCGTTCGACAGCGCGGCCTTTGCGCTCAAGCCGGGACAGATCTCCGAGCCGGTCCTCACCCAGTTCGGCTACCATCTCATCAAGATGGATGCGCGCAAGGGCGACTCGATCGAAGTGCGCCACATCCTGCTCCCCATCAAGCAGAGCGACAGTTCGGCCACAAAGACGGACGAGATGGCGGATACGCTCGCGCAGATGGCGGCGGGAGCGGAACAAGGGGCGAAGTTCGATTCCGCCGTAGCGCACCTCCACCTCACGTCGGGGAGGGCGGTCGCGATCGAGGGACAGCCGCTCACCTGGAACGGCCGCTATGTGCCGAGCGTGAGTGCGTGGGCGTTTGGCGGCGTGCACCCGGGAGAGGTCGGCGATCTCGTGGATGCGGGCGATGCCTACTATCTCGCACGTCTGGATTCGCTCACACCCGGTGGCAAGGCGACGCTCGCCAGCGTGCATGACGAGATCCGCGACAAGCTCATCAAGCAGAAGAAGCTGGATCAGTTGGCAACGCGCGCGCAGGCGATTTCAAAGGGGGTCGCGGCGGGACAATCGCTGGAGCAGGCCGCGCGCAAGGCCGGGTTCGCGGTCAAGAAGTCAAAGCCCTTCACCCGCACGGCACCTGCGCCAGGCATCGGGCAGGCGAATGAGGCGGTGGGCGCGGCGTTCGGTCTTTCGACCGGTGCCGTGAGTGAGCCGATCCGCACCGACGACGGTATCTTCGTCATGCGCGTGGACCGGCGCGTTCCGGCCGACAGCGCGGCGTGGGAGAAGCAGAAGAAGACTCAGCGCGACACGCTCTTGCAGCAACTCCGACAGCAGCGCGTTCAGGCCTTCCTGGTCAGCTTGCGTCAGAACGCGACGATTGTCGACAAGCGCAAGGAGATCGAACAGGCGACGCGGAGCGCGCAGGGCTGAGTCCTGCGCACGCGTGGACCGGCACCCTCTCGCTCGAGGTTGCGCGAGAGGGTGGCCGATCAGCTCAGCAGCCGCTTCGGCTCAGGGTGTGCCTCGTCGTCAGTCGCCACGCGCGGTTCCTCGACCGGCTCGGCGTGCCGCAGGCGCTCTTTCCGGTCATCATTGGCCGGATGGCTGAGTGATTCCTGCACATCCGTCAAGCTCCTCTTGAATTCGCGGATGCCCTTGCCCATGGAGCCCGCGATCTCCGGGATGCGCTTCGCGCCGAAGAGAAGAAGCACAACGAGCAGGATGACAAGAATCTCACCGATTCCCAGATTGCCGAAACCCATAACTACCTCCTAAAAGAGGGACCGCGCGATCAGGTAGGCCAGCAGCACGCCAAGCAGACTCAGCAGCGACACGTCCACGGCCACGGGACCGACCGCGAACTTGATGATGACCAGGTCGACCGAGAGCGGTCCCAGCGATGGCGTGACGCCGGACGTCAGAAACTCCTTGACCGCCCCCGCCGGCAGAAACCGCCGGCTCACTTGCGTCAGCAGGCCGCCGGCGATGAACCCGATGGCCAGGACCAGTGCGTGAAACCCCGGACGGCGGACGGAAGATCCCCGCGGCATCAGCGACTCCGATCCATGGCATAGCCGATCGCCTCGTGAAGCGAGGCCGCCGCCAGCGTCTCGGGCAGTCCGGCAAGCGCGGCAGCGGCGTCGCGCGCATACGCCTCCGCCCGATGTCGCGCATATTCCAGGCCGCCCTCCTTCTCAACGATCGCGACAACACGCTCCACCGCCGCGTCCTCCGGTTCCGGCGAGGCGAAGAGCGCCTCCACGTCGCGCCGCTCGGCAGCGCCCATGGTGGTGAGCGCCCGAATGAGCGGGAGGGTCACCTTGTGCTCCCGCAGGTCGAGCCCGCTCGGCTTCCCCGTCACCGCTTCCTCGGCGGTGTAGTCCAACAAGTCGTCAGCGATCTGAAAGATCATGCCGAGGTTCTTCCCGTAGGTGGCCAGTTGTGCGCGGTAGCGCGCGGCGCCTGCCAGCGCACCAATCTCGCAGGCGGCTGAGAGCAGCGATGCCGTCTTGGCGCTGATCAGCTCCTCATAGTCCTGTTCCGTGAAGTGCAGCGCATCCAGCGCGGCCAGCTGCCGCATCTCTCCGACGGTCATCAGGTTGGTGGCGTCCGCCAGAACGCGCAGGACCTCCAGGTCGCCGCCGCGCACCAGCTCCACCACCGCTCGCGAGTACAGGAAGTCCCCCATGATGACGGATACCTGATGACTGAATAGCGAGTTGATGGTCGGCATGCCACGCCGGAGCACGGAATGATCCACCGAATCATCGTGCACGAGTGTCGCCAGGTGCACGAGCTCCACGGTGGCCGCAAGCGCAGTGGCGCGTGGCGTAGGGTGTCCCTCCACACTGCTGGCCAATAGTACCAGCGTCGGCCGGAACATCTTCCCCTTCATGAGGAGGAGATGCCCGTTCACCTGCTCGATGAGCGGAAATCCGTCCATCACGATGCGGCGAAGCTCGCCGGGCACCGCCTCGAGCACGGCGCGCACCGGCGCCTGCACAGCGGCCAACGTCGAAGAGGCGCGGACGGGAGTGGGCACGGCCGCGCTCATGGGCACCGGGCCTGGACCGCGGCCAGGCGGTCGCCGACATCGCGAAACTGGATGTCGACCGCGAACACGCGCTCGTAGTACCGTGCCGCATCCGCCCATCGCTGCAACCGCTCGGAGGCATAGCCCAGGTGGAACAGCACTCCCACCAGCATATCATCCGTGCACTGCTTGTCGGTGAGTGCCCGCATCAGGATGGCGATGGCAATCTGATCCTGTCCTTTTTCGACGAAGCACTGCCCGAGCGCCTCGCAGGTTCGGAGTCGGTGCTCGGCGCCGCGGAGTGCCTTCTGGAACTCCGCGATCGCCTCATCCAGCAGCCCCATCTCTTTGTACGCGACGCCCAGGTCGTAGTGGCTTTCGTGGTCCATCTCGTCGACGTTTGCCGCCACGCCCTGCTTGAACATCGCGAGCATTTCGTTGAAGTCCACCTGTTCGTTTCGCGCGGGCTCGCGCACGCCCTCGGCGATCATCCGCGTGGAGGTGGGAGCGGTATCCTCGCGTAACCAGTCGGCAAGGTTCACGAATCCCGCCGCATCGCTCTCCGGCGCCGGGCGGTCGGGAGCGGCCCGGACGGTTGGCGCCGACCCGGACGTGGTATTCACCGGCTCGTGGCGCGTAGCGCCATTGCGCGACGGAGCGGGCGCGCTGTCCGCGGCAAGCGTTCGCCGCCCGTTGGCTGGCGTCGGCTCGCGTCCGAGCGACTGCATCGCGGAGCGCGCGCGCCGGTCATCAGGCGCAAGCTCCAGCACGCGCGCGTACACCACCCGGGACTTGTCCAGCTCCCCGATCCGGAACAGCGCCTCGGCCAGATCCAGGTATGCGTCCACCAGCCGGGCGCTGTCGTTCGAGCGGACCGCGAACTCCACGCGCTTCTGGTGATGCCGCACCGAATTCGGCTCGATGCGAATGATCTCTTCCGCAAGAACGCAGGCCGCCGCCAGATCGGAGGCGCGCTCGCGCTCCGACATCGCCGCATTCAGCTCTCGCAGCCCGCCGGACCGATCGCCCGCCTCGATAAGCGCCTCGGCAAGTTGGCGGCGGAGTAGCCAGTTCGCCGGGTCGTCCCGAAGTTCACGCCGCATCCGGTCGACGGCGGACTCCGCCGGCTCGCTCGGGAGCTCCGCCGCCCCTGTCGGCGGGGTTATCGCTCGCGCGTCGGGGGTGGCGGGCTCGTCGCCGACAACGGGCGCATCGGGAGTGGAGAGCGGCTCGCTGGTCGCCTCGGCGGTTCCATCGGCAGGTGCAGTCTCATGCGATGGATCCGCCTCTACCTCGAGCGCTGGCGCGCTCTCCGCCAGCATTGCGTCGGTCTTCGGCTCGATGGCCGACTCCACCACCGGCGCATCCATACGGACGATGTCCACCGGCGCCACACTCTCGTCTCCCGCACGCTTCGTGTCGGGAGCCTCCGTCGTCTCCGCGGCCGGCATGGCGATTCCCGGCAGCTCAGCGTCCGGCGCGAGCAGCGCATCCTCTGCCGGCATCGCGTCCTCCAGCGGGATGTCGAGCATCGGGAGATCGGCATCCTGCATGAGGTCACGGGAAAAATCCCCGTCGGCGTCCACCGTGAGCTCCAGATCTGGCGAGGACACCTCCAGCGCCGGCAGATCATCCAGTGGCACGTCCACCAGGGATGCACCATCCGCAATAGGAGAGGTGGTCGCATCCTCCACGCGTGGTGTCTCATTCACGCCGGAGGCGGTGTCGTGCGGAAGCTCCGTGGGCTCGAATCCCGTGAGGAGGCTGATCTCCGTGTCCGGCGCAGGCACCGCCACGGACGGCGCGTCAGCCGGCATGCCGTCGGCTTCATGCGCGCCCTCCGTCCCGGCCAGCGGCAGCGGCTCGATCGGCAGTAACTCGATCGGCATCGCCGGCGCTCCGTCCGCCGCCGCCGGCGGGCCCTCGTGGCCTGGTCCATCGCCGCCGTCGGTTGCACCCACCTGTGGTGGCTCCGGAGGAGACGGCGCGGCTGCCCTGACGGCGGGCTGGCCACCCGGTGTCTGGCGATTGCCCCGCGCGGCGCCACGTGGGCTGGGCGAATCGTAATTGACGTCCAGAAAGATCAGATCGCTCGAGCGCGGCGTGGGCGTACTGACGATCTTTTTGGGGACGAAGTCCGGATCGACGGCGGTCATCCGCTCGAGGGTCGCTCGCGCCTCGCTCTTCCGTCCCTCCGTCTGGAATTTCTCGTACAGCCGCTCGAACTGCTCAATCGCCTCGCTCTTGCGGTCCTTGCGTACGAGCTGATCGGCCAGCATGAGCCGGATGTCATCCTGATCCGGGCACAGGTCCGCGAACTCCTTCAGCGCCCGGAACGCCTCCTCGAGATTGCCCGACTGCTGCATCCGGTCCGCGTACTCGAGAAAGTTCTGCTTCGCATCGGTGATGAATCCCTTCTGCGCGCTGATCTTCCCGAGCTTGTAGTAGACGGAGCTGCGGCCAGGCGCATTGCGTAGGATCTTGTTACAGAGCGCGATGGCGTTGTTGAAGAAGCCGCTCTCAGAGTAGAGATCGACGGCCTGCTCGTACCGATCCACGGCACGCGCCACATCGCCGTGGCGGAGGAGAAGATCCCCCACCCGGTTGTAGAGCGCCATGTCGGCTTCCTCCACGGGCTCGTCCAGCTGATCCAGGACTTGCGCGTAGAGTTCGAGAGCCCGATCGAACTGCTTTTTCTGTTCGAATTCGAGCGCTCGTTTCTTGAGCTTCGCGACGTTCGACATCAGCGCGTAATGAGCTCCGTAGGCAGGCGAACCGGGTGCGGCTTGACACGTGCGGGGAGACGTTCAAGATACCGGCGCGCTACAGGGCGAACAAGGTTTGCCGCACACCCACGTCGCCCTACATCGACGGTCACCATACCAATACGGCAACTCCCGGATGTCATCCGCGTCAAAGAGCGCGAGATCCGCCGAGTAGCCCGGCGCGAGTTGGCCGATGCGGTGGGCGAGTCCGAGCGCCGCGGCCCCGTTGACCGTGGTGGCGAGAAGCACTTCGGCGACGCTCATCCCGAGCTGGCTCACGCCGAGCATCTGCATGAGCGGGAAGTTGACGGTCGGGGACGTGCCCGGATTGAAATCTGTGGCGAGCGCTACGGCGGCACCGGCGTCGATGAGGGCGCGAGCAGGCGCCTGAGCCCGGCGTCCGAGGAAGAGCATGGTGCCGGGGAGGAGGGTGGCGACGGTGGGCGCGGCGGCGAGGGCGGCGATCCCGCGCTCCGAGATCGCGGCCAGGTGGTCGGCGGAGGTGGCCTGCAACTCCGCCGCGAGCTCAGCGCCGCCGGAGGGTTCCAGCTCGTCGGCGTGGAGCTTGAGCCCGAGGCCACGCCGCTGTGCAGCCTGGAGGATGGCGCGTGCCTCGGCGACGGTGAAGACCCCCGGCTCGCAGAAGACGTCGGCAAAGTCGGCGAGCTGTTTCTCTGCGACCTGCTGGAGCATGTCATGGCACAGCAAATTGACATAACTGGCACGCCGCGACTCGCTCCCCCGACACTCCAGCGGGATCTCGTGCGCCCCCAGCCACGTCGGCACCAGCCGCATGGGCAGCATCGAGCGCAACCGCCCGATCACCCGCAACAGCTTGAGCTCGTCCTCCACCGTCAACCCGTAGCCCGACTTCACCTCCAGCGTGGTAGTGCCGTACGAGGCCAGTCGCTCCACGCGCCCCCGCGCGAGCGCCAGCAGATCGTCCTCCGTGCGCGCGCGCACATCCCGCACCGACGAGTGAATGCCGCCGCCGCGCGCCGCGATCTCCATGTAGCCCACACCGGCGGCGCGCATCTCCTGCTCCTCGTACCGCGCGGCGCCGAAGATCGCGTGTGTGTGCGAGTCCACCAGCCCCGGCGTGAGCACCCCGCCCGCGCACTCCACGCGCGTGGCGTCAGGGTATGCACGCTCGAGCTCCGGCTGCGGGCCGACCGCCGCAATCGCCGCCCCTTCCACGGCGACCGCCCCACCCGCAATGATACCGGCGTCCCGCATCTCGGCGCCGCGACGTGCGCGCGCCGGGCCCGCGCAGGTGGCAATCTGCGACGCATTGACGAAGAGCAGCGACATGGGGACTGGGATGGCGAAGGGTTGACGGCGAGCGCAGGCCACGCCGAGTCGGTGTGCGGAGCGGTGAGGACGAACGCGGGCCGCGACGGTGCGCCGCGGTTGCGCGGCCGGTGCTCAGGCCATCACATCGCGGATGCGCGAGATGGTGAGCGGCGCCTGCGCCTCGCCGCGACATGCATAGAAGCAGGCGTTGCAGTCGATCGGCTCGTACGTGCGGAACTCCGTCCAGTGAAAGTCGCTGGGAAAGTCCGGGCAGCGGCGCACCTGCCCGGCCGGGTCAATGTGGATCGTCCGCTGCCCGGAATGACAGAGCTCGTGCATCTCGCCGCGGAAATAGCGCGGCACCTGCCGCAGGTAATGGTCCGAGCTGACGATCACACCGCGATGCGCCCGCTTGAACGCCAGAAGCTCCGCAATGACCTCGTCGAGACGGCGCAACTGCTCCTGCTTGACGTAGTAGTCGGCGTTCCCGTTCTTGAAGTCCGTGTAGGTGCTGAAGGCGACCCCGACGCCCATGGCATGAGCATGCCGGACGATGTCCATGATGTGATCGAGGTTCACATCCTTGATCACGGTGTTGAAGCGAATGTTGTCGATGCCCAGCGCCTGCATGCGCGGCACCGTGCGCATGATCTTCGCCGTGAGCCCGGGGATGCCCCGCGCCTGGTCGTGCCGCTCATCCAGGAAGTCGAGCGAGATGCTGAACTGGTTGATCCCCGCATCCCAGAGCGACTTCGCGCGCTCCGGCGTGAGCATGCCGCCGTGCGTGATCATCGACAGGTACTTCAGATGCACCGCCCCGTTCACGGCGGCCACCACGTCCTCCAGGTCGCGCCGCAGCGTGGGCTCCCCGCCGGTGAAAGTGATCATCATCGGATTGAAGTAGCGGGCCGCGTCCGCGTAGCTCTTGAGCTCCTGCTGCTTCGCCTCAGCCGGTGTCTTCCAGTAGTCACAGAACGAGCACCGCGCGTTGCACCGCATGGTCACCTCGAAGTGCACCAGTATCGGTCGCTTCCGAAGATGCAGGTAGGCGTACTTTGCGGCGAACAGGGGAACGTGCCACGGCTTGAAGCGCGCGGAGAGCATGTCGTACGGCTCCGGACTAGAGAAAGAAGGGCATCGCGAGCCGGAGGCTATCGCGGCGGTTGCATCGGGAGGTCGATCCCGTGCTGCACGGCGGTCCGCCGAGCGATTTCATAGCCGGCGTCCGCGTGCCGTGCAATTCCGATACCGGGATCGTTCGTCAGCACGCGTTGCAGCCGCTCGCGCATCTCCGGGCTGCCATCCGCCACGATCACCTGGCCGGCATGCAGCGAGTTGCCGATCCCCACGCCGCCGCCGTGATGGAAGGAGACCCAGCTGGCCCCGCTCGCCACGTTGAGCATCGCGTTCAGAATCGGCCAGTCGGCAATCGCATCGCTCCCGTCGCGCATGGCTTCGGTCTCTCGGAATGGCGACGCCACGCTTCCCGTGTCGAGATGATCGCGGCCGATCACGATGGGCGCCGAGATCTCGCCCTGCGCCACGAGATCGTTGAGCGCCACGCCGAATTTCGCCCGCTCCCCCTGCCCCAGCCAGCAGATCCGCGCCGGCAACCCCTGGAACTGCACCTTCTCGCGCGCCAGCGTGATCCATCGCTTCAGCTGCTCGTCGTGCGGGAAGAGATCCAGAATGAGCGCGTCGGTGCGGTACAGATCGGCGGGATCGCCGGAGAGTGCCACCCAGCGGAACGGTCCCTTCCCTTCGCAGAAGAGCGGACGGATGTAGGCCGGGACGAAGCCCGGAAAGTCGAAGGCATTCGCTACCCCCGCATCGAACGCGACCGTCCGGATGTTGTTGCCGTAGTCGAAGGTGATGGCGCCGCGCTCGCGTAGAGCGAGCATGGCCCGGACGTGCTCGACAATGGAGGCCGTGGCGCGCGCGATGTACGCCGCGGGATCGCGCTCGCGCAGGGCGGCTGCCTCGGCGAGCGTGAGCCCCGTGGGCACGTAGCCGTTGAGCGTGTCGTGCGCGCTCGTCTGGTCCGTGAGTACGTCCGGCGTCACTCCGCGCTGCACGAGCGCGGGCAGCACCTCGGCGGCATTGCCCACCAGGCCCACGGACAACGGCGTGCCGGGCGCTCGCGCCTCGTTCACCCACGCGAGCGCCTCATCAAGGTCGGTGGTCATCCGGTCGCAGTAGCCCGTGGCCACCCGCTTCTCGATACGCGCGGGATCCACGTCCGCACCCAAGAAGACGGCGCCATGCATGGTGGCGGCCAGCGGTTGCGCCCCGCCCATGCCGCCCAGCCCGGCACTCACCACCAGACGCCCCGCGAGCGAACCGCCAAAGTGCTCGCGGGCCACCGCGCCGAAGGTCTCGTATGTGCCCTGCAGAATCCCCTGCGAGCCGATGTAAATCCACGATCCGGCGGTCATCTGCCCGTACATCGTAAGGCCCTGCCGCTCCAACTCCCGGAACACGTCCCACGTGGCCCACCGCCCCACAAGGTTCGCATTCGCGATCAGTACGCGCGGCGCCCCCTGGTGTGTGCGGAACACGCCAACGGGTTTGCCGCTCTGCACGAGCAGCGTTTCATCGGACTCCAGGCGCTGCAACGTGGAGACGATCGCCTCGAAGGACGCCCAGTTGCGGGCCGCTTTCCCCGTCCCCCCGTACACCACCAGGTCATCAGGCCGTTCCGCGACATCCGGATCCAGATTGTTCATCATCATGCGCATCGCCGCTTCCTGCTGCCAGCCCTTGCAGGTGAGCGTCGTGCCGCGCGGTGCGGTAACGCGGCGCGGTCCGGGGCGCCGCGCGTCACGGGTGGAGGAGTCAGTGATGGATGTCGTCATGGGCCGTACTCCGCAAGCGAGGGGTCGAAGAATCCATCGGCCAACGCGGTCGCGAGCGACTCGATGTCCGTGGTGAGCGCTCGATCGTGCTCGAGCGGGGCAACATGGGAGCGAACGCGGCGGTGCGCCTCAGCCACGCCGCGACCAGGGGTCAGCGGCGCGCGCTCGTCGACGGCTTGCGCGCCGCACATGAGCTCGATGGCGAGCACGTGGCGCACGTTGCGCACGATGCGCTTGACCTTCCACGCCGCCGCCATGGCCATGGGCACCACGTCCTCCTTGCTCCCGTCAGTCGGGATGGTGTCCACACTTGCGGGATGCGCCAGCACCTTGCACTCGCTCGCGAGCGCGGCCGCCGTCACCTGCGCCATCATGAATCCCGAGCTCACACCCGCATCGCGGGTGAGGAAGGGGGGCAGTCCCTGGTTCAGATCGGGGTTGAGCAGCCGGTCGATGCGGCGCTCGGAGATCGTCGCGAGGTTCGTGAGCGCGATGGCCAGCGTATCCAGCGCCAGGGCCACCACCTGGCCGTGAAAGTTGCCACCGCTCAGCACGTCGCCGTTCTCGAATACGAGCGGGTTGTCGGTGGCCGCGTTGAGCTCGCGCTCCACGAGCGTCTCCGCAAAGCGGATGGCATCGAGCACTGGACCATGGACCTGCGGCATGCAGCGCAGCGAGTACGCGTCCTGTATGCTCGTGTCCCCGTCGCGGTGTGACTCCCAGATCGCGCTGTCGGCCAGCAGGGCGCGCAGCATGGCGGCCGTCTCCGCCTGCCCCACCTGGCCACGCGCTTCCTGAAGCCGCGCGTCGAAGGCGACCGGGGTGCCCAGCAGCCCCTCGAGCGTCATGGCACCGGCCACATTGGCGGCGCGCCAGAGGCGGCGAGCGTCCACCAGAGCGAGTGCCGCAATGGCGGTGTGCGCCTGCGTGCCGTTAATGAGGGTGATGCCTTCCTTCGGCTCGAGCGTGATCGGTTCCAGCCCCGCGTTGCGCAACATCGCCTCTGCCTCGCCGGTCACGCCATCACACGCGAGCGCTCCCTCACCGATCAACGTCCGTGCGAGTTGCGCGAGCGGCGCCAGATCTCCGCTGGCGCCCACGCTTCCCTGCTCCGGGACGAGCGGGTACAACCCACAGTTCAGCATCCCGGCGAGCAGCTCCACCAGATCCGCGCGCGCGCCCGTGCGGCCCGTCGCAATCACATTGGCGCGAAGCAGCATCATCGCACGCACCTCCGCTTCCGGAAGCAGCGCGCCCACGCCGGCGGAGTGGCTCCGCACCAGATTGGCCTGCAGCTCGGCCAGACGCGAAGGCGGGATGGCGATATCCGATAGCTTGCCGAACCCGGTGGTTACGCCGTACACCTTCCGGTTCTGGCGCACGATGTCCGCAACGATGGTGCGTGCACGCTGTACCCGATCGCGAGCCGCGGGAGCGAGGGCGACGGGCGCACGTTCGATCGCGACTCGGCGAACGGCCTCCAGCGTCAGCGACGCGCCATCGATGAGGATCGCCTGGGTCATATTGACGAATGTCCCACCGGCGCCAGCGACCTGCAAGGGGCGGCACGGATGGCGCAATGCAACAGCCGCGCTGAAAGCGAGCGTGCATCGCTGCATGGACATCGCGCCGACCGGAGCACCGCACCGGCGGCGATTACGGTCGGTACGTGCGCCGATCGTAGTTGAACTTGAGGTCGGGCTCGGCTTTCAACGCAATGAAGAAGTTGAAGGCGAAGTTGCCGTTGGGGGCCGACGTGAAGGCGAATGTTGCGCGCCAGCTCCGGAATTCACGCTGCAGCGTGACGTAATGGTCGGAGAACTTGTTCGCCTCGAAATCGTAGCCGGTTCCCCATTGCATGGCCCAGCGCGGGGTGAGATTGAACGTCAGATTCGCTCGCAGCGTGGAGCGGGCCGGAAAGCGGATGATCGGCGCCCCTCCCACGGTGGTGGGAATGCCCGCGTTCTGCTGTTCCTGCCCTTGCTGCTGCTGGATGCACCGATCAATGAGGATCGGGTCGACGTACTGCGCTCGGCAGAGCTGTTCAGGATCCACGACCACCTGTTCCCCGCCAACGATGGGGCGCTGCCGACTGGACGAGAAGTTGAAGGTCGCCTGCCACCCCGCGTTGGGCGTCACGCCGATCGGTGTCTGGCTGGCCGCGCCGCCCGCGATGTTCGGTTGCTGCATGAGCGGATTGGAGGCCCCCAATGGCTCCGTCGCGGTCAACGAATCCGGCGTCACCGCGCCGCCGAAGAGGCGCGTGAGCGTGGCGAACGGATTCTGGTTCCGCCCGATCGAGAACTGCGCCGAGATGGTCTGACGAAACGGCTTGAACTGGGCGGTGTCGCTCAAGGGATCACCCTGGAAGAGTGAGTAGCCCACCGTCAGATCGAAGCCGGGAAGCAGGTCCGAACGCAGCGAGTAGCTGAAGTTCGATGTCGCGAAGCCGCTCCCATGTGTGGCCCGGGCTCGTTCGAAGTCATACGTGAGCGGCGAGACGTCGATGGAGAGAAGCTTGATCTTTTTCGCACCGCCCTGCGCGGTGTCGCTGGCGCCCCGGACCTTGGCTTCGATCGTCTGATTCAGGTGCAACGTGAGCTGCTCCTGCGCCAGTGCACCGAGATAGGTCGCCCGCGTCTTGCCAAGCGCCGCCAGATATTCGTCGCTCACACTAGCCGCGGGCGAGTAGGTGAAGCTCAACGATGGCGTGATCGAATGACGGATCCGCGAGAACGGCCCGAAGCCGGGAAAGAGCCCGAAGAACGTCGGGGAGATGGACAGGCCGTACTGCAGCCGCTTCTGTTGATGGACGAACTTCCCGCCGGTGAGCTGGCTGCGCACCCAGTATCCGCCCGGGTCCACGTTCACGATCTGCACGGAGGGCGTGAGATTCCACTTCCCCTGCGAGATGGACGGGAGATTGATCCCTGTGGTCCAGTCCACGGTGGTCAGGTACGACTGGGCGTACACGCGGTCGATATGGATCGACGTGTCGCGGACGTTCTGGAGATGGAAGAGCTGCGGAAAGTTCACCAGATTGTCTGACACGCGGAAGGAATTCTGCCACTGGAAGTTCCCGATGCGGAGCGGCGTGTCGAAGCTCAGCGTCGTGGTGCGCGTGTTCTGTTCGACCTTCGTGCTGTCGAGCGCACCGAGCGCGTTGCGCTGGTAGCGGAAGCCGAATTGCGATCCGAGCTGATCGAGATGGAGCTGCTCGGTATTGCTCACGCTCAGATTCGGCGACCAGACCAGCCACGAGGCCAGATTGATCGGCTTGGACGTCACGGTGAGCGTGGGCAGCGTCTCATCCACCTCCGAGCGGCCCGAGAACTGGCGCCGGTTCCCGCCGATGCTCAGCGAGAGCGGCCCCAGCTGCTGCTGGAAGTTGAGCGACGAGTAGATCGTGGCCAGCGCCTGCGCCACGTTGAACGCCTGCTGTTGCCGGACGGTGGTGTTCGACTCGTAGTTGACGCTCGCGCTCAGCTGGCTCCGCTGCGAGAACTGCTGACTGTGCTGCCACGACAGCGCGAAATCGGTGGACCCATCGCTCAGATCCGTATAGGACGCCTGCACCCCGCCGCTCAGAAAGCGATTCAGCCATCGGTAGTGCCACTGCGCGTTGTAGCGCAACCAGCCAGGATCGCTCACCCCGAACTGATTCGTCTCCGCCCCGTTGGAGCTCCGCCAGTCGAGCGAGAACTGCGCATCCATATAGTCATTGAGCGCAAAGTAGTAGCCCACGTTCTCGATGGTGCGGCGATAGCCGGATCCTGTGCGGATGATGTCGCTCAGGCCGAAGCGCGGCGGGAGGATGCCGCTATGGCGCCCGGAGCGCATATCCTGAAAGACGAATGGCAGCCAGAAGACCGGGATGTCCTGGATGTACAGCACGGCCGGTCGCGCCACCATCAGGCTCTTGGAGATCATCTTGAACTCCTTCACCTGGAAGTGGTAATCCGGCTCGGGCATGCTGTCGCTGGTGATCGACGCGCCCATTCCGTACGAGACCGGGTGGCCGTTCGTGGTGCTGTCCGCAGTGAAGCCGACGTGCCCGCCGGTCACGTACCACTGCTGCCCGCCCTGCGCGGATGACGTCCGGATGTTCGTCCCGGTTCCGTGCTTGGTGCCGATGTCGTACGTGAGGCTGTCCGCCCGAATGTCCGATGTGCCCTGGTCGGGATCGCGCAGGATCACGGAGTCGCCCGGCACGCTCATGGCGCGCACGCGCTTGGCGGCGTCGTTATAGCGAATGGAGTCGGCCACGAGCAGCGTCTGTTCGTGCTGCACGGCACCCTCGCCATCCACCTTCAATGTGCGGCCGTTCGCGTCGAAGACGACCGTGGCACCCTGGTAGCGGGTGATGGTGTACCCCTGTTTTGCCAGCAGGGCGGCCATCACGGAATCAGGCTGCGCCCACTGGACCAGCTGCTGCGGAGCCGCGGCCGAATCGGATGTCGTCGAATCCGGCCGCGCACCGTTCGGCAGCATATCACGCCGGGGCACGAGCGCGCCCGTATCGCGCGCCACGGGGCGCGGCGGACCCGTGGGTGGACGCCCGCCCCCCTGCGCCAGCAGCAACGACGGGGAGGCGGCCAGGACGAGGATCGTGAGGCACCACGGGCTCACGCCGTGGCCTCGCTCCCCGTGGAGGCGGCGTCCCGCGCCGCGCGGCGCTCCCGCCGGCGATACACCATGTACGTGAGCGCCACACTGATCTCATACAGCAGATACAGCGGCACGGACATCAGGATCGTCGTCCATACGAGATCGCCCGGCGTCAGAAACGCCCCGACGATCACGCACAGCAGTACCGCGTGGCGGCGATAGTGGTTGAGGAACTGCGGCGTGACAACGCCGAGCGTCGCCAGCACCAGCACCACGATAGGGAGCTCGAAGGCCAGCCCGAAGGCAATGGCCATGCTGACGGCGAAGTCGAAGTAATCGTGCACCGTGATCATTGGCGCCAGCGCCTGCACCTGGAACCCCATGAGCCAGGGAATGGCGAGCGGCAGCACGACGAAGTACGCGAGCGCGATCCCCGCCAGAAAGAGCAGCATGGCGAAGAAGAGCACCGGGATGACGAGCCGCCGCTCCTCGCGGTAGAGCGCCGGCGCCACGAAGGCCCAGAGCTGGTACAGGATGACCGGCAGCGCCAGGACAACGCCCAGTGCCACGGAGGCCGTGAGCACCACGGTGAACGGGTCGCCCGGATGCGTATAGACGAGCTTGCCGCCCTGCCCGGCCAGATACGGGATGATGGGCCGCGCCAGCAGGCCAATGATGTTGACCTTGAGCATGACCACGAACCCCACGCCCACCGCCACCACCAGCGCCAGCAGCGACCAGATGATACGCCAGCGCAACTCCTCGAGATGATCGAGGAAGGGCATCTCGTCGCTCTGCTGCCTCGTCATGGCCACCTCCTGCCGTGCGTCTGCTACTTCAGCTCTTTCAAGCGATCACGCGCGAGCCTGGCCTCATCCGAATGCGGATACTGCCTGATGAGCCGGGTGAGCTCGGCGCGCGCGCCGGTGGAATTGCCGCGCGCGATCATGAGGAGGGCGCGCTTGTAGAGCGCCGTGGGCGCGCGCGCGGACTGCGGGTATTGCGCGACGACCTTGGCATAGGCACTGTCGGCCGCCGCGCTGTCCCCCTGCGCGCTGAACGCCTCGCCAATATAGAACTGTGCATCGGGCGCCACATCGGAGGTCGGATACTGCTGCAGCAGCGTCTGAAAGCCGGTGAGCGCCGCGTCGGGGCTGCCACCCTGCAGCTGCTTCAGCGAGAGATCAAACAGCTGGTTGGGACCGGGCACGGCAGCGGCGGCCGCGCTCGCCGCGGCGCTGGTATCTCCGGGTGGCGGCTGCTGGGCCCCCATCTGCGCGTTACGCTGGTCGAGCGACGCGCGCAACTCCTGCAGGCGCTGCTGACTCTGCCCGGTGAGCTCCTGCACCTGGATGAGCTGTTGCCCCATGGCGTAGAGGTCGCCGCGCACGTCGCCCTGGAACTTGGCCAGGTTGGCACTCAACGTCTTCAGCGAATCGCGCGCCGTGCCCAGCGAGGTGATGACATCTCCGAGCTGCGCGCTGCGCGCGGAATCGGCGTGGGCCGCTTCCGCGCGCATCCGCATCAGGTCGTTCCGAAGCAGTTGCACGTCCTGATGCGTGGCAAAGCACGCTCCAGTCGCCAGCAGGGCGACCGGAGCGAGTGCCGAGGCGAGGCGCCTCATGGGGACGGCGGCGCGGTCAATTGGTCGCCCCCCGCAGTGATCGAGAACTCATCACGACGGTTCTGCGCATAGGCGGATTCGTCGGCGCCCTGCGCTGCCGGACGTTCTTCGCCATAGCTGATGATGGTGATGCGGCTGTCGTCCACGCCATGCTGTGTAAGATAGCGCTTGGCCGCGGCCGCGCGCCGCTGGCCGAGCGCGAGGTTGTATTCATCGGAGCCGCGAGCGTCCGTGTTGCCCTCCACGCGCAACTGCAGCCCGGAGTTGGCGTTGAGCACCGCCAGTTTCTGATCGAGCGAGGCCTGGGCGGAATCGCTCAGCACGTCGCTGTCGAAGGCGAAATAGATGGGTTGCGCGATGACACGCTTGGCCTGCGCCGTTGCCGCGGCCGCGCGTGCGATCGAATCCTGGCGCGCCCGCTCGGCGCGAGCGATCGAATCCTGGCGCGCCTGCTCCGCACGCGCAATGGAGTCCTGCCGCGCGCGTGCCGCGGCGATACTATCCTGATTCGGCCCTGGCGCCGGCGCCGGCGGTGGCGGCGGCTGTTTCTTGCCGCAGGCCACAACCGCGGCCGTGGCAAGCACCACGAGCATGGCTGGGGCAACGCGGGTCGTTCGGTTCATGAGCAGGTCTCCAAGTGGTAGGGGGAGGGATGATGGGATAAGAGGCTACGGCGTGCCGCCGAGTCGGCCGGACCACGCAGGTAGCCGGGAAGCGCCGGAGTGAGTGAGCTGGCGCTCACGCCCCGACTCGACGTCGAGCACCCAGAGCTGCTTCGCTCCACTGCGCGTCGACGTGAATACCAGGTGCCGGCCATCCGGCGCCCAAGAAGGTTCCTCGTTTCGGCCTTCGCTCGTACGCTGCGTCACGCTCCGATCGCGAAGGGTAATCGTCATGATCTGGAACTCGCCGTCCATTCGTGCCTGAAACGCCACCTGCAACCCGTCCGGGGACCAGGCAGGATCCGAGCGGTAATTCTGATCACCAAACTGATACGTGGTGAGCGGCGCGGCATTCGAACCGTCCGCGTCCATGATGTACACCTCGTTGTGCCCGATCCGATCGGACGTGAACACGAGGCGCCGGCCGTCGGGACTGAACGATGGTTGGATGTTGATCCGGCCCCGCCCCGCGGTGAGCGGCCGCGGCGTTCCACTGCCAGTCACATTCGTCACCATGAGATCGGTGCCGTTCTCGCCCCCGTGGGCATACACGAGCAATTTCCCGTCAGGCGAAAAGGTCGGCGTCTCGTTCAACCCGCCGCGCGCCACCTGCCGCACCGTGCCGGTCACGAGGTCGCCGATCATGATCCGCCAGCCCTGCGCATGGAGTTGGCTGTACGTGAGGTAGCGGCCGTCCGGGCTCCACGCGGGCGACAACGCCGTGCCACCCGTGAGCGTGATCGCGCGCGACCCCGCGCCGTCGCTGTCTATAACGTATATGTGCCCGCCACGCACGTACAGGATGCGCGTCTGGGCGATGCCGCGCGTTCCGGTGATCCATCGCTCGATCTCGTCGGAGACTCCGTGCACCGCCATGCGCCAGGACTCGGTGCCCGGCGTTTCGCTCAGTGTGAAGTCCGCGCTCTGCGCCACGCGCCCCGCATTCACGTCGTGCAGCACCACGTGCACGCCCGTGGCCGTCATGTTCGCCGCCACCACGGCCGCGGCGCCCAGCGTCTTCCACAGGCCGTAGTTGGGCGTGGTCGATGCCGATGCCTGCTCCACAACAGCGGAGGCGTCCGTGCCCGTCCCACCAATGATCTCGATGCGATCGCTATAGTCAAGATCGCGCGCGACCATCGCCTGCACGCTGTCCCCCCAGGGTCCGGCGACGGGGAGCACCACCACACCCGGTTTCGTGCCGGGCTGGTACGTGAGGCCGATATGGACGCCCTTCTGCTGCGCGGTATCCTGCTGCGCCGCGGCCGGTACAGCCGGCAGCACGGAAAAGAGCGCGAGTGCCGCGAGCGCGGCCGCGCAAGTCGTGGAGTGCATCTACCGAAGGACTCGGGGATCGAAGCTGAAGATGACGGTCAGCACATCATCGGGGAATCCGGGCGGCAGCCCACCGAACGCATGCACGCGGCCGGCCTGCTCCACTGCCCCCTGCGCATCCAGATCGAAGGTGAAGACCCCCGAGCGGGTAATAAACTGGATACCGGTGACCGAGCCGTCGCGGTGGATGAGAAACTTCATCTCGGCCTTGGCCGCCGTGTTCGGTGGCGGATGAAATCGCATGGCGATCTGCCGGACGATGTTGTCCAGATACCCGGGATATGGGAAGTTGGTCCCCTCCGTGGTGACGGTCGCCACGTCGGTACCCCGCCCGCCGGTGGGGCCGCCGCCCGCATTCGGCGGCGCGCTCTTGGACGCTCGCTTGGGCGGCGCCTTCGGCGGCACCGGCGTGGCCGGGACAACGCGCTTGAGCGTGGGCGGTTTGCGAGTGAGTGCAGGCATGTCACTGGGTTTGGTTCGAGCACGAGGGGGGATCGGCGCGGGCTTCTGCACCTGGGGTTCGGGCGTGCGCGTCACGACGCCCGCTCGGCGCTCCCCCGGCGGCGCCGCGATGATGTTCACCCGATAGACCGGCGCCTGAACCGCGCGCGCTTCCGGACGCAGCATGATCAGCATCACGAGCAGGGCCGCGTGCAGCGCCAGCGAGAAGCCGAACGGACCGGCCAGCCGCGCGCCCTGGGTGGCGCGGCCCGCGCTCACCGGCTGGCGTCCTCCGGTTCGGCGACCAATCCGATGTCTCCCACTCCGGCGTCCTTCATCACCGCCAGCACGCGCACCACGTCCCCATACGGGACGCCCGCATCGCCTCGAAGGTAAATTCCGCCGCTCGAACCGCGCTTCTCCGCCAACGCCTTGAAGCCAGCCCGGAATTCCGGATATGTGAGCTTTGCATCCCCCACAAAGATGGTGCCGCTCCGATTCACGGTCACCACCAAGCCGCTCTTCGCCTCGAGCGGCCGCGCCTGGGCACGGGGCAGCGCCACATCCACACCCCCCTGCATCATCGGGGCGGTGATCATGAAGATGACCATGAGCAGCATCATCACATCGATCAGACTCACGACATTGATGTCCGCGTTGAGCTCCAGCCCGCGCCGCCGCCGACGTCGCATCAGATGCGCCCCTCGCGCACCATCATCGCGATGATCTCCGTTCCGAAGCTCTCCAGCTCGCCCTCCAACCGATTCAGCCTGTTCGCAAAGATGTTATACCCGAACACGGCCGGAATGGCCACGGTCAGCGCGGCCGCGGTGGCCACCAGCGCTTCCGCAACCCCGGGGGCCACGGCGCTCAGATTGCCGGATCCCTTGGTCGCAATGCCGATGAAGGCATCGATCACCCCGAGCACCGTGCCGAGCAGTCCGATCAACGGGCTCACCGAGCCGATCATCGCGAGCCACGGAATGAAGCGGGCAAGCCGGTCGCGCGCGTCCGCGGTCTCCGAGTCGAGCACCAGGTGCAGCGCCTCCACCTGCGACTCGGTGAGCGGCGCCGCCGACCGGTCGCGCAGCGCCCCGGGCTTCATCTCCGCAAAGAAATTGATCGCGCGCGTGAAGACGCGCGTGAACGGGCTGGGTGGGCTGCGGCGGGCCGTCGCACTGGCATCATCCAGCCCCGATGTGCGCTCAAACTCGGAGATGAAACGGCGCCCCGCCGACGACACACGGCGGAACTCCAGCCACTTGGCGAGCATCACGGCCCAACTGATCAGCGACAGCAGCACCAGGACTGCCAGCACCAGCTGCGTCACCCACGATGCTTGCGTGATCATCTGCCACGGCGCCGATGATGGTGCCGCGCCCACCTGCATCGGTATCATCTCCACCATCGTCACGCCCGCACCTCGTCACGACGCATGGCGAACCAGCGGAACGTTGCATCGAGCCCCTGCGCCAGCGGCGTGGCTGCCCGCCACCCCAGTACCCGCTCCGCCTTTGCGGCCTGCACGGCGGAGCGCCGCTGCTCGCCCGGGCGCGCCGGCGCGTGCTGCACGTCACCAGCGCCCCCGGCAGCGTTGCCGAGTAGCTCCGCCAGGACAAGCACATCGGTCTCGACCCCCGTGCCGACGTTGAACGCGCGGCTGTCCACGCCGGAGGCTGCGGGAATAGCGGCACGCGCGGCGAGCGCGTTCGCCCGCGCGACATCGCCCACGTACACATAGTCCCGCGTCTGCGTCCCGTCGCCGTACACGGTGAGCGGCTTGCCATCCAGCAGCCGCTGGCAGAAGATCGCCACCACGCCGGCCTCCCCATGCGGGTCCTGTCGCGGACCGTACACGTTCGCGTACCGCAGCGCCACGGTATCCACTCCGTGCACGCGGGCGTAGTACCCCATGTAGTACTCCACGCTCAATTTCGCCGTGCCGTACGGGGATTGCGGATCCTTGGGCGCTTCTTCGGCGGTGGGCGGGTCGACGAGATCGCCATAGATGGCGCCGCCTGTCGAGGAAAAGATGAAGCGCGTGGGCCGCGCGCTCGCTCGCACCGCCTCGAGCAGCCGCAACGAGCCGCCGATGTTCACATCCGCATCGAACGCCGGGTCGCTGACGCTCTTGCGGACGTCGATCTGCGCGGCGAGGTGGCAGATCACATCGAACGCTCCATCCCGCACCGTGCGCGCGGCATGCGGCGAAGTGACATCCATCTCGTGAAACGTCGCGCCGTCAGGTACCTGCTCCCGTTTTCCGCTCGACAGGTTGTCGATCACGGTCACGTCGTAGTGTTCGGCAATCAATTGGTCTGCCACGTGCGAGCCGATGAATCCGGCGCCGCCAGTGACCAATGCCCGTCGCGTCATGTCACGGCTCCCTGGAGGGTGGCGCCTGCTCAGCGTCGTCTGATGGCGCATGTTCGTCGAGCGCGAAAAGATACCGGAGCGCGTCGACCACCGCCAATCCACGCCCGTTCGCCGCCGCCGCGCGCAACCGTACGCTCGGCTCGTGCAGAAACTTGTTCATGAGTGCCCGGGAAAAATGTTCGACCGCCTCGCGGTCGCGGGGCGACAGATGCTCCATCCGGCGGAGCGCGTGCGCGAGCTCGCGCGCCCGCACGCCGTCCATCTGTGATCGGAATGTGGTGAGAACGGGCACCGCCGCAAGCCCCGCCAGCCACGTCCAGTAAATTTCCACCTCGGCCGCGATCACCCGCTCCGCTGACGGCAGCTCATCACGACGACGCTCGATGTTCGCCGACACGACTGCCCGCAGGTCATCCAGATCATACAGAAAGACGTTTCCCAACTCCCCGACTGCGCTGTCGACATCGCGTGGCAGCGCAATATCGAGAATGCAGAGCGGCCGGTCGCCGCGCGCCTTGAGCGTGGGCGCAACGTGTCGAGGCTCCACCACCGCATGTGGCGCCCACGTCGAGCAGAGCAACACGTCGACTTCATGCAGGCGTGCCCAGCACTCGTCGTAATGCACCGCCGTGGCGCCATGGCGCTCCGCCATCTCGGCCGCGCGCTCGAAGGTCCGATTGGCCACGAGCGCGGCGTGCACCCCTTCGCTCATCAGGCACTCGAGCGCGAGCTCCGCCATCTCGCCCGCGCCCAGGACCATCGCGCGCCGCCCCTGGAGCGACCCGAAGATCTTCTTCGAGAGCTGGACCGCCGCGGAGCTGGCCGACGCGGCACCGCGGGAAATCGCCGTCTCGGTGCGGACGCGCGACCCGACCTGCAGCGCCGACTGAAAGAGCCGATTGAGCACGGCGCGCGACTCGCTGCGACTCGTCTCCCAGGCGTCGCGCACCTGCGCGTGGATCTGCACTTCGCCGAGGATCATCGAGTCCATGCCCGCCGCGACACGGTAGAGGTGCGCCACCGCCTCGCGATCGCGCCGCACGTAGCCGTACCGCGCTACATCCTCCTCCCTCCCCAACCGCTCGGAGAGGATCGACCAGGCGACCGGGGCGCATTCGTCGTCACCCTCCACGGCGTAGAGCTCCGTCCGGTTGCAGGTGGAAAGCAGCACGACCTCACGGGCGCCGGAACGCGCGCGGAACTCGGCGAGCATCGGCGCAACCTCGCGCGGACCGACCACCAGCCGCTCGCGCACCGCGATCGGCGCGGTCCGATAGTTGACACCGGCGACGATCAGCGCCACTGGGTCACCTCATCCGCAAAGTCGCCCGCTTCCACGCGCTCGCAGAAATCCTCGCTCAACAGTGTGTCGACGGCGCGTCGCCAGCCCGCGCGATCCCCGTCCTGCAGCAGCGCGCGGCGCAACCGGCCGAGCGCATCGACAGCCGTGGCGTAGCGTGTGTCGAAGCGGGCAGCAAGAGAGTCGCGAATGCGCGCGGCCGCCACCGGCACGCCGCCCGCCGACACGGCAATGAGCAACGGGCCGCCACCAGGCCGATGCGCGGCGACCGTCATGAAGTTCCCGGCGGCGGGGTCGTGTGTCACGTTCACCAGTCGCCGCTGCGCGTGCGCGTCGCACGCAACCGCGTCGTTCACCGCCGGGACGTCCGTGGCCGCGACCACCAGGTGCGCCTCGGCCACGTCGCTCACCATGTAGGCACGCGGGATCACCGTCAGGCGAGAGTCCTCCAACGCCAGCGCGCGCAGGCCGGCCGAGATCTCCGGTGCGACAACCCGCACCGTCGCCCCCGACGCCAGCAGCGCTCGCACCTTCCGCTCAGCCACCCGTCCTCCACCGACCACGAGTGCGTCAATGCGCTCTCCCTCGAGGACCAATGGATATCCGCTCACAGGAATTGTCCCGGCTGTGTGCTCACCATGCGCACGGCCACGTACAACGCGACGATGCCGATGAAGAGCGCGCTCGACAGCACGGCGGCGCGTCTTGCCTGCCAGCCGGCCACCAGCCGGCCGACGGTCAGCGCCGTTACCGCCGCCCAGGCCGCAAGCCCCCAGACGATGTCGGGCAGATTGACCGCGTTGTACGCAAATGAATATCCCACCGCAAGGGCCACGCCCACAGTGAGTGTCAACCAGCCGGCGACGACCGCGAGGTGGTTGATGCGATCCAGCGTCTCGAGCGGCGGGAAGAACTGGAAGATCGGGCCGAATCGCCGTGACTTGAGCTCCCGCCGCTCGACGAGATACATGATCCCGGCTGCCGCCGCCGTGGCAAAGCTGGCCAGCCCGAGGAAGCTGAACGCGATGTGCGACGCGAGCCAGACGCCGCGCGTCCCGACCGGCTCCGGCCCGGGAATCAATCCGGCGACCACGGCACCGATCGTCGCGATGGCAGCGAGCGGCGCCGCGAACAGCGTGAGACTCACCTCGCGTGCCAGCACTTCGACCAGGAGCAGCGTGGCCGCCACGACAAAGCCCGCGAACGACAGCGCCGGCCCCATGCCCGCAAGTGGAGGCTGACCGTGCAGGATGGCGAAGTCGGCGAGGGCGAGCGCGTGCGCCAGCGCGCCCGCCGCCAGCAGCGCAATCACACCGCGCACCGGCGCCGGAATGGGACGCGCGAACGGCGCCGAGGCCAGTCCCGCGGCGCCGATGTAGCACGAAATCGCAAAAAAATGGGCGATCGCAATCATGCGTCGCCCATAATCTAACGGTTGCGCCTGTACGGGGAACCTCGGTGCACGCTCACGGCATGCGTGCGGTGAGTCGTGCCGGCGCGCCCTCCTTGATGGCCGGATGCCGCATGTCCGTCACGAGTCCCGTGACACCCTGATCGGTAACGCGCACAACCTGCGCGAGCGCGATCGGCTCCTCCGGCAGGGTGACGCCACGTTCGGTACGCTCGCTCGGTCGGTACAGTGTGAATTGATCGCCCACCTTCACCCCCACTGCCGCAGAGGCATTGAGCACCACATAGTACTGGGTAGACGGCAGCACCGTGCGCGATGGAATGTAGACCACGCGCGCTTCCGTTCCTTGCTGCACCGGTGCAGGCCGAACACCAGGTGCCATGGCGAACCGCTCGGGCTGCATCACACCATTTCCAACGTCGATCCAACCGAACTGCTGCACGATGCGCGCGGTGGTCGCCTCCCCATTTCCCACGCGCTCCACTACGAGAATGCCGGTCGGGATGACGACCTGTCCGCCGCTAGGGAGCACGGGCCCCATGGTGAAGGTAACGAAGTGATCACCCACGGCTGGCACAACACCCGCCGGAAGGGTGATATACACGCGGTCCTCGAGGGTGAGGCGCGAACGCTCGCTCGCGACCGCGATGCCGGCGATCTCCGCATTGGCGATGATCGCGCCCCGTGCGGCCGGCCCTCCGGCCGGCCCGACCCATGGTGCCGCGTAGAACTCCCCGGGGCGCACCGCCGTGCGTTGCGCGCTGGACGTCACCCCCCCGAGTGTCGACGCATCCAGAAGCTCCGGGTGAGCCGACTGCGCGAACACCGTCGAGCCGACGTTCGGTCCGGACTCCTCCACGGGCGCCTGCGCCATCGTGTCCAGAACGGAATCTCGTGCGGCCTCCTGGCCTGCCGGTTGTTGCGGCGGCGCGGAGCGGGCCACCGCGGTCGCATCCCCGGGGACTCTCAGCAACTGGCCTGGATAGATCCAGTGCGGATCATGCACCACGCCCTGATTCAGCTGATAGATGCGGGGCCAGAGAAAGGGGTTGTTCAGATAGAACCGGGCGAGATCCCAGAGCGTATCCCCCTTCTTCACGGTGTGCGTGCGGCTGGTCGTGTCGGCGCTCTGCGCCAGGAGCGACCTGGCGGGAATCACCGCGACGATGGCCAGCGCGGCAATCACGGCCGCGCCACGCCAGTGGCAATGCGCCTCCTTCAGCCTGCCCAAGCTCATCCTGATCATGAGGCTCCCTCGTGCGGGTCCACGGTGCCCGCCCAGATGCGGTCGATTCATACGTTCCGGATGCAGTGGCGGCGGCGCGAGGCCGATGCCGTGATGAGGACGAAGAGCACTGGCCAAACGATACGACGGCGGGCTGCGGGGAAGCTTTCCCGCAGCCCGCCGTCTCATCGTGCCTGCCCTCAGAAGGGCAGATCGTCGTCTTCCTCGTCCAGCGCCCCTCGGAAGTCCTCGAAATCGCCCGACGCCGACCCGGCAGAGCTCTTCACACGATCCGGTGCCGCGCGGTTCCGTGCGCCACCACCCCCCTCACCGTCGAAGCCCTCGCCCCCGCCGCTGCGACCGCTCAGCATGATGAGCTCACGCACGTTGATCTCCGTGCTGTACCGCGTCTGGTTCTCCTTGTCCTGCCACTGTCGGTATTCGATGCGCCCCTCCACATACACCTTGTCGCCCTTCTTGAGATAGCGCTCCACGATATCGGCAAGCTGCGACGCCTTGCTGTTCCAGACAACGCACCGGTGCCATTCCGTCTTCTCCTGCCGCTCTCCGGACGCACCGGTCCACGACCGGCTGGTAGCCAATGAGAAGGTGGCCACCCGGTTCCCGCCCGACGTGGACCGCACCTCGGGATCGGCCCCGAGGTTCCCGATCAACGTGACTTTGTTCAAGCTCCGACTCACAGTTCCTCCTGGCAAGTGGGAAGAGTACTCACCGCATACAGTATAGAGATGTATCGAGACATGCGCAATCAAATCATTTCGTATCAACTACTTCCATTGCATGCCTTCAGCTGCTTTCTCAGAGCGGCCTTCCGGGAGGACCAGCCGAAGCACGCGGGCGTCCTCCTCCGGGCGCCGGTAGTAAGCACGCCGCCGGCCGATCTCCTGGAACCCGCGTGATGCGTACAGGGCCCGTGCCGCGCGATTGGACTCACGGACCTCCAGATATAACGAGGAAACCCCTCGCGTGCGCGCCGTCCGGATCGCCCCATCCAGCAGCGCCGCCCCCACGTGATGCCGTCGCGCCTCCGGGGCGACGGCCAGATTGGCGATCTCGCCCTCGTCCGCCGCGAACCAGCCCACCACGTATCCCACTACGGTGGCAGCCCCCCCTGCACCGCCCTGGCGCACGGTCGCTACCACGAAGAAGCTGCGCGGATCACGCAGTACGGCCTGGAAGGACCGAAGGCTCCATGGGTCACTGAAGGACGCATGCTCGATCCGGGCGACCGCCCACAGATCGTCGTCGGCGGCGGCGCGCAGCTCCGGTGCGGCGGGCACGTCGCGGGGTCGGCGGGCGCCCGCCGCGGCGTCGCGATCGCCGGCGCCCATCCCCATCACCCCCCGGGAAGCGGGCGACCGTGCGCCGCTTCCCATCGTACCTGCGCTTCGGCATGGCGGCCGTAGTCCGGCTCCCACCGTGCCATATCGACTCGGCACTCGCGCTCAGCCAGCCAGCAGCGCAACCGCGCCACGCCGCGCGCCCGGGGTACGGCGTTGATCGGCTCGCCAGGGCCCATCACCCGCGCGGCGTGCGACGCCGCCATGTGCGCAACTTCCGAGCGAGGGATGAGCGCCGGGGCGGCCACTTCCACCGCGCCTCCATCCTCATGGAGCTCGTAGCACGACGCGAACACATCGCCACGCATGGCGTCGAGCACCGCCAGGTATCGTCCGCTGTCCGCCGTCGCGGGAGCGCCCGCGATCATCAACAGCGGCGAGGGCACCGCCAGCAGCGGTACACTCCATCCCACGGCCAATCCCTTGGCGATCGACGCCGCGATCCTGAGGCCGGTGAAGCTTCCCGGTCCGGCGCCACAGACGATGCGCTCCACCTGCTCCGCTGTGGCCCCGCTCTCCCGGAGCGCATCCGCCACCGCTGGCATGAGCCGCTCGGCGTGCTCGCCGCGCATGGCGACCTCGCGCTCCACCAGCACGCGATCACCGGCCACGACCGCCACTGATCCGGTCGAGGTGGAGGCATCCACCGCCAGTGTGAGCACCGACATCATCCGGCGAGGAGAAGGCGCCGATCGGGATCCGCCGGGTCGTGCTCGAGTGCGATCCACACGGCATCCGTGCTCAACCGGCTGCCAGCGCGGTCGGGCCACTCGACCAGAACGATCGCGTGCGCCGACACGATGTCGTCCCACCCGATGTTCGTCAGCTCCTGCTCGCGCTCCAGACGGTAGAGGTCCAGATGGTACACGGGACAGGCCGCGCCGGTATACTGGTGAACCAGGGCAAAGGTGGGGCTCGTCACCTCGTCGCGCACGCCCATACCGCGACACATCGCCTGTACGAGGGTGGTTTTCCCTGCGCCAAGATCGCCGGAGATGGCGAAGAGCACCGGTGGGCGCGCGGCATGGCCGAGTTGCTCACCCCACCGCACGAGCTCGTCGCGGGTCAGGGCGATGCGCCCGTGCGCGGCGAGCGCCGGCACGATGAAATGCCGCGCGGCGAGCATCTAGCGCCGGGCCTTGATCCGGTCCAGTCCGCCCGTGGCCCGCCGGCGGGCTTTCCCATCCGCGCGCGACCGCAGCTCGAAGAGCTGATCGCGCAGGAGAGCGGCTCCCTCGAAATCGAGATTCGCGGCCGCCTCGCGCATCTGCTGTTCCACCATCCCGATGACGGCCTCCAGATCCATCTCGGCAGCGTACGTCCGCTCCGGCTCCGCCACACGCGCCGTCCGCCCCTCCCGCTCACTCCTGGCATCCGCCACTCGCGTGCTGAAACGGACCTGCTCCGTGCTCTTCACAATCGTGGCCGGAATGATCCCGTGCTCCTGGTTGTAGGCAGCCTGCAGCTCGCGGCGGCGCGCCGTCTCCTCCATGGCCCGCTGCATGGACCCCGTCTTCCGGTCGGCGTAGAAGATCGCGCGTCCGCCAACATTCCGGGCGGCGCGGCCGATGGTCTGGATGAGCGACCGGTCGCTCCGCAGGAATCCTTCCTGGTCCGCATCCAGCACCGCCACGAGCGACACCTCGGGAAGGTCGAGCCCTTCGCGCAGCAAGTTGATCCCCACCAGCACATCGAACTCGCCCAGTCGCAGCCCGCGCACGATCTCCATGCGCTCGATGGCGTCGATGTCCGAATGCATGTAGCGCACCCGCACGCCCATCTGCTGCAGGTAATCGGTGAGGTCCTCGGCCATGCGCTTGGTCAACGTCGTGACCAGGACGCGCTCGCCGCGGCGCTCGCGCTGACGGATCTCGCCCAGGAGATCGTCCACCTGGCCGCGCACGGGGCGCACCTCGATCTCCGGATCCAGCAGCCCGGTGGGGCGGATGATCTGCTCCACCACGATGCCCTCGGAGAGGCGGAGCTCAAGCTCGCCCGGCGTGGCGGAGACGAAGATGGCCCGCGGCGTGAGGGTCAGAAATTCATCGAACATCAGCGGCCGATTATCCAGCGCGCTCGGCAGACGGAACCCGTAGTCGACGAGCGTGAGCTTGCGCGCGCGGTCCCCGTTGAACATGCCGCCGATCTGCGGCAGCCCGACGTGCGATTCATCGACCACCACCAGAAAGTCTTCGGGGAAGTAGTCGAACAGACAGGCGGGCCGCTCCCCCGCCGCGCGCCCCGAGAGATGGCGCGAGTAGTTCTCGATCCCCGCGCACATCCCGATCTCCAGCATCATCTCGATGTCGAAGTTCGTGCGCGACTCGAGCCGCTGTGCCTCCAGCAGCTTGTTCTGGCCGCGCAGCTCGGCCAGCCGTTCCGCCAGCTCAGCGCGGATGAGCCCCACCGCGCGCTCGAGCGTGGGGCGCGATGTCACGAAGTGCTTGGCGGGGTAGATGGCCGCGCGCTCCAGCTGCGCGATCGTGTCACCGGTGACCACATCGATCTTCGAGATCCGCTCGATCTGGTCGCCCCACAACTCGAGGCGCACGCCCTGCTCCTCGTATGCCGGAAAGATCTCCACCGTGTCGCCGCGCACCCGGAACGTGCCGCGCTCGAACGCGACATCGTTGCGCGAGTACTGGATCCCCACCAGCGCGCGCAGGAGATCGTCGCGCGGGACGGTCTCGCCAACCCGTACCGAGACCATGCGCTCGCGGTAGGTCACCGGGTCGCCCAACCCGTAGATGGCGGAAACCGTGGCGACGATGATGACGTCGTCCCGCTCCATCAGACTCGATGTCGCGCGGAGTCGGAGCCGGTCGATGTCCTCGTTGATCGAGGCGTCCTTCTCGATGTACGTGTCGGTCGTCGGCACGTACGCCTCCGGCTGGTAGTAGTCGTAGTACGAGATGAAGTACTCGACCGCGTTGTGCGGGAAGAAGCCCTTGAGCTCCCCGTAAAGCTGCGCCGCGAGCGTCTTGTTGTGTGAGAGGACGAGGGTCGGGCGGCCATGCGCCTGGATGACGTTGGCGATGGTCATCGTCTTCCCCGATCCGGTGACGCCCAGCAGCGTCTGGAACCGGTCCCCACGCTCCAGCCCGGTGCTGAGCTCGCCAATGGCGCGCGGCTGATCACCGGCGGGTGAGAAGGGGGCGCGGAGATCAAAGGCGGCGCGGGACATGACGAAATATAAGTGAGTCAGCCGGTGAGGAACGGCGCGGGGGTCGGGAGTGGGGTGTCGGGTAGGCGGGCAAAGAGTTCCGCTCGCCACGGCCGTTTCCCCACACCCTACGCCCTGCCCCCTGTCTTCTTCACCCCTCGCTGCTCGCGAGCCGCTCCCGACGCGTGACATCGGTGATGCCCTTCACACGCCGCATCGCACGGATGGTCTTCTGGAGATGGGTCAGATTCTCCACCTCCACGAGCAGCGAACCGGAGACCCCGCCCCCGTCGCCGCTGCGTAGCTCCATGCTCTTGATGTTGGTGCCCGTGTCCGTCACGGCCTCGGCGATATCCTTGTACAGACCGCGCCGGTCCGTCGCTTCAATGGCCAGGCGGACGAGAAAGAGCTCCCCTTCCATCTCGCGCCAGTCGATGTCCAGCCGCCGCTCCGGCTCATGCGAGAGGAGCAGGACATTCGGACAGTCCGCGCGGTGGATACTTACGCCGCGTCCGCGTGTGACGTAGCCCACGACCGGGTCGCCGGGCACGGGTTGACAGCACTGGGAGTAACGGACCATCAGGCCGTCCACGCCCTGAATGCGCACCCCCTTGGCCGTGCCGCGCATCCGCTGCACCAGGCGCTCGAACGCGCTGGCCCGCTCCATCGGCTCGTTGTTGGCTTCCAGCTCCGGGAAGATGGCTTTCAGCGCCTGTGCCACGTGCACGTCACCACGGCCGAGGGCGACCACCAGCTGACGTCCGTCAATCAGGTTGAGCGTCTTGGCGGCTGCGGTGAGTGCCTGGTCGTCCGGCTTGGTCAGGCTCCGCCGGCGCAGCTCCTTGTCCAGGATCTCCCGCCCCAGCTTGATCGAGGTGGCCTGCTCTTCCTGCTTGACCCACTGGCGGATCTTGTGACGCGCCCGCCCCGTGCGGACGTGCGCCAGCCAGTCGCGACTCGGGCGCGCCGTGGTGGCGGTGAGGATCTCCACGGTGTCGGAGTTCTTCAGCTGGCGCGAGAGCGGCGCAATGCGGCCGTTCACGCGCGCCCCCTGGCAGTGCAGCCCGACCTCCGTATGCACGGAGAAGGCGAAATCGATCGGCGTTGCCCCCTTGGGCAGCTGGATGACATCGCCGGTGGGCGTGAAGACGAAGATCTCGTCCTGGTACAGGTCCAGCTTCAGAAACTCGAGGAACTCGTCGGGCGTGCGGGCATCGAGCTGCAGCTCCAGCACCTGCCGGAACCATCCGAGCGCGCGGTCCAGCTCATCCGCGCTCTTGCCACCGTTCTCCTTGTACAGCCAGTGCGCCGCAATGCCGTACTCCGCCGTGCGATGCATGTCGTACGTGCGGATCTGAATCTCGAACAGCTGCCGGCCCGGCCCGAAGACCGTGGTGTGCAGCGACTGGTAGCCGTTGGACTTGGGCTGCGCGATGTAGTCCTTGATCCGTTCCTGCAGCGGCGTGAACCGATCGTGGATGACGCCCAGCGTGTGATAGCAATCCGGGACGCTGTTCACCAGCACGCGGATGGCCAGCAGGTCGTAGATCTCCTCGTACGGCTTCTCCCGCTGTTTCATTTTCTTGGAGATGGACCAGAGGTGCTTCGGCCGCCCCACGACCTCGACGTTCGGGATACCCGCGCGCTGCAGTTCCTCCTGCAACGGGAGTGAGAGCTGCGCGATGAGCCGCTCGCGCTCCCCCCGCTTCTGCGCAACCAGTTTGGCGAGCTTTCGGTATTCGGGGGGCTCGAGGTGCTTGAACGAGAGATCTTCCAGCTCCCACCGCATCTTCGCCATCCCGAAGCGGTGCGCGAGCGGGGCATACAGGTCCATCGTCTCCTGCGCGATGCGCTGTCGCTTCTCCTCGGGCAGGTACTCGAGCGTGCGCATGTTATGCAGCCGGTCGGCGAGCTTGATGAGGATCACCCGTACGTCCTTCGCCACCGACAGCAGCAGCTTCCGGTAATTCTCGACCTGCCGTTCCTGCCGCGACCGGTAGGAGATGTTGCTGATCTTCGTGACGCCATCGACGATCTGCGCGATGTCGCGCCCGAACGCCCGCTCCACGTCGGCAACCGTCACCTGCGTGTCTTCGACCACGTCGTGCATGAGCCCGCTGGCCACCGTGACCGTATCGAGGTGCAGCTCGGCCAGAATCCTGGCCACCTCGATACAGTGCGTGACATAGTCGTCGCCCGAGAGCCGCTTCTGCCCGGCGTGCGCATCCACGCTGAACCGATACGCACGCGCGAGCAGCTCGGTATCGAGTCGCTCATCGAGCGGCTCGCCGCCGGCAGCCCAGCCCGGAATGATCGTGTTCAGCGCAACCGTGGTCACAGCAGTCCCGCCTCCACAAAGCTCAGATAACGCCCCCGGCCTACAATCAGGTGATCGTGCACGGGGATGTCCAGCAGGCGGCCCGCGGCCACGAGCTGTTCCGTCACCAGCCGGTCATCCGGCGACGGGGTCGGATCACCGCTCGGATGGTTGTGCACGAGGATGATCGCTGCCGCGCGCTCCGCGATGGCTTCGCGGAACACTTCCCGCGGATGGACCAGCGACGAATTGAGGATGCCGCGCGTGACCGTCACGTCGCGCTCCAGCCGATGCTGTGAGTCGAGCACCGCGACATGAAACTCCTCCACCGGCAGGTCGCGCAGCCGCGTGGCGAACGCGGCGTAGACCTCCCGCGGGGAGCGCATGGAGGCGCCATCGTCACGACGCTCGGCGGCCATCCGGCGTCCCAGCTCCAGCGCGGCGTGAATGCTCACGGCGCGTGCGGTGCCCACCCCGGCCAGCGTAGTCAGCGCCGCCACGGGCTGCGCGGCAATCCGGCGCAACGAGCCGCCGCCCCGCGCCAGGATCTCCTGCCCGAGCGCGAGCGCCGATCGACCAACGCCCCCCGATCCAATGAGAATGGCCAGCAACTCCGCCGTGCTCATGCTCTGTGGACCCACGCTCTTCAGACGCTCACGCGGCCGGTCGGTGGCGGGGAGTTCCCGGATGCGCAACCCGGTGTGGACGACGGTGCCGGCAACATCAGTCATGGCGAGACGCTCCAGAAAAGGACGTCCCCATATTACACGCACCTGCTCGGCAAGCCGCACCATTTCCTTGCACACGACACCGCCCCATGCTACCGCCTCACACGTTCGCGCCGTGGCACTTCTTGTACTTCTTCCCCGATCCGCAGGGACACGGCTCGTTCCGGCCCACATGGGACCAATCGACATTGGCCGCTGGTTGGGCCGCGCCAAGCGTCCGGGTGCGCCCCGCGCCCACGATGGTGGGTTCGGGCTTGGCCGCCGGGCGGCTCTTCGGCGGCTCGGTGGGACCGACATCCGCCACGGCGCCTACGCCATCGCCGTCGCCGTTCCCCTCGTGCTCTGTCACCGGTACATCTTCCAGCACACCCAGCGCGTTGTACCGCTTGGTGGCGCGCGATGGCGCATTGCCCGACGGTCCACCTGCTGGGCCGCCCGCTGGTCCGCCCGCGCCCCCCTGCCCGCCTCCGAACTGCGGGGGTGGATTGAAAACCAGCTGCACACGCAGGAAGCGTTCGGTGAAGGTGCTGTAGATGTCCGCCATGAGATCCTCGAACATCGTGTAGGCTTCCTGTTTGTACTCAATGAGCGGATCGGTCTGCCCCCAGGACCGGTAGTGGATCGCGGCCCGCAGCTGGTCGAGATCGTACAGATGGTCCTTCCACTTCTCATCCAGAACGTTGAGCGTGACCAGCGCGAGCAGTTGATCGGCGTATTCGCCCAGATTCTCGAGCTTCGCGGTGAACGCCGCCTGCCCCGCCGCCCGCGCCTCCTCCTGCGCCTCCTGCAGCGATGCGGGGCTGTCCTGCCCCTCCTCGAACTCCGGCACCGTGAGCAGGTAGTGCATGAGCAGCTCCTGTCGCAGGAGCGCCATGTCCCAGTCTTCGGACGTCTCGTACCCCGCGAGCGTCTGCTCGATGCGCCGGTCCAGCGCCTTGTCCATCATCTTGCGCGCTTCGCCCTTCAGCTCCTCGCCGCCCTCCAGCGCGAAGCTGCGCAGCGAGTAGATCACCTCGCGCTGCTGGTTCATCACGTCGTCGTATTCCAGCAGCCGTTTGCGCGCCTGGAAGTTCTGCATCTCCACCCGCTTCTGCGCCTGCCCGATCGACCGGGTGATGAGCGGGTGCGTGAGCACCTCGCCGTCTTTCGCGCCCATGCGGTCCATCAGCTTGGCGATCCGCTCGGAGCCGAAGAGGCGCATCAGGTCGTCTTCCAGCGAGAGGAAGAACTGCGACGCACCTGGATCTCCCTGCCGGCCCGCGCGGCCACGGAGCTGCCGGTCGATGCGCCGCGACTCGTGCCGCTCGGAGCCGACGATGTGGAGGCCGCCGATCTCCATGATCTCCATCGGCTTGCCGTCTTCGTCTTCGACGGACGACTGCCGCGATTCCGTGACTCCGGCCCCCAACTTGATGTCCGTGCCACGGCCCGCCATGTTCGTCGCGATCGTCACCGCACCCGGCTGACCCGCGGCCGCCACGATCTCGGCCTCGCGCTGGTGGTACTTCGCGTTGAGCACGTTGTGCTTGATCCCGGCGCGCTGAAACATCCGCGAGAGCGTCTCCGAGACGTCGACGTTCACGCTGCCGACCAGCACCGGAAAGCCGAGGTCGTGCAGACGCTGCACCTCCTCGAGGATCGCCTTGTACTTCTCGCGCCGCGTCTTGTAGATGAGATCCTGCCGGTCGTCGCGGATTACCGGCTTGTTGGTCGGGATCACCGCCACCGGCAGCTTGTAGATCTCGTGGAACTCCGACTCCTCCGTTTCGGCAGTGCCCGTCATCCCGGCCAGCTTCTCGTACATCCGGAAGTAGTTCTGGATGGTGATGGTGGCCATGGTCTGCGTCTCACCCTTGACCTGCACCCCCTCCTTGGCCTCCACCGCCTGGTGCAGCCCTTCGGACCAGCGGCGCCCGGGCATGGTGCGCCCGGTGAACTCATCGACGATGAGCACCTGGCCGTCCTGCACCACGTAATTCACGTCCTTCTCATAGAGCGCGTGCGCGCGCAGCAACTGATGGACGATGTTCAGCTTCTCGCTCTTGAGTGCGTACTCCCGCTCGATGGCGGCGCGCCGCTCCACCTTCTCCTGTGCGGAGAGATCGGGGTCGTGTTGTACCGCATGGATGGTCTCGGAGATATCGGGAAGCACGAACGCCTCGTGGTCATCCGGTGCCAGGGAGTCCACGCCGGCGTCCGTGAGGTGCACCGTATGCCCCTTCTCGTCGAGCACGAAGTACAGCCGCTCCTCCACCTCCCGGTACTGTTGCTTGCTCGCGGGAAGCCGGCGGTCCGCGATCACGTCCAGCTCCATCTTCTGGGCCAGCTGCTTGGCACCTTGCTCCTGCAGCAGCTTGAGCAGCCGCTTGTTCTTGGGTGCGCCCAGTTGGGCCTGGTACAGGTGCAGCGCCGCGTCCGCGTCGTTCCCCTCCGCCAGCGCCTGCTCGGCCTCAGCCACCAGCTTGTTCGCAAGCTCCGTCTGCGCGCGGGCCAGGCGCGCCACGGCGGCGTTATGCTCGCGGTACGCCAGGTCGCTCTCGTTGCCGACCGGCCCGGAGATGATGAGCGGCGTGCGCGCCTCATCGATCAGGACCGAGTCCACCTCGTCCACAATGGCGTAGTAGTGCGGCCGCTGCACGCGCTGGTCGAGCGACGTGACCATGTTGTCGCGCAGGTAGTCGAAGCCGAATTCGTTGTTCGTGCCGTACGTGATATCGCACAGGTAGGCGGCGCGTCGCTCCGGGGTCCCGGGCTCGGTGTCGTCAATACACCCCACCGTGAGCCCCAGGTACGAATACACGTGCCCCATCCACTGGGCATCGCGCCGCGCCAGATAGGAGTTGACCGTGACGAGGTGCGCACCCTTGCCTGCCAGCGCATTCAGGTACAACGGCAGCGTGGCTACCAGCGTCTTCCCCTCGCCGGTCGCCATCTCGGCGATCTTCCCCATGTGCAACTGGATGCCACCGATGAGCTGCACATCGTAGTGCACCATGTCCCACACCATGTCATGCCCGGTCACCGGCACCGGCGTGCCCAGCAACCGGCGGGCGGCCTCGCGCGCCGTGGCGAACGCTTCGGGCAGAATCTCGTCGAGCACCTCGGCGATCGCTTCGCGCAGATCCTTTTCCAGCCCCCCCTGACCATCCACACCGATCAGCTGGTTGTCGATCTCCTCGCGTTCATCCGCGTCCGAGGCCGTGCGCTTACGCTCCTTGAGCTCGGCGATCTGCGCCTCCAGCTCCGACGTGCGCTCGCGGATGATCCCGCGCAAACGCTCCGTCTGCCCGCGCAGCTCCTCATCCGATACCGTCTGGAGGCGCTCGTACTCCTCGTTGATGGCGTCGACAATCGGCTGCACGCGCTTCAACTCGCGTTCATGGCGCGTGCCGAAGATCGTGGTCAGAAATGGTTTGAGCATAGCTATCCTCTATCGGTACAGCCCGGCCGTGGCGATGAACCCGGCCACGGCCTCCGGCACAAAGCCGCGGATCGCGCGACCCGCGCGAACACGCTCGCGGATCTCACTGGAGGAGACTTCGACCCGCCGGGTTTCGATACGCCGCATCGGGAGCTCGCCGGTGCGGCCCTCGGACGGCGCCACACGGCTCGGCCGCGCCAGAACGACGATCTCCGCCAGACGAGCAATCTGCGCCGGCTCGCGCCACGATGCGATCTGCCCCGCGAGGTCTTCCCCGATGAGCAGGAACCGCGTGGCGTCCGGATCACGCCCTGCCAGAGCCGCCAGGGTATCCACCGTGAAAGATAACCCGTTTCGGTCAGTATCGATGGATTCGACGGCAAAGCGCGGGTCGTCGCCGATCAACAACGACAGCATGGCCAGCCGCTGCGCTCCCGATGCCTGCACGACCCCGATCTTGAACGGCTGGATGCCGGCCGGGATGAAGAGCAGCCGGTCCAGTGCGAGCGCTTCGTAAGCATCGCTCGCCACCAGGAGATGGCCCACGTGCGGCGGATCGAACGTCCCCCCGAAGATTCCGATCCGCATGCGGGTCAGGGCACGACCGCCGCCATCTTCGGAACGCCATCACACGCGTCGCGCACGTCGCCATCGTGTGGATAGCGCTGCCGCAACGTCTGGCAGGTTTCGGATAGCTCTTCCTTGTAATTGATCTTGCGATACGCCTCGGCCAGCATCACCATGGCGTCGTGCGCCGCGTGCGTCTGCGGGTACGACTGCACCACGCTCTTGAGATAGATGATGGACGAGTCGTACGCACCCCGCCGGAAGTACAGGTGCGCTGTGTCGTAGTCCTTGATGGCGAACCATTCCGTGAGCCGACCGATTTCCTTCTGCGCCACACCGCGCAACGGTGAGGTGGGAAAGAGCGCGAGGAAGGTCTGAAGCGTACTCAGCGCGGTCTGCCCGTATGTGGGATCGAGCGTGGGCTTGCGCCACATGCGGGCGTACGCCTGCCCCGCCGCGAGCATGGCGTCGTCGGCCAGTGTATCGGTGGGGAAGCTCTCCGGTACGCGAGAGTAGCTCTGGGCCGCCAGGAGATCCTCCCCCTTTCCCTGGTACGCCTTGCCCAGGTCGAAGAGGCTGGTTGGCATGCGCGGATCCCGCGCGGGCAGCGAGGAGGAGAGGTGCTCGAAGCCCGCGATGGCATTGTCCCAATGGTGCTTCTGCAACTGCTGCACGGACGCCGTGTAGAGCGAGGCGGTCGACGGGAACTTGAGAGGCTGGAAGGGCGGATGGCACGCGGCAGCGGCCGCCAACCCGACCATGCAGAAGAGGCGGAACGTGTCCTTGACTGTCATGACGGCTATTCTACCCGAAACGAGGAGGTCGGTTCATCGGACCGGAGCGGCGGCGCCCGCCCCTCGGAACCACTCCACGAATCGGGGGATCCCGTCACGAATGGCCACGCGGGGCGCATACCCCAGCGCCGCGCGCGCGCGCTGAACATCGGCGAAGGTGCAGCGCACGTCGCCCGGCTGCGCGGGCAGGCAGGTGCGGTCCGCGCGCCGGCCGACGGCGGCTTCAATGAGCCCGACCAGTTCGTTGAGCGTGGTCGTTGCGGATTCGCCGAGATTGTAGATCTCGTGATGCAGTGCCGTCGTGCGCGTCCGATCGATGGCGCCCAGCACGCCCTGCAGGACATCCGTCATGTACGTGTAGTCCCGGGAGTCCTCGCCCGTCCCGTAGAACGGAATCGGCTCGCCCGCGCTGATGAGCCGCGTGAACTTATGGATGGCGAGGTCGGGCCGCTGCCGCGGCCCGTACACCGTGAAGAAGCGGAGCGAGATGATGCGGAGGGCCGGATAGAGCGTGGCGTACGCGTCGCACACCAGCTCCGCCGCGCGCTTGGTCGCGGCATAGGGGCTCACGGGGTGGATCGCCGGGTCATCCTCGCGGAACGGCACCTGAGCATCGTTGCCGTAGACCGACGAGCTGGACGCGATGACGAAGCGCGTGACTCCCGCGGCGCGCGCACACTCCAGCACGACGGTCGTCCCCGTGACATTGACATCCGCATAGAGCGCCGGATCTTCAATGGAGGGCCGAACGCCCGCTCGCGCTGCCAGATGCACCACCACATCGGGGGCCGCCTCCTCCAGTGCCCGCCGCACCGCGTCGGCGTCACGCACGTCGGCCGTCACCAGCGTGAAGTCGGCGTGCTGATGCGCGGAAGACAGATTCGCGCGCTTGATGGCGGGATCGTAGAACGTGTCGAAGTTGTCGAGTCCCGTGACCACATTCCCCCGGTCGAGCAAGGCGTCCACGGTATGCGAGCCGATGAACCCCGCCGCGCCGGTCACCAGCACGCGCTCACGCATGCGACTCCATCCGCGCCGATCCCATGAGCGAGCGGAAGTAGGCAATGGTTTCCAGCACGCCATCGCGCAACGAGACGGCCGGCTCCCACTCCAGCACCGTCCTGGCACGGGTGATGTCGGGCTTCCGTACCTTCGGGTCGTCCGTGGGGAGCTCCCGTTGCACGATCGGCGACTCGCTCCCCGTGAGTTCTGTGACGAGCTCCGCGAGCTGGCGCACCGTGTACTCCACCGGGTTCCCGATGTTCATGGGCTGGGCATCCCCGTGCATGAACAGCTGGTAGATCCCTTCGATCTCGTCGGAGACGTAGCAGAAGCTGCGCGTTTGCGTTCCGCTGCCGTACACAGTGATCGGTTCGCCGTTGAGCGCCTGCACGATGAAGTTCGAGACCACCCGCCCATCGCGCGGGCGCATGCGTGGGCCATACGTATTGAAGATGCGCACGATGCGGGTGTCCAGCCCATGAAAGCGGTGGTACGCCATCGTGAGAGCCTCCGCAAAACGCTTGGCCTCATCGTACACCCCACGCGGCCCCACGGGATTCACGTTGCCCCAGTACGACTCGGGTTGCGGATGCACGAGTGGATCACCGTACACCTCGGAGGTGGAGGCCAGGAAGAACCGCGCACCCTTGTCCTTGGCGAGCCCGAGCGCATTGTGCGTTCCGAGCGCCCCCACCTTCAATGTCGGGATCGGGTGCTCGAGGTAGTCCACCGGGCTGGCCGGCGAGGCGAAGTGGAGTACGCCGTGCAGCTCGCCGGGCACGTACGTATACGTCGAGATGTTGTGGCGCAGGAATTCGAACCGCTCAGTGCCGGCCAGATGCGCGATGTTGTCCGGATGCCCCGTGATGAAATTGTCCAGCCCCACCACGCAATGTCCGTCCGCCAGAAAGCGATCGCACAGATGCGAGCCGAGGAATCCGGCGGCGCCGGTAATGAGCACTCTCACGCGCTGTTCCGCCCGATGGACAGGTAGGTGAATCCCATCTTGCTCATCCGCGTCGGGTCGTACAGGTTGCGGCCATCGATCACGATCGGCCGTTTGAGCGATGACTTGATGCGGGTGAAGTCCGGGTGGCGGTATTCGTTCCAATCCGTGACCACGATCAGGGCATCCGCGCCCGGCAATGCGTCGTAGTTCGTCGGCGCGTACTCGATCGTGCTGCCCAGCCGCCGCCGCGCTTCAGTCATGGCCACCGGGTCGTGCGCCGCGACCGTCGCACCGGCGCCAAGCAGATTCTCAATCAGCGTGAGCGCCGGCGACTCGCGCATATCGTCAGTCTGCGGCTTGAAGGCGAGCCCCCACACCGCCACGCGCGCGCCCCGCACGTCCTCTCCCAGCACGTGGCAGAGCTTCTCGAAGAGACGCCGCTTCTGCCGGTCGTTCGCCTCTTCCACGGACTGCAGGATGCACAGCGAGGCTCCCAGCTCCTCACCCGTCCGCACGAGCGCCTTGACGTCCTTCGGGAAGCAGGAGCCGCCATACCCCGGCCCCGGAAAGAGAAACGACGCTCCGATGCGCGAGTCACTGCCGATGCCCTTACGCACGTTGTCGACGTTCGCGCCAGCGTGCTCGCACAGATTGGCGATTTCGTTCATGAACGAGATGCGCGTAGCGAGCATGGCGTTGGCCGTGTACTTCGTCATTTCGGCCGAGGCGATGTCCATGAAGATGATCGGCTTGCCGGTGCGCACGAACGGCGCATACAGCTCCGCCATGGCCGACCGCGCATGGTCGCTCTCCACGCCGAGCACCACCCGGTCCGGCTTCATGAAATCGTCCAGCGCCGCACCCTCCTTCAGAAACTCCGGGTTGCTGCACATGTGAAAGGGAAAGCGGGCATTCCGCGCCACCGCTGCCGCCACCTTTCCCGCGGTGCCCACGGGCACCGTGGACTTGGTGACCACCACCAGCTCCTGCTGCATGTGCTGGCCGATCTGATCCGCCACCGTCAGCACGTGCCGGAGATCGGCGGAGCCATCTTCGTCAGGGGGTGTCCCCACCGCGATGAACACGACCTCCGCGGCTCCGATCGCGCTCGCCACGTCCGTCGTGAAGGTGAGTCGCTGTTGCGCCTGGTTCCGCTCGACCATGCTGTCGAGCCCCGGTTCGTAGATGGGGAGCACGTTGCGCCGGAGCCCCTCGATCTTGCCCTCATCCACGTCGGCACAGATGACGTCATTTCCGGTTTCGGACAGGCAGGCCCCCACGACCAGGCCAACGTACCCGGTGCCTATGACGGTGATTCGCACGGTAGGCTATGAGAGATGGAAAGTGGACGACTCGCGGCCCGGAGTGCAACCGACCGCACGGAACCTGTGAAATTACGCCGCGCCATCGCCTCAAGCAACGTGGCCGTAGAAGCCGCGCACCGCCGCGATCACCTCATCCTGCTGCGCCGTGGTCAGTTCCGGATAGACCGGGAGCGAGAGCACCTCCCGCGATGCCCGCTCGGCCTCCGGCAGGCTCCCCGCCGGCACGCCGAGATAGCGGAAGCAGGGTTGCAGATGCAGCGGGAGCGGATAGTAGATGGCCGTGCCAATGTCCGCGCCCCGGAGATGGGCCTGCAGCGCATCGCGCCGCTCGGCGCGTATCGTGTACTGATTGAAGATGCTCGAGTTGCGTGGATCGATCACCGGGGTACGTACCTCCGGCATATCGGCGAACGCCGCGTCGTAATAGGCTGCGTGCGCGACCCGCGCCGCGCTCCATTCCGGCAGGTGGGGCAGCTTGGCCAGCAATACGGCGGCCTGCATCGCGTCGAGCCGGCTGTTGTAGCCGACCTCATCGTGATGATACTGCGCTGTCCCTCCATGCGTGCGCAGCCGCATCAGGCGCGCCGCGAGCTGCTCGTCCTGCGTGACCATCATGCCGCCATCGCCGTAGCCACCGAGGTTCTTCGATGGAAAGAAGCTCAGTGTGCCGATCGTCGCCCGCTCGCCCGCCATCATCATCCCGCCGTCAACGCATCGCTGCGCCCCGATCGCCTGCGCCGCATCCTCGATGAGCGGCATGTCCGGCATCGCTGTCGCGAATGCCTCCAGTGGCGCCATCTGCCCGAACAGATCCACGGGAATGACCGCCTTCGTTCGGGGGGTGATCGCAGCCGCCGCCCGCTCCACCGACAAGTTGAAGGTGTCGGGATCGATGTCCGCGAATACCGGCGTCGCTCCCACGTTGTGAATCGCGCCGGCCGTGGCGAAGAAGGTGAATGGCGTCGTCACCACCTCGTCGCCGCGCCCGATGTCCAGCGCCCGCAACGCCAGCAGGAGCGCGTCGGTCCCGCTGGCGCAGCCCACGGCGTATCGCGTATGGCAGAGCGCGGCAACCTCTCGCTCCAGCGCCTCCACCGGCGCCCCAAGAATGAAGCGCTGGTCCTCGACCACGCGCATGATGGCAGGGAGAACATCATCCTTGATGCGCGCGTGCTGCGCGCGGAGATCCAGAAGCGGAACGGCCATGAAAGCTGCGTAGGTGAAGGAAACGGGCAACGTGGCGCGAACCGCGCGGCGCCATGCTGGATGACGGGACGAGCAACAGAGAGCCGCAACCAGCGGCCGATCGCCTAGCGCTTCGTCCGCTCCTCCTCCCGCCCCAGAACGGTAGCGGCACGCACCAGCTCGTGCCACTCCTGCAAGCAGCGCACGCGGGGCGGGCGGAAGCGCAGTGCCAGAATCGCATCGCACGCGGCGCTCGCGGCCGAGAGGGTGGTGGTGTAGGCGACGCGATGCGCCACCGCCGCACGACGCATGCTGTAGTCGTCCAGCTGCGAGTGCTTGCCGAGCGGGGTGTTGATGAGCAGCTGCACCTGCCGGTTCACGATCAGGTCGATCCCGTGCGGCCGGCCTTCATGCACCTTGAACACCGGATCCGCAGGCACGCCGCGCGCGCGCAGGAAGCGCGCGGTGCCTTGGGTCGCGAGAATCTGGAATCCCATCTCGTGAAAGCGGCGAGCGATCGGCACCACGGCAGGCTTGTCGGAGTCGTTCACCGTGATGAAGATGGCCCCCTCCAGCGGCAAGCCGTTGTCCGCCGCGAGCTGCGCCTTGGCGAATGCGCCGCCGAACGAGTCGGAGATTCCCATCACCTCGCCCGTGGAGCGCATTTCGGGGCCGAGCACCGGGTCCGTCTCGCGAAACTTGTTGAAGGGAAAGACGGCTTCCTTGGCGGACACATAGGGCGGGACGATCTCTTCCGTGAAGCCGATGGCCTCCAGCGTCTCCCCGAGCATCACGCGCGCCGCCACCGACGCCAGCGGCACGCCGATGGCCTTGGACACGAACGGTACCGTTCGACTCGCGCGGGGGTTGACCTCCAGCACGTACACGACGCCATGCTTGATCGCGAACTGCACGTTGATCAGGCCGACCACCCCGAGAGAGCGCGCCAGCGCCACCGTATGCGCGCGCATGGCCGCCAAGTCCGGCTCGCCGATGATGTACGGGGGGAGCACCGCCGCCGAGTCGCCGGAATGGATGCCCGCGTCCTCGATGTGCTGCATGACCCCGCCGATCACCACGCGCGTGCCGTCGCTCACCGCATCCACGTCCGCCTCGTAGGCGTCCTCCAGGAAGCGGTCGATCAGCACCGGCCTGTCCTCTGACGCCCGCACGGCGCTCGCGAAGTAGCTCCGCAGTGTGGCCTCGTCGTAGACGATCTGCATGGCCCGGCCGCCAAGGACGTACGATGGCCGCACGAGCACCGGATAGCCCACGCGCTCGGCCACCTTCACGGCGTCATCCGCGCTCGTGACCGTGCCGCTGGGCGGCTGGCTGATGCCGAGGCCGCGCGCCACGGCCTCGAAGCGGCGCCGGTCTTCGGCGATATCAATGGCATCCGGCGGGGTGCCGAGAATTCGCACCCCCGCCGCCTCCAGCGGCCGCGTGAGCTTGAGCGGGGTCTGCCCGCCAAGCTGCACGATGACGCCCAGCGGCTGCTCGCGCTCCACGATCTCGAGCACATCCTCGAGCGTGAGCGGCTCGAAGTACAGCTTGTCGGAGATGTCGAAGTCGGTGGAGACGGTCTCGGGATTCGAGTTCACCATGATCGTCTCGTACCCGGCCTCCCGCAGCGCCAGCGCCGCCCGCACGCAGCAGTAGTCGAACTCCACACCCTGCCCGATCCGGTTCGGCCCGCTGCCAAGGATGACGACAGAGGGCCGCCCGGTGCGCGGCGCCTCGCTCTCCTCATCGTAGCTGCTGTAGAGATACGGCGTGCTCGAAGGGAACTCGCCCGCGCACGTGTCCACCATCTTGTAAGCCGGATGCAGCTCCAGCGCCCAGCGGCGCGCACGCACCTCGGCCTCCGTTTCCCCGCGAAGCCGCGCGAGCTGCCGGTCGGAGAATCCCATCCGCTTCATGCGCCTCAGCTCCGGCGCGCCCACCTCCACCAGCGCCGCGTAGCGGGTCTCCGCCTCGACCAGCTCACGCATCTGCGCGAGAAACCAGGGGTCGATGTCCGTGAGCTCGTGCACCTCCGCCACCGAGATCCCACGTGACAGCGCCCGCTTGATCTGGAAGATTCGCTCCGGCGTGGCCTGGCGCAGCGCACCACGCAGCGACTCGAGCGTGTCATCGCTCAGGCGATCCGCCTGCGGGGTCGCACCGGCATCCCACCCGGCACGGCCGCTCTCCAACGCGCGGAGCCCCTTCTGCAGCGCCTCCTTGAAGGTGCGGCCGATCGCCATGGCCTCGCCCACCGATTTCATCTGCGTGGTGAGCCGCGGGTTGGCCGTCGCGAACTTCTCGAAGGCAAAGCGCGGGCACTTCACCACGACGTAGTCGAGCACCGGCTCGAAAGAGGCCGGCGTCGTCTTGGTGATGTCGTTCGCGATCTCGTCCAGCCGGTATCCCACGGCCAGCTTCGCCCCGATGCGGGCGATCGGGAAGCCTGTGGCCTTGGAGGCCAGCGCCGAGGATCGCGAGACGCGCGGGTTCATCTCGATCACCAGCATCTCGCCGCTCTCGGGACTCACCGCAAACTGGATGTTGCAGCCGCCGGCGTCGACACCGATCTCACGGATGATGGCCACCGCTGCGTCGCGCATGGTCTGATACTCGCGGTCGGTGAGCGTCATGGCCGGCGCCACAGTGATGGAATCGCCGGTGTGGATGCCCATCGGATCGAGGTTCTCGATGGAGCACACGATCACCACGTTGTCCGCGTGGTCGCGCATCACTTCCAGCTCGAATTCCTTCCATCCAAGCACGCTCCGCTCGACCAGCACCTGCGTGACGGGGGAGAGCTCGAGTCCGCGGCGGACAATCTCCTCATACTCCTCACGGTTGTATGCCACACCACCGCCATGGCCGCCCAGCGTGAAGGAAGGCCGGATGATGGCGGGAAATCCCACCGTGGGGCTCAGCGCGAGTGCGTCGTCCCAGGATCGCGCGATCCCCCCGGCCGCCACCTGGAGGCCGATGCGCTGCATGGCACCAGAGAACAGCTCGCGGTCCTCCGCCAGGGCGATCGCGCGCGCATCGGCGCCGATCAGCTCCACACCGTATCGCTCCAGCACGCCACGTTCGGACAGGGCCATTGCCACGTTGAGTGCCGTCTGCCCGCCCATGGTCGGCAGCACGGCGTCCGGGCGCTCCCGCTCGATCACCTGCTCCACCACCTCAGGCGTGACCGGCTCGATGTACGTCCGGTCGGCGAGCTCCGGATCGGTCATGATGGTGGCGGGATTCGAATTGACGAGGATCACCTCGTACCCTTCTTCCCGCAGCGCCTTGACCGCCTGGGTGCCGGAATAATCGAATTCGGCGGCCTGCCCGATCACGATGGGACCGGAGCCGATTAGCAGAATGCGGTGAAGATCAGTGCGTCGCGGCACGAATGAGATCGTCGATAATGGTTTCGAGGGAGTGCTCGGGGGCCCAGCCGGTGGCCGTGCGGAGCTTGCTGGCGTCGCCCACCAGCACGGGAACATCGGCCGGCCGGACGAGCGCCGGATCGCTCTCCAATTTCGCATCCACGCCCGTGAGAGCAAGCACGCGCGCGGCAATGGTGGCGACGTCCACGCCTACCCCGCTCGCAATGTTGTAGCACTCGCCCGGCACCCCCTGCGTCGCAAGGAGCAGATAGGCCCGCACCACGTCCGCGACATGGAGTAGATCGCGCACCGGAGTGGTATTTCCGAGTGAGAGCGCCGGTGCCCAGGCGTCGCGCTGCGCCAGCGCTCGCACGACCAGCGCCGGCAGCAGAAATCGATCTGCCTGCCCCGCCCCGCTGTGATTGAATGGGCGGGTGGCCACCACGCGAACGCCGTCGTGCCGGAACGCCTCTAGCGCCACGATCTCCTGGGCCGCCTTCGATGCACCGTAGACGGAGACGGGGAGCTGGGCCGCGCTCTCGTCCAGCGGCATCTCCTGCGCGTCGTGCCGCCCGTACTGCTCGGCGCTGCCGACGATCACCACACAAGGGTCCAGCACGCCGGCCGCGCGTCGGCGCTGCACACCGGCCAGCAGACGGGCGGCAGCAATCACATTCACGTCGAGCGCGGCGCCAGGATCCGCGGTGGCCGCCGGCACGTAGGACACGCCGGCCAGGTGAAAGATCGCATCCGGCAGGCTCGCCTCGAGTGCGCGGTCGAGCTCTTCGGAGCGCCGCACGTCGGTCGTGAGCCAGCGAACACTCCGTCGCTCCTCCAGCGAGAGCGCGCCACGCGGCACAACATCACCCAGCACAGTTCCAGTCACCTGCCATCCCTCATGCAGCAACGCCTGGCACAGCCACTGCCCGACGAAACCGGCTGCGCCAGTCACCAGCGCGCGCATCGTCTACTGGTGCGCTCCGTGCCGCGCCAGATCGGCTTCGACCATCATCTCGATCAGGTCGCGGAACCCCACCGTGGGATGCCACCCGAGCTCCGAGTTGGCTCGGCGCGGATCAGCCACCAGCAGGTCCACCTCGGCCGGGCGGAAGAAGCGCTGGTCCTGCACCACGAACTCCCGGTAGTCGAGCCCCACGGCACCGAACGCGATCTCGCACAGCTCCCGCACCGAGCGCGTCTGACCCGTCCCGATCACGTAGTCGCGTGGCTCATCCTGCTGGAGCATACGCCACATGGCGTCCACGTAATCCCCGGCGAAGCCCCAGTCGCGACGCGCATCCAGGTTTCCCAGACGGAGATCGCGCTGGAGGCCGAGTTTGATGCGGGTAGCACCGTTGGTGACCTTGCGCGTCACGAACTCAAGCCCGCGCCGCGGGCTCTCGTGATTGAAGAGGATGCCCGAGACGGCATACAGCCCGTAGCTCTCTCGATAGTTCACGGTGATCCAGTGCCCGTACACCTTGGCCACCCCGTAGGGGGAGCGCGGATAGAATGGCGTGCTCTCGCTCTGCGGCGATTCGACGACCTTCCCGAACATCTCGCTGGAGCTAGCCTGGTACACGCGCGCGCCCGGCGCCGCCTTCCGCACCGCCTCCAGCACCCGAGTCACACCGAGTGCCGTGAACTCGCCCGTGAGCACGGGCTGCGTCCAGGAGGTCTGCACGAAGCTCTGCGCAGCGAGGTTGTATACCTCAGTGGGCTCCGCCGCGGCGAGCGCCTCCACGAGGGAATGCTGATCGAGCAGGTCGGCCGAAACGAGCTCCACGCGATCCACCAGATGCGCGATCCGTTCATACGGCGTGGTCGAGCTGCGCCGGACAACCCCGACGACGCGGTATCCCTTGTCGAGCAGCAGCTCGGCCAGATAGGAGCCGTCCTGGCCGGTAATTCCGGTAATCAGCGCGGTGGGCATGTGAGAGTCGATCCAGTCCTTCCCTGATGAAAGAAAAGGGAGCCCCAATGAGCTCCCCGTCCAGGTGACCCAGCGATCGGCGCGTGCTCGTTCACGCGACTTGCTGACCGCGCGGTGCGCGCTGGATCCGACCTGCTTTGAGACACCGTGTGCAGACGCGTACTTTCGTGACCTTACCATCCACGAGAATGCGGGCCACTTGCAAATTCGGCTTCCAGACGCGGCGGGTGCGGTTGTTGGCGTGGGACACGTTGTTCCCGAACACCACGCCCTTCCCGCAGACGTAGCAGCGCTTGCTCGGCTTGGTCATGCGATCATCCCTCGATCAATTCAATGCGCGCCATCTCCGCCCCGTCACCCTTTCGGTGCCCGGTCTTGAGAATGCGCGTGTAGCCCCCGGGCCGCGTGGTGTACCGCGGTCCGATCTCGTGAAACAGCTTGTCCGCCGTCTCCCGCTTCTGAATGTGCCGGCCAGCCAGCCGCCGAGCATGCAGCGTTCCGCTGCGGGCTTTGGTGATCAGCTTCTCGACAAACGGGCGCAACTCCTTTGCCTTGGCTTCCGTCGTCTCGATCGCGCCGTGCTCGATGAGCGACGAAGCGAGGCCGCGCATGAGCGCGAGCTTCTGTTCACTGGTGCGCCGGAGCTGGCGCCCCGCGCGTCGATGGCGCATGGATGTTATTCCTCCTCGTCAGGCGCTTGGGCGGCGGCACGGCTCGGGGGTGTTCCCCAGTCGGTCACCCGGATCCCTTCGGGCGACACTTCGTAGCGCATACCGAAGTTCAGCCCCTCACGCTCCAACAGGTCCGCGATTTCCTGGAGCGATTTCTTCCCGAAATTCTTGACATCCAGCATCTGCCCTTCGGTCTGCCGAACGAGGTCGCCCAGTGTGCGGATATCGGAGTTCTTGAGCGAGTTCACCGAGCGTACGGAGAGCTCCATCTCGTCGATGGGCATCTTGAACAACTGCTGCAGCTTGGCGCCGTCTGGGGCGTGCTCTGTGCCGGCCTCAACCGGCCCCACAGCATGGGAGCCGAAGTTGGCGAAGAACTGGAAGTGTGCCTGCGTGAGCGCGGCCGCGTAGCTCACCGCTTCTTCCGGCGTGATCGTGCCGTTGGTTTCCACCGTGAGCGTGAGGCGATCGTAGTCCGTGCGCTGCCCGACGCGCGTCTCCGCCACCGAGAAATTCGCGCGCTTGACCGGATTGTAGATGGCGTCGATCCGGACCAGATCCACTGGCAGCCCCTTCTCCAACGGATGCTGATCCGCCTCGACGTACCCGCGTCCGCGATTCACGTACAGGTCGACGGCGATGTCGCGATCATCCTGGAGCGTGAACAGGTGGTGGGAGGGGTCCACCACCTGCAGATTCGCCGATGGCTGGATGTCGGCGGCGGTGACGGGACCACTCTCACTCTTGCGGATCCGGGCGATCGTGCCCTCGCTCTCCCCGGCCGAGAGCACCAGCGCCAACGTCTTCATATTCCCGATGATCTGGTGGACGTCCTCCACGACGCCGGGGATGGTCTGGTGTTCGTGCACCACGCCATCAATGTGGAAGGCCCAGACCGCCGCCCCCGGGAGCGAGGATAGCAGCATGCGCCGCATGGCGTTGCCCAGGGTGTGGCCGAAGCCACGCTCGAGCGGCTGCATGCGGAACTCCGCGAGGTCGGGATTGTCCTCGCGCTTGGTGGCCTCTACCAGCTGCGGGCGCACGAGCCCGCTCAGATCGATTGTCGTAGCCATGAGTCTGACACCTCGTGTGGTCCAACCGGAGCGGCGCTCCGGCGACGCCTCACCCCGCCCCTAACGCGCGGTGAGCCCGTGTGGGAGTTAGGGTCCCGACCAGCCGCGGCACTGCCGCGCTTACTTGCTGAACAGTTCGACGATGAGCTGTTCCTGAGCCGCAATGGGGATGTCTGCGCGGCCCGGGCGTTCGAGCATCCGCCCGCTGAACGTCTCGCGATCCACCGCAATCCAGGAGAGCGACACCCCGCGTGCCGCCTGATCCAGCGCCGCAAGCACGGAGGTCTGCTCGCGCGCGGCGGGGCGGACACGTACCTCGTTGCCCGGGCGCACCAGGAAGCTGGGGATGTCCACCAGCTTGCCATTGACTTCGACGTGCCGGTGCCGGATGAACTGCCGCGCCGCCTTGCGGCTCGGCGCGAATCCCATCCGATACACCATGTTGTCCAGCCGGCTCTCCAGCGCCACGAGCAGGTTGTGCCCCGTAATGCCAGGCAACGGGGACACCCGCTCGAACGTATTGCGGAACTGCCGCTCGCTCACCCCATAGATGCGCTTGACCTTCTGCTTCTCACGCAACTGCTTGGCGTATTCGGACGTCTTGCGGCGACGCGCTGTGGTCTGGCCATGCTGGCCAGGCGGATAGGGGCGCCGCTCGACCGGGCACTTCTCGGTAAAGCATTTCGTCCCCTTGAGGAACAGCTTGGCTCCCTCACGCCGGCACAGCCGGCAACTCGGCCCCGTGTAGCGCACGGCTCAGACCCTCCGCCGCTTGGGGGGACGGCACCCATTATGTGGAATGGGCGTGACGTCCTTGATGGAGCGCACCTGCAGGCCCGCCGCCGAGAGCGCTTGAATGGCCGATTCGCGCCCGCTGCCCGGGCCTTGCACCCGCACGTGCACCCGCTTCATGCCAAGCGAGAGCGCCTCGCGCGCGCACGCCTCAGCCGCAACCGTGGCCGCGAAGGGCGTGGACTTCTTGGAGCCCTTGAACCCCGCCTTGCCGGAGGAGGCCCATGCCACAGCGTTGCCGTGCACGTCCGTGATCGTGATAGTCGTATTGTTGAACGTCGCGTTCACGTGCGCGATCCCTTCCGCATCGACGGAGCGCTTCTTTTTCGTCGAGCCGGTCTTTGCCGTCGCCATTACTTGGTCACCTTCTTCTTGCCGGCAATCGCGCGGCGTGGTCCCTTCTTGGTACGGGCATTCGTGTGTGTCCGCTGCCCCCGAACCGGGAGGCCGCGCCGATGACGGATACCCCGATATGAGCCGATGTCCATCAATCGCTTGATGTTCATGGCCACTTCCGTGCGCAGCGCGCCTTCCACGCGGTAGTCACGCTCGATGGCCTGCCGCAACCGGTTGACGTCGGCGTCCGACAGATCGCGGATGCGCAGGTCCGAGTTCACCCCCGTATCCGCGAGGATGCGGCGTGCGACCGCACGGCCGATCCCGTAGATGTACGTGAGCCCGATCTCGACCTTTTTGTCCCGTGGGAGATCGATACCAGCAATTCGTGCCATAGTCAGCCCTGCCGCTGCTTATGCTTCGGGTTGCGCTTGCAGATGATGCGGGTCACGCCGTTCCGCTTGATCACCTTGCAATGCTCACAGATCGGCTTGACGCTACTCCGGACTTTCACACGCGCTCCATGCTAAGGATTTCCGGTCCAGTCTTATAGGATAACGGGGCGGCTGGTACGCTGCAAGGGGCGCCGGAGCGGCGAGCAACCGCGGCGCCGGCCCACCGGGAACCTGCACGCCCGCCTGAGATTTTTGCTATACTGGCCACTCTCGGATCGCCACGTCGACGGATCTCCACGCATGCGCTCCCCCACCGCAGGACCCCCACAGCCCGCAACTCCCCTGGCAGTCGACGTGCCCGTCGGGCATCCGGGGCATCCTGCGGATTCCGCGCACCAGTTGCTCGATGAGCGGCGCGACCAGGCCGAGCGCATGCTCAATGGCGTGCGGGCCCTTGTGCTCGTGCTGCTGGCGACGGCAGCGCTGGCATACGCGCCCCGCCTGCCCCCGGCGCTCAACCGCGCCAACGTCCTCGTGCTCGCGCCGATGCTCGTCTGGACCGCCGCACAGTACCGGCTGTTCTACGGGCAAGAGCGGCTGCCGGGCTGGCTCGCCGTGGTGAACCCGCTGGTGGACATCACCGCCGTCACGGTGATCATGGGGAGCTACGGCATGGTGTCGTCCGCGGCGCTGGCGCTCAAGAGCCCCATGTTCCTCGCCTATTTCGTCATCCTTGCCGCCCGGCCGATCGCGTCGTCGCAACGTAAGGCCGCCGCGTTGTCCGTGCTGGTCGTGCTCGAGTACAGCGCCCTCGCGGTGGTGCTCCTGGTCACCGGGCGCGCCACCCTGGCCAGCACACCAATCGCCGCCAGTACGAGCCGCGCGATCTCTCCGCTGGACGAGGCGGCCAAGATCCTGTTTCTCGTTCTGGCTGGCGCGGTGGCCACCTACGCCACCTGGTGGCACGATCGGCTGGCGCGCAGCTATGACCACGCCGCCCGAGAACGCGAACAGATGGAGGTGCGGCTCGCCCACGTCAGCCTGGACCGGCTCAAGCTGCAGTTGCGCCCGCACTTTCTCTTCAACACCCTCAATACCATCACCGCCCTGATCGCGACGGATCCGCTGGCCGCCGAACGCGCCGTCGCGGGCCTGAGCGACCTGCTCCGCGTGTCGCTGCGCGACACCGGAGAGCAGGAAGTGGCCCTCGAGCACGAACTCGAGTTTCTGGAGCCCTACCTCGCCATCCAGCGGACGCGCTTCCCGGATCGGCTCTCCATTGGGTTGGCCATCGCCCCGGACACCCGCCCCGCGTTCGTCCCCAAGCTCATCCTGCAACCCCTGGTGGAAAACGCCATCCGGCATGGCATCGCCCCGCGCGCCGCGGCCGGTCGGGTGGAAATCTCCTCGCGGCTGGAGGACGGGATGCTCCATCTCCGCGTGATGGACGATGGCATCGGCCTCCGCCGCTACGGCGAGACCGCGCCGGAGGAAGGGATCGGACTCAGCAACACACGCGCGCGGCTGCAATACTTGTATGGGTCCCGGCACCAACTGGTGCTCCGCCCGGGCCCCTTAGGAGGATGCGTGGTGGAGTTGAGCTTTCCCTTCCGTCTGCGCGCCAGCGTACCCCCCGCTCTGGAGGATCATCCGTGACATCCCCGCTTCGCGCCCTCATCGTGGACGACGAGCCCCTCGCCCGCGTTCATATCCGCACCCTCCTCTCGGCGGAATCCGACATCGAGATCGCCGGCGAATGCGGTGACGGACGAGATGCCGTCGCTTCCATTCGCGCGCAGCATCCGGATCTCGTCTTTCTGGACATCCAGATGCCTGAACTCGATGGTTTTCAGGTGGTCCAGGCCCTTGGGGGCGTCGATCCCATGCCCATGTTCATCTTCATCACGGCGCACGACGAATACGCGCTCGAGGCCTTCCGGTTCTACGCCCTGGACTACCTGCTCAAGCCGGTCGACCGAGCGCGATTCCGCGAGACAGTCGCCCGAGCGCGAACGCTGCTCCGAAACGGGCATGCGCCCGCCGATCAGGAGCAGCTCCAGGGACTTCTCGACCGGCTGGCCACGCGGCAACAGCAGGGTGAGCGACTGGCAGTGAAGACAGGAGGCCGCATCCTGTTTCTCCGGGTGCAGGATATCGATTGGATCGAATCGACGGACAACCATGTCCGGATTCATATGGGGCAGCAGGTCCATCGCGTTCGGGATACGCTCTCGCGACTCGAGCGGCGGCTGCCGCAGACCAAGTTCCTCCGGATTCACCGCTCGATCGTGGTGAATGCCAGTCGGATCAAGGAGCTACAGCCCTGGTTTCAGGGGGACTACGCGGTGATTCTGCTCGACGGCACGCAGCTCACCTCCGGACGGAGCTACCGGCGAAACATTCAGCGTCTGCTGGAGCAGGCGTCCTGAGCGGGGGGCGGGACGGACCGCCGCAACGCCGGCCGAGCCTCGGCCCCAAGTCCCTTGGCCCCGCAAATCATGACGTTCACCCCGAGAATCCAGCGGCTTGCCCCAGATTTGTTTCCCGGCCCGTAGACGGCGTCTAGCTTCCGGCGCGTTGGGCCCGCGCACCGCGCCGTCGAGGGCGCGAAGGGTGGCGCGTGGAACCCTGGATGAGCGACCGTTCGCGCGGCCGCGACGCGGAGTGCGTGCATGAAGCGCGTGAGGTACATAGAATACATCGAGCGATGGATCGGGGCGCTGGTTGTCGTGGCCACCCTGCTGGCGCAGCCGGCGGCAGCCCAGTGCCGGCCGCCCGCGAATAGCAATGAGGCGAAGCTGCTGGCCTTCTACGAGGCTCCGCTCGCCTTCTCCTTCGCCACGCAACCGGAGCGCGTACCCGCCGGCACCATCCGGCTTGGCGCCGAGCTGTCGCCGATCCCTCAGCCCAGTGCAGCGATCGAGCAGACCGCCATCTGCTTTACCAGCAAGACTGAGCACACGCGTCTTGCGCCGGTGTTCGCGCGTCCGCGCATCTCCGTCGCGCTTCCGGCGGGATTCGTCGTGGAAGCCAGCTACCTGCCACCCCTGACCATCGCGGATGCACAGCCCAGTATCGGGAGCTTGGCGCTCTCCTATACGGACAAGCTGCCATTCGGCTCGCTGGCCCATCCGCTGCTCCTGACGCTCCGGGCGCAGGGGACATTGGGCCGGGTGCACGGGCCCATCACCTGCGCATCATCCGAGCTGCAACGCTCCGACCCGTTGGCCCCATGCTACGGGAGCACGCCGTCGCGCGACACGTTCAAGCCGAACATGTTCGGCGCCGAAGGGGCGCTCGGCACCACCGGGCTCGACGGGCGCATCGGCGTCTACGCGGGCGCCGGGGTCATGTGGCTGCGTCCGCGCTTCCAGGTGGGGTTCACCGACGGGTCAGGCGTGGTAGACAGCACGCGGGTGGAGGTGAACCTCACGCGGGCGACCGTGTTTGGTGGGGCGACGTATTATCTGCCGCGCGCCTTCGACCTCTCGGCGCAGCTCTACGCCGTTCCAGCGGATGCCGTGACGTGGCGCTTCGGCGTCGGCTGGCGGTTCAAGTAGGCTTACATGGCTGCAACCTCGTTCTCGCCCCGCGCACGGCGCGCGGGGCTCCTGCTGTTGCAGAGCATCACCGCCGCGGTGTTCCTGGTCGCCGGGATCGCCAAGCTGAGCGGAAGCGCCTCCATGATCGCCTTCTTCCAAGCAGTCGGCTTCGGACAGTGGTTCCGCTATGCCGTTGGAGTGGCGGAAGTGGTGGGCGGCGTGCTGCTCCTGCTCCCACGCCTCGCCGGCCTGGGGGCACTCTTCTTGACCGTGGAGATGCTCGGCGCAATGGCTACCCAGGCGCTGGTGCTGCATGCGTCCCCGCTGGCCGCCGCGATCATGCTCATTCCCTTGATCGCGATCGTGTGGCTCCGATGGACAGACACGCGCGAGGCCGTCACGTGGCTTCGAGCGCTCGGGAGGGGCGGCACCGGAGCTGACGGAGAGCGCTACAGACCATGGTAAGGCGGCAGCACACACATCCCCCGTGGCGAGCTTGCCCGGCTTCGCGATCCGGCATCCTTCGGCCTGCCCGTATTGCCCTCGCGGCTGGCGCCGTGGCGCTCAGCGGATGCTGCACGGGACCACCCGCCGTTCCGAGGGCCGCCGCGGAGGCGACAGCCCTGGCGCCGGTGCGGCTGGGGTCGCCCCCGGCGGCCGTGACCGCCGCGGGAGACGATTCCACCACGCAAACCCAGATGCGGCACGTCGACTTTCACGTGACGCACGATATCGTCCTGGGCATCCGGTATCTCCGGGGGCGGATGGCGAACAAGGCGGGAGCTGGCCCGGTCGTCTTCGATGACAAGCGGTCGTTCGTGCTCACCATCGATACGGCGGAGGTGGCGCTCAGCATGGCAAGCCTGGGAGCGCTCATGAACCAGCACGTCTTCGCGTATCCCGGCTCGCCCCTTCGCAACCTGCACTTCGCGGTCGTTGGGCACGAGCTGCAGCAGAAGGGCGTGCTCCACAAGGTGGTGAACATCCCCTTCACCTTGACCGCCGTTCCCACACTCACGCCCACGGGATCGATCCGGATCCACCCGACCAGCATGAAGATCTGCGATCTGGATGGCATGGGGCTCATGCACGCCCTGGGCATCAAGCTGGCTGACCTCCTCAAAGTGAAGCAGGGCATCGGCGTGACGGTCAGCGGGAACGATCTGATCCTCGATCCACTTCGTATTCTGCCGCCGCCAATGATCCAGGGACATCTGGTGGCCATCCGGGTCGCCGGCGGCGCCTTGGTACAGGTGTTCGGGGCGCGGCGTGCTGGAGCCCGCAGAGTTGCGGCACTCGTTCCCCCGGACACCACGAAGCCGAATTACATGTTCTTCCGCAGTGGAACTCTCCGGTTCGGGAAACTCTTCATGGTCCACGCGGATATGCAGATCGTCGATCAGAGCCCGCAGGATCCATTTGACTTCAGTATCGATGAGTACAATCGCCAACTCGTGGCGGGCTACTCGAAGAATCTGCCCGACCACGGCCTCGAGGTCTTCATGCCCGATCTGGACAAGGCGCCGCCCCTGGCTGGGGCCCGGACTCCCGCGAAGCGGAACAGGTGAGCACCCGACCGCAGACCACTTGACGGCTGTTTGCCCCTGCACGTGAACCAGAGAACTGCCACAAGCGGCACTTCCGCCGCCTGCAGCTCACGTCGCCTTTCGAGGAGAAGCGCTATGCGTCGCGTCGCACTGATCATCTGTCTGATCGCACTGCCCGGCTTGGCTGCCTGCGGCGGCTCGTCCACCGCCCCCGGCGGAAACAACAATGGCGGCCAGACCGGCACCAGCGGGAACAGCACCAGCAACGCGATCTCGGTGGGGAACGACTTCTACTCGCCCAGTTCCACCACGGTCGCGGTCGGGACGACCGTCACCTGGACATGGAACTCCAGCGGCGAGGATCACAGCGTGACGTTTGACGACGGGGCTGACTCGGGGATCAAGACCTCGGGCACCTACACTCGCACATTCAGCACCGCCGGAACGTACCCTTATCACTGCCTGGTGCACGGTGCCGCCATGTCAGGCACCGTGGTGGTACAGTAGACGCTGCTGGACCTCACCGATCCTCGTGCCGCGCCCCGTGTAGAGCCCGGTGGATCTGCGCGAGTGCGGCCGCGGGATCGGGGGATTGGGTGATGGCGCGGCCGAGGACAAGATAGCTCGCCCCGTTGTCCATGGCTTGCTGCGGAGTCACCACGCGCGCCTGATCGTTGGCCGCGCCGCCATCCAAGCGGATACCCGGAACGAGGAGCGTGAGCGAGGCACCGAAGCGCTCGTGCACGTCGCGCGCTTCGTGCCCGCTGCAGACGATGCCCGCCACCCCGGCCTCGTGCGCCAGGCCAGCCAGCCGAAGCACTTCCGCACGCACGTCGGGGACGGCCTGCCCGCGAATCTGACCGAGCGCTGTCGCATCGAGCGAAGTGAGCACCGTCACGGCGAGCACACCGCACGTCTCCCCCGCCCCGTCCACGGCCGCCTCCATCATGGCGCGCCCCCCCGTGGCATGCACGGTGAGCAGGCGAGTACCCAGGGCGGCCGCATGCCGAGCGGCGGCGCACACAGTATTGGGGATGTCGTGGAACTTCAGGTCGAGAAAGACGTCCTTGCCACGCGCGCGCAGCCGCTCCACTGCCCGCGGGCCCTCTGCCGTAAAGAGCGCACTGCCCACCTTGTAGAAATTGCAGTCGTCGCCCAGCCGCGCCACGAGCTGTTCGGCATCGCGCAGGGCGGGCACATCGAGCGCGACAATCACGCGCGGCACCGGCATCAGCGCGGCGACTCGAGGGTCCCGACGACGCTGCCGAGCGATGCGACGTCGTGCGCCGTGCACCAGTGCAGGAGGTCACGCACGATCTGCCCGGGCAGCCGAGGGTTCCGGAGCGCGGCGGTGCCGATGCCGACGAGCGATGCGCCGGCGATCATGTACTGCAACGCATCGTGCGCACTGCTCACGCCGCCCACGCCAATGAGCGGGACTGATACCGCCTGATGCACGCGCCAGGTGGCCAGCACTCCGACAGGAAGCAGCCCGGGGCCGCTCACCCCCCCGCTGCCGAATCCCAGCACCGGCCGGCGCCGGTCCACATCGACCACTAGCCCGGGGATGGTGTTGATGAGCGTGAGGCCGTCGGCGCCAGCGTCCACCGCCACGCGCGCGCTGAGCGCGATGTCGGGCAACATGGGGGAGAGCTTCACGAAGATCGGCCGCGCGGTGGCCGCCCGCGCGCCGCGAACGACGTCGGCCAGGGTGTCCGGGTCCGCGCCGAATTCCATACCGCCGGCCTTCACGTTCGGACAGCTCACGTTGAGCTCGAAGCCGTCCACCACGTCGACGTCGTCCAGGCCGGCCACCACGTCCGCATATTCTTCCGGAGCATCGCCCACGATGTTCACCAGCACGCGTGCCGGCCGTACGTGCTCGGCCAGCCAGGGCATGTCATGCTGCCGGACGTCCTGGAGGCCGGGATTCGCCAGCCCCACCGCGTTGATCATCCCACCCGGAAACTCGGCAACGCGCGGCGAGGGCGCGCCGGGCCGCGGGCGCAGGCTGACCGCCTTGGTGACCAGCCCGCCCACCGCCTCCAGTTCCATCACGTTTACGAGCTCGCGACCGTAGGCCGCCGTTCCGGCGGCCAGAAGGAGCGGATTCTGAAATGCAATGCCCGCAACGTTCAGATGCAGTGCGGTGTCGGGCGCGGCACGGCGGACGGGTGTCACGGCGAGGCGACGCCGAGTCGCCGGTCGTACCCGTCCAGATATTCCACCGTCGCGTCGGCAATGGCGTTGGCGATCTTCTGCTGCTTGGCTGGCGTGGTGAGAAAGTGCGCCTCCGCTGGGTTGCTGCCGAAGCCGATCTCCACGAGCACCGCGGGCATATAGGCGGTCACCAGCACGACGAACGCCGCCTGCTTGACGCCTCGATCGTCACCGGGCTCCACCGTCGCGAGCTGCGTCTGGATGTCGTTGGCCAGGTCGCTCGATTCGCGCAGATGCTCGTTCTGCGCCATGTCGTTGATGATGAAGTTGAGCGGATCATCCTTCGCTGCGGATGCCCCGGTCTCGAACCGGACAGAGGAATTTTCCATCTTCTCAACGCGCTTGGCATCTTCCGTCTTGGCTTCCGACAGGAAATATGTCTCGAACCCGCGCACTGAGGCGGGGTGGCTCCAGTGGGGGTTGGCCGCGTTCACGTGGATGGAAATGAAGAGATCGCCGTGCCGTTGGTTGGCGATCCGCCCGCGATCGGCGAGGGCAATGAGCGTGTCAGTGGTGCGGGTCATCACCACCCCGATGCCGCGCTTCCTGAGCGCGGCGCCCAGCCGCTTCGCCACGGCGAGCGTGATGTCCTTTTCGTGCACCGGGTGGTCAGCGCCGATCGGTCCGCTCATCCCGTTGTCGATTCCGCCGTGCCCGGCGTCTACCACCACGATGTGCCGCGGCGCCCGGTGCGCCGGCCGAGCATGGCCTCGGGCCACCCGCGCGGGCGTTCGCGCGGCGTCGTTCACCGTGCGGGCGGGTGGGGTGCGTGGCGCGCCCGCGGTCGCCTGCAGCACCAGGAGCAGCGCCGCGATCATCGGGGCCGCGCGGCGCGGGCCATCTCGCGTTCGTCCTCGCGGCGCCGCTCATCGGCGCGCTTGTCGTGCAGCTTCTTTCCCTTGCCCAGCGCCAACGTCACCTTCGCCACTCCTCGCGTGAAGTGCAGGTCCAGCGGGATCAACGTGAGCCCCTGTCGCTCCACGGCGCCAATGAGCCGGCGGATCTCCTTGCGATGGAGGAGCAGCTTGCGCGTGCGCGTCGGCTCGTGATTGAACTGGTTCCCCTGCTCGTACGGCGAGATATGCAGGTTCAGAAGAAACACTTCGCCCCCGTTCACGACGGCGTAGCTATCCACGAGGTTGGCCTTCCCCGCCCGGAGCGACTTGACCTCGGTGCCGGTGAGCACCAGCCCGGCCTCCCATGTTTCGAGGATATGATACTCGTGTCGGGCGCGCCGGTTTCGGGCAATGGTCTCTGAGGGCGGCGTGTCGGCTCGCGGCGTCATGCGACGGGGTGGAGAGAGCCATCCGGGGGAGCGCACGGTGGCCACCGTGCCACAGGACAGGAAGTCCGAAGCCGCGCGGCGCGCGCCGGAGGTGCTTGCCAACTTAGGGGCGCACCGCACACGAGGCAACCGCCCGCGCGTTGACTTCACGAATCGGCAGGGGTAGGTTGCACCCTGAGCCGAAGTGGTGGAATTGGTAGACGCGCGGCGTTCAGGGCGCCGTGGGCGTATGCCCGTGGGGGTTCGAGTCCCCCCTTCGGCATTCTCAGCGCGGGAGAGCGCCGGCACGCCGGCTCTCCCGCGCTGTTGCATCCGCACCCCGCTACCCGCGCTACCGGGAACTTGTCCGAAGCGCCGACGGGACGATGTCATCCGGCAAATTGGCCGCGCCAAAATGCAGCCGAAGCGCCGCGTTGGCGTCCGCCAGATAGCGCGAGACCAGGCTGCCAGCGTGCGTGATCACCTCGTCCGAGGCAGATCCACGACTGCCGGCAAAGCCCAGGAGCGTCCGCCCGAGCTGCCAGATCATGCTGCGCCCTGCTTCGCGCCGGCCGAGGGCATCGCCGTACGCCCGGAGCCGCGCGTTGAACTGCTGCTCCGCCACCTGACGTTTGCTGCTGGCGATATGCGGGTCGCGCGCGAGGGAGCGCGCCATCTCCGCCGCCACGAGCGACCCTGTCTGATCATCGAGAGCGTCGCGTTGCGCGGCCAAGAGTCCCGCGGCGCGCCGGGCATAGCGGAGTTCCCAGCGCGCGTGGTCCGCATCGCCCCCCGTGCCCTGTTCGGTCAACCAGCGCACCGCATCGTCATCCGGTTCGAGATGGAGAGTAGCGACGTATGCCACCGCGCGGGGATCCGATGCGCGGCTGCCCACCCAGTCACGCCAGCGGGACACGATCGTTCACACGCAGTGGCGCAGGGGGCACCGTCGCCCCGCGCTCACGATTGCAGGACGGGAAGACCCACTCGTTGCCGCACGTCGGCCTCGTCGTACAGCAGGTCGGAGAGATGCACGCTGTCGAGCACGGCGTCGATCTTCTGCTGCAGCAACACCCACACGGGGCGGATGCTGCACGCATGCGATGCGGCGCACCGCTCGTCATCGACTGGGTGGGACACACAATGGAGGTCGAAGGTGGCCAGCTCCGAGGCGCTGATCACATCGCGCACGGAAATGGTCTCCGCGGATCGCGCCAGCATGTAGCCGCCGCGGGCGCCGCGCGTGCTCCTGACGATATCCGCGCGGCGCAACCGGAGAAGAATCTGCTCTACATAATCGGCGGGCAGCCGTTCCCGCGCCGCAATGTCGCGCCCGGTCACGGGACCATCGGCAGTACGCTTCGCCAGGTGCAGCGAGCAGATCAAGCCGTACTCGGCCCATGTCGTGATTCGCACCCTTGGAGGATAGAGAAAGTTCCGGAGCGGGACAAGGGCCGCGCACGTTCGAGGGCGCGCCCGCTACGCCTTCCCGGCCTTGCTCCTGTTCGCGCCGGGGACGCCGATCTCCGTCATCCTCCGCAGATCGAGCACCTCATCGATCTGCTCGTCCGGGAGCACGTGCTGCTGCTGGACCAGATCGCGGATCAGCACGTTCTCCTTCACGGACTGCTTGCTGATCTCGGCGGCGCGTGCGTAGCCGATCTGCGGCGCGAGCGCCGTGGCGAGTGCCGCGGAGCGGTCGACCCAATAGGCGCATTGCGCCTCGTTGGCTTCGATGCCCTTCACGCACCGCTCGGTGAGCGACACGGTGGCCGTGGTGAGGATGTGGGTTGAGAGGAGCACGTTGTAGGCGATAACGGGCATCATGACGTTCAACTCCAACTGGCCGTGCTCGGACGCCACCGTGACACACGTGTCGTTCCCGATTACCTGGAAGCACACCTGGTTCACCATCTCGGCGATGGAGGGATTCACCTTCCCCGGCATGATCGAGGAGCCGGGCTGCACCGCCGGAAGGTGGATCTCGTCGAGCCCCGTACGCGGGCCGCTCGCCATGAGCCGCAGGTCGCTCGCGATCTTGCTCAGGTCGACGGCCAGCGTCCGGAGTTGCGCGCTGAAGCCCGCCACGTCACCCATGCTCTGCATGAGCTGTACGCGATCCTGCCCCTCACGAAGATCGAGCCCCGTCAATTCGCGCAGATGCTTCACCATGAGCGCGGGGTACGCCGGCTCGACGTTCACGCCGGTCCCCACAGCGCTGCCCCCGATGCCGAGATCGCGCAGAAAATCGGCGGCCTGCTCCACGCGCGCCATATTCCGGGCAACCGTCCCGCCGTAGGCGTGAAACTCCTGACCGAGCCGAATGGGCATGGCGTCCTGCAGATGCGTCCGCCCGCTCTTCACGATCCCATCGAACTCCGCACCCTTGGCGAGCAGCGCATCGCGCAGCGCCGAGAGCGCCTGCATGAGCGGACCAAGCAATGCCAGAGCGCCAAGCCGGATGGCGGTGGGGATCACGTCGTTCGTGGACTGCGCCATGTTGACGTGGTCGTTGGGATGCACCGGCGTGTACGTCCCCCGCGTTCCGCCCAACAATTCATTCGCGCGGTTGGCGAGTACCTCGTTCGTATTCATGTTGTGTGACGTACCTGCGCCGGCCTGGTACACGTCCACCACGAACTGCGCACGGTATTGGCCGCCCAGCACCTCATCGGCCGCCTTGATGATGGCGTCCGCGAGCGCGGGATCGAGCCGCCCGGTTTCACGATGCGTCATCGCGGCGGCCTTCTTGATCCAGGTGGTCGCGGTCACGAACATGGGAAGCGGACGGAGCCCGCTGATCGGAAAGTTCTGCATCGCGCGCACGGTCTGCACGCCGTAGAGTGCATCGGCCGGCACCGCGAGTGGGCCGAGTGGATCCTTCTCCATGCGGGTTGCGTCGGACATGTGCTCTATGCCTTCCTCGTGAAATCGCGCCCCTGGCGCTTCGTGACGCACCGGGGGGAACGCTGGTGAACGCGCACCGGCCCTACGCGAATCGCCCGATTCGCGCGCGCGGAGACGCGTGGCGGATGCGCTGGTGCCGTAATGACGGATATCAAGGACACGCCCCGCTGAGAGGCGATGCCACTGGACAGCAGAACGCGGGCTTCATCGCGCTCCCGGCGCACCGTATCGAACGACGCTTCGGCAGGTGATGCCGAGCACGACCAGCCCGACCACCACTGCCAACCCCAGCGAGGCAACCGAGAGCATGTGCAGCCGGGCGAACGCCAGCCGGGCCGGGTCGCTGGGCGACAGTGTCTCGAACGCCGGTCCGATGGCCATACGGAGCTTATCGATCCGGGCGTCGACAATGAACTGTCCGACGGCGCACAGCACCGCAACCGCGACACCGCCGCCCAGCTGCACACCGCGCCATGCGATAGCGCGCTGGCCGCTCAAGGCCAGCAGCGCGACCAGAATCCCGGCACAGAGCCCCGAGACGAAGATAACGGGTAGCGTCTGGCCGATGAGCGCTCCGGCCAGAGCGCGCGAGGGAAGCGCGCGGAACGCCGCCGGCGCGACGGCCGCAACGAAATAGATCACGGCTCCAAGCCAGAGGCAGAGAACGACGATGCTCCAGAGGGCAGCGCCCACGCCGCGCCGGGCGTCGGAACGTTGCGCGCTCATACGCGGGGGGCCGTCTGCGGGCCGGCGCAGCTCATATGGCGCCTGGAATGCGGACGGCACCGGTCAGGAACGGATTGCTCTCGAGTTCGCGGGCAATGGTTGTCGCCGGGCCGTGCCCGGAGTATACGACCGTGCTGCCCGGCAAAGCCGAAATGGCCGCCAGCGATCGCACGAGCTGGGCGCCATCGGCCAGCGGCAAGTCCGTGCGGCCCACCGACCCGGCGAAGAGACAGTCGCCCACGAACGCTACTCCATGCCCATGAATCACCACGTGCCCCGGCGCGTGGCCGGGCGTCTCCATTACGTGGAAGGCGAGCGTTCCGAGCGTGAGCGTCTGCCCGCCCGCGAGAGGCAGGTCCACCGGCGGCGGAGGATCAATGGCGAGACCGAACGCCAACCCGTGCTGCACCGCGCTCCGGTATAATGGGGCGCCTGCGGGGTGCGCGTAGATGGGCACATCGATCGCTCGCTTCACCGCCGCGATCCCTCCTACATGGTCCACGTGCGCATGGGTGAGCCAGATGGCGCGCAGCTTCGCTCGGGCCGCGCGTACGGCCTGTACCAACCGCTCGCCTTCCGCACCGGGATCGATGAGAACCGCGTCTCTGGTCGATGTATCGATCACCAGATAGCAGTTCTCCTGCAGCGCCCCGACCGTCAGGGTCTGCACACGCATCATCTTCTCGTCCATCGCCTCTTCGCGCTCGCCGGCCGCCTCTTCGCGGCTATTCCGCCGCCGTGGACGACTCTTCGCCCGGAACCGGCGCCTCCGCGGTCTCGATGACCGGCGATTCGCCGAGCCCCTGATGCGCCAACCAGCGTTCGGCTTCGAGGGCGGCCATGCACCCCGTGCCAGCCGCGGTGATCGCCTGGCGGTAATAGTCATCCATGACGTCGCCGGCGGCGAATACCCCCGGAACATCGGTCGCCGTTCGCCAGGGATGCGTCTTGATGTAGCCGTGCGGCGTGAGATCGAGCTGGCCATCGAGGAACGCCGAATTGGGTACGTGCCCGATCGCCACGAAGAGTCCCCCCAATTCCAGATCGCTGCGTGCGCCGGTGATCGTATCCTCCAGACGCACGCCCGTGATCTCGTCGTATCCCAGCACCTCCACTACACGCGTGTTCCACAGCACGCGCACCTTCGGGTGCGAGAGTACGCGCTCGGCCATCACCTTGGACGCCCGGAATTGATCCCGGCGATGAATGATGACCACCTCGCGGGCGAACTTGGTGGTGTAGAGCGCCTCTTCCATGGCGGTGTCGCCGCCACCCACCACGCCCAGCACCTTGTCGCGATACACCGGCAGCGCGGCGTCGCAGACCGCGCAGGCGCTCACGCCGCCGCCACTCTGCGCCAAACGCTCCTCATTGGGGACGCCCAGCCACTTCGCGTTTGCCCCCGTGGCAATGACGAGCGATCGCGCGCGCACTTCCCGGCCGCTGCTGGGTGTGAGGCGGAACGGATATCCCTGCAGGTCCACATGCTCGATGTTTTCCGATATCACCTGCACCCCGAATCGGAGTGCCTGCTCCTTCGTCCGCTCCATCAGCTCCGGCCCAGAGACGCCCCCGGGGAAGCCAGGGAAATTCTCCACCTCGGTGGTGGTCATGAGCTGGCCACCGGGGATGGTCGTGCCCAGAGGCTCCCCCTCGAACACCACCGGTTCGAGCTTGGCGCGGGCCGCATAGATCGCGGCGGTCCACGCCGCCGGCCCCGAGCCGATGATGACTATGTCGCGATCAGCCGTGCGTTCCACGTGCTATTCCTCGTCTGTAGTCCTGCATCTCTGTGAGCACTATCTCGCGCTCGCCGTGGCGGGCGCGCCCCGCGAGTCCCGCGCATCCGCACGCCCGGCCGGCGCACCGACCGCCAGAATTCCCCAGGCGCCATGACAATGCGACACCGTTCCCACGAGCACCTCGGTCGCATCCATCGCTCCGGCGGCCGCCACCAGCCGGTCGGCCGCCAATACGTCGCGTGTGTCGATCATGCCCACGCCGTACGCGCGATGACTACACTGGAAAACGACCGGCCCGTCCATTTGGTGCCCGCGCGCACGCTCGGCGGACGCGTAGGCGCGCAAGGCGGGCGGCATACTCCAGGTGCGCGGGCCGCGAATCTCCGGACAGCGGGCGGGCTCGATGCAGTTGATCGGGCAGATCCACTCGGCGAAGCTCACGTAGTGAGTGCCATCGGGCGCCGCGTGCTGCCAGGGAATGGAGGGTGGCCGCTCCAGGGCACGCCGTTGCACACACCGGTGCGGCCACCGCTCGCGCGCGCGCTGTATGAGCCAGTCGAACAGTAGGTGTGGCATGAGCGGCGACGGAACAATGGCGTCCACATCCGCCGCCGACCCGCGGCTCATGGCCTCGGCGAGGTAGGCGTGAAAGAAGTCGTGCCAGTCCTGAACCGCCACGACAGGCTCCGGCGCGACTGGAGGCGCCGCGCCGTGCGCTGCACTCTGATGCTCGCCCGCCACGCGACAGTCAGGATCCCGATCGACGACCAGCAACCGTTCACAGACCACCGCACCCGCCGCGGCGGCGCGCTGGAGCTGCCGCACGTAATACGACCCGTAGCATCCGCCGCCGACCACTACGATCGTCCCGTACTGCTCGCGTTCCCGGTGCATATGCGAAAGATAGCCCCGCCGGTGCACGGTGCAGGCGCGGGCTATCGAACGTGCCGGCCGCCATCGACCACCAGCGCGTCGCCCGTCACATAATCGGCCTGGAGCAGGTACACCACTGCTTGCGCGACATCGGCTGGCGAGCCGAGTCGCCGGAGCGGTGTGGTGCGGGCGAGTCGTGCCGCGTCTTCGGCCGACCAGGACTCCGGCAACAACACGGATCCGGGCACCACCGCGTTCACACGAATGGTGGGCGCGAGCGCACGTGCCAGCGCGCGCGTCATGAACAGAACGCCGGCCTTTGTGATACCGTGCGGGATGTAGGCGGGCCACGTCTCCATTCCGGCGAGATCCGCGATGTTGACGATGACGCCGCCCTGCTCTCGCATGATGGCCGCCGCCGCCTGCGCGCAGAAGAATGGCGCCCGCAGATTGATGGCCTCCATTGTATCCCACTCGTGCGGCGTGACCGTCTCCAGCGGCGTGCGCATCATGATGGCCGCGGAATTGATGAGCACCTGGAGGGCGCCGTAGTGTGCCGCCACGCCCTGCACGAGGGGGGCGGCGGCGTGTGCGTCGCTGAGATCGGCCTGAACGGCCCATGCCTCGCCGCCGGCGGCCTGGATTGTGGCCACTGTCTCTGCCGCACCGGTGCGCGAGGAGTGGTAGTGCACGGCAACGCGCATCCCCTCCGCCCCCAGCGCAATTGCAATGGCTCGTCCAACGCGCCGGCCCGCGCCGGTGACGAGTGCGACAGCGCCGTGGAGCTTCACATCCCTCTCATCGCGCGGGGCCGCCTGCGGACCGCGCCGCGCGGCGCCCTCATCATGCGACATTGGCTCGGCGCGCGCGCTCCCGCACCCGTGCATCCTGCTCCGAGAGCCACTCAGCCGGCACCTGCATCACTCCGATGGTCCGCGTTCCCTCCAGTGCGCCATGCCAGTCAGAGCCACCGCTGGGCACGAGGCCCAGCTGTGCGGCAAGCCTGCCGATGCGCTGCACCTCAGCCGGAGGATGACTCGGGTGCCGCACTTCAACCCCATCGAGCCCTATGGCGAGGAATCGCTCGAGGCGCTCACGCGTGGCGCTCGCGCCGGGATGCGCCAGTATCGCCAGTCCGCCGGCCCGGTGCACCAGCGCGATTGCATCACCCAGGGCGAAGTGCTCCTTCGCAACGTGCGCGGGACGACCCATGCCCAGGTAGCGGTCAAACGCATCGCGGAAGTCGCGCGCCCATCCACCGGCCACCAGCGCCCGGGCGACGTGCGGGCGACCGATGGCACCGCCGGCGGCCTCCGCGATCACCGCGTCCATCGTCACCGGAACCCCGAGCGCATTGAGGCGGCCGACGATCCGCTCCGCCCGCGCATGGCGCGCGGCACGAAACTGCGCCAGATCGCGCTCCATCTCGCCCAGACGCGCAAGGTGCAAGCCCAGCAGGTGGACCTCCGCGCTCCCCTCATGGGCGCTCAGCTCGACGCCTGGGACCACGCGCAGGTGGTGGAGTTGCTCTGCTGCCCGGCTGGCCTCGCTCACGCCGGCCACCGTGTCGTGGTCCGTGAGCGCTATCGCGGCCAGCCCGGCTCGTGCCGCCGCCGCTACCACCTCAGCCGCCGGCACCGCGCCATCGGATGCCGTCGAGTGCATGTGAAGATCGACGAACGCCGGTGCTGGGCTCGGCGATTTTGCAGGCTCGCTCACCGGCCGTACCCCGCCTCGGGTGACGTGGCGGCCGGCTGCGTGCAGGCGAACAATCGGCGGAGATCATCGTCCGATAGCGCCGCGAAGGATGCATCGCGCCATCGCGCACCCTGGGGCGAGTACCGCGTCACTCGGACCTCCCGCTCGTCCGCGTCGCCGCTCGTGAAGACGAGCGCAAACTCGTCCCGATCGTACTGCGTGATGCGACCGGCGGGGGCCACCGCCCACTGCCTGCCGCCAATGGTGATCACGCGTGTCGGCATCCTACTTCAACTCCACTTCGTGATAGATGCGGACCGCCTCGATGAGGTGCTCCGGGGCGCCCGAGACGGCCGCAGCCAGCGTGCGTTCGTCGGACGCCTCGATGAATTCAACGTACGCGCCGGGCAGATCGCTCTCTTCGAACGCCCAGAACTGGCAGTTGGCGCCCGTAAAGTACTGCCGGCGTGCCCGAAGACGCTCCAGAAACTTCTTGCGGTCGCCCAGGGGCACGATGGACCGCTGCATGGTCAATGCGCGTGGCACGGTCAGAATCCGGTCTCAGGAAAGTGTTCGATGGTCCGCTTGACGTGCGCGAGGAACTGATCCGCCACCGCACCGTCGATGATGCGATGATCAAAGGACATCGAGAAGTACGAACAGGTGCGGATGGCGATCGTGTCCTCGCCGTCTGCGCCCGTGATGACCTTCGGTCGCTTCTCGATGGTGCCGACCCCGAGAATGGCGACTTGCGGCTGGCTGATGATCGGGGTGCCCGTGAGCGATCCGAACACGCCCGGGTTCGTGATCGTGAAGGTGCCGTCCTGCACCTCGCTCGGGTCGAGCTTCTTGGCGCGCGCCCGGGTGGCGAGATCGTTCAGGACACGCGTGATCCCGGTGAGCGAGAGGTCCTCGGCATGCTTGATGACTGGCACGATCAGCCCCCAGTCCAACGCCACCGCGACGCCGATGTTGTACTGCTTCCGGTAGATGATGTCCGTGCCTGCCACCGAGGCGTTCACCACCGGAAATGCGGTGAGCGCATCCACCACCGCTTTGATGATGAAGGGCATGTAGGTGAGCTTCTGCCCGGTGGACGCGGCGAAGTCGGCGCGCCGCTCGGCGCGAATTCGCGCGACGCGCGTGAAGTCGATCTCCATGAACGACGTCACGTGCGCGGAGGTGCGACGCGAGAGCACCATGTGCTCCGCGATACGCTGCCGCATGACGGACATGGGCTCCACCACATCGCCCGGCCAGGCGACGGGACGTGGGCCCTCCGCTCCGACGCCGGCCGGCGCGTGCATGGAAGGCGCGACGGGCTGGGCCGTCGGCTGAGGGGGCGCGGTCGGGGTGCGTGCAGCGGTCTCGAGGAACTGCAGGATGTCCTTCTTCGTGACCCGTCCAGCCACGCCCGTTCCCTGTAGGGCGGAGATCTCGATGCCATGCTCGGCCGCGATCTTGCGCACGAGCGGCGAGGACTTGGTGCGGACGCGCTCCTCGAAGGTGTTGCCGTTGCCCGAGGGGGCCGGGGAAAATGTGGTACTGGGTGCAACGGATGGATGCGATGCGGCGGGCGCCGGGGCATTAGCTTCGCTGCTAGGGGGGGGCCCCCCAGCCGCGGGACCAGCCGCCGCCACACCCCCCGCCGACGGCTGCGCACCGCCACCCACCGCCGCCCCCTTCTCGGTCTCCAGACGCGCCACGATGGTCTGTACCGGCACCGTCTCTCCCTGCTGCACGAGAATCTCCGCCAGCACACCGGCCGTCGGCGCCGGGATTTCCGCATCAACCTTGTCGGTCGAGATCTCGAAGATCGGCTCGTCCCGCTTCACCTCATCGCCCACCTGCTTCAGCCAGCGCGACAGCGTCCCCTCGGCGATCGATTCACCCATCTGCGGCATGATCACGTCTATACGTGCCACCGGATCAACTCCTCTCTGAATGCTCGTCTGCGGCGCCGCGTATCACTCGCCACAGCACCACGGTCGGTAACAACACCACTCCCACCCCCATGCCGACGACCAGATAAATCCACATGTTGCATGCGGGCAGCCCCGCCGGTGCAGGACACCGCCGCACCTGCCCCACTACCCACGCGACCATGACGCCGAGCATCCCGCCACCGAAGAACCCCGAACAGAGTAGCGCGAGCGCAAGGCATCCGAGCCCGCATCCGCGTCCCTCGCCCCGGGCCGCCGGTGCTCCCACCGCCTCCCCCACCGCTCAGAACGCCGCCAGGCGCCGCGCCACCGTCACGATATCCGGTGTCTGCGGCAGCACGTAATCCTCCAGGGGCGGCGAGTACGGGAGCGGCGTGTCGGCCGCTGTCACCCGGAAAATCGGCGCGTCCAGCCAGGAGAACGCGTGCTCCGTGATGCGCGCCGTGATCTCGCCGGCCACCCCGCCGGTTCGCGTATCCTCATGCACGATCATCACCCGATTCGTCTTCTTCACCGTCGCCAGAATCGCGTCATCATCCATGGGCAGCAGCGACCGCAGGTCCAGGACTTCCACGGAGAGCCCGTCCTCTCGCTCGAGCTGTTCCGCCGCCTCGAGTGATTTCCAAACGGTCGCTGCGTACGTGATGATCGACAGATCGTTCCCCTCGCGCGCCACCCGGGCCTTCCCGATGGGCGTCACGTCGTCCCCCACCGGGAGCTCCTCCTTGATGCGGCGATACAGATACTTGTGCTCGAAGAACAGCACCGGGTCATCATCGCGGATGGCCGCCTTGAGCAGCCCCCTCGCATCGCGCGCCGTGGCGGGATACACGATTTTGAGCCCCGGCGTGTGGAGGAACGCGGCCTCCGGATTCTGCGAGTGAAACGGCCCGCCGCGCACGTACCCGCCGCTCGGCCCACGCACTACGATCGGACACGGGAGGAAAGCCCGATAGCGGGCCGTGGCCACGTAGTTGGTCAGCATGTCGTACGCGGCGGAGATGAAATCGATAAACTGCATCTCGCACACCGGTCGCATCCCCATGTGCGCCGCACCGGCCGCCGCGCCGACAATGGCGGCCTCCGAGATGGGCGTATCGATCACACGCTCCTCCCCGAAACGCGTGAGCAGCCCCTCGGTGACCTTGAAGGCGCCGCCGTAGGCGCCGATGTCCTCGCCCAGCACGAAGACATTCGGGTCGCGCTCCATCTCCTCGAAGAGCGCCTGCCGAATCGCTTCCAGATAGGAAACCTCAGCCATTGTACGTCCCCCAGCCAGCCGCGCGCTCATGCGTGGGGGCCGGATCCGCCACCCCGCTGCGGTACCAGAGCACTTCTGCCGTTGCCGGATCTGCGTATACACCCAGCAAGGCATCCGTCGGCTCCGGCGCGAGTGAAGCGTCCGCGGTGTCGGTAGCCAGGTCGACCTCCTCGCGCACACGCTCGTCGATCTCCTCGATTTCCGCGCCTCGCACGCCCCGCTGGTTCAGCAGTACCGCCTGGTAACGATCGAGCGGATCGTTGTGCTCCGCCCAGCGGTCGATCTCGCCAGCCGGCACGTACGATTGGTTGTCGTGCTCGGCGTGCCCCTTGCGCCGGTAGGTGAGCAGTTCGATGAGCGTGACCCCTTCACCGCGGCGCGCCCGGTCCACTGCCCGACGTGTCACATCGTAGGTCGCCAGCACGTCGTTGCCATCCACTTGCTCGCCTGGAATGCCATACGCCAACGCCTTGTCCTTGAACGCGTGCACCGCGCTCTGCTTGGCCGTGGGGGTGGAGTAGGCGTACCCGTTGTTCTCGACGATCACGACGAGCGGGCAGCGCTGCACGGCGGCGAAGTTGATCCCCTCGTGAAACGCGCCGGTGCTCGTGGCGCCATCGCCCACGTACACCAGTCCCACACGCGCCTCTCCACGCAGTTTGAAGGAGAGCGTCACACCGGCCATTACTGGCACCATATCGCCCAGGTGCGAGATCTGGCCGATGAAGCCGCGATTCGGATCGCCGAAGTGAATGTTGAGTTCCCGCCCGCGCGTGGGCGAATCGCCCTTGGCCATGTACTGGCGCACGATCTCGGTGGGCTGGGCGCCCTGTACCAGCATGGAGCCAAGGTTGCGGATGAGCGGGGATAGCACATCGCCCTTGCTCCGGTCCAGCGCATAGGCGGTCCCCACCGCGTCCGCTTCCTGGCCGAGCGAGCGGAAGAGACCGCCCACCACCTTGGTCTGCCGGTAGAGGTTGACCAACCGTTCCTCGAGGGAGCGCGTTAGTCGCATGTAGTAGTAGAGTTCCAGCAACTGGGCACGCGAGAGCGCGTCCGAGGGACGGCTGGATGTTCGTGCGCCGGCCCGGCGCGGCGTGGCGCTGGACCGGCGGGATGTGCGCGAGGCCATCAGAATGCCGCTCGCAAAGTATGCGTCGGGTCCGCTGTACGGTGGACCGTTACGAAATAGCGTTTCACGTTGCGATCGAGCCGACTCTCGCCAACCTGGTCGGTGTCGACCTCGATAAATGTGTAGTGGCCCCCTTCGGGGTGGGCGTTCACCGTTGCCGTTCCGAGCGGGCCGTGGTAGGTGCGGGTTCGTTCGCGCGACGCCGTGCGTTCGAGCCGGATAGCCGGAAAAAAGTCGTCCGCCATCGCCAGAACGTCGGCGGGCGTGAGCTGTGTGCGATGAAAATGACGCATTGCGGTCAGGGAACGCCGCCTCGTGCTGCGCCGACCTCCTGATGCCAGTCGATGCGCTGCAGCGGCTTGGTTGAATCGCGGCGGAATTGGATCGCGACAGCCCAGTCGCCCGCGGTCAGGAAGTTCAACGCGCCGTAGTAGGCGCCGATCCCCTGTCCGGGGAGCAAGGCATCCCAGGTGTTGGCGCCGTCGCGTGTGGAGGCGAAGATGCGGCCCTCACCCCCGATGACGGGGGTTCCGCTCTTGCGGTCCCGCACCACCACCTTGTAGTGCGTCGACTCGCGGGCGTGCGGCGGGAGCGGCGTAGCCGTCACCCGGAACGCGAAGTCGTCGGTATACCCCACGTAGTCCGTGTTGGATGGTGCCGGCCCGCACGCGGCGGCCGCACCAGCGGTCGCCACGAGCGTGCCGAGCATCAACCAGCGCCGCACCTGCATCACGATGCGTAATACTCGAGTCCGAGGTGAGTGATCTGCTCTTCGCCCATGAGATGACGCAGCGTGTTCTTCAGCTTGGTCTGCTGAATGAACAGGTCGTGCTCCGGCTGCAAGCCGGGCGCCGCCATCGGGCTCTTGAAATAGAACGACAGCCACTCCTGAATCCCCTTCATGCCCGCGCGCTGGGCAAAATCCATGAACAGCGCCAGATCAAGCACGATCGGGGCCGCCAGGATCGAATCGCGGCAGAGGAAGTTGATCTTGATCTGCATGGGGTAGCCCATCCACCCCTTGATGTCGATGTTGTCCCACCCTTCTTTGTTGTCCCCGCGCGGCGGGTAGTAATTGATCCGCACGACGTGCGAGAAGTCCTTGTACAGAGAGGGGTACATCTCGGGCTGGAGAATCGTATGCAGCACGCTGAGCTTCGATTCCTCCTTCGTCTTGAACGACTGCGGATCGTCGAGCACCTCGCCGTCCCGGTTGCCCAGGATGTTGGTGGAGTACCACCCCAGTAGCCCGAGCATGCGCGCCTTGAGCCCCGGCGCGATGATCGTCTTCATCCACGTCTGGCCCGTTTTGAAGTCCTTGCCCGCAATCGGCACGCCACGCTCGTTCGCCAGCTGCATGAGCGCAGGCGTATCGAGCGCGAGGTTGGGGGCGCCGTTCGCGTACGGAATCCCCTCCATGATGGCCGCGTAGGCATAGAGCATTGAGGGAGCGATCGCATCGTCGTTGCGCTCCATCGCCTTCTCGAACTGCTCCAGCGTGGCGTGCTGTGGCCCCGGACGGATGAAGATTTCCGTGGACGCACACCACACCACGACCAGCCGATCGAGCTTGTGCTTGCTCTTGAAGTCCCGCATGTCCTGCCGGAGCTGCTCGGCGAGATCGCGCTTGGTGCGGCCGGTCTTCACGTTCGTGCCGGAGATGCGCGTCACGTACTTCTGGTCGAAGACGGCGGGCATCGGCTTGATCTGCGCCAGGAAGTCCGCGATGGGCGTGATGTCGTGTTCCTCGAGCACGCCCGCGGTGCGCGCCGCGGTCAGCGCATCATCGGGAATGGGATCCCAGGCGCCAAAGACGAGGTCGTCCAGATTGGCCAGAGGGACGAGCTCCCGGATGAGCGGAGCGCGATGCTCGGTGCGCTTGCCCAGGCGGATGGTCGCCATCTGCGTGAGCGAGCCGATGGGCTGGCTGTAGCCGCGCCGCACGCTTTCGACGCCCGCCATGAACGTTGTCGCCACGGCGCCGAGGCCGGGAGTGAGTACGCCGAGGCGGCCACCCGGCGGGGTGACCACACCGGTGCGTGGCTGCGGGGCGGGCTGATTAGGCGCCGCGGTCGAACCCTGCACGCGTCATTCTCCTGAATGTGGTAGGGCGCGGGCGGCCGCGGAACCGCTGAACACCAGCGCTTCAGCATCGTCGCTCATCGCGCGGGGGGATGCACCGGATGGCCCGTGCGCCGCGCGATGTACCACGACAACACGCTGCACGGCGGTGATCCATGCGGTAACAGTCAACACAATGATGATGGCGCTCAGGACGAGCCCGCCCAGGGCGAGGCCGAAGAACGCCTGTGGCGCCGAGAGCAGAACCACTCGCTCCGGACGTTGGAGGACACCGAGTTTCGCGTCAAAGCCGAGCGCCTCGGCACGCGCTCGAGCATAGGAGGTCACGTAGATCCCGACGAGTCCGAGGATGCTCACCACGACCATCGCCCGCCCGACCGCCCCACCCCGCACCGCGAAGAACACCGCCAGCCCGCCCATCACAAAGCCGTCCGCCACGCGGTCCAGCGTCGAATCGTAAAACGCGCCGAACGCCGAGGTGCGGTGTGTGCGACGCGCGACCGCGCCATCCAGCACGTCGAACACGGCCGTGAGCCCGAGAAACCATCCGCCCGTCCTGATGTGCCCGGTCCCGTAGATCACGCCACCCAGCACCGAGCACAGCGTGCCGATTGTGGTGATCGTGTTGGGATGCACACCTCGCCGCACAAGCCACTCCACCAATGGAGTGACCAGGCGGACGTATCCTCGTTGTAACCATTCCGGCAATATCTGCATTCAGCCAGGACGAACGATGCGCGAAGCCGATGCCAATGCATCTGCTCACTCTGCCCTTCGCGCGCAGACGGGCCGGAGTGTGACTCCGGCCCGTTAACTTATGCGCTGGCCAGAACGGGAGCAACCCACGCTCAGGGCACCGTCCACGCATACATGCCCGAGAGCACGACGCCCGCTTTCGAGTAGGTATGACTGCCGTCGGTGGCCGTGGCCTTGAGGGTCACCGTCGTGCCGGACGGGAGGCCGGGAACCGGCATCAGCTTCGTGCTGTTGGCGGCCACTTGCCCCAGGAAGATGTCGTTCCCGCCGTTGATCACGTCGACGTTCATCCCCACGGCAGCGTTGTTCGTGACATCCAGCGCGATCTGGTTGGCCGGCTGCGGTGCCGTCTTCACCTCGACTTTTCTGCCGCAGCCAGCCAGGACCGCCGCGAGCGCGACGACAGCGAGTGCCCTCATCAGAAATTCTCCCGTATGTTGATGGTGGTTCGTGAAGCCAGGCGGGACTCGAGCGCCGCGTGCTGTCGCGCCGCCCCTCGCCAGATGCTAGCAGGCGCTCCCCGCGGCGGCCACCCCCTGCCCCGTTCCTCTCCCCATCACGAGCATCGGCCCGCGAGGTCACCGCGCCGGGTTCATCGATACAGATAATACCGCCGCGTTCGTGCGGTGAACGCCGCGGCCGCCGGCGCGTACCGCGCCAGCACCGAATCGGGATCGGCTCCGGCCAGCAGCGCTGTCCGCGCGGCGGGTGCGCCAAGTCGCATATCGAATGCGGCGTCACGCACACGCAGGGAACCCCGAGCCGTCTTCACCACGGCCCAGAGAATGGCGGCACCCACGCGCACCGATTGCACGCTGTCTCGGTCGGTCACCACGATCCGGATGCCGGGAATGGTGCGACCGCCGTACTTGTGGTCAGTTGGCGCATGCGGGGTGAACCGCTCAGGCACGAACCGCACGCCCGCCAGATGGCGCTCGTTGAGCAGGGCCACCGCGCGCGTTGCATCCAGCCATGGGGCGCCGACGTGCTGAAACGCATCGGGCGTCCCACGGCCAACGGACAGATTGGTCGCCTCGAACATGACCAGGCCGGGATACAGCAGCGCGCTCGTGAGCGAGGGCATGTTGGGCGACGGCTTGACCCATGGCAGCCCGGTCTGATCGAACCACATGCCCCGGTGCCAACCACTCGCCGGGATGACATGCAGATCCGCGTGCAGGTGCAGTACGTCATTGTAGAAGCGGGCCAGCTCGCCCATGGTCAGCCCATGTCGCAGCGGAATGGGGTAGAGCCCCACGGGATTGGCTCGGTGCGTCGGACTCGTCGTCCCGGCATACGCCAATGCCGTGTCCAGCAGCGGCCCTTCCACATGCAGCCCGGTGATGGGATTGGGACGATCGAGCACGATCACCGGCAGGTGGTGCCGCGCCGCGCTGCGCATGGCGTACACCATGCTGGCCACGTACGTCCAGGTACGCGTCCCCAGGTCCTGCAGGTCGATGATGAGTGCGTCCAGCCGGCGCAGCGCGGAATCGGGCGGCGCCAGCGCCGTGGCGCCGTAGAGGGAGAAAATCGGTAACCCCGTGCGCGCGTCGCGTCCATCCGCAATATTGGGATGGTCCTCCGTGCCGCGAATGCCATGCTCGGGCGAGAACAGCGCCACGAGCCGTGGTCCGCGGCTGTGCGCCCCAGAGTCCCGCGCCTCGTACTGGTACAGGAGATCGATATCGCTCGTGCCATGCTCATCGATCCCGGACTGATTCGTCAGCAGCCCGACCCGCTTGCCCGCGATGAGGGACATGCTGTCCTGAAGCAGGACAGTGATACCGGGCCGTACCACAGCACGCGGCCCGATCGTCCCCCGAGCAGAGTCCGCCGCCGGGGCTGGTTGCTGCGCCCGCGCGCACGCCGCCAGCCCGATCACGATTATCCCACTCACCATTCCGATTCGATGCATCCGCTCCGCGCTCGTGAATTGGTCCTGGAAGATACACCGCCTCGCGCACCCCGCACCCTGGTGCGCCGTGCCAGTCACATCGCGGCGGTGTGCGTGCTCGCCGCCGTGCCAGCCGCCCGCGCCGCCGCGCAGGCATCGCAAGCGGCGCCGCTGCCGCCCCGGGCAGTCGCCGTCATCCGCGACTCCGTTCGCGCTGTGCTCAAACGAGCCTACGCCGACAGCGCCTTCCCCGGCGCCTACGCCATGGTCGGCAGCCGGAACGCGATCTACGCGAGCATGGGCGTTGGGCACCTGGACTGGGCGCCCTCGCCCGCTCCCACCGAGAACACCATGTACGACATGGCGTCGCTCACCAAGGTGGTGGGAACCACCACGGCCATGATGCAGCTGTACGAGAGCGGAGCGATCGGTCTCGATGACCCCGTGCAGAAGTACCTGCCGAATTGGGTAGGGCCGCACAAGAACCTGGTCACCGTCCGCAATCTGCTCACGCACTCGTCCGGCCTGCCACCCTACAAGCTGTTCTACAAGGCGCTCAAGAGCCCCGCGGCCACCATGGCCATGGTCTACGCCACGCCGCTCGATACGCTGCCAGGGGTGCGGATGGTCTATAGCGACATCGGCGCCATCCTCATGGGAGAGATCGTGCGGCGCGTCTCGGGCGATCGCCTCGACCACTACCTGGCTGAGCATGTCTTCCGCCCACTCGGCATGGCATCCACGATGTTCAACCCGCCCCTGGCGCTCCTGCCGCGCATCGCCCCCACGGAGTACGAGGCGTGGCGCGACACGCTCGTGCGCGGGGAGGTGCACGATGAGAATGCATACGAGCTGGGCGGTGTGGCCGGCCACGCGGGGCTGTTCAGCACCGCCCACGACCTCGGGATTTTCGCGCAGATGATGCTGAACGGCGGAACGTACCATGGGATCCATGTGCTGCTGCCGGCCACCATCGCTACCTTCACGACCGTTCAGGACTCCGCCTTCTCCAATCGCGCGCTCGGGTGGGAGGTGCCGGATGCGACCAACTCGGCCGGGCATCTCATGTCTTCGCACGCCTTCGGGCATACCGGGTTCACGGGGACGTCGATCTGGATCGACCCTCCGAGAAACCTCTTCATCATCCTCCTGAGCAACCGGGTGGACCCCACGCGTGACAACAAGAAGATCTACGGCGTCCGCGTCGAGCTCGCGGACGCCGTGGGAGCAGTGGTGAACGCCGCGGAGCACGGGCGCTCAGGCACCGCAAAGCGGACCCCGTAGGCGCCGCGGGCGGTGGCGCGCACCGTGCGCTCACGTGCGGGCGCGCGTGGCACGCCCTGCCCTCGCCGTGCCCGCCCCGCTGCTTGAACGGGCGTGGCGCGCTCACTATGTTTTGATATCGGCGCCGAGCCACCTACTCGGCCAACTTCACAGAGGTCTGACATGAGCACAACTCAGCAACCGGGAATCGCCTTGACCGTCACCCCAGTCGCCTCGACGGAGGTGAAGCGCTTCATGGAGCAGGAGGGCGTATCGGAGGCGGAGGGCGGGCTTCGCGTAAGCGTGATGCCGGGCGGCTGCAGCGGCTTCAAGTACGGGCTGCTGATCGAGGAGCAGGCCGCCGAGGATGACCTGATCGTCGAGCAGGACGGCTTCCGCGTGCTCGTCGATCCCTTCTCCGCCCAGTATCTCGATGGCGTGACCATCGACTACGTCTCGTCCATGCAGGGATCCGGATTCACGTTCAAGAACCCGAACGCCACCGGCGGATGCGGGTGCGGTAGCTCCTTTACCGCCTAGGCTTTGGTCCGCGCCACGGACGCCAGCGCCGAGAGCGGCGTTGGCCCGATTGGGGAGGCCCGCGATTTGAGCACGAGTCGCGGGCCTTCTCGTGTCCCGTCCACCGAAGCGCCCACCGAGCATATCCGGACCGTCGTCGTTCGTGAGCACGACGACATCGGCCGGCTCGTGGCGCAGCGGATTGCCGAGGTCATTCGTGAGCGGCAGGCGTCCGGCGCGCGCGCGGTGCTGGGGCTAGCCACAGGGTCGACCCCAATCGGCGTGTATCGCGAGCTGATCCGGATGCACCACGAGGAGGGGCTCAGCTTTGCCGATGTCGTCACGTTCAATCTGGACGAATACTTCCCCATGGCGCCGGACAGCGTACAGTCGTACCATCGGTTCATGTGGGAGAATTTCTTCTCGCGCATCGACATCGATCCGGCCAACGTGCACATCCCCCGCGGCGATGTGCCGCACGAGGCGGTGGAGCGCGAGACGGCGTTGTACGAAGCAGCCATCCGGCAGGCGGGCGGCATCGACTTCCAGATCCTGGGTATTGGCAAGACGGGGCACATCGGCTTCAACGAGCCGGGCTCCGGGGCGGGAAGCCGGACGCGGCTGGTCCATCTCGATGCCATCACGCGGCGCGATGCCGCCGCCGATTTCTTCGGGGAGGAGAACGTCCCGCGCGAGGCGATCACCATGGGCGTCGCCACAATCCTCGAGGCGCGGGAGATCGCGATCCTCGCGACCGGGGAGCACAAGGCGGCCATCGTACGGCGCGCGGTGGAGGGCGACGTCGATCTGGAAGTGGCCGCTACCTTCCTGCAGCGCCACCCACGCACCACGTTCTTCATCGACCTGCCCGCCGCCGCGGAACTGACGCGGATCGCCACTCCGTGGCTGCTGGACGAAGTCGAGTGGACGCAGGAGTTGGCGGTCAGGGCCGTGGTATGGCTCGCGCAGCAGACCGGCACGGCAATCCTGAAGCTCACGCAGCGGGAGTACGCCGAATGCAAGCTCTCGTCGCTCGTGGCACGCTACGGTTCACCGGGCGTGGTGAATGGTCTGGTATTCAACGTGCTCGGCGCGAAGATCCGTGGCCGATCCAAGCTGCCGCGCGGCAAGCGTATCGTCTGCTTCTCTCCGCACCCTGATGACGACGTGATTTCGATGGGCGGCATCCTGCACAAGCTGGTGGAGAACGAGAACGACATCACAGTGGCCTACATGACGAGCGGCAACATTGCGGTCTTCGATCACGATGTGCGCCGCTACGTGGATTTTCTCCAGCGCATGGCGCAGGAGCACGGCATGGGTGCCGACGAGATCCGCGCCTTCGGCGAGCGCGTGCTCGACTCGTTGTCGCGCAAGCGCCCGGGTGATGTCGACATCCCCGAGGTGCAGGACATCAAGCGGATGATCCGCGAATCCGAGGCGGTGAGCGGTATTCGGACGCTGGGCCTTGGCGCGGAGCACGCGCGCTTCCTCAACCTCCCCTTCTACCAGACGGGAAAGGTGCGGAAGGATCCCATCGGGCCGACCGACGTGGCGATCGTGCGCGGGCTGCTCGAGGACGTGCGCCCCGACATCATCTTCGTGGCCGGGGACCTCTCCGACCCGCATGGCACGCATCGTATGTGCAAGGAGGCGATCGATCGGGCGCTGGAGGAGGCGGGAGTGGAGAAAGGAGAGAGGAGAGAGGGAGCAGGCTGTGAGTCAGTGAGTCAGCGGGTCAGTGGGTCAGGAACACCCAAGGAGGCAGGTGAGCTCTCCGCCGGAGCCGTTCCTGAATCACTGACATCTGACACACTGACTCACTCCCCTCTCCCCGTCTCCCGCCCCGAAGTCTGGCTCTACCGCGGCGCGTGGCAGGAATGGCCGATTACGGAGGCGACCTGGCTCGTGCCGCTATCGCACGAGGAGCTGCGGCTGAAAATCCAGGCCATCTTCAAGCACCAGTCGCAGAAGGATTCCGCACCCTTTCCGGGCCAGGACGATCGCGAGTTCTGGCAGCGCGTCGAAACCCGAAACACGCAGACGGCCGCCACCCTGGACCGGCTCGGGCTGGCCGAATACTGCGCCATGGAAGCGTATGTCGTGGAGTGACCAGCGCTCGTGAAGCACTACTTCACACCGCTCGATGCCATCGTCCTGGTCGCGTACCTCATCGCCACGACGCTGCTCGGCATGTGGTTGGGACGCAAGCAACGGAATGCGCGAGACTACTTCGTCGCGGACCGGACGATCCCCTGGTGGGCGATCCTCTTCTCGGTGGTGGCCACCGAAACGAGCGCGCTCACCTTCATCAGTATTCCGGCGCTCGCCTACATTGGCGACTTCACTTTTCTGCAGATTGCGGCGGGCTACCTGCTGGGCCGCATCGTGCTCTCCTTCACCCTGCTCCCGCGCTATTACCAGGGCGATCTCGTGACGGCGTATGCGCTGCTGGAGCAGCGCTTCGGCCTGAGCACACGGCGCTTTGCGTCCATCACGTTCATGGTGACGCGCGCCTTCGCGGATTCCGTCCGCATCTTTGCCACTGCACTCCCCATCGCGTTCATCGTCGCCCCGACGGTGCCCGCCGCCGATGTGATGCCGGTATCCATCCTTTTGCTCGGCGTCTTCACGATCATCTATACGTATCACGGTGGGATGCGCGCCGTGGTCTGGACGGACGTCGTGCAGACGTGCGTCTACCTGTTCGGCGGCCTCGCCGCCGTCTGGCTGATCGGACACGGAGTGCCAGGCGGCTGGAGCCACATCATCGCATCAGGAAGGCACGCCGACAAACTCCGCATCTTCGACCTTAGCCTGGGATTCGACCGGCCGCAGACGCTGCTGGCCGGTCTGCTCGGCGGCGCCTTTCTATCTATGGCGTCTCATGGTGCTGACCAGCTGATCGTCCAGCGACTGCTCGCCGCACCGTCGCTCCGCGATGCGCGTCGAGCGCTCATCGGGAGCGGCGTCGCCGTCATTCTCCAGTTCGCGCTCTTTCTGCTGATCGGACTCGGCCTCTGGTCGTTCTATCACGCGCAGACATTCCAGACGCCCGACACCATCTTCCCGAAGTTCATCGTGGAGGTCATGCCGCCCGGGCTCACCGGCCTGGTGGTGGCGGCCATCGTCGCGGCAGCCATGAGCACCGTGTCCGGTTCGCTCAACTCGCTCTCCGCCGCCACCACGCACGACATCTATCTGCCCCTCACCAAACGCAGCGCCGACGACCCGGGACTGCTGCGGGTCGGAAAGCTGTTCACGCTCGTGTGGGCCGTGGTCCTGATCGGCGGCGCGCTGTTGTACAAGGCCCAGGGCACACCAGTGGTGATCGTCGCGCTGGCCATTGCGTCGTTCACCTATGGCGGGTTGCTCGGCGGATTTTTCCTTGGCATGCTCTGGAAGCGCGCCCAGCAGCGGGATGCGATCACGGGTATGGCCATCGGGATCACCGCGATGGCGATCGTGGTCTTCGCCAAGCAGATCATGGCGCTCGTTCCGGGGCTTGGCGGAGTGCTGGGTCCCGTCTCGCACGTCGCGTGGCCCTGGTACGTTCTCATCGGCACCATCATCACCATGGCTGCTGGCATTCTCTCCTCGTTCACCCACGCCGCCGCCGCGGCTCCGCCGGATGCATTTGCCTATGAGCCCGATCGTCGTTGGAGTGGACGGGGGCGCGTCGAAGACCCGCGCCCTCATCGCTGATCAGACCGGAAGCCGGCTCGGGAGTGCCGAGGGCCCGGGGTGTGCGGTGCGCCCTCGGCACGCCGAACGATCGGCCGCCATCATCGCGGCGGTGGCGCGCGATGCGCTGGCCTCCTGCCAGATGACCCACGTCACGCCCGCCGTGCTCTGCGTGGGCGTGGCCGGCGTGGGACGCGAGCAGGAGCGACAGGCCCTGTGGCAGGCATTGGCCGCGCAGGAGCTGGCGGAGGAGCTTGTGGTGCACACGGATGCGGCCATCGCTCTGGATGACGCGTTCGGTGATGGTCCGGGGGTCCTGCTCATCGCCGGCACGGGGTCCATCGCGTACGGTCGCGGTCCGTCCGGCGCGCTCCTGCGGTGCGGCGGCTGGGGACCCGTATGCGGAGACGAGGGGAGCGGCGCGTGGATCGGCCGGCGTGCACTCTCCGTGGTGACCGCCGCGTCCGATGGCCGCGAACCGGAAACGGCGCTCACGGGCGCGGTGCTCACGGCGGCCGAGGTGAATGAGGTGGACGACCTCATCCCGTGGGCCGCGGATGCGACGACCGCCACGCTGGCCTCGCTCGCGCCCGCCGTCGTCAGCACGGCGGATGGCGGCGATCTCCGCGCGAACGCCATTCTCGCGCTGGCCGTGGAGGAGTTGGTGCTCCATGTGCGGACACTGGCACAACGGCTCTTCGGAGACGAACGCGCCGCGTGCGAGGTTGCGCTCGCGGGCGGTCTGCTCGGGCCGCGCATGCCGATTCGGCGGCGCGTGGAGCACCGGCTCAAATCAGCGGTTCCAGGCGCGCGGCTCCACGCTCAGGAGGTTGTGCCGGTACAGGGGGCGGTGCGGGGAGCGCTGCGCTTCCTCGGCATCGACGTCGCCACGTAAAGCGTCGGCTATTCCCGCTCCTTCCCCGCCCGCTCCAGCGCCTCGCCTCCCTCCGGCGGCCGCGGCCACCCGGGACTCTCGTCGAGCACCGCTCCCCGGACGACCGTCTCGATGGCCGGCAGCTGCGCCGGCGTCCAAACCTTCTCGGAACGGGCGACCCAGGTGGTCGCGCTCATGTCGCCAATCACGTTCAGTGTGGTCCGCGACATGTCCAGGATGCGATCCACGCCGAGGATGATCGCGATTCCCTCTGCCGGCACGCCGAACATCGCGAGAATGCCCACCAGGAGCGGGAGAGAGCCGCCCGGCACTCCCGCGGCTCCCACCGCCGTGATCACCGCCATGACGATGATCACGATCATCTGCGACAGAGTGAGCGTCACCCCGAATGTTTGCGCGAGGAAGATGACGGTGATGCCCTCGTACAGCGCCGTGCCATTCATGCACATCGTACTCCCGATGGGAAGCACGAAGCCGGCGATGGACATGGGCACGCCGAGGTTCTGCTCGGCCACCGCCAGGTTGGTGGGAAGCGTGGCGCTGCTCGAGCTCGTGGAGAACGCCGTGATGATGGATGCGCGGATGCGATTGAAGAAATCCACCGGCGACATGCCGATGGCGAAGCGCACGATGAGTGCGATCGTCACCAGCGCATGGATGAGGAGCCCGGCCAGCACCACGAGGATGTAGTTGCCCAGCGGGATCGCCAGTGCGAAGCCGAAGCGCGAGGTGACACCGAAGATGAGGCCCGCCACGCCGTACGGCGCGAGCTCCATGGCGATGTCGACGATCTTGATGACGATGTCGTTGAGCGCTTCCAGCCAGGCGAGCATCGGCTTCGCGCGCTCGGCGGGGATCATCGTGAGCGCCGTACCGAACATGAGACTGAAGAAGATGAGCCCCAGCAGATCCAGATCCACCGCCGACTTGACCGGATTGCGCGTCACGATGTTCACGATCGTCTGCACGCCGAGCTTGCCGGTGGTCGCGGCCTGGATCTTGGTCGCCGCGTCGCCGGCGTAGGTCGTGAGCAAGTGGGCACGCGTAGCCTGCGGGATGTGCGTGCCGGGCTCCACGATGTGCACGAGCACCAAGCCCACGACGGCCGCCAGCGCCGTGGTCACCAAGAAATAGCCGATCGCCTTGCCGCCCACGCGCCCCACGCGTCGCAGATCCCCCAGCCCCGCCACGCCGAGCGCAATCGACGCGAACACGAGCGGGATGACGATCATGAAGAGAAGGCGCAGGAAAATCTGGCCAACCGGATCGGCCAGATAGTGGTTCACCCCCTGCACCACCCGGTTGTCGCCACCGACGGTGAGATTTGCCGCGAGCCCCACCGCGGCCCCGATGAGGAGCCCGAGCAGAATCTTCGTATGGAGCTGCATTCCGCTCCGCTGGCGAGCGGCCGCTTCGCTCATTCGTCGTCCGCCGAAACCCCTTCCAGGGGAACCGTGTCCACGGGAACCGGCGGCCCGCCGCGCCGCAGCGTGGAGTGCCGGTAACCATAGGCAAAGTACAGCACCAGCCCGATGACCAACCACACCCCAAAGCGCACCCACGCCATGGGGGGCAGCCCCTTCATGACGTACAGGCAGGCCGCGGCACCGGCAATCGCGACGAACCACACGCCCGGTACGCGGAATGGCCTGGGCCGATCAGGCTCCTTGATCCGCAGCATCAGCACGCCGATGCACACGAGCGCGAAGGCGGAAAGCGTACCGATGTTGGTGAGGTCGTAGGTGGCTGCGTCGTCCGCCACAAGGGCGGCCACCGCCACGCAAATGCCGGTGATGAGCGTAGTCACGTACGGCGTCCGGTACTTTCTGTGGACCTTGGCGGCCCACGGGGGCAACAGTCCATCGCGCGCCATCGCGAAGAAGATGCGCGGCTGGCCGTATTGGAACACCAGCAACACGGCGGCCATCGAGACGACCGCGCCCAGCGAGAGAATCCAGCTCACCGTGGTTAGGCCTGCCACGTTGAGCGCCTTGGCGAGCGGGTCGGCCGCACGCAGCTGGGTGTAGGGCACGAGTCCGGTGATGACCGCGCCCACCAGCACGTAGATCACCGTACAGATGGCGAGCCCGCCCAGGATGCCGATGGGCATGTTGCGCTGCGGATTCTTCGTTTCCTCCGCCGCCGTCGAGATGGCATCGAAGCCGATGTAGGCAAAGAAGACGATCGCGGCGCCCTGGTGGATGCCCGTCCATCCGTTCGGCGCGAACGGCTTGTAGTTGGCCGTGTTGATGTGCAGTCCGCCCACCACGACGAACATCGTCAGGATGAGCAGCTTGACTACGACCATGATATTGTTTGCCCGCGTGCTCTCCTTCACCCCGGTCATCAGCAGCCAGGTGATCAACATCACGATGAGGAAGGCGGGCACGTTCACCAGGATGGGCACCCCGCCGATGTGCGGCGCGGACTGTAGCAGGCTGTGAATGGCCGGATCGGAGCTCGCCTTCACGTTCCAGTAGCCGTGGGTAATCCACCCGGGCAGGTTGATCCCGAATCCGGTGAGGAGCGAGTTGAAGTACCCGCCCCACGAGATGGCCACCGCCACATTCCCGACCGCGTACTCGAGAATCAGATCCCAGCCGATGATCCACGCGATGATCTCGCCCAGCGTCGCATACGAGTACGCGTACGCGCTGCCCGCCTGCGGGATCATGGCGGAGAGCTCGGCGTAGCACAGCGCGGCCAGCCCGCACACCACGCCGAGCAACGCGAACGAAACGACGAGCGCCGGCCCCGCGCCGTACCGCACCACCTCACCCGAGGGCAGCACCTGGCCGGCGGCCGCCGTGCCGATGGAGGAGAAGATGCCGGCCCCGATCACCGCCCCGATAGCGAGCATGATGAGGTCGCCCGCGCCGAGACTCCGCTTCAGCGAGTTCGGGCGCCCCTCGTCAGCCAGGAGCTGCGAGATTGGTTTGCGCGCGAGGAGCGAACGCAGCATCGACCTAAATGAAGAGCGGCGCGAGCACGAGGGTGATCGTACTCAACAGCTTGACAAGAATATGCAGCGACGGGCCGGCCGTATCCTTGAACGGGTCGCCCACCGTGTCACCCACCACGCCGGCCTTGTGCGCGTCGGAGCGCTTGCCGCCGTACTTGCCCGTCTCGATGTACTTCTTCGCGTTGTCCCAGGCCCCGCCGCCGTTGTTCATGAAGTTGGCCATGAGGATGCCGCCAATCGTCCCGACCATGAGCAGCGACGCCACGGCTTCCGCACCCACGTGAAAGAACCGGAACACCAACCCCACCACCACGGGAAAGAGCACCACCAGCGCGCCCGGCGCGACCATCTCCTTCAGCGCGCCGATGGTCACGATGTCCACGCACTGCCGGTAGTCCGGCTGCGAGGTGCCCGCCATGATGCCCGGATCCTCGCGGAATTGACGTCGCACTTCCGTAATGACCGTCTGCGCCGCCTTCCCTACGGCATTGATAGCGAGCGAGGAGAACCAGAACACGAGCATCGCGCCCAACAGACCCGCCACAAACACTTCGGGGCGGGAGAGGTCCACGGGCACGCGATGGCCGGTGAAGTTGTACACCTCGTCCAGATATGCGGAGAAGAGCAGGAACGCGGCGAGCGCCGCCGACCCGATGGCGTAGCCCTTGGTGAGCGCCTTGGTGGTGTTCCCCACCGCGTCCAGCCGGTCCGTGGTCACCCGCACCGCATCCGGCTGCTTGGACATTTCGATGATGCCGCCCGCGTTGTCCGTGATCGGGCCGAAGGTATCCATCGCGAGAATGTACGTCGCGGTCCCCAGCATCCCGATCGTCGCCACCGCGGTGCCGTAGAGTCCGCCGATCGGGGCGCCGGCGGCGTCCACCAGCCCGCTCGAGCGCCCGAGGTAATAACTCGCGATGATCGCGATGGAGATCACGATCACGGGCATGACCGTCGACTCCATTCCCACGCTCAGGCCCGCGATGATGTTCGTGGCGGCGCCAGTGCGGCTGGCCTCCACAATGCCGAGCACTGGACGATACGCATACTCCGTGTAGTACTGGGTGATGTACACGAAGGCGAACGCGGTGCCCACGCCCACCAGGGCGCAGATGAAGAAGTGCCACCAGGCCGCGGGCGCGCTCGGCACATTCAGCAGCCAGTGTGTGGCCACGAACATCCCGATCACCACGAGCCCCGCGGCCACGTAGTATCCACGGTTCAGCGCGCGCATGGGGTCTTCGTTTTCGCGGGCGCGCACGATCATGATGCCGACGATCGACGCGACGATGCCGAAGGCGCCGGCAATGAGCGGGAACAGAATGCCGCGCACACCGAAGTACGGGACGAGGAGTACCCCGAGGATCATGGCGCCGATGTTCTCGGCCGCCGTGGACTCGAATAGATCGGCGCCGCGCGCGGAGCAGTCGCCCACATTGTCGCCCACCAGGTCAGCGATCACGGCGGGATTGCGCGGATCATCCTCCGGGATGCCCGCTTCCACCTTCCCGACCAGGTCGGCACCCACGTCCGCGGCCTTGGTATAGATGCCGCCGCCAAGTTGCGCGAAGAGCGCCACGAACGACGCGCCGAAGCCGAAGCCGACGATCATGAAGGGGATGCGCGCCGCCCACTCGGCCGCGGACACACCCGCCGGCGCGAAGTTGGTGACGAGGGCGTACAGCCCCCCGACGCCGAGCAGCGACATGGCCACCACAAAGAGCCCCGACACTGCCCCGCCACGGAGCGCGGCCTGCAGCGCGCCGTTCAGCGACCGGGTGGCCGCCGATGCCGTGCGGATATTGGTGCGGATGGACACCGACATGCCCACGTAGCCCGCAATGCCGGAGGTGAGCGCGCCGAGCAGGAAGGAGGCCGTCACGTACAGCGCGAACACGTGCGGGTTGCTCACGGGATCGTGCGCCGTGACTCCACGGAGATACGCGTAGCCGATGTAGATGATCGCCGCAACGACGATGGCCAGCGACGTGATTGTCTTGTACTGGCGCGCCAGGAATGCCTCGGCGCCCTGCTGGATCGCGTTCGAGATGCGCTGCATGTCGCACGTACCGCGATCTCGCTTCATGACCCAACGGGCCAGACCGATGGCGAAAACAAGGGCGCCAATGCTGATGCCCAGGACGATGGTGAGCAGCACCGGCTGCGACGGAACCATGACCGTTGTAGGAGTATGGGTTGAGAGAATTACACCGCCACGAGGCTATGCCGCCCCAGTGGAGGCGGCGTCAGGGTTCCCGCCAGCACGCTGCCAGATGTAGTAGACGGGAACGCCGATGAGCACGAGCACCAGGCCGGAAATGGCCTGCAGTCTCGTCTTCCCCGAGAGCAGGAGGAGCACGGCGATCGTCGCCGCAGAGAGAATGTAGAGCGCGGGCACTACCGGATAGCCGAACGCACGGTAGGGACGCTCGGCGTCCGGGCGCTTTCGGCGAAGGATGAAGAGGCCCAGGGTCGTCGATGCGTAGAACAGCAGCCCCGCGAAGATGACGAAATCGAGTAACTGGCTGTACGTGCCGGTGAGCGTCAGCACGCTGGCCCAGACGCCCTGCACGACGAGCGCCACGGCCGGCACCTCCCGCGCGTTGAGCGTGCCGATCTTCTTGAAGAAGAGCCGGTCGCGGGCCATCGCCCAGTACACGCGCGGCGCCGAGAGAATGAGCCCGTTGTTGCACCCGAACGTGGAGATCAGAATGAGGATCGCCATGATGATGCCGCCGCTGGCGCCGAGAATCACCTCGGCCGCCGCGGTGCCGACCCGGTCCTGCGTGGCGAACTGAATGCCGCGTCCGAGCAGACTGGCCGCGCCGCTCGTCCCGTGCAGCGGGAGGACGGCGAGATACGCCACGTTCGCCAGCACGTAGAGCAGCGTCACCATACCGGTGCCCAACGCCAGCGCGAGCGGGATATTGCGCTTCGGGTTCTGCACCTCGGCCGCGGCGAACGTCACGTTATTCCACGAATCGCTGGAGAAGAGCGAGCCCACGAGCGCGGCGCCGAAGGCCAGCACGAACGCCGACGTCATATCGACGTGCGGCGCGAAGAAGTTGCCGGCGTGGAAGTTCGCCAGGATCGCCGAGGCGTTCCGCCCGATGGTCAGTCCGAGGATGATGAGCAGGGCCAGCGCCGCGATCTTGATCATCGTCAGCGTGGTCTGCACCGTCTTGCCCGTGCGCACGCCACGCAGATTGATCCAGGTGAGCACCCAGATGCTGACGAGCGCGACGAGTCGTTCCGGAGACAGGCCGGCCTGGATAAGCGACCCCTGGGACGTGAAATCGAAGTGCGGAAACCAGCCGTAGCGGGCGGGCCCGACGGCGGGCCAGAGCACACCGAGGAAATCGCCGAACGCCACGGCCACGGCGGCGATCGTCCCCGTCTGGATCACCACGAACAGCGTCCAGCCGTACAGGAACCCCATGAGCGGGCCCCACGCTTCCCGCAGAAAGACGTACTGCCCGCCAGCGCGCGGAAACATCGCGGCCAGCTCGCCATACGAGAGCGCGCCGAGCAGGGTGATGATCCCCGTGATCACCCACGCCAGCAGCAGCCAGAACGGGGAGCCGACCAGCCGGGACATATCCGCTGATACAATGAAAATTCCCGAGCCGATCATGATGCCCGCCACGAGCATCGTCGCGTCGGTCAGCGTGAGCGCCCTGACGAATTCGGTATGCGACTGGCTACTACCGGGCTCGGTGGCGACGGTACTCATCTGGACTCCTCGGATGGTGCGGGCTGGCGTCCGGCTGGGAGGATGGGCCGGAGCGACTGCGGTACGGCGAGCTCCCTGCTACTGCTCCGCAGATGGAGCCGGGTGAAGGTAACCAGCGTCCCGCCAATTGGCTAGAGAGTCACGTCGCTTCTCATAGGCGTACGTCGGCCACGTAGCGCGCTGCTACGGGCTTGCCGGCGGCCGTAGTGGCGGGCTTGAAGCGATACTCGGCGAGCTTGGAACGCAGCAGGCGATCGTACGCGCCGTCGCCGGTGGAGCTGAACTCCACGCGTTCCGGGCGGCCGTGGGCATCGATGAAGAAGGTGATATGCACGACCTTTCCCTTCACCTTGTCCGGGATGGGAATGGGCGGAATGAGCATGAATTCCGGCGTGGGCGGATAGATCGTCCCCGCTCCCCCGCCCGACCCGGGCCCCACGGCTGAGCCGTGCCCCGTCCCCACCCCGCTCCCCGTCCCTCCGCCACGACCGGGTCCATTGCCGGCCGTTCCATCGGTGCCCACTCCGCCAGCCAGCGACAGCGCCGCCGATGGGCCCGCCGGGAGCGCGACATGCGCGGTCATCACCGGATCCCGCACCGCCCCAGGATCCAACGAGGTGCGCTCCACGTGCGGCTTCACCGTGGGAGGAGGTACCGTCTTGGGCGGGGGCACGCTCAGTGGCTTGGGCGGCGCCGTGTGTGGTGTGGCGCGCGGCTGTGGACTGCTGGGCTGGAGGCGCAGGTACCGGAGCCTTTCCTGCAAATGCGGTGTGCCCGTGCCGCCGTTGCCGCCGCCCCCACCCCCGGCGGCGCCCGCACCTCCGGATCCCCCAATGGGAGGCGCCCAGAGGTGCGCGGCAATCAATGAGGCGAGCAGCACAAACAGCACGATCGCGACATGGATCGCGACGGACACGGGGATGGCCCAACGGCCCAGCCGCTCCATCGGCACCCCGATGGGCGGACGATAGGGCGGACGCTCTGGCTGCGGATCGTGGACGGGTGTGTACTCCATGTCGGTTCGCACGGGGACCGCGCGGTGAGGCCGGTCCATGCCGGCCAGCGGCAGACACTACGTCTGCCGTCACAGCGCATTGCTCTGAAGATATCATGCCCCGGGAAATAGTACGGCGGACGGACCGAATAGGTCCGCCCGCCGTAAAAGTCCAACCGACAACCGGTGGGGGTTACTGGCTGGGGGCCGCCGCAGCGCCCGCAGCCGCCGTGCCTTTCTCCTCCGGCGGAATGCCGAACACCAGCACCCCGGCGCCCTTGGCGACGTCGATCGCGTGAATGACCGTCTGATAGGTGACGTTCCCGTCGGCCTTCACAAATATGACTTTGGTCGGGCGCGCATCGAACACCTTGTGAATCGAGTCCGCGAGGTTCCCCTTGGGAACCACCATGCTGTTGATCTTGAGCGACCCGTCCGCCGCGATCTGCAACACGATCTGATCCGGGTTCGGGGTGCTCACCGTTTGCGGCGGATTGGGATCCGGCAGCTGCAAATCAACCGCCTTGCGCAGCATCGGCACCGCGATCATAAAGATGACGAGGAGCACGAGCAGCACGTCGATCATCGGCGTCACGTTGATATCGTTCTGGAAACCGTGGCCGCCACCTCCGGCGCTCATTGCCATGATACACTCTCCTGGCTGGTCATGGTTTCTTCTTCTGAAGCTGCGGGTTGTCGCTAGGAATGCTCGAGATCGTGCCCGGCCTCTGATCGCTGATCGCGCCCACCACGCGTGCACCAGCCTTGGCGGCGATCGTCATCGCATCAAGCACCTTCTGGTACTTCAGATTCCGGTCGGCCTTGACGTAGAGCACCTTGTTGGTCGTTCTGGTGCTGTAGATCCCCTGGAGCTGTTGCAAGAGCGTCGAATTCTCGATCGGCTTCTTCTGCAGATAGTAGCGCCCATCCCGGTCAATCCCCAGCACGATATCCGCGTCGTCCTCGGGTTCCGACTTCAGGTTGATACCCTGTGGGGGCTGGGCCTGGAAGCCGGAGTTGATGAGCGGTGTGACGATCATGAAGATGATCAGCAGCACGAGCATCACGTCGATCAACGGCGTCACGTTCGGCGTCGAGTTGATACCACCGCCCCCACCACTGGACATGGCCATTTGGCTGCTCCTCCGCGCGGGTTACTGGGAAATCGCGCCGCCGCCGCCACCCGTCGCATCGAATTCACGGGTGAACCGCGACCGCCCGAACTCGCCCGCAACACCCTTGATCAGGTAGTCCACCATCTCCTTCGAGGTGTAGGTCATCTCGACGGACAGGTTGTCGATCTTGGTGGTGAAGTAGTTGAAGAACCAGACGGCCGGAATGGCGACGATCAGACCGAAGGCGGTGGTGATGAGGGCTTCGGAGATCCCGCCCGCGATCGCACCCAGACCGCCCGTGCCGGAGATGGCCATGCCCTGGAACGCATCGATGATCCCCATCACGGTGCCGAGCAGTCCGACGAACGGCGCGGTGGCGCCGACCGTGGCCAGCACCGCGAGCCCGCGCTTGAGCTCGGAGGCAATGATGAGCATGTTACGTTCGATGGCGCGTTCCGACGAGTTGATATCCGCCACCGTCACCGATCCATCCTGCAGCAACGGCTTCACCTCACCCAGCGCATTGCCGAGCACGCGCGCGACGTGCGACTTCTTGTAGGTCTCGGCCAGGTTGATCGCCTCGTTGAGGTTGTCCTCCTCGAGGAACTGCGAGAACTCGGGAGCGAACTTCCGCGTCTCCGACTGTGCCTTCGCCAACCGCCACCACTTCTGGATCGCGATGGACAGGGAGAAGATCGACATGATGGCGAGCACGATGACGATCCCGCGGGCAAACCAGCCCATCGAGGCCCAGAGGCCGGCAATCGACAAGTTCATAGTAAGCGACTCCTCTGAAGTGACGTACGGTTACTGACTGGAGGTGAACGTCAGCGGCATCTGCACGAGCTGCTTGACCTTGTGCCCGCCGGTCTCGGCGGGATAGAACTTCCACTGCGGGAGCACGCGCTTCACGGCGTCGGTAAAGAGCTCGTTCGTCGACTTGATCACCTTGAACTGCGACATATCGACGTGCCCCAACGTGTCGACCACGAACTCCACCAGCACCTGCCCCTGCACATGGGCTGACTCCAGCATCTCCGGGTAGCGCGGCTTCGGGTTCCCCGGCTTCGCCATCGTCTGCTTCTCCACCTGGAACGCGAAGTAGGTCTTGTTGGTGTTGACCGCCTTGCCACCGGCGACGCCATTCGCGCGCCCACCCTCCTGGCCGATTCCGCTGAAGTCCGCGGCGTTCGTCACCGGCTTGCTCAGGTCGATGGGCGGAATCTTGTCGGGAATCTTGATGGGAGCGGTCACCACCTGGAAGCCCTTGGGTGGCGGTGGCGTCACGACCGCGTTCTTGGGAGGCGGCGGTGGCGGCTTCTCCGGCGGTGGGGGCGCTTTCGGCTTCACCTTGACGAACTTGAGGTCCTCCTGATGGTGCTCCTCGACCATCTTCTGCCCCGCGTTCGCCGTTACGACGACGACGAGCAGGATGAGGACGGCATGAACGATCACGCTCATCGCGGTACCGCCGGCGCTCCTGTCTTTCTTCCGCTTCGACTCGATCAGGTTGTTGAACATGCGAGCGTCACCCCGCTGCGTGGAAGTGAGACTGAGCTGCTACTCTGCTGCCGTACGTCGGGTAACCTACGAACCGTGCATTTCGCTGCAATGCAGTTCACATTAAGAAATGGTGAAGCAGTAGTTACAATCCTGTCATAATTATTCATGCCGAGCGACGTGCACTCGCACCGACCACCCGCGCACCGCCGCTCAGACCACCGCTGACGCTTCCGACTGGCCGGCCTGCTCCACCGTGCCGAGGTCGTCCACCACCGGGAGCGTCACGGTAAAGGTGCTTCCCCGCCCCAGCCGAGACCGGGCAGAGATCGTGCCCCCATGTGCCTCGGCGATCCAGTGCGCGATGGCGAGTCCCAGCCCAAAGCCCCCACGCTCGGCCGAACGGCTCCGGACCCGGTCCGCACGATAGAAGCGCTCGAAGATGTGGGGGAGATCAGCGGCTGAGATCCCGATCCCCGTGTCGCGCACGGAGAACGAGGCGCTACTCCCATGGCGCTTGAGCGTGATCTCGACGCTGCCACCGCGCGGCGTGTACTTCACCGCGTTGATGCCCAGATTGAGAAAGAGCTGTCGCAGACGCGTCGCATCCCCAAGAACGGTGGCCGCTTCGGACGTCGGCATGGTCACCGTCACCCCCGCGGGCTCGCCCAGGATGGCGACCGTCTCGAACGCGTCGCGGGCCAGTGACTCCAGCTCCACACGCTCCCGGTGCAGGTCGAACCGCCCCTCGTCCGCCCGGGCAAGCGTGAGCAGGCTATCCACCAGATCGGCCATGCGCGTGGTCTCCTGCAACGCTTCCTCCAAGGCGATCAGTCGCTCGGTGCGCGGGCTGGTGGGGCTCATGGCGCGCTCGACGTCCGCCCGCAAAACAGCCAGCGGTGTCTTGAGCTCGTGGCTCGCATCCGCGGTGAATCGACGGAGCGCGTTGAAGGACGTGGACAGCCGCTCCATCATCTCGTTGAGCGTGATGGCCAGGCGCGTGATCTCGTCTCCTCCCGAATCGACCGGCAGGCGGCGGTGCAGGCTGCGCCCGTCGGTGATGGCCCGCACTTCATCGATGATGCGGTCCACGGGCTGGAAGACGCGTCCCGCAATCATGTAGGCGACCGCGATCGAGGCGATCAGCAGAAGCGGCGCTGTTACGAGCATGGTCGTGATCAGGTCGCGCAACGCGGTACCGGACGACGGGTCCGTGGACGCCGCCGCCGCCACGCGCGCAACTGCCGAGCCCGCGGGCGGCGTCCGGACGGCGAAGACGAGCTTCTGCGAGCCGATGGTCGCTACGCTCGCTCCGCCAGTGGGCGGCAGCACGATGGCCTGCTGCATGAGGGCGAAGCGATCATCCGGATCGAGCGCGAGCACGGAGGAGGACGCGTAGAGGACCCGGCTGCTGTCATCGAGTACGATCAGGTAGTCCGGGATGGACGCAAGCTGTGCGCTCACCGCCGGCGAGATTCCCGGACGCGTCGCGAGGGTCTCCTGGGAATCCGGCTGCGGAGTCGTGACCGGTTGTCCCGTGCCCTCGGTCTGGCGGATGATGTTGAGCGCCAGGTCCGCCTCGGCCGACACATACGGCTCCAGATCGTGATAGGCCTCGCCGCGGCGCGCCGTCCAGAGCGCGAAGGCGAAGATCAGCATCGTCCCCATCAGCGCGCCGGCATACGCAATGGTGAGCCGCGCCCGGATGCTGGTCATGCCGCCCACTAGCCCCCGTGCCCGGCGTGATCGCGAATCACGTAGCCGACGCCACGCACGGTGTGGATGAGCCGCTCGTCCGAGCTCGTATCCAGCTTCTTCCGCAGGTGGTTGATGACCACGTCCACAATGTTCGTGCCCGGATCGAAATGGTATCCCCAGGCATACTCTGTGATGAGCGTACGACTCATGACCCGGCCGGCGTGCCGCATCAGATATTCCAGCACCGTGTACTCCTTGGGCGTGAGCTCGATAGCCTCACCGCCCCGCGTGACCGTGCGTGTATTCGGGTCGAGCACCAGATCGCCCACCTGGAACCGCTGCGCGGCCATCTCGCGCGGGCGCCGGCTGAGCGCTTCCACGCGCGCCAGCAACTCCTCGAACGCAAAGGGCTTGGTCACATAGTCATCCGCCCCTGCCCGGAGTGTGCGCACCTTGTAGTCCACGGCATCCTGCGCTGTTAGCACGAGCACCGGCCGCTCGAATCCCTTGGCGCGCAGATTATGCAGCACTTCCAGGCCGGATCGCCCGGGCAGGCGCATATCGAGCACGAGCAGATCGTACGCATCGGACGTGGCCAGCCGTTCCCCTTCCTCGCCATCAGCCACAAGATCGACGCCCCATCGCTGTTCCTCGAGCCCTCGCTTGATGTATTGCCCGACCGTCGGGTCGTCCTCAATAACCAGGATCTTCATGGATGGTGTCTGTATCCGTGGCTCATCGCCCGGCCGGTGCGCCGGCGGGCCGTGCAATGCCGTATGCGCGGATTTTCCGATAGAGCGTCTTGGGCGAGATGCCGAGCGCGCTCGCCGAGCGCCCCTGGTGCCAGTTCAGGCGGCGGAGAACCAGCTCGATATGGCGCCGCTCCATCTCCTTGAGCGACAGCAGCGGCTCGCGCGCGTAGGCCTGTGCGGAGGCGGGCGGCGCGGCGTTCGGCGCGAAGGTGGGCAGCAGCAGGTCGCCCTGGTGAATCACTCGACCGCGCGCGGTCCACCGTGCGCGCTCCATCACGCGGCGCAGCTCCCGGACGTTGCCCGGCCAGGCGTATGCTTCCAGCGCCGCCACCGCGTCCTCCCCCAGCGCGGGTGAGCGCTTCCCGCCGTATGCGCCGAGAAAATGCTCGGCCAGGGGACGCACGTCCACGCGGCGCTCACGCAGGGGCGGGAGGGTAATGCTGATCGTGGCGAGGTAATGGAAGAGCTCACCGCCAAACGAGCCATCCGCAACGCGTTGCGCGAGGTTCTCCCGTGTGAGCGCGATCACGCGCACGTCGCTATAGACGGTCTGCGTTCCTCCAACACGATGGAAGGCACCGTGCTCCATCGCCCGGAGAAGTGTACCCTGCACCCGGCGCTCGAACTCGCCCACCCCATCGAGGACCAGCGTGCCGCCCTGCGCGAGTTCCAGCAGTCCGAGCCGCCGCTCGCGCGCAGTTGCGCCGGCGCCGGGCTCGTGCCCGAACAGGGTGCTCTCGATCGCGTGGCGAGGGTGCGCTGCGCAGTCCAGCTCCGCCAGGGGCGCCTTCGCCCGCGGCGAACGATGGTGCATCAGCCGCGCCAGCAGCTCCTTCCCCGTACCCGGTTCGCCCGCGATGAGGACGGCGGAATCGCTTTCCGCCGCGCGCTCCGCGAGCGCGAGCACCGCGCGCATCGGAGCGTAGCTGGTGACGAAGGCGGGCGCGCCGTCGGTGTACGCCGGCTGCGCGCGCAGCAGCGCTGCCTCACGCGCGAGCCGGCGCTTTTCCCACGCGCGATGCACACGCAGCTCGATCTCCGCCATCTGGCAGGGCTTCGTCACGTAATCGCAGGCACCGAGCTCGAGCGCACGAATGGCCGTGTCGACGGTCCCGTTTCCAGTCATGATGATCATCTCGGGCGGCTCCGTCTCCTCCCGTACGCGCTGCAGGACATCCAATCCATCCATGGTCGGCATCACCAGACTGAGCAGGGCGACATCGAACGCCTCCGCCTTGAGCGCGTCGAGGGCGGCCCGCCCGTCGGTTCTCACGGCCACGCGGTGGCCGCACCGGGTGAGCGACCGCTCGAGGAGGGCAGCCAGCGAGGCGTCGTCCTCGGCGATGAGCACTCTGATGCCCTCCTCATCCCGCACGAGATCTTCTCCACGAGAGAATCCAATCGAGCCGCCTCTTCCCTGGCGCATGACCACAGTGGTTACGGAAGGTATGGTCGCTGCATCAATGGGACAAGATGACCGACTGCGAAGCCGAGAGGCCATCGCCCCACGGAGCGCATGCGCAGGCATGCGCGTTCCAGCACGGGGAACGCGGACGCGTGAGGTGCTGAAATGCGACGGTGCAACGGGCCATCGGTACGCGCATTGCCGTGCTCTCTACGCACTGTCAACAATCCGCCATCACCTCAACCTAGGAGATGCTCCATGGCACTTCGAGGCACTGGCCTTGTTCCCTTTGCGGGAACGGATATCGGGCCGCTTTTCAGCTTCCGCCGCGATCTCAATCGCCTGTTCGACAACTCCCTCGGCACCTTTGGCGGCGCTTCGCGGTGGGCGCCCGCCGTGGACGTGCACGAGGACAACAACACGATCTATCTGGATGTCGAGCTACCGGGGATCAATCCGCAGGACGTGGACATCAGCGTGGACAACGGGATCCTGACGGTGCAGGGCGAGAAGCACGGCAAGCACGAGAACAACCGGGAGGACGAGCGGTTCCACACGATCGAGCGCAGCTATGGCTCCTTCATGCGGTCGTTCCAGCTTCCTCAGGGGATCGACGAGAAGCAGATCCACGCGAATTTCGACAACGGCGTGGTGACGATCGACATCCCGAAAGCCGCCATCCCGCAGCCGCGGCGGATTCAGATCAGCGGCACGCAGCAAGCTGGCGGCGAGAACCAGGGACGCGAGCAGGTGTCGGGACGGGGGACCAGCCGGGGTGGAAAGGGCAGTGAGCGGATGGTGGCCGGCAACCGGGAGGCGGAGTCGCAGCAGGCGCAGTCTCCGCAACGCGGATCATCTTCCAGCAAGTAGCGCGCTCGCGCGGGGCGGTATGGCGCGGAGGACGCCAGGACGAGGCGTCCTCCCTTGCCTGCCCCATCGTGCGGCGAGCGGAGTGACCGACCAGCGCCGGCCGAGTGCAGTGTGGCTTCCCTGCCCGGCCGGCACGCCTGATGCAGACGAAGCCGGCGTCAGTCGGCGGGGCGTTCCCGCCGGGCCGCCACGGCGCGCGGAGCGGGATGCATGAGATCTTCGGCGGCGAGCAGGCTCCGGGACAGATCCGCCATGGTCATGTTCCGACTCTGGCTCGTGCGCTGCAGGATCTTGTACGCCGCTCCTTCGCTCACTCCCTCACGCTCCATGAGGATCCCCTTGGCCCGCTCGATCACCTTGCGATCTTCGAGGCGCTTGCGGAGGTCGGTACTCTCGGCGCACTGCGTCATCCATGCGCGATGGCGCGCGTCGGCCACCGCGATTGCGGCGGCGAGCTGTGCGGAGCTCACCGGCTTGACGAGATAATGGAACACGGGGAGTTTGGACGCGTCCGCCAGGATCTCGGCGTCACTGTAGGCGGTGACGATGATGATGGGGACGGGTTGCTCGTCGTGGATGCGCTGAGCGGCCTCGAGGCCGCTCAGGTGGGGCATCTTCACGTCCAGCAGGACGAGATCCGGCCCCAGCGTGCGGGCCATGGACACGGCGGTCGCACCGTCGGCCGCAATGCCGACCACGGTGTGGCCAAGAGCGCGCAGGTCCTGTTCAAGACCGAGCGCAGTAACACTTTCATCTTCACCGATGAGAATACGCAACGCGCGAGGCGGCACAGCCCACTCCAGACAGTTCGGAAAGAGTTAGAATGTTGTTGCAAGACACGGACCGGCGGAAAGGCCTAGTGGGAAGCGACTGGCCGCCCATGGGACGCCGATGACGGCTGCCGGTCCACACGTCGACCATCTCCGCGTGCTGGTGGCGTCGGCATCCGATCAGCCCCGGCTGCGCAGGGCGTTCGCCCGCCTCGGCCACCACGCGAGTGTCGTCCGATTCGATGGCGCGGTAGCCGCGGTGAACGATGGGATCGAAGCCGTGGTCATTGCCGCGCCGCGCGTCGACGCCCTCACCCTGGCCAGCCGTCTCAAGACGCGCTTTCAGGTGCCCTTCCTGCCCGTGGTGGCGCTGGTAATGCGCCCCACCCGCCTGCCGCACGACGCCGCGATCCCCGACGCGTGGGTGACCGCATCGGCGCCACCGCGCGAGGTCGTGGAACGCGTGGAGGAGCTCGTGCGCATCCGCCGGGCCGAGCGTGAGCTCGTACGACTCAACGGCGCGCTCACAGAGCTGGCGGCGGAGAACGGGCGGCTGTACGATCGGGCACGGCGCGATGCGGAAGCCACGACGCTGCTGCTCCGCGAGCTGCAACACCGCGTCCGCAACAACCTGGCATCGATTCAGGCGCTGCTGATCCTGGAGCGGCATCGCACGCCGCCCCGCGCGCTCAGCGAGGCCATCGATGTGGCGATCGCCCGGCTCCGCAGTATGGCCGCATTGCAGGACGCGCTGGTTCCCACGGCGAACCAGGTGGACCTGGCGTCGCTGGCGCACGCCATCGCCCGCAGCGCGGTGGAGGTGTTTGGAGCAACGGGCTCGGTGCAGTACCAGGTGAAGGGCGGCGCCGCGTTGCCGCCGGCCACCGGGAGTGCCGTGGCGATCGTGTTGAACGAGCTGGTGACCAATGCACTGAAGCACGCCATGGCACGCGAGCTGGTGATCGATATCCGCTCCAACCCGCAGGGGATTGAATTGATCGTGGCCGACGATGGATGCGGGATGCCGCACACACCCGCGCAGGGCAGCGGACTGGCCATCGCGCGCGCCGTCACGCGGAACGAGCTCCGGGGCGAGCTGCGCTTCGTGAACGGATCGCCCGGCACGCGCATTCATCTGGCGATTCCGTCGCCGTGACGGGACGTGGAGTGGAGCGTGCGAGGCTCGAACTCGCGACCTTTCGGTTGCAAACCGAATGCTCTCCCAACTGAGCTAACGCCCCCACGGCAAAGTTAAGAGCGCGCGGTCGCACGGTCCAGGTCGTGCACCGCCACAGAGTCATCGGGCGCCCGCCGTGATCGCGGCGCGGCACGCCCAGCGAACATTTCACGCGGAGGGCACATGGCCAGCTCCACCGATACGAAGGCGAATCAAATCACGGTCCGCTGCCAGTTCTGCCAGAGCTGGAACCGCGTTGACGCCTCGCGCGTGAGCGACCGCCCGCAGTGCGGCACCTGCCACCGGCCACTGCTGCTCGATCGTCCAGTGCCGCTCACCGATGCGGATTTCCAGCGGACGATCGAGGGGAGCGAGATCCCCGTGCTGGTGGACTTCTACGCGGACTGGTGCGGCCCGTGCAAGATGATGGCACCGGTCGTGGACGATCTGGCTGGCCGCTTCCAGGGACGTGTCCTGGTTGGGAAGCTGGACACGGATGCCGCGCAGGAGACGGCCGGCCGATTCAACATTCGCGCGATCCCCACCACCATTCTGTTCAAGGATGGCCACGAAGTGGCACGTCACACCGGTGCCGCGGGAGCGCGGGTGCTGGAGGAGTTGATCGGGAAAGCGCAGCAGGCGGGGGGCAAGGGGCAGTGAGTCAGTGGGTCAGGAACAACTCCGGCGGAGAGTATTCTCTCCTACAGACTGTTTCTGGCCCACTGACTCACTGAACAGCTGACCCACTTCTTATTCGTGCGCCGGCAGCGGCTCCAACGTCTCCGGATCGTACGGCACCTGCACCTCGTCGCGGAAGGGGGAAGTCATCATCGTCACGCGCATCCGCGGGAAAGCATTCATGAAGGCGATGTAGCAGAGCCCCCAGATGCCGAGGTAGCCCAGGGTGATGCCGATCTCCCATACGCCGAACGGCGTATCAGTGGCCCGGTAGTGCAGCGAGGGATAGACCTCGATGTAGCGTAGGAGCCAGAGCCCCAGCGCGCTGCACGTACAGAACGTGATGAAGGTCGGGAGAAAGACCTTCGCCGCGCGCGCGAGCAGTCCGAAGAAGGGAAAGACGAAGAGCAGAAAGACGACCGCGAGCGTGAGCGGCATCCAGGGAGCGATGAGCCGCAGATGGAACCAGTGCGTCTCCTCACCCATGTTGCCATACCAGATCACCAGATACTGCGCGAAGGTGAGGTATCCCCAGAACGCCGTGAAGGCAAAGGTGAATTTGCCCAGGTCGTGAAAGTGGTGCTCGGTGATGAGGTGTCGGGCGCCCAGGAACTTCCGCCAGCAGACCACGATGAGCCCCCAGGTGCTGATGGCGCCGAGCCACGCTCCCATGAAGAACCACCAGCCGTACATGGTGCTCTGGAAGTGGGTGTCCAGCGACATGGACAGATCCCAGGAGAACACCGAAAAGAAGAAGCCGTAGCAGAGCGCTATGACCACCGCCAGTCGTCCCTGGACGGTGTGGGTGCGGAAGATCTCGCGCCGCTCATCCCCGAAGCTGCGACGCATGCGGTCGCGCAGGCCGCGCGCCCAGGCGGCGCCCGACTCGGGCAGCATCGCCACGTCGAGCCGCACGGACTTGTACACGATCCAGAGGCTCAGCCAGGTGAGCACGGCAAAGAGCACCAGGTCTCGCGTCACCAGAAAGGAGCCGTTCAGGTACTCGCGCTTCTCCGCGGCGGTCGGGGTGTACTGTGCCCACGGAAAGACGTGCGAGCGCCCGATGAAGATGAGAATGAGCAGGAGAAAAGCGACCGGGAGGAACGCGGCGTATCCCTCGAGCATCCGGGCAATGGGCCGCGACCAGCGTGCCGTCGCGATGCGCATCACCGCCACGACCGTGATGCCGGCCTGCGAGACGGTGGCGAAGAAGAGCCAGTTCCAGAGGAGCGCCTGCCAGACACGATCCTGCCCGACGGCGATCCCGATGATGAACACCGCCAGGCCGATCAGCGCCAGCACGAGGCAGAGGAGTGTCAGGGCACGAGGCAGCGGCTTCTCCGTGGCCGCGATCACCTCTTGTACGGTTGGCATGTAGGCGTCGTGATTGCTCACGGCTTCACTCCGGAGTTCGTGGTCGCGGCGCGTGTGGTATCGCCCTGCTGCGCGCCGGGCACTCGAGTCATGAGTCCGCCGGGACCCGTGAGTCGGTATGGGACGGGACGCGTCGGCGCGGTGAGCGTCGCGCGCGGTACCGTATTGCCGTTCTCACCGGGGTAGCCTGGCGGCGAGGTGTCAGCTTTGACCGAGAGCTTCCCCTGCAATGCTCGGACGTAATTGACCACATCCCATCGGTCCATGTATTCGATGCGGTCGTACGTCGGCATGAGGCCGCGCCCATTCCGGATCATGCCGAAGATGTAGCCATCGGTCCGGTTCTGGGTGGTGGGCAGGGTGAGGTTCGGCGCGGGGATGCCGTACTTGACGGCCGGTCCGTTGCCGTGGCCCGAGGGACCGTGGCAGACGGCGCAATTGATCTGGTAGTACTTGCGCCCGTTCTCGAGCGAGCGGGCGGTAGGCGGCGTGGGGTTGACCAGCCCTGACATCGAATCGATGGTGGCCGGCAAGTTGGAGTACGACACCACGTAGCCGGGTACCGGATCACCGGTGATCGGCACCGAGGTCTGCGGGTTGCCGCGGAACGGAATGGTGTCGCTGCCCGCGTAATCCGTCGCCTCCCACGGCTCCACCTTCGGCTGGTTCTTGAAGTCGGTGAACCAGGAGCAACCAGTGAGCAGCAGCGCCGCGAGCAGGGTTGGCGCCGCGCGGCGCAGCCAGCAGCAGTTATCGCTCACTGTGCACCTCCGCTGGCTCGAACTGCCGGAGCGTGTCCCGCACGGCGTCCTGCTGGTCTGGCGGACACTCCACCCATACCCCGAACTCGTAATCGCTGAAGCGCGGATCGTAGCCCACGGTCATGGTGATGCGCGGAATGCGTGCGGTGATGAACAGACCGGCGACCGTGGACAGCGCCCCGACCAGCACCATCAGCTCAAAGCTGATGATCGTGTACGGAACCCACGAGGCCACTGGCTTGCCACCGACGACCAGCGGCCAGTAGTCGGAAATCCAGATCGGCACCCAGAAGCCGAAGGTCATCCCCGCGAGCCCGCCCAGGAGCGCGTACAGCCGCACAGCGCTCGGCCGGCGGTGCAAGGCATGATCGAACTCGTGCCGGGGCGCGGGCGTGAAGACGGTGATGTCGATGTGACGGAATTTCTTCATCAGCGCTTCGACGGCCTCGACAGCCGAATCCAGGTGCGCGAACGCAGCGGCAACGCCTCTCATTGGTCGTGTTCCCCCGGCGTGGCGGGCGCGTAATCGGTATGCAGCCCCGTGACATCGATCAACGGGTGGTCATGCGGTACCCGCACCGGCGGCGGCAGCTCCTCCTTCACTTCCGCGATCGCGATCACGGGGAATTGCTTGACGAACAACAGGAACCACATGAAGAACCAGCCGAAGCTCCCAAGCAGGATGAACCAATCGATGAACGAAGGACGGTACATCGTCCATTGCCACGGCTCGAACTCGTGCGACAACGACGGGTCGAAGATCGTGAAGCGCTCGTACCACATCCCCAGGTTGATGAACAGGGACATGGTGAATAACCAGACGGGATTTCGTCGCAGCTTCTGGAAGAAGAGCGAGAGCGGCAGGATCACATTGCATGTGAGGAGGATCCACTCGGCCCACCACCACTGTCCGAAGACGCGGGTGTACCAGAACGAATGCTCGATCTCGCTCCCGCCATACCATCCGATGAAGAATTCGGTCAGGTAGGCCGTCCCGACCACGAGCGAGGTGAAGAGACACAGCTTGGCCAGGGCATCCAGGTGATTGAGCGTGACGATGTGCGTCAGCTTGAACCACCGCCGGATGGGGATCATGATGGTGAAGACCATCCCGATGCCCGAGTAAATGGCGCCCGCCACGAAGTACGGCGCGAAGATCGTCGCGTGCCAGCCCGGCGTGTCGGCCATGGCAAAGTCGAACGACACCGTGGAGTGCACCGACAGCACTAGCGGCGTCGAGAGCGCGGCCAGAAAGAGGTAGGCGCGCGCGAAGTGCCGCCACTCACGGTCCGAGTTCCGCCATCCCATGGAGAGCGTGCCGTAGATCTTCTTGCGGATGGGGTGCGTCTCGCGGTCCCGGATCGCGGCGAAATCGGGAATCATCCCGATATAGAGGAACGTGGCCGACACCGTGAGGTAGGTGAGGATGGCAAACACGTCCCACACGAGCGGGCTCTTGAACTGCGGCCAGACCAGGCGCCAGCTCGGATACGGAATGAGCCAGAAGAACTTCCAGGGGCGCCCCAGGTGCAGAATCGGGAAGAGCCCGGCGGTCATGACCGCAAAGACGGTCATCGCCTCCGTCGCGCGGTAGATCGTGGTGCGGAATCCGGCGCGGAAGAGATAGAGAATGGCGGAGATCAGCGTCCCCGCGTGCCCGATACCGACCCAGAAGACGAAGGTGACGATGTAGACGCCCCACATGACCGGCGGCGCATAGCCCGCCACGCCGAGCCCCATGTAGATCTGGTAGGCCCAGGTGACGGCGCCGATGAGCATGGCCGTAACCGCGAAGCCCAGCCCGATGAACCAGTTCCGGGTGGGACGCAGCGTGGCAATGATCTCATCGTTGACCTGCGAGTAGTTGCGAATCGCAGGGAGCTGGAGATCGGCGTGCGGAATGTTCGGGCGCTTGAGCGGTTCAGCGGCAGTCGCCATCGGCGCCCCCTATTCCGCGGCCGGCGCGGCCGGCTCGGTGTGGTTGACCCTCTGCAGATAGACCACGGCGGGAAAGGTGTTGAGTTCGTCCTGAAAGACATGGTAGCCGCGCTCGTCCTCGACGTGCTTCGTCACCGACCACTGGGGGTGGGCGGCATCACCGAAGACGATGGCGTTCGACGGGCAGGCCTGCGCGCACGATGTCGTGAATTCATCCGGGCGCAGCTCCCGTTGCTCGGCGCGCGCGCGGTTCTCCGCCTCGCGAATGCGCTGCAGGCAGAAGGTGCACTTTTCCATCACGCCCTTGCCGCGCACCGTTACGTCGGGATTGAGCTGCCAGTTCATGTGCTCCGGCCACGCGTACTGCGGGCGCGCCGGTTCGCCGTACCCGAACCAGTTGAAGTAGCGGACCTTGTAGGGACAGTTGTTGGAGCAGTAGCGAGTGCCCACGCACCGGTTGTAGACCTGCACGTTGAGTCCATCCGGCGAGTGGTACGTGGCGTACACCGGGCACACCGGCTCGCAGGGCGCGTTACCGCAGTGCTGGCAGAGCATGGGCGTGAAGCGCGCCTCCCATGGTGTGCGCCAGTCCTCCTCGTAGTTCTCGCCGCCTTCGAAGTAGCGTTCGATGCGGATCCACGTCATTTCCCGGCCGCGCAGGATGTTGCCGCCGGCCTGGGGATGTTCCATGAACCGGGCATTCTGGTACGCCGCCCCGACGGTGGGGATGTTGTTCTCGGCGTAACAGGCCGTCATGCACGCGGAGCAGCCGGTGCAGCGCGCCAGATCGACCGTCATCGCCCACCGGCGGTCGGCCATATGGCTGAAGTTGTCGGGCGCGTACATGCCCATGCTCTTCGAGTGCTTCTGCACGAGCAGGCCCTGCGCATCGGCCGCCACGGGGGAGCGCAGGCCGGGGAGGTACGCGTGCGACGCATCGCCGGGGACGACTTCGGCGGCGGTGGGCGGGGCCTCTTCCGGATGCTGTCGCTTCTGCAGGAGCTCCTGCACGCTCATGGCGCGCGCGATCCCGCGCCCGTGCTGGCGCGCTGAACCTTCCGTGGTCACCAACTCCGAGTAGTGGCCCGTGTAGGTCACGTTCGCCTTGGTGACGGTCCACGCGAGCGCCCCCGACCCGGGGTCGTAGGCGACCGGAATCACATCGAAGGCATTGACCCCAGTGCCCTCCGCATACCGCCCATAGGCGGTGTGCCCCTGCCCGAACGCGATGGCGACCGTGTCGGGACGCACGCCGAGGTAGATGTAGGCGGGCGCGGCGACGGTACCCGAGGGTGTCTGTATGGCAAGGAGATCACCCGGTTGCTCCACCCCGAGCTTCTTGGCGGTGGAGGGATGTACCTCGATCCAGGACTGCCAGCAGATCTTGCTCACCGGATCGGGCATCTCCTGCAGCCATGGCTTGTTCGCCCCACTGCCATCACCCAAGGCGGGCGACGGGTACACGACCACGTAGTAGTCGCCGGCCGTGGACGCGATGGCGGGAGGAGCGGGCGTGGCGGGCGGCGCCGCCTTGGGCGCGGCTGGCCGCTGACGTACGGAGCCGGTGGCCATCCCGGTCTCCAGCGCCTTGGTGAACGCCGTGGTGCCACCCTTGAAGTGCCCGATGAGCCATTCCCGGTAATTCGGCACCGCGTACGCCTTGGCCGTCTTCGGGTTCGTCTTCGCGAGATCGATCAGCACGTCCGCCGTCTGGCGCGTGTCGTACACCGGATCCATGCCCGGCTGCTGCATGGAGATGACGCCCGGCATCGGCTGCGCATCGCCCCACGATTCAATGGCGTGATGATCCGGAAGAATGAGATCAGCGAGCTCGGCGGTTTCGTCGGGATAGCTTGAGAAGCTCACCTTGAACGGAACCTTCTGGATGGCCTCGGCAACGTGCGCGGCTCGGGGGAAAGTGAACGCGGGGTTCACGCCCCGGGTGATGAGGAGCGGCACCTGCCCGGCGCGCATGCGCTCGAAGGTGGCGGCGAGCTCCGCCGACGAGGCGAGACCTTCGAAGCTGTTGATCGCGCGCTTGGGATCGATGGTCACTCCCACGTTGCCGGCAGACTGGTTGAGCGCCGCCACCGCGCGCGCCAGCTCAGCGGCGGTGGCAGTCGCGCCGCCCGCGAGGAAGAGGCTGGGCTTGGTGGCCGCAACCTCCCTGGCCAAGCGCTGCAGCGTGGCCGCGGGGACGTCACTCGCTGTCGCGGCGTCGCTCAACGAGCCCTTGCCCTGCAGCGCGTTGACAATGGCCAGCTCGCTGCCGGGCTTGCACGCGATCCACTCGTCGGCGTTGAGGCCGGTGAGTGAGCGCCGCGCGCCCACGTAGACGAACCGTGGTCCCTTCTCGAGCGCCGCGCGTGCGTCCGCGAAATCGAGCTGCTGCGGAACGTTGGCGCCCCATGTCTCCAGAAAGTCGGCGCCGAACGACACGATCAGCTTTGCCTTGGAGAAGTCGAGCCAGGGCCAACTCACCCCGTAGGCCTGCCGGTTGGCGTCGATAACCGCGGTGTTGGCGAGCGCATCATAGCTCAGATGCGCGCTCAGGCCGAACGCCGCGAGCCACTCATCCAGGAAAGCGGGGAAGCTGCCCGTCTCGTGGCGGTTGATGAACACCGCGCGCGCCGCCTGTCCGTTCCCCTGCAACTCGGTGAGCTTCTGCGAGAACAGCTGCAGCGCCTTGGCCCAGGTGGTTGGCGTGAGGGTGCCGTTCTGTCGGACCATGGGACCGCGGTAGCGGTCCGGATTGTAGAGGCCCTGCACCGCTGCCTGCCCGCGGGCGCACAGCGCCCCCCGGTTCAGCGGGTGCGCGGGATTGCCTTCGAGCTTGAAGGTGCGGCCGTCACGCGTCTCCATGAGCACGCCGCACCCCGCCGAGCATTCGCGGCAGGTGGAGGCGTAGTAGTTGGAGACGCCGGGGACGGTATCATCGGGGTTCACCAGATATGGGATGAGATGCTCGATCCGCGTATTCCCGCAGCCGACCGTCGCGGTAGTAGCGCCCGCCACGCCCAGCACTTTCAGGAAGTCGCGCCGGCGAACGCCCGTCGACTTCGACGTATCACTCATTCAAATCGTCCCTAGTAATGGCAAACGCTGCAGTCGTAGCGGACCTTGTGCTGCACGTGGCAGTTGACGCACCAGCCCATGCTGAGCGGAGCGTACTGGTACACGCGCGACATGTTCTGCACTGGTCCGTGGCAGTACTGGCACTGGATGCCGGCGTTCACGTGGCGGAAGTGCGGGAAGTTCACGTAATCCGGCACCTTATGGACACGGATCCACGGCACGGGCTTCTTGGCATTCCAGTAGGCCGTGAGCTTGGCGATGCCCGCACTCTTGCGCGCCGGACCGCTGGCAGTGGCGGGGCGGTTGGGTCCAACGATCCGATGGCAGCCCATGCAGGTGCTCATGGCGGGCATGCCGGGGTCGATGGACTTGAAGGCGGAAAAGTGACAGTAGACGCAGTTCATCCCCAGCGTCTTCACATGCAAGGGATGCGGGAAATTGATCGGCTGGACGGGGGCGCGATTGATCTCGGTGGATCCACCCCAATATGCCCAATGCTGATGTGCCGGCTGTTGTGGAAATTGCGGGTGTCCGGGTGGGACGGCGGGAGTTTGCTTCGCGGACGTGGAGGCACCCTGATACGCCGACATCAGTACAGCGGCGGCAGCCAGGGCGACGAGCCCCGGGATCACCGCCCATTTCCTCCTTGGTGTCATCGAGATGTTGTCATGGTGGGAACGGGACAGCGCGGTTTGTGAAATTCTTCACAAGGGAGCGGCAACGTCCGATAACTTGGTTCGCACATCCGCAGGACGCAAGAGGGGGAAAGATTACAGCGGTTGTGAGCTGCGAGTTGTGGGTTGTGAGTGATGGGCGGTGAGGTATGAGTGGTGCAAAGGGGGAGCAGAGAACGAGCGTGCAGCGCGCAATATGAATGCGTTAGGAAGCGGCAGCGCGCTGCGCGGAGGCGACGAGCTCGGCGCTTGTCGCGAGTCGCGCGCCCGCAAGATCATCGGGGAGCAATGCGAGCGTAGCGCGCGGCGTCTGCGCCAGGCGGAGCGGCCACGCGCTCCCGTACACAAAACGATCGGCGCCAATGGTGCGCAGCAGATGCGCCAGGTCGTCCTCGGGCGGCCCCCAGATCCAGGAGATATCCCACCAGACCCGGCGCCGCTCCTCGTGTGTCAGGCCCCAGTGCACCTCCTCGATGAGCGCACGCCCGGCGGCCGTCACGAGCAGATGCACGCGTGGGCTCGAGCGCGCAATCATACGGATCGCCGCCCCCGAGAGATCGCCCGCATCGTCCATCGCATGACGCTGGCGCATGTCCTCGAAGCGTGTCGTGAGCAGCAGCACCGCTCCCGATTCGCCGCATGCGGCGGCCAGCGCACGCATGGAGCCATCGTGCGGTCCCATCGCCCACTGTGGCGGGTAGGCGCGCACCGCCGGCGCGCCGCGTTCCATCGCGTCCGCCATCACGCGCTCCCAGCGCGGCCAATCGGGACGAACCGTGGGGATGGGAACCAGCATATTCGCGTGCGGTGCGAGCGCCGTGTACAACGCCTCGTTTCCTGCCGTCGGATCCCGGTAGAACGCGGAAGGAAGGTGTCCGACCCATGCACCATGTACGCCCTCGCGCTCGAGGACGCGAACGAGCACCTCGGGTTCGGGATGCGGGATGTGCCGGAAGGGATATCCGCCGATCCAGCTGTTGACGTCGACGAGCATTCAGCGGCGCTCCGCGCGCGCGGCTCGGCCGCCGCGCTCGGCAACGGCAGCATCATCCGCGATGCCTGGCAGCGCACCGACCGGGAAGATGCGCGCCGCGTTCCTCCATCGTATGCACTCCATGTTCGCCTCGCCCGGAGCGATCACCTGCAATGCCCACATTTTGGCCAGCCCGGTTTCCATCGTGAGGTCACATCCCCAGATCAGCCGCGCCGCACCGACGGCGTGCAGTGCATCATCGAGCATCCCCCGATCCACGCCGCTGCCCGAGAGATCGAGGAAGATGTTCTCAACGTCGTGGACGGCGGGGAAAGTGTGCGCATAGTCCCCTCCCCCGCCGATGTGCGCGAGAATGAACGACACCCGCGGATGCCGGACGGCGAGCCGCGCGAGATCCACTCCATCGGAGATCTCCTGGCCCGGCCATTCGCGGCGCCGATGCTGCCAGATGTGATGGAGAATCGGGAAGCCCAGCCGCTCCGCCGCGTCGGCGATCGGATCGAGCAGCGGGTCGTCGGCGCGGCGGCTCGCCGCGAGCTTGATCCCGATCGCGCCGCGTGCCGCGCAGCGCTCGATTTCCTCCAGGGCATGCGCCGGCTCGTTCGGATTCACCGTGACGTAGCTGCGCACGCGATCGGAGTGCTGCCGCTGGAGCGCGAGCATGGCGTCGTTGCCGGCGGATACGTCGGCGGGCGAGGGGAAATACGTGGGCGAGGTGAAGCCGAAGCTACCCAGGATGGACGCGATGTGCACCGTGATGCCAATCCGCTCGCCGGCGCGAAGGCGGGAGTCGTTGCGCGCCTCCCAGTCCGTGCGCCCGCAATGGGCGTGCAGAAAGTGCGCGTGCGCATCCACCAGTGGTCCGCCGCCAGCCAGCGGAGCTGTCGCGGCCGGCGGGCGCCCGCCGGCGCGCACGGGCTCAGTGTCCTCGCGCATCAGCCCGGCGCATCCAACTCCTCGGCGGTCTGCGTGAGCGCAGCGGCGGCGGCGTGCTCGATCCGCTCGATGGCTGCGTCGTCATGCGCGAGCGATGCAAAATCGTACGCGCCGCGCTTGAAGAGCACGCCATGCTCCAGCGCGTGTTCCAGGAAGCGCGACGCGAACGCATCGCTGTCGAAGCGCAGGAACCACATGGGGGGAATGCCATCAACGCACACACCGCCGGCGCCGCTCGTCGCGATTGCGCGCGCGACAGCGCCGCACATGGCCTCTCCGGTGCGCCAGAGCGCATCGCACACATCCATCTGTTCGTGTCGATCCAGCACGGCCGCAGCAGCCGCCAGGGCGGTCGTCTCGCTGGCCAGCGTGGAGGAGATCCAGGTGGCGCCGGCCGCCGCCATGACGCGCGCCCGCCCCACGATGGCCGAGAGCGGATAGCCGTTCGCGATGGCCTTGCCGAATATCGCCATGTCCGGGACGATGCCGCTGTACTCCTGGAATCCTCCCGTGCGGATGCGGAACCCGGTCTTCATCTCATCGTAGATGAGCACCGCACCATGCTCGTCGCACAGCCTCCGCGCCGAGGTGAGCCAGGCGGTGGATGGGAGGTGCTCGACGACGGGTTCGATGATCACGGCGGCCAGCGCATGGCCTGCACCCGCAACAGCCTCTTCGAGCGCGGCGACATCGTCGAACGGGATGGCGCGAAAGTCCGCGTGCGCGCCGGCCGGCACGCCAGGCGCAGTGCTCCACCAGTCCAGCCACCCGAAGTAGCCGGCGCCCAGCACCAGGGAGCGTCCGGTGTGCGTGCGCGCGATGCGCACCGCCGCCGCCACGCCCTCTGCCCCGCTCTTCAGGAAGCGGACCTGTTCGGCGCACGGGATGATCGCACACAACCGCTCGGCCAGCTCCACCTCCAGCACGGGCGAGAGCCCCGCGACGTGCCCGCGGCCGGCTGCCCCGGCCACCGCCTGCGTGACCATCTCATCGGCATATCCCAGCGCCACCGCGCCGAGCGCCATGGTGCAGTCCACCAGCTCCGCGCCGTCCGCCGTGGTGAGGCGGCACCCCCGGGCATGGGTGAAGTGCGTCGGTCCGAAGCTGGCTCCCGGTCCGAAGAGCGCGTCGGGACGTTTGCTCCCGGTTGAGGCACCGCCGGGGATCACGGCGGCTGCGCGAGCGCGGAGATCGGTGGTAACGGGGGAGGAGGAGCCAGGCTGCGACATGTGATCGGACGACATGGCAGGAAGTAGACGGGCCGTCCGGGGTGAGTCAAGGGTCGTACGCGTGTACGCCGCCGCTTCAAACCGGGACGTGCATCTTCGGTCCCTGCGGGCGCCCGCAGAGTGGGCGCCCGCAGGCACCACCGCACGCTATTCGGACGACTCCTTTGCGGATGGTTGCGCAAAGATCACGGCATAACCGCCCGGCTCGCGCACGCCAATCTCGTCCATGCCGTAGAACGTGCGCCGGCGCGGGAAGATGGACGGCGCGCCACGCATCGCTTTCTCCACCGCGCCGAGATCGCTCACTTCGACGAATAGCCCGACGGGCCGCGCCGGCGTGCTCGGGAAGGCGCCTGGGACATCCTTGGCCAGACTCTCCCAGGTCTGATACATGAGCTCCATGTCGCCGTTCGAGAGGATCGCGAAGCCGAGCCGGTCACCCTCAGGCACTTTGGCCACGACCTCGAGACCAAGGCGCTCCGTCCAGAAGGCAATACACGGCTCGATCTCGTCCACGAACAGGTTGGGTGTGAGCTTCCGAGCGAGAGGGCTACTCATGGGTCATTGTCTCCAGCAGGTGAGGGGTTGTGTGAGGGGTTGTGCAGAGCGACGCGCGCAGGGTGTGGCGTGCCCAGACTGCCTGGGCCCCGCGCATCGCGACGCGCCGCGCGACACGTGCCGATGATCATAGTCGCCGAATCGTGCAGCGTCTTGGAAAAATGGAACCACTGGCACTCCTCACCGTCAGCGGCTCGCACCTATCCTCAACGCCTCGCCATCCACTCGACGCCTCGCCAGCCACTGGCCTGGCGTGAGCCCGGTGAGCGCCTTGAGCTCATGCACGAGGTGCGACTGGTCGTAGAAGCCCAGCTCGAGCGCCAGATCCGGCCAATCGGGCGCGGGGTAATGGCGGAGGCGGGTCACCGCCGTGCGGACCCGCATCACGCGGGCGAACATCTTGGGCGAGATGCCCACATTCCGCGCAAAGCTGCGCGCCAGTTGCTGGCGCGTGATGCCGAGCGCCGGGCCCAGGGCGCCGATCGACAGATTGCCGCGTGCGCGCTGAATGATGGCAACGGCGGTCCGTACGCTCGCAGTGAGCGGCGGGCTCGCGCGCAGGCGGGCGAGGAGCGCCCGCTCCACCGCTCCCAGCCGGCCTGCGAGCGATCGCGCGTTCGCCAACCGATCGAGGTCCTCACGCGCATCACGCCAGAAATCGAGGAGCGGCGGATGCCGATCCGTGAGCTCCGCGGCGGGAATGCCGAACACCGCACCAGCAACGCCGGGGCGGAAGCGCACGCCAATGAAGTGCGCGCGCTCATGGGCCGTCACGATGAGCGCACGCGTCATCGTGCCCGCGACCTCTGCCGCCACGCCCGCGCCGGTGAACTCGATGACGATGTCCACGCAGCCGTCCGGGAGGACGCGATGCACGGGCGCGTGCGGCGAGGAACGCGGGCCGCTCGACCAGACGCATTCGATATACGGATCGAGCACCGCGAGCGGCGCGTACTCCCGGTAGCCATCCTCCATTCCCGGCTGGCGCGTCGGCGTTCGGCTCGGGCGCTGGGCAGGAGATGCGGGCATCATGGGACGACGAACGCGGTGGGCCGGCCTATCGTCAAGTGACTACCGCGATCCATGGTCCTCCCCGTGCGAGCAATCCCACCTGGCAGCGGCAGCTCCTCATGGGTCATCACTCTGGCTCCGCATTGCGCTGCGTTCCGGGGCGGCGCGGCACGCTTCTATTGCGATGGCGCGTAGCAGCTCGATCTCCCGTGCATCCGGCGCCGCGCGATGCGCGAGTGATCGGAGCGTGCGCATGATATGCTCGGGATAGCGCGTCTTGAAGAAGTCGATGGCGCGGAGCGCCTGCTCCGCCGCGATGAAGAGACGCTCGTACTGCGCGGCAGTGGCGGGCGGCGCGTTCTTGCGAGGGGGAGCGACGGCGCGGGACGACTCCGGCGCGGCGAGGTGCAGCTCGTAGAGTGCCACCAGCACCGCCTGCGCCAGGTTGAGCGACGCATGCTCGGTGGTGGGGATGGTGACCACCAGGTGCACGCGGTCCAATGCCGCATTGGAGAGGCCCTTGTCTTCCCGACCGAAGAGCAGCGCCGTGGCGCCGTGCTCGGCGGACGCGAGCAGCTCGGACGCGGCGGAACGCGGATCCGTGAGCGGGCGTTTGGCGGCGCGGCGGCGCGCGGTGAAGCCGGCTACCCGCACACAGTCCGCCAGCGCGTCATCCAGGGAGTCATAGTGCCGGATGGCGCGCACGACATCGCGCGTACCGTGCGCCACGCCCTCAATGCGGCTCGCATCGTAGGGCACCGGGTTGACGAGACGCAACTGGTGGACGCCCATGTTCTGCATCGCGCGGACGACAGCGGCGATGTTCACTGGATCCTGCGGCTCGCAGAGCACAATGCAGCATCGGTCCAGCCGGCTCTCGGTCATGGCCCGTAGATCATGTGGGTGGAATGATGAAGGGCAGGAGGAACGCGAGCGGCTGGCGATCGCCGCGCAGATAGATGTAGTCGCCCGCGCCGCCGCTCAGTACGAGCTGCCCGCGCCGGCGTTCGCGCCCTGGAACCATGTCGTTCACCAGCACGTCGACGGCGAACGGAGTGCCCGCGGCGGCGGGCCTATCTGGTTCTACGCGCATCGCCGCGAGCGGCAGCGCAAAGTGAACCGTGTACCCCGCCTCCGTGCGCGTCCAGGAGACGTCGAGTGGAACGCCTTCATATGCGCCGGCCGTCGTGCGAATGCGCACATCAGTGCTCCCCTCGATGGGCACCGCCAGCCATGCGGCGGCCTCGCGCCACCACGGTGCATGCAGATGCAGCTGCACGCCATCGCTGTGGATGTCGGGATGCTCGTTGTCGAGCGCGGGATCGGGGGCATCGGCGGGGCGGAAGTACACCGGCTGCTTGCGCACCTGGACGTCGACGTGCAGCAGATCTTGATCGGCGCGAAGAGTGACATCGGCCTCCGGGCGGCCAGCATCCTCCCATCGTACTTCCGACATCCGGTACGCCTCGCGCGCCAGATGGAACGCGAACGCTCCCCCTGGCGGCAGCACCGTGGGTACGACGGACCGGACGCTCGCGCCCGCACCAATCGGCGTGGAGCGCGGGCGAACGCCGGCCAGATCAATGCTGCTATGAGCGGCGCCAGCGAAGAGATCGATGTGCCAGCTGTCGTCGCACCGCGCATGTTCGTGGCGCGTGCCATCCGCCAGCTCCACGACCAGCACGCCGTCCCGTTCACGCACACCGGCCACCGTGCCATTCCAGCTCCACACGGTGGTCACACTGCCACCGCGCCCATGCATCCGGAGCATCAGGAACTCGCGATCGCCCTGCCCTGGCGCTCCTGGAGCGGTGGCGCGCCACCACGCCGCCTCCCCGCTCGCCAGGACGTACGCCTCTCCCCCAGCGACATTCCGCAACTCGAGGTGCACCGTCGCATCGGAGGGCACAGTTGCCATGGCGGCATCGCGCACGAAGGCGAAGCCATCTTCCGGGCCCGCTCCGCCGTCCATGTGCTTGGCACACCACGCTCCAACACCCTCCACGTCGGCGTTCACGTGCAGCGGCAACTCGAAGCGGGTCTCCGTGCTGCTCTCCCACATCACGCGATCCACCGCGTAGCCGGGCATCGCCACCACGGAGCGCGCCGCATACCCGCCCGGTGCCAGTCCACCGCGTGGCACTTCGGCGTCGACCCAGCCGGCGCCGCCGCGTTCCTCGAAGGCCCGCAGCACGCCATGCACGGGAAACTGGGAGCGGCCGCCGAAGAGCGGCGCGTTGTGCGCGAGCGTGCTGCGGTACCAATGCAGCGACGGGTCCACGTACGAGCCGGTGCCCACGTCATCGAGCCATACGTCGCTCCCGGTGGCGAGCAGCAGGTTCAGACGATCCGGATGCCCATGGCCGCCGCCCGAGTGCCCATAGTCAAGCGCCACGTACGTGCGGCCCGCATTGCGCCGGAGCACGGCAATCCCCTGCGCCTCGAGCAATGCGGAGCGCGGCGCAGCCGGCTCCAACACGGGGAGCTGGGCGCGGGCCAGGAGCAGCGACCGCCAGCCGAGGTCGCTCCGGCTGAGCCCGGACGCGGGTTCATTGCGCTCGGCTTCCGCCGTGGAGCGCCAGCGGCCGGTGTCACGGCGCGGGCCCTGCCAGCTATACAGCTCGCACAACGCCCCGGCCAGCCGGGCATCGTCGCGGCGCGCGAGGCCCAACTCGAACGAGTCCGCAAAGCGCCACTGGCGCACGGAGATCGCGTAGTGCGAATCGCGTCGCGCCGGCAACGTCCAGTTGGGGAGCATGGTGGCGAGGGGCACCGCAAAACCTTCCTCGAAGCGGCGCACGAGGTCGGGCGGCAATGACAACCCGGCGCGCTCCGCCAGCGTCACGCCGTACCAGAGCCCGCGGTGCGCGAACAGGTGGTAGTTCTCCCCCTCGTACCAGCTCCCGTCGGGCAGGAGCGCCGAGGCAAGATGCGCGATGAGCCCCGAGCGTCCGGTTACCACCTGCTCCGCGCGGTCGTGCTCGCCCAGCAGGACGTGCGCGGCAATGAGCGCCGCGTTGTTCCACACCTGCCGATTGGAGTTCCCCTCGTCGAACGACGCGATGAGCGCGCTGCTCGGCTCGATGAGCCGGTCGCGCACTGCAGCCCCGTCCACGAGATGCTCGCCGGCCATCTCGAGCAGGTCGAGCGCAATGCACAGCTGCAACAGCCAGATGGATTCCAGATAGGTGCCGAAGAAGGGCCGGGTGGGGCCGAGCACGTTGTCGCGATTGGGATAGTCGAGATACTGCTCGGCATAGCCGCGGAGGATGGCGGCGGCGAGCCCGGCGAGTGCCGGATCGCCGGAGAGCGCGTGCAGCGCCGCCGCGTGCACAGCCCGCTCGGCGAGCCAGAGCTGATACCCCATGATCCACCATCGGTCGTGACGCTGGCCGCTGTACACGGCGGAGCAGTCCGGGCAGCGATGCTCGTGCGGCATGAAGGGATCGAAGCGCAGCAGCGCGCCATCGCTCGCGCAGCGCCCGCCGTCCCGCGAGAGGAGCGCCTTCTCCGTGGGGATATGCGGTCCGGACTCCACGAGCGGCTCGAGCTCATCGCGCAGCGACTGCGCGAGCGGCGCAAGCGGTCCCCGCACCACGGGCATGCGGTCACGCAGCATCTCCGGCGTGAGCAGCAGGCTCACCGGGCCCCCGCCATCTGCTGCGGCGCGGTGTCGGTGTACCAGCGCGCCACCGATACCAGCTCGCCGCGCATGTCCATCCGGACTCCGCGCAGCCGCCGCGCGATGCCCTGCACGCCGCGCGAGTGGTAGATCCAGGCCGCGGGCATCTGCGCGAGCAACGCCTGTTGCACGGCACCCCATGCGGCGCGCGCCGCGCTGTCCGAGGGTGCCTCGCGCGCGCGGGCGAGCAGCGAATCGAGGTGTGGTGTGTGATAGCCGCCGTAATCGAGCGCGCCGCCTGCAAGTCTGGAGTCGTACATGGAGGAGAGGTACGCGAGCGAGAGATCGCCCGGAATACCGGTCAGGAGCGCATCGAACCTCTTGGGGCGCGCGCGGGCCTCCGCCAGGAAGGAGGCCAGCTCGCGCTGCCGAATTTCCATGTGCACACCAACGGCGGCGAAGTCGGACTGCAGCAACTGCTCCACCGCATTGTCGCCGCTGCCGACCGTGAGCAGGGTCATGGTGAACGTCGTCCCGTTTCGGCGGCGCATGCCATCCGCGCCGCGCGTCCACCCCGCGGTGGTGAGAAGCGAGTCGGCGCGCGCGGGATCGTATCCCACGCCGCCCGGTGTCGCATCGGGATGATCCGGGGGAATGGAACCCAGCGCCGGCGTAGCATAACCGGCGAGGGCCGCCGTGATGATGCGTTTCCGATTGATCGCGTACGCCAGCGCCCGCCGTACGCGCGGATCGTCGAACGGTGGCTTGTGTACGTTGAAGATGATACAGGTGGAGAAGAGGACGGGGTAATTGATCACGCGCATGATCCGGTCTCGCGACGCCAGGCTCGCCATCGTGGGTGAGATGCCGGCCACGTCCAGCTCGCCGGAGACCAACCCCGCGAACTTGGTGGTGGCCTCGTCGATGACGGCGATCACGAGGCGGTGCAGCTTGGGCGGACCACCGAGGGCCTCAGGAAATTGGGGGTTCCGCTCGAATACCCATCGCTGCCCGGCGCGCCGATCCACGAAGCGGAATGGCCCGTTGCCAACCGGTGCAGTATTGAACGCGGCGCGGCGCATCTGCGCATGCGGCACGGAGTCCAGCAGATGCGCCGGCACGATGGGCAGCTCGCAGAGAATGGCGGGGAAGCGCGGCTGGGCGTCGCGATAGTGGATGGCGACCGTGGTGTCGTTCAGGGCCGCAACATGGGCAATGTCGGCCAGGTCCGCATAGCGCGCGTAGCCGGTGGCCGGATCGCGCGCGGCGTCGAGCGTGAACACCACGTCGCGCGCGGTGGTCGGAGCGCCATCCTGCCATCGGAGCCCACGGTAGAGCGAGAGCGTGAGCGTCTGATGATCGGGAGACCAGCGCCACGCCCGCGCGAAATAGGGCACCGGCACGAGCGCGCTATCGTAGCGTGCCAGCGTCACGAAAAGCACGTAGCGCTGGACTTCCTGCGCAAGCGGGTGGATGGTGACGAGCGGGTTCGCGGATTCCAGGTCGGCGCCGGAGGCAATCACCACCGTACCCGGCGAACGCGCTGCCGCGGCGCACGCGGAGAGTGCGAGCAGCAGCGCGGCCGAGCACAGCCAGGGAGTTGACGCACGACGTCCCAACCCCATCATGCACACATGCGAGTGCTGATGCGCCGCGTCGCCGATTCCATCCTGCTGCTCTGGCTGGTTCTCACCCTGACGTTCCTCCTCCTGCGCGCCGCGCCCGGGGACCCATCGGCGTTGCTCATCCCGCCGTCCGCGAGCGCGGCGGACGTCGCGCGTATCCGGGCGAGGCTGGGTCTCAACGCGCCGCTCCCCGTGCAATATGCACGGTGGGCCGGCGGCGTTCTCAAGGGTGACCTCGGCGAGAGCTTTGTCTATCAGCGCCCCGTGTGGTCCGTACTGCGGCAGACGCTTCCCGTGTCGCTGGGGCTGGGTATCGCCTCGCTGCTGCTCACCTTCCTGATCGGCGTGGCGGTGGGCACCTACCAGGCGGTCCACCGCGGGCGGGCGGCGGATACGGTGCTCACGGTGGCGACGACCGCGGTGTACGCCGCGCCCAGCTTCTGGCTCGCACTCGCGCTGGTGGCGGTGTTCACGTACGGGGCGGCACGGTGGGGCTTCCCCGTCGCACTTCGCCTGCCGGCGTTCGGGCTGCACGATCCCGCCGGCCAGCTCAGCGGGCTGGCGGCGGTGGGCGATGTGGTGCGGCACGCGATCCTTCCCGTTGCCACCCTGGCCGCCATCGGGGCGGCGGGGATCGCCCGCTACTCGCGGAGCGCGGTGGCCGACCTGTTAGGGACGCAGTTCGTCCGTACCGCGCGCGCCAAGGGCGTTCCCCGTCCTACGCTCTACGTTCGACATGTCATCCGCAATGCCCTTCCGCCACTGGTGATTCTCTTTGCGCTCTCGCTGCCTGGAGTGCTGGCCGGTTCCGTATTCGTGGAGACGGTGTTCGCGTGGCCAGGAATGGGACATCTGCTGGTCACGTCCATCCTGTCGCGCGATTACCCGGTGGTGATGGGCGCCACCGTGCTGTACGCGGCGATGGTCATTGCCGCGAATCTGGCGGCCGATCTGGCGTTGCCGTTCCTCGATCCCGCCAGGCGCGGATGATCGCGTTCGTCGCACACGGCACATGGCGCACGCGAGCGTCAGCCGTGCTCCTGATCCTGCTCGTTCTGGGCGCCATTCTGGTCCCGCTGCTGGCTCCCACGGACCCGCGCGCGATCGGAAATGTCCTTGCCACGCGCCTGCTCCCCCCGGGGATAATCGACCGAACGGGATACTTGCATCTCCTTGGTACTGATAGCTTTGGCAGGGATCTGTTCACGCGCATGATGATGGCCGCGCGGGTGTCGCTTTTTGTGGGGCTGGCGGGTTCGACCCTTGCCGGAGCGGTGGGCATTGCCGTCGGTGCAGTAGCGGCCTGGGCCGGCGGTCTGCTCGATCGCCTCGCCATGGGGGTGAGCGACGTCCTGCTCTCCGTGCCACGGCTGGTGCTCCTGCTCGTGGCCGCCGCGCTCTGGCAGCCAGGCGCAACGATGGTGATCCTGGTGCTGATGGCCACCGGGTGGATGGGTGTCGCACGGCTGGTGCGCGGAGAGGTGCTGGGTCTGCGCGGCCGCCCATTCGTCGAAGCCGCGCAGGCGCTCGGCGCGAAGCCGCGCCGCATCCTCTGGCGGCACGTGTTGCCCAACGCCCTGGGGCCCGCGATCGTCGCCATCACGCTCGGCGTGGGGAGCGCTATTCTGCTCGAGAGCGGTCTCTCGTTCCTCGGCCTTGGCGTTCAGCCGCCCATGCCCAGCTGGGGCAACATGATCGCCGACGGGCGCGAGGTGATCGTCATCGCCCCGTGGGTGGCGCTCGCGCCCGGGCTCGCGCTCATCGCCACGGTACTCGCGTGCACGCTGCTGGGCGATGCGCTGCGCGACCGGCTGGCGGGCGAAGCTGACGTGACTATGCGGGGGCGGTCGTAGACAGCGAGGCCGGAACGTGCGCGACGGGGCCAATCACTATTCGGCCCGAAGCGCGTCCGCTGGACGTATGCACATCGCTCGGCGCGCCGCGAAATGGGCATCGGCGCGCGAGAGATCGCCGCG
>DASUKA010000036.1:0-14294 GCA_036278935.1 Gemmatimonadaceae bacterium
TTCCACCATGACGGCGGTGAGCGGGCTCAACCGTCCGCATGGCGTGGCCTGGCATGGCGACACGCTCTGGATCGGCAACACGGATGCCGTGGTCATCGCCTGGAGCACGAAGCACGATGGCACGCTCGATGGACTGCACACGGTGGTGGACGGCCTTCCCTCCGGCGGCCGCCACTGGACCAAGACCATCCACTTTCCGCCCCCTGGCGCCGGGCAGGACGGCTACTTCTTTCTCTCGATGGGATCATCATGCAACGTGTGCGAGGAGCACGACCCGCTGCGCGCGACGATCTCGCGATGGACGCTCGATGGAAAGCCGGCCGGCGCCACCACGCTCATGAACCCCACGGTGGCGAGGAAGCTCGCGCACAACGGCGGCCGGTACGCCAGCGCGATCTGGGCGTACGGCCTGCGCAACTCGGTGGATTTCGGCTGGGAACCGCAAAGCGGAGCGATCTGGGCGACGCACAACGGCGGCGACATGCTGGGCGGCGACACCCAGGCGGTGACGGACACCACGCCGCCGGAGGAGATCGTCAACATCATCCAGAAGGGCGGCTACTACGGCTGGCCCTACTGCTACGACCGCGGGCTCGTGAACCCCATTCAGCACGGCGGCACTCCCGCGCTGTGCAAGCAGCAGATCGCGCCGGCGCTCACCGATTCGGCGCACTCGGCGCCGCTCGGGATGGCGTTCTACACGGGGACGCAGTTCCCGCCGCTCTACCGCGGCAACGAGTTCATCGCGGAGCACGGTTCCTGGAACCGCTCCAAGCCGGTGGGCTATCGCGTGATTCGCGTGATCGTGTCGAACGGCAAGCCCATGGGATTCGAGCCGTTCATCACGGGGTGGCGAACGGCGGGCGGCAAGCCGTGGGGGCGCCCGGCGGGAATTGCGGTGGGGCCGAAGGGGACGCTCTACATCTCCGACGACATGGGAGGGCGCATCTACGCGGTGCGGTGGGCTGGAGAAGCGAAGTAGGCGGGCGCGTCGGGCGCAGGGTCATTCCGCGCGGAGCGTGGTCATGGGATCGATGCGCGTGGCACGTACGGCCGGAGTGCAGCTCGCGACAGCGGCAGCAATGGCGAGCAGGAGCACGGCGCCCAGGAACGCCGTGGCATCCAGTGGGGTGATCCCGTAGAGGAAGCGGGCCAGCGTGCGGCTGGCGGCGACCGAAGCGGCGAGCCCCACCACGCCACCCACCACCACGGCGACGGCGGTACGCAACAGCACCAAACGCAGGATGTCCATGTGCCGCGCACCGAGCGCGATACGCACGGCGATCTCGGGCGCGCGCTGGCTCACGCCATACGCGATCACTCCGTAAATGCCCACGGCCGACACGCAGAGGGAGATGAGCGCGAAGATGCCGAGCAGCGTGGCGCCGAAGCGCTGCGGCATGAGCACCGTGTCGATCTGATCGCGCACGAGCCGCGGGTTGTCGATGGAGACGTTGGGATCGATGGCGGCCACCGTTCGGCGGAGCGCGGCGAGCGTGGCGGCGGGATGCTCGCTGCGCGTGATGATGCTGGTCACCGGCATCGGGTTCCCCTGCGTGATCGGGACGAACACGACCGGGATGTGCTCGTCGCGCACGCTCCCGTATTTCGTGTCGCGCACGATGCCCACCACGCGCGCGCCGTCGCCGCCGAGCATGCCGAGCGTCTTGCCGAGAATGGCCCCCGCGGGCGAGAAGGCGCGGGCCGCGGCCTCGTTCACCATCACCACCGCGGGCGCGTCGTGCGTGTCCGCGCGGGTGAAGGCGCGTCCGCGCACCAGCGGCACGCCCAGCACGCTGAAATATTCCGGAGAGATCGCGACGAAGCCCGCCGAGATGGTACTGTCCGCCGGAGTGCCGTCCGCGGGCGGCAGGCCCTTGAGCGGGAATTCCAGCAGTCTCCCCAACGGCACCTGCGAGGCGATGGCCACCGCCGTTACGCCGTGGATCCGTCGCGCGCGCGCCATCGCCTCGTCGAAATACGCCGCGCTCCGCGCGTGTGTCGAATACCCGTGCAGATCGAGCTCCACGTCCACCGCGGCGATCGGCCGCGGGTCGAATCCGAGATCCGTGGTGAGGCCGGCGCGAAGGCTGCGCGCGAAGAGCGCGGCACCCACCAGGAGCAGAAGCGACAGCGCCACCTGCACGCCCGCGAGAATACCGCGCGGCGCGCGGCGCTTGCCCGTTCCTCGCGCCGCGATGACGGCGGCCAGATCGGCCCTGGACGACCGGAGCGCGGGAACCAGCCCGAACAGGAGCGCCGTCGCGATCGCGAGCGCGACGGCGAACGCCAGCACGCGGCCATCGAGCGACAGATCCACACGATCGAGCCGGATGCCTCCCGGCAGCGTGAAGGCGGAGAGCAGATGCATGGTGAGCAGGCCGACACCGATGCCCGCCGCGGCGCCGAGCAGCGCGAGGAGCAGGCTCTCGATGAAGAGCGCTCGTGCGATGCGCGATCTCGAGGCACCGAGCGCCGCGCGTACGCCCAGCTCGTGCGCGCGTTCGCTGCCCCGCACGAGCATCAGGTTCGCCACGTTCACGCAGGCGATGAGCAGCGTGAGCGCGACGACCACCACCAGAATGGTGACGAAGCGCACGAGGCTCCCGCGATCGGCCAGCGCGGCCGCCTGCACGATGGGCACGACGGAGATGCGCGGCGTCGCGTGCACGACATGGCCGCGGCTGTCGAACGTCACAACTCCGTTGCCGCGCGCGCCGGAACGTCCTGCCGCCTGTCGCTGCACGTTCTTGGCAATGGTGGTGAGCTCTGCGGCCGCGGCGCTCGGCGTCACTGTTGGACGGAGCCGCCCCACGAGTGAGAAGAAGGTGAAGCTGGGTAACGTGTAGGCGTGCGTACCGATCGTCGCCAACAGGCCGCCCGTCCCGAGCGAGGTGAGCATCGTGACGGGCACCCAGAGTTGCGGCGCACCCGAGAGGCTCGTTCCCCGGAAGCCCCGAGGCGCCACGCCGATGATGGTGAACGGCCGCTCGCCGATCCGGATGGTCGAGCCCACGGCTGACGGCCTCCGGTTGAAGGCGCTGGTCCACATCGCGTCGCTCAGCACCACCACCGCGTGCGCGCCCGGCACGTCATCGTCACTCGGCGTCAGGAGACGACCAGCCTGCGCGCGCAGCCCGAGCAGCGAGAAGAAGTTCCCCGAGACGCAGCGGATGTCCAGCTCCTCCGCGCGTCCCGCAATGCGCACCGCCGCCGTGGTGCCAGCGTCCGCGGCGAGCGCGCGCAGCGATCGCGTATGATCAGCCATCGCCTGGAACAGTGGGTACGACACTCCCTGATAGGGCGTGCGGCCGCTTCCAGCGCGGTAGATGGCCACCACTTCATCCGTCCGGGCGACCGCCGGCAGCGGATGCAGGAGCACCGCATCGAGCAGGCTGAAGATCGCGGTGTTCGCGCCGACGCCAAGCGCGAGCGTGAGCACGACGGCCGTCACCAAGCCTGGACGCCGGCCGAGCGAGCGGATGGCGAAGCGAAGATCCTGCATGATGGATTGCATGGCGGTATCTCCGGCGGGATGTGTGTTGCTGGTGCGCGGGCGGCTGCGCCATGCTACCGCGCGCTCGGCCGCACCCGAGCGAACGGCATCGACCACGGCGCTCGCCAGGAAGTTCACGCGCGCCCCGCGCGTCGGGCACGCGGCAATGGCGTCGCCGAAGGCGGAGGTCATCTCCTCGCCGAACCGGTCACGGAACGCGCGCGGGTAGCATCGCAGCAGCGCGCGGTAGAGCGCCATCGCGGAGTGGGAGCGATTCTCGCTGGTCATGGCTCGAGCCGCGGCCGCCGGGTCAGGCGAGTCGAGGACGCTTGCCAACCGCCGCGCGGCGTGCCGCCCGCACGAGCCTGGCCATGCGCTCCACCTCAGCGTCGAGCACCGCGGCGCCAAAGCGGGTGCGGCGGTAGTAGCGCCGGCGGGCGTCCGCCGAGTCCGCCTCGCTCGGTGCGTGGCACTCCTCGATGAGCCCCTCGGCGAGCAGGCGCTTGAGGGCGCGGTAGAGCGCTCCGGTCTGGAGGATCACCTCGCCCTGCGAGCGGGCCTCGACGTCACGCATGATGCCATAGCCGTGGCGCGGCTGGTCACCGAGCGCGAGCAGGATCACGAGCGCGTCGCGCGAGAGCGGGAGGAGGGCGGCGGGGGATTGGGAAGGCGGCATCGAGAGAAGGGAGAGGCGAGAGGCGAAAGGCGAACGGCGACATTCTGTGAGGGAGAAGATACGGTGTCTATAGACGATCTGTCCATAGCCAGCGGTGGCAGGCATGGCGGGTGTCGCCCGCGGCGTGCGCTTGACGGGTTGGGCGCCGACCGCCCACATTCGCGAGACGGTCGCCGCCGACGGCGTGTGCGCGTCTGGCGCACACACGCCGCGGACGCGAGCCGTGTACGGATCGACGGCATAGCCCGGGGGACGCCGTGCGAAGACATCGGGTATCCGGCGCTGCGAGGCACTCGAAGACACTGGAGGCGGGTCGGCCTGGCCGGCGCCCGGGGAATGGCGCGCGAATGAGTCGGGCGCGGGCGATGCCCCGCCCGTCGGCTCGCAGCGACGATGCGTCCGCCGTACGCCTGTCGGCGTGCATGGTGATGGTGATGGTGATGGTATTGGGGACGGCGGCCTGCCGTCAGGCCGGCACACATCAAGCCCGCGCCGAGGACTTCGCGCGATCGGTCATCCACACCGCGGCCGAGTACGCCGCGGCGCCGCGCCTGCCATTGCGGAACTGGCGTCCCGCGTGCCTCCACCGCAACGGGCACTGTGACTACCGCACTTTCTCGGCGGGAGGCATGACGCCCTCCGGCGGCTCCATTCTCGTTGAACCTGGCGGCGTTCTGGAGCAGTTCGACTCGGCCGGCCGCTACCTGCGCTCCATCGGCCGCACCGGCTTCGCCGACGGGGAGTATCGCGGTGTGGCTGATCTGGCCGTGGATGCGCAAGGCGCTGTTGTCGTCTTCGACCGGAGCAACTTCCGGCTGCTGCGCTATGACACGCTCGGCACGCTCAGCCACGCCCTGCAGCTTCGCCCGGTCGAGCTATTCACCAGCGCAGCGGTGTGGTCCGGCGGGCTGGTGTTCTTCAGCATACCAACCGGCGACTCCGTGGGCCAGCCGGTGCCGGCCACCTTCGATGCGCTCGACCCATCGGGACGATCGATCCATCGAGTAGCCACGGTGCTGGCGCCCGCGCTGAACATGCACAGCAGCGGCGACTTGCAGCCCATGCCTCCCTTCTTCATGCCCCGGGCGAGCTGGACAGTCGGGCCTGATGGCGCCATCACGTTCACGAACGGCACAAGCACGGTCGAGCGCTACGACACGGCGGGGCACCCCCAACTCTTTCTCCAGACAGGGGTACCATCGCGCCCGGTGACGCCCCGGGAGATCGATGCAGAGAAGCAGCGCATTCTGGCGATGTTCCCTGTCAGCAGGATACACTCGATGGTGGTGTTGAGCATCGATCAGAGCGCCGCGCATGCGGCCCGCGTGCACGCGGCCTTCACGGCCGTCCGCGTGCTCCGCGACGGCACGACGTGGTTGCGCGAGCAGCCGCGTGGCGGTGCAGACTCCGCCCGGTGGGATGCCTTCCGGCCGAACGGCGCATGGCTCGGCTGGGTCGAGCTGCCGGCGTCCATGCATCTGCTGGATGGCCGAGCGAGCCGGCTGCTGCTCGCGACACGGGCTCGGGGGCAGCCGCCGTCACCGCAGTGGGTGGATCTCGCAGCGCCAGAGGAAGCGATGTCCGCAGAGGGCGCGGTGCGGGCGGCTGACGCGAGCCGCCGCCCCTGACAGTCCCGCATCTTCTCCACCGTCTCGATCACGAGGTGCCACGATGCCGGTGCAGATCGATTCTTTCCTGCGCGATGCCCGCCAGGCGGCGCGCTCGCTGCGTCGGACGCCCACCGTCGCGGCGGTCGCTATCCTGTGCTTCGCCATCGGCATCGGCGTCAACGCCACGATGTTCGGAGTGGTGAACGCACTCCTCTTTCGCGCTCCGCCGCACGTGCAGGGCGCGACGCACGTCTTCCAGCTCCGGCTGACCTTCCTCGTGCCCGGCGGCGGCGCCGGCCCCATGCTCGGCGGCGGGCATCTCACAAACTTCGACTTCGCCGCGCTGCGCAGCAGCGCGCATACGATGGATGCCGCTGCGTTCTCGACGCATGACCTGACGCTGGACCGCGGCGCCGCCGCACACGCGGCAACGGTCACCTTCGCCACCCCTTCATTCTTCCGACTCCTCGGCGTGCGCCCCGCGCTCGGCCGCTTCTTCGCGGAGGATGAAGACAACGTCACGGGCGGGTCGCCGGTGGCCGTGTTGAGCTTCGGGCTCTGGCAGCGACGATTCGGCGGGGACTCCGCGGTGCTCGGCCGCACGCTCCCTGTGGCACGCGGCACGTACACGATCGTGGGAGTCGCGCCGGAGCACTTCCGCGGCACCGACCTGCAGCCGGTGGATCTCTGGCTCCCCACCGGCGCCGCGCTGCACGAGCTCTATCGTGACTCGCCCCAGCAGTTCCGCATCGCCTCGTGGCTCGATCCACTCGTCCGGCCGCGCGCTGGCATCTCGACAGCCGACGCTGCGGCGGATGCATCGCGCGCCTTCCAGCTTGCCTACTCGCAACGCTTCGGCCCCCGCTTCCATGCGATCACGGTCGCGAAGCTGGAGCCCATCATCCCGGGGCTGGGCGGCACGCTCTCGAAGGACGCCAGGGTGTCGCTCTGGGTCGCGGGGGTATCGGTCATCGTGCTACTGGTCGCCATTGTGAACGTGGCCAATATGCTGCTGGCGCGCGTGGTGGCGCGCCGCCGGGAGATCGCGGTTCGCGTGGCGTTGGGGGTGAGCCGCAGCCGGCTCGCTCGACAACTCCTGCTGGAGAGTCTGCTGCTGGCCGGCGCCGGCACTCTCATCGCGCTGGTGATGGCGGTGTGGGGAAGCGCTCTCGTGGGGAGATTTTTCACACCCGATCTCAGCGCCGTTGGCGCGCTCATCGATGCACGCGTGCTGCTGCTTGCCGCCGCGGCCGCCGTGGCGACGGCCGTGCTCTGCGCACTGCTCCCGATGCGACAGGCGGTGCGCACCGATGTGTCGTCGGGGCTCAAAGCCGGCGCGCGCGATGGCGCCGCGGGCCGCTCCGCGCTGCGCACCGGCATGCTCGTGGCGCAGGTGGCGCTCACCATGGTACTCCTGGTCGGCGCGGGCCTCTTTGCGCGGAGCCTGCGCGCGCTGCGATCCATCGACCTTGGGATGGATGCGGGCCACCTCGTGGTGGCACGCATGAGCCTGGCCGATGCCGGCTACGATGCATCCGCGAGCGCGCGCATCATGGAGCGCCTGCGGCGCCGCGTGCAGGCGCTGCCCGGCGTCCGCGCCGCCAGTCTGGCATACACGGCGCCGTTTCTCGGCAGCTTCTCATGGCCGGACTTCATCGTGCCGAACAGCGTGAAGAACGAGCAGGCATCTGGCGGCGGTGGTCCGCACCACCCGCTGCTCGACATCAACGACGTGTCGCCGGGCTTCTTCGCGGCGCTCGGTACGCCGCTCGTGCGCGGGCGAGCGTTCACGCGCGCGGATGAGCAGAGCGGCATTCCGGTGGCCATCATCAACCAGACGATGGCGCACGATCTCTGGCCGAGCGGCAACGCGATCGGCCAGTGTATCCAGGTAGGCGGTGTGCATACACGGGCGGCGAAGGCACCGTGCAGCGAGATCATCGGCATCGCGCGCGACACCCACGCCCGCACGCTGCGGGAGGCGCCCCGATGGGCCTACTTCGCGCCGACAGCCGCACATGACGTCGACGGCACGCATCTGTTGCTCGTTCGGACGGCGGGCGACCCGCGTACGCTACTGCCGGCGATTCGCCACAGCATGCAGGCTACGGCCGCGAATCTTCCGTACGCTGACGTCCGCACGATGTCGAACATCATCGCGCCGCAGACGCGCCCATGGCTCCTGGGCACCACCATGTTCACGCTCTTCGGCGTCATCGCGCTCGTGCTCGCGCTGTGCGGGCTCTATGGCGTCTTCTCCTACGCGGTGGAGCAGCGTCAGCGGGAGCTGGGGGTGCGCGTCGCGTTCGGGGCGCGCTCCGCCGACATCACGCGCCTCATTGTAGGCGAAGGGGTGCGCGCCGGCGCGATAGGCGTTGCACTGGGGCTCGTGGGCGCGATGGCGGTGGGCCGCGCGCTGGAATCGCTGCTCGTGGGCGTCTCCTGGCTGGACGTGAGCGTGCTCGTCGCGATGTCGGGGCTCATGCTCGCAACCACCGTAGTCGCCACCTACCTGCCGGCGCGGCGTGCCGCGCGGGTGGATCCCACCACGCTGCTCCGCATCGAATGAGACGGTTGCACGGAGACGCCGCATGACGGCGCGACGATGGCCCGCGCTCGTGGCGCTCGGCGTCCTGTCCGGCACCCTGCATCCCGTCGTAGCCCGCGCACAGCGTCGCACGAACGCGGTACTGGTCGCCCGCGTGCTCGAAGCCACCACCGGCAACCCGCTCCTCAGCGCCGAGGTCCGCCTGTTGGAGCTGGGACGCTCGGCACACACCGACGCCCAGGGGCTCGCCCGCTTCGACGCCGTCCCGCCGGGCAACTATGAGTTGGCGGTCCGCCTCATCGGCTACGAGCCCGTGGCCGGCCGGCTCACCGTCCACGCGGGCGACAGCATCCAGACGGCCGTCGTGCTCCGCCCTCTCACGGTCCTCGACACCATCCGCGTGGTGGGGCATGCCCTCTCGCCGCAGATGCGCGGCTTCGCGCTCCGCGAGCGCAAGGCGTTCGGCCACTTTCTGAACGCGCCGCTTCTCAAGCGCGAAGGAGGGCGCGACCTCCAGACAGTGCTCCTCGCGCACCTGCCGGGGCTCACTCAGATCTGGGACGACAGCTCACACCGCTACCAGCTGGCCAGCACCCGGGGCCCGCAGGATTTCAGCGGCAAGCCGTGCTTCATCGACGCGATCTACATCGATGACACGCGCCTTCCCGATCCCCCAGACCTCACCTTCCTGCATACGGACAACCTGGCGGGGGTGGAGTTCTACAGCGCGAGCAATATCCCGGTGCAGTACCGGACCCCGGGCTCCGCGTGCGGCGTGCTGCTGTTCTGGACAAAGTTCATCGCGCGCTGAAAGCGGCGCGCGATTTACGATCCAGTGCCGCGCGCCGCCAGAATGCTCCGTTCCCTTTACGGACTCTGCGCTCCCGTGCCACTCGCGGCCGCCGGCGCCGTCCACACGTTGTTCCCGCGGTCGTCATCCACGAGCTGCTTGTCGGGGTCGAGCTCGATCTTCGCCAGCGTCTTCCCTACGAAGGTGTAGACGCGCAGGTACTGCGTATTGTTCATCGTCCACACCCGCGCTGGATAGTCGTACTCCTTGGTCGTGCCATCCGACAAGGTGAAGCGCGCCAGAATGGGGAGCACGCCGCGGTCGAGGTTGCCGTACACCACCGCGACATCCGTCGTGTCGCCCCGCTTGCGCGTGAGCACGGTGTCCACCGTCTGGTCGAAGTGGTAGTCCTTCACGAACCACTCGCGCCAGAACCAGTCGAGGCGGTGCCCCGATACGTCATCCATCGTGCGGTAGAAATCGGCGGGGGTCGGATGCTTGAACGCCCAGCGGCGGATGTACGTGCGGAACGCGTCATCGAACGCCTGCGGCCCCAGAATCTCCTGTCGCAGTAGCTGCAGCCCCACTGACGTCTTGTTGTACTCGGTGAAGCCGAGCTTGCGCGGGTCGATCCGGTCGGCGGGCACGTCGATCGGGATATCCACATCGTGGATCTGCGTCTGCTCGATGCCCTCCCGCTCCTCGCCCGCGCGCTGCATCTGACTCCCCTGCTCCGGGTAGCGCCGCGCCTCGGAGAAGGTGTTGATGAAGGTGTTGAAGCCCTCGTCCATCCAGAAGTGGATGCGCTCGTTGGAGCCGACGATCATCGGGAACCAGTTGTGGCCGATCTCGTGCGTCACCACGCTGTACAGCCCCGGCTTGCTCTGGCTGGCCGTCTCCATGGCGAGCATGGGGTATTCCATCCCGCTGATCGGCCCCTCCACGGCGGTGATCTGCGGATAGGGATACTGGAACCACCGCTCCGAATATTCCATGATCGACATGCGCGCCTGATCGGCCGCGTCATCCCACGTCTCGGCGGCGCTCGGCCGGTAGTACGCCTGCGCGAGAATACCGTGCCAGCTCGAGGCATCCCACTGGTAATTCGGCGCGCCAGCCCACGCCACGTCGCGCACGTTCTTGGCGCTGAACTTCCACGTGAGCGTACCGGTGGTCTTCGCCCGCGCTGCGCCGCTCGTCAGGTCCTTCGCGGTGATGATGGGGATGGTGGTATCGGACTTGGCGGCCTTCGCCAGGCGAGCGATCTCCGTGGAGGTGAGCACATCCTTGGGATTCTGCAGCGCGCCCGTGCCCGCTACCACATAGCCCGCGGGGACCGTCACGGCATACGTGATGTTTCCGTACTCCAGGTAGAACTCGCCCTGCCCGACGTAGGGATCCGTGTTCCACCCGCGGACGTCGTCGTAGACGACCATGCGCGGGTACCACTGGGCGAGCTCGTAGAGCGGGCCATCGTGCCCCATGCGGTCGGCGCCGTGCACGGGGACCTTGAAGTGCCACGCGATGTCGATGTCCACCGCCTTGCCGGGCGCGAGCGGCATCGCGAGCGCCACGAACATCATCGTGTCGTACACGCGGGTCTTGAGCGCCACGTGGCGTGGCGTCTTCGAGCCGTGCACGGTCACGAGCTGGTCCACGTGCTCGATCTTGTCGCCGCCCTCGAAGCCGCGTGCGCCGAAGCGCGAGTTCTGCGGAAAGATGTACGCGTTGAGCGAGCTGTCGGTGAACGCGTTCTGTTCCACCTGCATCCACACATGCCGCAGCGTGTCCGGCGAATTGTTGGTGTAGTGCACGGTGAGCTCGCCGTGCAGCGTATTCGCGGCCGTATCGAGCGTGGCGTGGATGTCGTAGTCCGCGCGCTGCTGCCAGTAGGCGGGCCCCGGCGAGCCGTCGGCGCCCCGGTACTCGTTGGGCGTGGGGAGCGGGAGCGGAGCGAACACTGAGGTGTCACCCGCACCGGTAAAGGCGATGGTATCCTGTGCGCGGGCGCCGACGCCTCCCTGGGCAAGCGCCGCACTCGCCGCTCCGGCAAGGGCGGCGGCGACGAGTGAAACGCGCAAGAGTCTCTGCATGGCTGATCTGGAGTAAGGACGATGGCGCCGCGGCCCCGCAAGCCGGAGCGCGGCGCGATTGGACGGTTGCTGGCAATTCGGATGCCCGCCGCGCACAGCTCGGTGGAGGGAGAGCGTGCACGGCGGGCATCCGAGGAGCGAACGCTCCATTGCCATGAAGATATGGGAGTGCGCGCTATCCGGCGACCGTGCTGGTGCCGGGCTGCGCGGTGCTCAGCCCGCGACTGCGGTGGGAACGCCTCCGAATCGGCGCTGGCGGGTGTGGAACTCGGCGACCGCCGCCTTCAGATCGGCGCCGCCGAACTCCGGCCACATCCGGTCGGAGAAGTAGAGCTCGGCGTACGCGCACTCCCAGAGGAGAAAATCGCTCAGCCGCTGCTCGCCGCCGGTGCGGATGAGCAGGTCCACGTCGGACGCGGACGACCCGGAGCCATACTCCTCGGCGAGCAGACCGGCGAACGCCTCGCGCGACATCGCCTGCCCCAGCGCGATGCGCTGCGCCGCGCGGAGGATGAGATCGCGCGCCGAGTAGTCGATGGCGAGCCGGAGGTGCAGCGTGCGGCCGGCGCGCGTGTCCGCCTCGGCGGTATCGATGGCCGTGCGCAGCCCGAGCGACAGACGGTCGCGGCGGCCGATCACGGACAGACGGACATCGTTCTCCACGAGCTTGCCCGTTTCGGAGCGCAGGTGGCGCTTGAAGAGCCGCATGAGGGTGGCGACCTCGCGCGGCGGGCGGCGCCAGTTGTCGGAGGAGAACGCGTACAGGGTGAGCGTGTGGACGCCGAGCGAGGGCGCGGCCTCGACCGCCCGGCGTACGGATTCGACGCCCTGCCGGTGACCGGCCACCCGGGGCATGCCGCGGGCACCGGCCCAGCGGCCGTTCCCGTCCATGATGATGGCCACGTGGAGTCCAGCGGCGGCCGGGCGGATCAAAGGACTTGCTTCCATAAAGTTCGCAGCGAAAAAAAGAGAGGACGGGTTACCGGTCGAGCGTGTCGCGCGTGGCGTGGATGAGCGCTTCCATGTGATCCAGATACCGCTGCAGGGCGCGGCGGCCGGCGGCTGCCAGCCGGTACTCCGTCCTGGGACGACGCCCCTCGAACGATTTGGTCACGGTCACGTAATGCGCGTCCTCGAGCTTGCGGGCGTGCACGCTCAGGTTGCCGTCCGTGGTCTGCATGAGCGCCTTGAGCTCGTTGAACGCCAGCGACTCGTTGGCCGCCAGCGCACTCACGATGCCGAGGCGCATGCGATTGTGAATGAGCGAGTCGAGCGCGAGCGACTCCACGGGCAGCTCGTGGCCGCGCAGGCCACGGAGTGTGCTCGGGGTGCCCTCCGCGCTGTCGGCGCGCTTTCGTGGCAGCGCACCTGATCTAGCCACCATACCTCCTGGCAATGAGTATACCGAATGCGATGTGCAGAATGCCGAAGCCGGCCATCAACATGATGCCGCCCCACGCGGCCGGCGCGAACAGCGCCGCCGTGCCGAGCAACATGAAGCAGGCGCCCATCGCGGGCACAGGCCGCACGGAGAAGGCGCCGCCGGTCATGACGCCGGTGCCGTAGAGCAGCAGCCAGGTACCCGGCAATGCGCTCAGCAGACCGGCGCGCACCAGGAGCACGGTGAGCACCGCGCCCACGAAGAGCGGCGGGGTGAAGCTGACGACGAACTTGCGCACGGGGCCGGACACGAGCGGCTGCTTGGCCGTGAGTGCCTTGATTCCCGTGGTGACCCCACCAATGGTGATGGACAGGAGCGCTTCGCCGAGCCAGATGGCGAGCCAACGTTCGGCGGGCTGTCGTGCCGCCAGGGCACCCGCGCCGAGCGCCGTCACGCCGATGAGCACCTGCCCCCACCCGGAGACCGCGGTGAAGGACGAGGCGTTCTCCATGGTCCGCCGGATGAAACGGAGGTCGTCCATGGCGCGCACGTGCAGTGCGGGCGGCTCGGCGGCCTTCGGCGGGAATGGCCGGGTACTGGTCATGTGCATAGGGTAGACGTCCAGGCGATTGCTGTCAAGTACTTTGCCATGCAAAGCCGGGGCCGCTGGCGCGGACAGCGCACGAACGGGCGCGCGAGCAGCGTGCCGCCCCCGGACATCGGGCAGGACAATGTAGCGCCTGGTCTCCGGAAAGAGGGAGTCGTGGCGATCATATCAGCCCGAAACGCCACCGCTCCGCTTTTTGCGCGAATGCGATCTGCTTGGGACGAGACGCGTCTTCCCACCTCCCCACTCGCCCCGCCTCGCACTTCCCTTGCACCGGTCCTCGGACAACTATTCCACAGTCCGTTGTTCTCCAGAACCATCTACCGCAGGCCCGTACGTGACGCCCGTTCGACGTTCTCTTACCCTCTCGCTTGTCGCGCTCCTCGCGGCGGCATGCAGCCAACCGTCGCAGCATCGCGGCCAGCGTCCACGGCCCGCGCGCCTCGACACCGCGTCGATGCGCAGGATGCCCGCTGCCAGCCGCTCCAGTGCTCTCCCAGGCGGCATCTTCCATCCGCTGGACCGGATGGACTGGCCAGGCCCCAACGCGTACCGCGCGGCCGACGGCTCCCCGGGCCCCGCCTACTGGCAACAACGGGCCGACTACGACATTCGCGCCACGCTCGATACGGCGAGCAAGACGCTCACCGGGCAGGTCACGCTCCACTACACGAATAACTCCCCCGACACGCTCCACGTCCTCTGGTTCCAACTCGACCAGAACCTCTACCGTGCGGGCAGCAAGGGCTCCGCTCTCTACCCGCCCCAGTCGCGTTTCGGGGTGCACGGCTTCGAAGGCGGGTACACCCTCCAGAACCTGACCGTGGACGGCCGGAAGGCCAGCTCGGAGGTCTCCGGCACGCTCATGCGCGTGGACCTCGACTCGGCGCTCTCCCCGGGTGGGGGGCAGGTGACGGTGGCCATGGCCTACCGGTTCGCCATCCCCGAGCACGGCTCGGACCGCATGGGGCGCGACAGCACGCTCTACGAGCTCGCCCAGTGGTATCCGCGCGTGGCCGTCTACGACGACGTCCGGGGCTGGAACACCGATCCCTACCTGGGGCAAGGGGAGTTCTACCTGGAGTACGGGGAT
>DASUKA010000037.1:0-30329 GCA_036278935.1 Gemmatimonadaceae bacterium
CCATCGGTGACATCCGGCGCCGGGATCTCTACCCCGGCCATGAGCCAGATGTCCTGCCACCCGCCGGTGCGCGTGGCGTGGAGCTTCCCCGCAAGCACGCGCACGCCGAGCTCATGCAGGGAGAACGTCCGCCGCGGACCGGCTGGCTGGTTCCGGTACGCGCTCAGACTGAGATGCGCGTCGAGCTGGAGCTGCGTGCCCACCAACTCCTTGTTCTGCACGACGCCGAGCGTGACGTACGGTCCGTCGTAGCGGCGCACGTCCCAACTCAGCGAACCGTACAGGTGCACCGGAACGTGCTCCTCCTCCAGCAACTCGGGAGAGATGGCCGTGACGAACAGCTCGCCGGAGGCGTGCACTCGGCCGGGCGCTGCCCACGGGTAGGCATACTGCGCGTACCCCGCGCGCAGCTCCCAGGGGTTGTTCCGCGTGGAGTCGAGGGTCATCTGATACTGCACGCGGAAGCGGATGCGATCGTCCGCGCGCCGGTCGCTCCGATCCGAGAGTGCGAGCCAGGCGTGCGCATCGAAGAGCAGCGCGCGCTGCGGCGCGCGGGAGGCGGTGAACACCAGCGGCACGCCGATGGTCGGCTCGAGCGTGGGCCCGCTCCCGAGATTGTAGCCGCGCCAGAGCTGCCGGTTGTCCACGAGCAGATCGAGATACGTGGCGCGCTCGCGGTCGCCGATGGGAGAGAGCTGGCAGGCGGCACGCGCGGGAATCCACGCTACCAGGAATACGGCGGCGCAGGCGATCGTGCGACACGGTACACGGGCCACGGCCGCCGGCCTACGCGAGAATCGCGGGGTGCAGCAGCGCGCCGAGCACGGGCACGAAGCGCGCGGCCACCTTCTCGAAGCCGATCTTCGTCGGATGCATCTCGTTCACCCAGTCGGCATCGTCGAGCGTGCCGCGGCAGTCGATGTAGTGAAACGCGGGGCGCCCGTCGGGGAGTTGATGTCCTTCCCGCACGAGTGCTTCGAACACGCCGTTGAAGTCGTCCACCAGACGGCGCGCCAGCCGCCGCTGCGTGAGCGGATCGGTGATGCCCGCCGCCATCATCGCCGGCCGCACCCACGGGCCCGAATGATAGAAGATATCCAGGCTGAGTCCCGTCGAGCTGGGGATGAGGTAATCGTACCCGTGCGTGACCACCCGAATCCCCCACGGCGCGCACTGGTTGACCACGGCGCTGTACCAGTGGTAGAAGAAGCGCAGCTTCGGCTCCCACCACTGTTTGTCGATGAGTGAGTCGACGTCGCTGGTCGGCGTACCATCGCTCGGAAGGAAGAGGTGCGAGATCCACTCCTTTTCCACGAGATCGTTGCCGCCGCCGCTCACGAGCAGCAGATCGCTCCCCGCCTTCAGGATGTCGCGCGGGATCGCCGCCTGCTTGGCGATGTCATCCAGCACGGCGCCACTCACCTCGCGCCGGCAGAGCGCGAACAGCCCGGTGAAGTAGAGGTCATCCACGATGTTGGGGTACACCGGGTAGTCGAACCACGAGTCCCCGATCGTGAAGACGGCCGGCAACCCCGCCGCGCGATCCTCGCGGAAGAGGCGATTGCGCGTGGCCTGGTTGGTCAGATCGACGGGCATCGGGCCACCGTGGCGAATTGGACGTTGTCAGGCAGCTGGAGCCCCGCCGCGGCAAGGCGCGCGCGCTTCTCCGCCTGGGTGGCGGGCTGGTCGACTTCGATGATGCGGAGCGATCGCGCCCAGGTCGGTTGCTGAGCGATGAACGTGTCGTAAAGCTGATGCGCCGCACGGAGCCAGGCTACGCCCATGGCCGTGCGGCTGGAGGATGCATCCGTCATGCGGATCTTCCGGGGAACGCGGCCGGGCGGGCCGCCCGCTGCCCGCACCGGATGACCCACCGCGACCACCGCTGCGCCCGGGGAGCGCCGCTAGGCGAACGCCGTCTTGGGGTTGGGGCCGTACTCGTTGGGGCCGGGCTCGCTATCCTGCAGCGAGAAGATCAGCAGGACGATCCCGCCGAGCAGCGGGATGAATCCTATGAACAGCCACCATCCGCTGCGGCCAATATCGTGAAGCCGGCGCACGGCCACGGCAATGCTGGGGATGAACACAAAGAGGGAGTAACACCCCATGATCAGCCCGGGCATGACGGAATTGCGCCCGCCGGCGATCGCCATGACAATGGCGATCGCGATGCTGATGACGATGTTCATGAGCGCGAACATCCAGTACTCCATGCGGCGCGACCGCCCACTGAAGTCCGCGTACTTGCTGAGCACTGCCAGATACCAGCTCACATTCTCCTCGCATGATCGTGTGAGACCGCCAATGCTCCCTCGGCCGTTCGCGCCGCTCGCTCGTGCACCGGGCGCGCCCTGAACAGGCGCGGATATGATAACACCTCGCGGCGCTGACGGAAGACTCCCCGCGACGTCACACCAGCCGCCCGGGCGGCGGCCACCCGTATGCGCTCGCGCCTACTCGCTCCGCAACGCCGTCACGGGATCCACCCGCGTGGCGCGGAGCGCCGCGACGAACTCGCGCCAGCTCTCGCGCTGTACCGCGAGTGCCTTGCGGCCCGCAGCCGTGATGTGATAGAAGCCCCGTCGCCTGCGCTGATCCGCTTCGCACGCGATGCCTTCGGGAACGAGTGGAGATCCTCGAGGGATTCATGCTCCCGTACCGCGGCACCACCCGCGTTTCAACGATCCGTGGGACTCACCCTTCTTCCGAGGAGCAAGGATCCATGCGCAAACTCATTGTCTCTACACTGGTCACCCTGGATAACGTCATTGAAGATCCGGGTGGCATGGCGGGCTTCACATACGGTGGTTGGGCAGATGCGTATTTCAATGAAGAGGCAGTGGCGCGTTCGATACGAAAGCTCCAGGAGTGCGACTATTTTCTGTGCGGCCGTCGCACCTATGAGATGTTCTCGAGAGTATGGTCGAAGTCTTCGAATCCGTACGCGGATCGCCTGAACAGCATGCCAAAGCTCGTCGCGTCCCGTACGCTCACGGAGCCGCTGACGTGGAATGCGCAGCTCCTGCACGGCGATGCCATTGAAGCACTCAAGACGTTCAAACAGGAGCCCGGCAAGAACATTCTGATGTATGGCAGTGCCCGGTTCATGCACGCGCTTCTGCAACGCAACATGGTGGATCAACTCGATCTCCTGCTCTGCCCGATCACGCTCGGCACGGGCCAGCGATTGTTCGACGAAGCTCAAGGCGCTGGGAAGTTCGAGCTCCTCGACCAGACCAGACTCTCGAGCGGGATGACTATCCTGAGTTATCGACCACTGTCGTGAACCCAATACCGCCGAGAGGCGATCGCCAATGGCGGCAATCACGGGATCGGGACTTCCTGTGGGAGAGGAAGTCGTACGCCAGTTGCGGCGGGGAGCGTGCCCCGGCGCTCACTCCCGGATGCGCGCCACCCCGTTGCCGGGCTTCGGGAATCGGACGAACACCGCCGGATCGTGCCCCGGGACGATGAGCCGCGGGTCAGACGCTATGGTCCGCATGCGTGCCTGTGCGCGCAGATTCGAGAGCGAGTCGTACGACTCCGCGATCGGCCGGTGCCGCTCCAGATTCTCGTAGAGATACACGTTGTCCGACGCCACCACGACCGTGCCCTGCGCCGTGTGCACACCGGCGTACTGCGACGCGTACGTGTGCTTCCCCCCGGTGTAGACGGTGATCCCGGGGAGGATCTCCTTCGCGTCCCCATCCACGAGGTGGACTCGCCCCGCCTGCCGCAGCCGCCAGATCATCACGGCGTCCGTCGAGTCGATCTGCCGGTCGAGCACTCGGCCGGAGTCGCCGATGTAGTGCGTGTACTCGTCGCGCTGCAGCCAGATGCGCGCATTGGGAAAGAGGTCGAGTCCATCGGCGTGGTCCCAGTGGATGTGCGAGACGATGATGTCTGTGACATCGGCAGCCTTGATGCCGAGCCTGGCGAGCGCATCCGATGGCCGCACGTAGCCGTCAGACTTCCATTGCGTGATGAACTTCTGACCGTGGAAGCCCGCATCCACCAGCACCACGTGACCCGGCGAGCGGAGCAGCCAGATCATCATCGCCAGGTCCGTGCGCCGGTGGGTGGTGTCCCCCGCTATCAGCGCACGCATCGGAAAGCGGTGTATGGTGGCGTAGCGGATGGCGTAGACCGCGTACGTCGAGTCGTCCGTCGGCGCTGACTGCGCCGCGGCGGGGAGCGCGGCCCCCAGGAGCGCGGCGAGGAGAAGCGCGATCTTCATGGTCCATGACCTCCCGCTGACAGGATCGTTCATGCGCGCACGGCCCCAGCCTCAATGCCCGGGCGTCGGCATTCCCCGAGCACCGCTTGCAGAATGTCGAGCATGCGCGCATTCGTGACGGCATCCTTCACCGCCACCCGCAGCGTGTGCGTGCCGAGGCTCGGTCCCATCCCCTCCGCATCGCGCACGAAGAGTCCGTGTTCCTCGCAGCGCCGGCAGATCTCCGCCGCGCGGGGCCCGGCCGGATCGAGATGACAGAGCACGAAGTTCGCGACGCCCTGGTGCACGCTCATCCCGCCGAGCGAGCGCAGCCCCACCGCCAGCTCGCCGCGCAACCGGTGCGTTTCGGCGTAACGGCCGGCGTAGTACTCTGGATCGGCGAGCGCATGCACCGCGGCGACCTGCCCGGGCAGCCCCACAACCCATGGCGGCGTGAGCGCACGGATCTGCCGCGCCAACGGCGGTGGGGCACACAGGTACGCTACCCGCAGCCCGGAGAGTGCGTAGACCTTGGACATCGACTTGCACACAACGACGCGCTCGCTCGATGCGGCATACGATTCGAGCGATTCGGCAGCGCCCGCATACTCGATGTACGTCTCATCCACCCAGACCATGGTCCGTGGCGGGATACGCTCCAGCGCCGCGGCCAGCTGCGCGCGCGGGAGGAACGTGCCAGTGGGGCTGTTGGGATTCACCAGCACAATAAGGTCGTACTCGCGCGCAGTGGCGCGGACGAGATCGCTCGGGTCGAGGCGGTATCCGCGCTCGCGCGAGAGTGCAAGGCGATCTACAGTGCAGCCGATCACTCGCTGGGTCACGTGCGCGTATTCGCCGTAGGTGGGGTCGAGCAGCAGCACGCGCGACGCCGGCGTGAGCCAGGCGCCGAAGGCGCGGAAGATGAGATCGGACGATCCGCTCGCCGGAACGATGCTGGCGGCCGCCACGCCGCGCGCGCCGGCGATCGCGCGTACAAGCCCGTCGCACGTGGTAGGCGGCGAGGTGCGCGCGAGCCAGTGCAGGTGCTCCCGCAGCGCCTCCATCGCGCCCGGGCATGGTGGGAACCACGCATCCAGCACATCGGCATTGATGATGGACGCAGCGCGCTCGAGCGCGCGAAAGTCCTCGCCGACGGCGGAGAAGAATGCGCCGCCATGGTAGCACGGCGCCGGCGACTCGAACGCGACACCGAGCTGCCAGTCCGTGCCGCGCGCCAGTCGCCGGAGGACGCGCGGCGAACGCGCGGCGGTGCTCGACAGTCTGGCGACGGTGGCCGTCATTAACTCGAACGTCACGGCACCGGAGACGATGCGCCGTCCCAGCATCTCGAGCCCCGCTTTGCGGTAGAGGTCGAGCACCTCCACGCGCCCGATGGCCACCACGCGCGTTCCGCCCGCGTCCTCGATCCAGCGCATGGCCGCGTACATGAGCAGCGAGGCGACCGATCCCCCGCGTTGCTGGCGCGGCACGGTGAGCAGGCGCACTTCGTACAGGCCGGCGTCGCAGGCAAACGGCAGCTCGGCGCGCGAGAGGTATTTGTCGATGGAGTAGCGCGCGCTCGCCGGCGGCGTGATGCTGATGAAGCCGGCCATCTGCCTGCCGAGCATGGCGACAATGTAGACGTTCGACGCGTCGAGCGCGTCGCTCAGCGCCGCGTCGCCATTGGTGGCGTGCTGGCCGAGCTCCCGGGCGTACACGTCGTGGCGCATCCGCCAGATGGCGGCGCGCTCGTCCTCGCGCGCCACGCGAATCCTGATGCGCGCGGCGGTGCGGGCGGGCGAAGCCGTGCGCGGCGCCACGGTGTGCTGCGGACATGCGCTGACCAGCTCCGTGTCACGCGACACGCGAGCCGGCCTGAGCGCCGAGCCGCATCGCTCGACGGATGATGCCGGCCGCCCGCGCGATCGCCCGCACCGGCGCCGTCGAGTCAGTCGCCCAGTGCGCCCGGCTGCCCACGGCCTTGGACACGAGCGCGCGGAAGCGCGCGAGCGCCTCGGCCGACGGGAATGCGTCCGTGGGAATGAAGTACGCCACCGTCTTGTTGTAGAAGAGCAGCACGAGGGTGTGTGTCTCCACCACGCGCACGATGGCCGCCCACTGTACGCGGCCGCGGCTGAGGCCGCCGTCCATCGTGATACCCTTGGCGTCGAACGTATACCGCTGCGGCTGCTGAAGGGCGGGCGTCGCGCGCAGCGTGCGCCCCGCGTTCCACCGCTGCATGAGCGGAATACCGATCAGCCAGAACGCGGGAAAGCCGACGATCCACCCCAGGTTGCGCACGATCGCCGCGCCGAGCGTCTGGCCGGCGACCAGATGGATGGCCACCATGAAGAGCGGGCAGACGACCACCACGAAGATGCCGCCGAGGCGGATCCAGGTGATGTGCCGGATCAGCGCCATCTGCGCGTGGTAGAGCGTTCGCGCGGTAATCGTGAATTGTACGGTCAGCACTCATAGCCTCCTGGATCGTCGCCCCGATCCGTCCGCTCGAGCAGGTAGCGCTCGCCGGCGGTGTCGCCCTCGAAATATGCGAGGCGACCCGGCAGACAGGAGATGAAGGTGCGGGAGCCGCACCCCATCACCTGCCGTAGGGCATCGACGAGGGGCATCGTGCGTCCATCCAGCGCCTCGTCCACCGACAGGAGATAGCAGAATCCGGTGGCACCGTGTTCGCGCAGCAGGGCGTGCAGCGCCACGGGCGAGTGGTGCGCGGGCGGCACGGGGCGGACGTACTGCCAATCGAAGTCCCGGAATTGCCTGAGCGCCTGCCTCAGCAGCGCGCGTCCCTTCAGGCTGCCGAGGTGCGAGAGGTAGAGGTCGCGCCTGGATGCGGGGACGAACGCGCGCAGGAGTGCCGATGTCTGATCACTCACGGTTGATGCGGGAACGGGGTGGGGGCTGCGTCGGCGGAGCGTCTCTCCGGCCAGCCATCATCAATGATCGCCACGCCGTCGCTTCATGGGAATAAGGAAGGGGGTGCGCTGCTTGTACCGTCGGTAGTGCGCCCCGAACCGCCTCTCGAGCTCGTGCTCCTCGATGAGCTTGTGGTAGGAGAGGATCGCTGCCGCGAAGGCACCCACGCCGCCGTACAGCGCCGTCGGACTGTTCGCGACGAACGCCCACCCGGCCAGCCAGCAGATGGCGCCCAGCGCCATAGGGTTCCGGCAGAAGCGATACGGCCCGTCCGTCAACAGCCGCTTGGTGGGGACGAGCGGGAACGGCGTGCCATCGCCCCGCCGGTGTTGCCAGTAGATGGCGATGGCCAGCCAGGGGACGCCGATGAGGAAGCAGAGGAGCGCGAACAGATGGGCGTTGCCATGCTGCACGAGCGGGCGGAGATGCAATGCGCCGTCCACGTACGTACCGCCACCCACGAGCACGAGGGGGATGACCCCCAGCTCCAGCGACGAGCCGATGAGGATGGCGCCGCCGATGTGGAGCGGCGTGTACGCGGCACGGGAGCGCCGCACCATGAATTCGACGACAGCGTCTGTGATACGCGTCATGAGTGGATCGGTGGGGTGGGATGCGCGTGATCGGACAGCTGACCGCCGTCCGGCTCACTCCTATTGACATTCGATATGGGAAGCGCTATCTCTGCCGTATAGATCCTCGATAGGAGAGCCATGTCATCCCGGACGCCGCTGCTGCAAGGTACGCTCGACCTCCTCATTCTCAAGGCGCTGAGCCTGCAGCCGCTGCACGGCCTCGGCGTGTCCCGGCGCGTCGAGCAGATCACCCGGGGCACCTTCCGCGTGAAGCCCGGTTCGCTCTTCCCCGCCCTGCACCGGCTGGAGGAGAAGGGGTGGCTCGCCGCGTCATGGGGAGAGTCGGAGAACAACCGCCGGGCGAAGTACTATGAGCTGACCCGGGCCGGCCGCCGGCAACTCGCGGCGGAGAGCGACGCGTGGAACCGCGTGGCCGGTGCCATGCGGGCGGCGCTCGAGTCGCCCTGACCATGCGGCTGGTGGCGCTCGCGCGCAGCCTGTGGCGGAACCTCGTCCGCCGCCATGGGGCGGAGCAGGCGCTGGACGACGAGCTCCGGGCATACGTCGAGCTTCTCGCCGAGGAGCACGCGCGTGACGGGATGCCACTCGAACGCGCACGGCGGGCGGCGCTCCTCGAGACGGGCGGCGTGGAGCAGGTGAAGGAGATGACCCGCGACGCGTGGGTAGGGAATGCGCTCGCCACGGGCGCGCGGGAGCTGCGCTACGCGATGCGCTCGCTGCGGCGCGCGCCGGCGTTCGTCGTGATCGCGGTCACGACGCTCGCGCTCGGGATCGGCGGGGCGACGGCGGTGTTCACGCTCATGAAGGCGTCGTTGTTGCACGCGCTGCCGGGGGTGGCGGAGCCCGATCGGCTGGTGACGGTGGATGCGCACGTGCATGGGAGCCAACAGGTCGACGAGTTCAGCTACGCGGACTATCGCGATCTGCGCGAGCACGCGCCAGCGCTCGCGGGGCTCGCGGCGTACAATGGCGCGCCGATGGCCGTCACGGATGCAGCGGGCGCCACACGCACCATGGCCGGTTTCGTCAGCGACAACTTCTTCACGGTGCTCGGTGTCCGCCCTGTCACGGGTCGGTTCTTCAGCGCCGGGACGGCCGCCGCCGGCGCGAGCAGCACGGAGAACCAGCAGGTCGTGGTGCTGAGCTACGAGTGGTGGCAGCAGCGCTTCGGCGGCGCCGCGAACGCGATCGGCTCCACGCTCCGGTTGGACGGACATCCCTTCACAATCATCGGGGTGGCGCCCCCAGGGTTCACGGGCGCGTTCACGATGTACCCCATGACGCTGTGGACCCCCGCCATCGCGAACGACCGGGTGTCGCCCCCGATCGCCGCGTACGACATGAACCTCAGGTCCCGTGCCTCCCGATGGTTCTTTCTGGTCGGCCGGCTCGCTCCAGGTCAGACCATCGAGCATGCGCAACGCGATCTGGCTGCGACCACCCGCTGGCTGGCCGCCACCTATCCAGCGGACAAGGACCGTACGGTGCAGGTGCTGTCCGGTGCCGGGATGGATGCCAACGAGCGTGCGACGGCGAGCCGGCTGCCCCGCCTGCTCGGTGTGGCTGTCGCCCTGCTACTCCTCATCGCCTGCGGCAACGTGGCCAGTCTCTCGCTCGTGCGCGCCGCAGCCCGGCGGCGCGAGCTCGCCATGCGCCTCGCCCTCGGCGCTTCCCGCGCGGCACTCGTGCGGCACGTCGCGGTCGAGGGCGTGGTGCTCGCCACGGGCGCCGGAGTGCTTGGGATTCTGCTGGCGCGCTGGCTCGTCAGCTCCAGTGCGCTCGTGCACAGCGTCGTATCTATTCCGGGGATGGATGTCGGGATGGATGTCCGCGTGCTCGCCGTCGCCCTCGGCACCACAGTGCTCACGGCTATCCTCGTCTCGCTCGTGCCCGCGGTGCAGATACTTCGCGTGCCACCGGGGGCGGTGCTCAAAGAGGGCGGCGGTGCGGTACGGCGCCGCTCTGCGGGCGGGCAGCGCACGCTGGTCGCCGCGCAGGTGGGGGCCTCGCTGGTATTGCTCTCCGCGGCAGCCGTCATCTTTAGCGCCTTCCACCGCGTGCTCACCGCGCACGACGAGATCGATCCGCAGGGCCTCACCGATGTCAGCCTGCGGGTTGTGTCGTCGATACACGACACGACGCGCCAGGTCGCGTTCTATCGCGCGGTGCTGGCGCGTGCCACTGCGGAGCCGAGCATTGCGGGCGCGACACTCACCAACACCGTTCCACCGTTGGAGTGGGGGAGTCGCGCGACCGTCTTTCGTCGTGGCGAGGAGCCGCCGCCCGGCACGCTCGCGGAACACGGACGCGATCTGGGACTCCGTGTGGATGCGCTCGAGATCTCCCCGCGCTTCTTCGACGTCATGCGGATTCCCGTGGTGCGCGGGCGCGCGTTCACCGCGAGCGACAACGAGCAGTCGGCACCGGTGGTGATCGTCAGCCGCCGAGTGGCTGACGCACTCTGGCCGGGGCAGGATCCCATTGGCCGTTTCCTCTCCGTGCCGTCGGCCAAGGGGCCGCCACGGCCGCCGCTCCGCGTCGTGGGCGTCGCGGCAGACACGCGCAACGTCGCGCTCACCAGCGTTGCGCTGGCGATGTACGTGCCGTTCGCGCAGCATCCGGGCTCCAATCTCAGCCTGGTGGTGCGCGGGCGGGGCAGTCTGCCTGTCCCAATGACGACGGTACGCCGCCTCGTGGCCGAGGTCGACGCGGGCGTGGCCGTGGAGGGTGGGAAGACGTTGCTCGAGGAGTTGCAGGCCCAGCTCCGGCCGCAGCAGGCTGCCAGCGCATGGATCGGCGCCTTCGGCATCATCGCGCTGCTGCTGGCCGCCATCGGCCTCTACGGCGTCGTGGCGCAGGGCGTGTTGCAGCGCACCCGGGAGCTGGCGGTGCGCTCCGCTCTCGGCGCGTCACCAGGTGGCATTCTCCGCACCGTGCTCGGGGATGGGTTGCGGCTTGTGGCGATGGGCGGCGTTGCGGGCGCACTGGGAGCGATGGCCGCCTTCCGCGTGCTGCAATCCCTCTTCACCGCCGTGGCGCCCGCCGACTTGCGCGCCGTCGTAGTGGCCGCCGCGGCGCTCGCACTCGCGATGCTCGCCGCGACCATCCTCCCGGCCCGGCGCGCGGCGAAACTCAATCTTGTCGACGCGCTGCGGAGCGACTGAGGGAGAGGGGCCCTAGCGCGACCGAGGGATATCGAGCGCTTCGCGGCGTCATCGGTCCGGAGCGGTAGGCGTCCTGACAAGGGACCACTGCGCCGCTCCGCTCCCCTTTAGCTGGCCGTCCGACCCGCCCTCTCGCCGCCCCAACCAGCATCCTCGATCGCCGCGGACGGATTGCCTTCATCCCAGCAATTGGCGATGACTCGGCAACCGGAGATCGCATCCGCGTCCTCCGACACGAGCCAGAGCAGCGGCGGCACCATGATCGCCGGATCGAGCAGCGCGCTTCTGCGATTCTGCGGGAAGGCGTCGGGGATCATGCCGGTGAGGGTGGGGCCGCCCGGCAGTAGCGCGTTGACCGTCACCCCGGTGCCGCGCAGGTCCTGCGCCCAGATAATGGTCTCCGACTGCAGCGCCGCCTTCGACGGGCCATAGGGGGAGAAGCCAGCCCGACGCATGGTGGAATGGCTCATCGAGATGTTGACGATGCGGCCCCAGCCCGCGCGCGCCATGTGCGGTGCCGCGGCGCGCGCCATCAGGAACGGGCCGTTGACGTTCGTGTCGATCACCATCCGCCATCTGTCGGGCTCGACTTCCCAGAACCGGGTCGGCTCGGTCATGAAGTTCTCGCTCACGTACTTCATGCCCCGGCCGGCGTTGTTGACCAGAATGTCCAGCCGACCGAACCGCTCCAGAGCGGCCGCCACCACGCGCGCCGCATCCGCCTCGCGGGTGACATCGGCGAGGACCGGGAGGATCATCCCCTCGCCCGCCTCGGCCGCCACCGCCTCGATCTCGGCGCGCTCGCGGGCCGCCGTCGCCACCACCCGGACGCCGGCGTGCGCGAGGCCCAGCGCCATCGCCCGGCCAAGGCCGCGCCCGGCGCCTGTGACGATCGCCGCCCGTGCACTGCTCGGCGCCTTCGTTCCCGCGCGTTCCGGAACCGGCGCGGGCTTTTCTGATTCCGTGGACTTGGACATGCGCGCTACTCCTGTTGGCTCCGACAATCGATGCTGTCAGGCAAGGTAGCCTTCTGCCTGGAGTGGCGGAACGTGCATCGCGTGCGCTATGGTCGTGTGGCGAACGCCATGCCAGATTCGCCCGGTCGGGCTATAGTACGGGCACCCAAGATGCAGCGCATCGATCCTCCACCCCGAGTCGCCATGCTCATCGTCCATGTCGTCGTCCACGTTCGCGCCGACTCGGTGGATGCCTTCTCGGCAGCCACGCTCGAGAACGCGCGCAACAGCATTCTGGAGCCGGGCGTCGTCCGCTTCGACGTCGTGCAGCAGGACGACGATCCCACCCGATTCCTCCTCATGGAGATCTACCGCACGCCGGACGACCCGGCTCGCCACAAAGCGACCGCGCACTACGCCGCGTGGCGCGAGGCCGTTGAGCTGATGATGGCCGAGCCGCGCCGGAGCGTGAAGTACCACGCGCTCTTTCCCGAGCCCGACGGCTGGGAGCGTCCAGGATGAGTCTGCTGAAGCGCCCATGCGAGGGGCGTCGCCCGTGATGAGCTTCGAGATCGCCACGCCGGCGCGGATCATCTTCGGAGAAGGGAAGCTTCGCGACGCCGGCACCATTGCCGCTGCGCTGGGCTCGCGTGCGCTGGTGGTGGAAGGGATGAGCGAACGTGCCAAGCCGCTTCACGACCTGCTCCGAGCGAGCGGAGTCACTACGGCAAGCGTGCGCGTCCCCGGCGAGCCGACCACGACGCTCGTGGAAGAGGGCGCGGAGCTCGGCCGCCGCGAACGGTGCGATCTGGTCGTCGCCATGGGCGGCGGCAGCGTGATCGACGCGAGCAAAGCGATCGCCGCGCTCATCACCAACCGCGCGCCGCTCCGCGAGTACCTCGAGGTGGTGGGTGAAGGACGCCCCATCACCGAGCGGCCGGTTCCGGTCATCGCCATCCCCACCACCGCCGGCACGGGCGCCGAAGTCACGCGCAACGCCGTGCTCATGGTAGAAGAGGAACAGGTGAAGGTGAGCCTGCGCAGCCCGTTGATGCTCCCCGCTGTCGCGCTCATCGATCCGGAGCTCACCTACACCGTACCCCCCGCCATCACCGCCAGCACGGGGATGGACGCGCTCACCCAGTGCATCGAACCCTTCGTGTCGCCGCGCGCCAACCCGATCACCGATGCGCTGGCCCGCGAGGGGATGCATCGCGCAGCCGGTGCGCTCCGCGGGGCCTATCACGATGGCGGCGACACGGATGCGCGGCACGATATGGCGGTGACGAGTCTCTGCGGCGGGCTCGCGCTCGCCAACGCAAAGCTCGGCGCCGTGCACGGGTTCGCCGCGCCGCTCTGCGGCATGTTCCCCATCCCGCACGGCTCCGCGTGCGCGGCACTTCTCGCGCCGGTGGTGGAGATCAATGTGCGCGCGCTCCGCGCACGAGAACCCGCGTCGCCCGCGCTGGCGCGCTACGACGAGGTCGCGCGCATCCTCACCGGGAATCGGGACGCGCGCGCGGAAGACGCGGCGGACTGGCTGCGGGAGCTTGCTCGCGAGCTGAACATCCCGCCGCTCGCGGCGTTCGGGCTCACCGCGTCGAACATTCCCCAGGTGACCGGGAAGGCTCGGCGGGCAAGCAGCATGCAGGGAAATCCAATCGCGCTGACCGACTCGGAGCTGGCGCAGGCGCTCGGCGAGGGGATCGAGGGGCCGGCGATCGGGAGTCGAGCGACGGCGTGAGACGACGTTCGCTTCGATCATGCTCCGCCGCTTGCCCGCGCCATGCGGTCCTCCTACAATTGCCTCATCACGCCATTTCGCCGGAGCTCGCGATGCGCCACTATCGTATCCTCGCCGCCGCACTCGCCGTGGCCGTCATTCTCCCAGCCGCTGCCGGCGCACAAGCGATGGCGAGCGAGCATGGCATGGTGCAGCAACGGGTGGACGGCACCACCATCACCATCCAGTACTACCGCCCGCAGCGGCGGGGACGCACGCACCTCATCGGCGGCGTGGTGCGGTGGGGCAGGATGTGGACGCCCGGTGCCAACTGGGCCACCACCATCGAGGTGAGTCGCGACGTGCGCATGGAGGGACACACGCTCCCCAAGGGGAAGTACTCCATCTGGATGATCCCGCAGCCCAGCCAGTGGACGGTCATTCTGAGCAGCGCCTGGAAGCGCTTCCATGTGCAGGGACCGGACTCCACCGCGCGCGCGGTGCGCTTTACCGTCACGCCGCAGACGGCGCCGATGCTCGATGTGCTGACGTTCACCTTCCCCGCGATCGAGCGAGATGCCACCACGCTCCTGTTGCGATGGGGGACCACCGCGGTGCCGCTGCACATCGCGGTGACGCCGTCAAACGCCGTGGCGCCCACCCCGCAGGAACCGTGAGCGCATCGCGGCGCGTCTGCTGATCGATCAGCGCTCGTCGGAGGGCCGCGGCTCGCCCAGCAGAATGCGGTAACGCAGGGCCTCCGTCCCGCCGCTCGCCACTGGCTTCCGAAACCGCTCCACCAGCTCGCCCCCATTGCGCAGGATGACGCGCTGCGATGCTACGTTGTCGAGATTGGTCGTGAGCTCCACGAACGGGAGCCCTTCCCGGCGGGCCAACGGGAGCACGAGCGCGAGCGCGCGCGTGGCGTAGCCCAGGCGTCGCTTCCACGGCACCACGCTGTACCCGATGTGCCCCAGGCAATGGGGCGGCAATTCCGTCGTACCGGGCTGCCAGCGAAACGAGATACTCCCGCAGAAGACGCCGTCCCACATCCAGAGCCGATACCCGGGGATGCGGACGGCTATCGAGCCATCCGGCAGAACGACCGGAGGCCCGCGCCCTTCGCGATCCACTTGCTGCGCGATGAAGAGCACGGGATCAGCCTCGATGCGCGCGAGCTCCTCGAGGCCATCCGCGGCACGCTGCGTATCGGCCGACCACCCGCGGGTGAGCGCGTCGACATAGCTAGCCAGATGCTCCTCGGCCGGCCAGACCAGATCCATGCTGTCTCGTAGGGGATGAGGAGAGGACCTTACGCGGCGCTGGAAGCGCGCCACCGGCGGCGCCGTCTCACTCGATGAATACCACCTTCAGCCCGTGCTTCGTCGCGAACGTGCGCGCGTTCGTCTGAATCGTCATCCAGTCCGCGCCGGTGATCGCCGCTTTCCCGCCTGCGGCCAGCGGGACGCCGTCCTTCGTACTTCTTCCACGTTCCGCCCATGCCGCGCATCTCGAATTCAGTGTCCACGGCGCTCTTCGGAAATGTCGCGGCGTCATTGGTGATCGCCTTCCGCTGCGGTGCTTGAGGGAGCGGAGCGACGGCGAACGCGGATAAGGTGCGGCAGAGGTCAAGCAGCAGCAAGCGGTGCGCACTGGCGTGTGATGCAGCGGCGCAGGGACCGCCTAGCGCTTGCGCGGCGACGAGAAAACCAGTTTGAAGCCGTCCGGGTCGCGCAGGCGGAAGGCGCGTGCGCCGGCCATGGTCACCGGCTCGTCTTCCAGCACTCCGCCCCGCTGCGTGATGCCGGCCGCGAGCGCGTCGATGTCCTCGGCACTGTGGCCAACCGTGAACTGGAGCGAGAAGCCCTGCCCTTTCACTCGGCTCGTGCCCAGCGCGCCGTTGTCCTGCGTGAGAAGAATCTCGACCGTGCCGGCGCTGAGGGCCGCAGCCACGCGCGTCCCCCGCGGCGCGTACTCGCGCGCGACCGCGAAGCCGAGGACATCGCGGTACCAGGCGATGCTCCGCGAAAGGTCGCTCACGGTGAGTGAGGCCCCGAGCGCCTGCGCTTCTAGGGCGGGTGCGGCGGGCCGGCTTGAGGAATCAGTCATGTTGGTAATTGGATGGCGGGCGCAGCGCGATCGCTTGCCGATCGATGCTGCCCCCGTGCAGCTGAACATCAATGTAGCGCGCGACCTGTTCGGCCGTCCGCCCCTCGGTGGAGACGACCAGCCCCAACCGCGCCACGTGCGGCTCCATCGCGCGGTGGCACGCCTCGACCCGTGCTCCGAGTGGCGCGCGTTCGCCGTGGCGCCGCGCTTCGCGCGGTGATCACCGCCAGCGGCGCCCAGAGCGTAATGAGGTGGAGCGGTTCCATACTCCTCCTCGTAGTGGCATCACGGTGAGCTCACCGGCAAACTGCTGTCTGCCCGGTTGGATGCGCGGCTCACCGATGCGCGCCCCGCCGGAGCCAGCGCCCGGTCTGCGCCACGCTGTCGATCTCCGATTCAAAATGTCTGAGCTCGCCGACAGCCGGGACGACGGACAGATCGGTGCCGGCGTAACAGCCGTGATAGTCCACGACGCGATGCATGGAGTCGGCACGGACGATGGTAACGGTCGCGGTCGACTGGTCTGTGGCACGAACGGGGCAGAGGCTGGAGTCGTGCGCGATCACGGCCGGGAGTTTGCCAAAGCCAATCCGGTGGGCCTCCCGCACGAGCCATTCGAATCGGGCAGCCGGAATGGTATCGGTCGCCATGCGTATCACGTCGCCCGGGTCGCGCGAGCCGAACGTGACGGAGCCGTCGGCATGCAGGGTCAGCCGGTAGGCGGGACAGAAACCGAAGCACGGCGAGCGCTCCAGAATCAGACTATCTACGCGCGGGGGACGAGCGGGAGTCGGTGCCGGAGCGGGATGGCAGCCGATGAGAGCCAGACCGGCAAGTACAGTGCAGACAGCCCGCATGCTCCGTCCCTCCAGGCGTTCCGTGTGCCCGCACGACGCTGAGCTTGCCGGCGGGCGATCATTTTCCGAGCGCGATGATGTTCCATCCGGTTTGATCTCACCAGGCGCCCACATGGTTGCCTGCTCGCGCTCGTCCGGTGCCGCGACTCGTCAGGATGCACGCGGCGGCTGGCCTGCGCTCGCGGGCGGCGCCTCGAGCAGGACGCCGATATCCGGCCAGATGTACCAGTACGGACTGAGCGGCGTTGCACCGCATCGCACGTAAAAGGGCGGAGCCGGCGGGCTCTCGGCGTCCACATTCACGCAGACCCTCGCCACGCCCTGCGCTCGGAACCACTCGGCGAGCACTCGCAGCAGAGCGGTGGCCACGCCCTGCCGCCGATACTGGACGGTCACGTAGAGATACTGCACCTCCCCATCACAGCCGAGCCGCCGAGTGCGGTGTCCGGCGATGTAACCGATGACGGCGTTGTTCGCTACGGCAACGTAGCCGACGCGCGGGAGCAATGCCTGCTGCGGGTGGTGCCGCCCGTCGAAGTAGGCGGCCATGCGCGGATCAGCGGTGCCGGCCGTGGGGTCCGTGAGCCGAGCCTGTGCCATGGCGGGAACATCCGCGCTCGTCGCTTCGCGGTACTGGATCGGTTCGCGTGAGATCACGGCGCTGGTACTCCGACTCCGGAGGCAGTTGCTCTCGGGGTGAATGATGTTCTGTCGGCCGGGCACGTCGAACGATGGGTGCGCCTGCACGCCGAATCCAGCGGGTCAGTCCTGGCTCTCCAGCGGAGCCTCGCAGGCGTGCACGCGAACCTCGGTCAGCGTGGTTCCCGAGAACGTGAACTGTTCGGCGAGGAACATGAGCGAGTCGGAGTCAGCGACTCTCACACGGATGGTCGCGAAGACGGTGTCGCCATCGGCGTAGACGCCGAGCAGTCGGAAGCTCTCGAAGTCGTAGTAGCGGCGCACCACAGGGTAATAGCGTTGAAACGCCGCAAGGCCGCGGTATGTCCCTCCGAACGGGAGCGACGCGGGCTCGTGCGTCACGATGTTCGGGTCGACGCGATCGGGAAAGTCCTCCAGGCGCTTCTTTTCGCCGAGCATCTGCGCCACGAACGACTTGTTGGCTTCAGTCACATTCATATCTCTCTCCGAGCAGCCGAGTGTGTCCGTCGGGGCTGACACTGGACGCACCCGACGGGACCAGAAGAAAGCGTCGCTGATGGTCAAATCGCGGGCCATCGCTCAGCTCGGGACGTCGGCGAGCGGGCGCCGGGGGCCCGTCAGCCCGCTCGCGTCCCGCTTCGACGGAGCCGAGGGTATCTTCGGGCGCCGCGAAGCGTGTCGATCCCGGCCATGCTCGTTCGACGTGTAGGTGAAGCCCTCACCGGGTGTCACGCCTGTGCGCCGCGCGACGCGGGCCACAGCCCAACGATTCACGCCCTTCACCGGGGAGGTCCGTATGAGAAAGCTCATCGTGTCCGAGTTTGTCACGCTGGACGGCGTGATGCAGGCGCCCGGAGGCAAGGACGAGGATCGCGACGGCGGGTTCGAGCACGGCGGCTGGACATGGCCTTACTGGCACGACGACATCGGGCAGAGCTTCGCCGCGATGATGAAGAACGCCGATGCGTTCCTGCTCGGTCGCCGCACATATCTGACGCATGCTGCAGCCTTCGAGCCCATGCCCGCGGGCGACCCGTTCGGGGACATGATGAACGCGCCAAAGAAGTACGTCGTCTCCCGAACGCTGAAGGAGCCAACGTGGCGGAACACCACGATCATTCGCGACAACGTGATCGAGTCGGTGCGCGCGCTCAAGGCAGAGCCGGGCAAGGACATCGTGACGGACGGCAGCAGCCAACTGGTCCACGCCCTCCTCGCGCACGATCTTGTCGACGAGCTGCACTTGCTCCTCTACCCGTTGACGCTTGGCGGCGGCAAGCGTCTGCTGCCGGAGGGCGTGTACGCAACATTCAGCCTGCTGTCCGCGACGCCGTATCCGAGCGGTGTGGTCGGCCTTCACTACGCGCGCCAGAGGAGTTGACGGCGATCTCACTCCGGCGCTCGCGCCGGGATGTTGTGAGCGGAAGATTCGTGTCCGGCTGCATCACGCGGAAGACAGCGAAGCTGCCGGAGCGACGCGCAGGGGCGGTCAGGTTGCGCGCAATGTCAGGCACTGGATTGCGAGAGGTTCGGAGCGATGTTCGCATGGCGGATGAACATGCGCCAAGCGCCGTTTTCCAGACGCCACACGTTGGTGAATCGCCGGCTGATTGGACGTGAGCCCGGTGCATTGATCACCGTGTCGCCGCCCATGACGATGACCAGGTCTTGCAGCCTGTCAATTCGTTCGATGTCGACTTCATAGGAGATATGGCTGATAATGCCCTCGTTGAGCAACGCGAGCACTCGCTCCTTGCTATGAATACGATTGATTGGCGAATTGACAATGAGTTCATCCGACCAGAGCGCATTCAGCGTTTCCAGATCGCGGGCGAGAAACGCCTTGCGACCCTGTTCCTCAAGAGCCGCAATCGCCGACCGCCAATCAGGCACCGTGCTCATACATCCGCTCTCCATCTCTACCTCCCTTGCTCTGTACAGAGTCCATCACAATCGCCGTGCTCCCGCCGAGGCGAACGCGCCCGCATTCACCAGCGCGCTTCTCCCGTGCAACGCTCCATTAGCTAGCTGGCGACTCGCGGCCGGCCCGCGGACCCGCGAACGCCGCGGCGTTGTCTGTTGCCCACTGGGCAAACGTCTTCGCCGGCGCTCCGAGAACGTCCTGGACGGCGGATGCGAGGAACGCTCGACGGCCCAGCGTCGCCCGCCACGCTCCGAGTAGCATCTCCGCCACCCCGGCGGGCCAGGTATCCGCCGTTTCGCGGCGGAACTCGTCCGGTGACAGCTCCTCGAAGCGGAGCGGGCGCCCGATGGCCTCGCCGATCGCGCGCACCTGCGCGCTCTGGCTCAGCGACTCCGGGCCCGTGAGCACATAGTCGGCATGCGCGTACCGGGCATCGAGCAGCACGCGCGCAGCCACGGCCGCGATGTCGCGCTCGTCCACCGGGGCCGTCTCGGCGGCCGCGTACGGCCAGCGTACGATCTCGCCATTCCGGATCTGCGGCGCCCACCAGTGGAGCGCATTCGAGGCGAACATGCCCGGCCGGAGGATCGCCGCATCGAGCCGAGCATCCGCGAGCAGGCGCTCGACTTCGGCATGCAGAGCGCGCATGGGATTGGGTTGCTGGAAGAACGGATGCGGCGTTCGGTAGGGTGCTGAGAGGTAGACGACACGCCGAGGCTGCGGCGACGGGTACGCCGCGAGCCGTGCGACGACGGACGGGGCCGTCGCCAGCGGCGCGGTCCAGACGAGGAAGACGGCGCTGGCCCCCTCGAGTGCCTGGTCGAGCGATGCCGGGACGGTGAAGTCGCCCGCCACGACGTCGACGCCATCGGGGAGCGCTGCGTGTTCCGGTCGGCGCGTGAGCGCACGCACGGATGCGCCTGCGCGCAGCAGCTCATCGACCACGAGGCGCCCCACGCGGCCTGTAGCACCCGTGACGAGAACCACGTCGCGACGTTGCATTACGAGTCGCTCGACGCGGTGCGCCCCGAGTCAACCTGTGACGCCGCTGCAGCACCCTGCCCGGCGTTGGTGAGCGGATCGGCCAGGAACTTCTCGATGATCTGCGGCACTTCGGGCGAGCGTACGAAGTTGTAGTGGCTGTACCCCGGCACAACGGCCAACCGCGACTTCGACAACTGCGTGCTCACCCAACCCGGCTCCTTCACCCCGCCACCCAGGAGCGCGAAAAACTCCGCGATGTGCTGCTGCGACACCGAGTCGTTGTCCGCGAACACCAGCAGTACCGGCATCGGCAACGTCGCGATACTGGCGGACCAGTCGTAGTCCTCGCCCATCAGCTTCCCCAACTTGTCGAGGAACTCTGGGAATCGCTGCGGCTCTGGCCACTGCCGCGAGAGCTGACCCGTCGGCGTACGCAGCATGTTGTCGGCCATCGAGGCGTCAACCCGGCTCATGCCATCCCGGGTTTCCGGATACCAGCACGACCTCGCGTGAGGCGATGAGATCACGACGAGCCGGCGGACCCTGTCCGGCGACTGGATCGCCGCGCGAATCGCCGCGGCGCCGCCGAACGAATGGCCGGCGATGTCGGCGCTGGGAATCCCGAGATCGTCGAGCAACGCCACGATATCGTCGCCCAGCTGGGGGAAGCTCAGCGGCCGATCCGTGTCCGCCGTGTGGCCGTGACCCTGCATCTCCACGGCAATCACCTGGCGCGTTGTCGCCAGCGGCTGCACCCAGCTCTGCATCTCGCCGATGGTCGTCAACCCGCCGTGGATCAACACCAGGGGCTCGCCCTGCCCGTAGATCTCGTAATACAGCTTGACACCGTTCACATCCGCGTAGCGGGTGCTCGTTGGTTCCATGTTCACCTACCGTGCCGAGGGTGGAGAATAAAAGCGGGGAGCGCCCGCATCTGGTTGCGCCGCGCGTCATGGCTTGCGTGCCAAGTAATAGTAGTTCTCGCCTTCGTCGTTCGTTTCATCGATCAACATCAGGCCGACCGTCTCCAGGAGTCGCTGGTAGGCCTCCGCCCCCAGCACCGCGCCGCCCGGTTGCACAGCCGTGGCCCATGTGCGGACGGTGCGCACACCGATGGCGGTGTCGCGCGTTGTGCTCTCGCCGCGGCCGGCGAGAAATGTGGGGTGGCGGTTCTGCTGCGGCCTGATGCCGAGTTCACCGAGGAGCGCTCACTTGCCAGGCGCAACGATGCTAGCGGCAAGACGCGCTTGCCAAGCCCCCACGTGGTTGCCCGGTGGCGCTCGCCCGGTGCAACGCTTCGTCAGCCAGGGGGCGCATCGGACTCGTCTGCCTGCTCGTAGGCCTGACGCACCGCAGCAGCGAGCGCGAGCCGATCGGACAGTGTCGACGACGGGCGAGTAGCGAACTCAGTCTCAAACCGTCCGACGTACTCCGCCACCGTCTCACGTTCCGCGCTCCGATCGAGTAGGGCGCAGAGTTCAAGAGCGAGGCTGTCGCGGTAATCCTCCTCGCGCCAGCCCATGCGCTGCAGCACTACGCGCACGGCCGCGAGTCGCGTGCCGGTCGCGAGGCCCTCAGCATCGAGCTGCATGCACACGTGGCCGATCGTGGCCTCCCGCCCACCACAAGCAGCGAACTGCAAGACGCCATCCGCCTCTGCGCGTCCGAGCGCGTCATCGAGCGCGCGCCAGAGCGTGGTGCCGCGCCAGCGCGCGAAGGGATCGGTCATCAAGAATCCTGTGCCGGCAGATATTCGTCCCCACGTAACGCCGAGCTCACCAGCGAGCGCTGCCTACCCAAGCGAGAAGATGCTCGCCGCATCGTGATCTTGCCAGGCGCGCTCAAGGAAGTGTTACCGCGCTCGTCCGGTGCAACGCTGCGTTGACCGTCAGGGTGCCGGGATCTCCAGGTCCCGGCACATCTTGCGGGCCAAGAACTCGTTGCTCTCGCGATGCCGCAGCACGGTCGTGGCCTTCCGCGAGGCGCGATTCACGTAGACCGTGTGATTGCCGCCCTCACGGCGGAACACTCATCCCTGGCGCTCCAGATGCCGCATGAGGTCGGCCCGCTTCACGCCGGGAGCCGGAGCCGCTCGCGGATCACCTCAGCGCCCGCCAGTTCCTCCTCGGCCAGTGTGCGATTCGCTTCGAGGAAGAGCTCGACAGCCTCGCGGAGATTCGCTCGCGCCTCCTCGAGCGTGGCGCCTTGCGTGTTCGCCCCGGGCAGTTCCTCGACGAGGCGATGTAGCCCTCGGGCACGGCGCGGAAGACGGCGGTGTGTTCCAGGTGCACGGAACCTCGACGTGGGAGACGCCCCCAATTTACCGCAATGCCCCGCTACCGAGGTTCAGAGTCATAGAAGATTATGGAGTATGATGCCCGGCCGGCTAACGGTTCTGGATTCAGCCTGCGCGGACCAGCCGTAGGCCGCGTCTGCTCGTTTGAATCCCCCGATCTGGAATCCCTTGCCCGTGATCCGATCCATGATTCTCGGCGTGCTCTGGACTTTCCCGTCAACCAGAAAAGCCACGGTCCGGCCGACATGCTGTTTGCTGAAGTCCTGAATGCGCTTCGCCGCCTCATCGGTCACATCGAGGTTCAGAACCCACTGGCCTTGGGTCAGAGAGGCAGTGGCGCCGGTGATATCGGCGCTGGTCACCAGAGGAGTCCGAGTCAGCGGGATGGTCGTACTGTCGTTCAGCGCGACAGGCCTGGTCGAATCGGTCGGCGCATCCGCGAGCGCGCTCACCGCGATGGCCGGACATGCCGCGCGTTGGTCCACGTGTGTGTCACAACCGAGGCACACGCACATTATCAGCACCACCAACTTGTGGAACCTTGCGAAGGGCACCTGGCGGTCTCTGCGGAGGTTCACGCAAGGCCGCCAGTGAAGTTGCTTGTCCATTGGCTGCTCCAGTCTGAGAGATCGGACGTGAAAGAATCACTGCCGCGATGCGTTCGCGGACAGCACCGATGCGCAGGGCATGCTCTCGCTGCCTGCGATCGTTCAGTCTGTCTTCAGGCTTGGAACGGAGGTGGCCGGGCGGCTTGGCCAGCCGTGCGCTCGCACGAGCACAACCACGAGTGGATGCGAGTCGGCGCAGGCGCGGACTGAACTCGGCCGTTGTGCAGCTTCGCTGCGGACGCCAACAGCTGCGGCTGGGCGGTAGCGACGTCGTTCCGCACGGGCGTCGTCGCCAGAACCGCACCGAGGTGCGCAGTCGCGATGCCTCGGTTGGAGCTACCATCCCCGTGCTCCGGGATATGCGCGCGCCCGTCCTTGCCGCTCCCAAGGAGCAGCAGGAACGCCGCGGCAAAAAGGCGTATCAGGGCACGAGAAGAAGCCGTCGACATGTCGCAGATTGCGCGTTGACCAGCCGTTCGGGCGTGCCTGGATCGACTCTACCGATCAAGTGCCAGGTAACGCTTGAGCTGAGCCGCCGGCAGCCCACGTAGCGGGATGACTGTCGGCTGCAGCGACTTGCTGGGCTGCACGTCCATACCATCGCATACCCTGATGTCGACCCGGAGGTGAGCTTCCACAGTTGACTGGGGCGCGCAGTCGTTCTGCGTCAAGGTATCGAGCATTCGGCGAAGTAACGTGCGAAGTCATCCCGGCCTTTCGCAGTCATGTGCTCGTAGAGGTATCGCCGTGACGCACACACTTTCCGGGCATGTGGATCCTTGTGCTTCAACGCCGCCGCCATCTCGAGCTTCCCAACAGGTACGCGATGATCCGTGCAACTGTACCACCGTTCGGAATTGCCCTTGGTGTGTAATTTCGCTTTGTGAGTACCGCACCAGACCGTGATGTAGGGATCATCGACGTTCAGATCCCAAGGTCGGTCGTTGACCAGGGTCATGGGGTCGGTCAGCACCGTGATGGGCTGGAAAAAGCCGGTTGCATCGGTCTCGGGGGTTGCGAAGCCGTACTTTGACGCAGTTGTTTTCGGTATTGGCCGGTTGGTCTGGTGGCAGGCTCCGCATTGATTGAGCCTGCGGAACTCGGCCATTTCCTGTTTGGCCTTGGTCGGCGCACCCGGATAGTAGAGTTTGAGCAGGCTGTCGGCTGCCAGGTCGTCACCCGCAGGCCCGCTGCGCAACCAGGCATCGCCCATCAGCCACTTCGATGATTTGCCGGGCACCGGCTCGTACACGTGCCACCAGACCCTGCCGTCGGCGGCGATCGTCGCGCCGCGTACGTCCGCGATGCCGTTGACCGTGAACATTGCTTGTTTCGCGTTCTGGCCGCCATCGATCCGGTCGGCCACCGTGCCCGGCGGAAATGTCAACGTGTACCGCTTCTGGTCCGGCAGCCACCGTACCCCGATCTTTTCACCGGCAGGAATGCGCAGCCAGACCATCACGTATTCATGGATGCTCTTGGTCGTCGGCAATCGCACGGGCGGCTCCATTTGCACGAACCCGTGCTGTGGCCAATAACTGAGTGTGTTCGGGATACGGACCGGATGCAGGTGGATACTCTGGCCAAAGGCCGTCGTAGAACACGTGAGCATCAGTAGCAGTGCCACGGTAGCGGTGAACATTTGCATCCTGCTATTCGTGATGCGTCGAGTGTCGCATGAGGTCTGATTGGCCGCATATGCGTGGACCATTGCTGGCTCCCCCAGTAAACCCGTTGTCGCCTAAACCTTGCGTTCAAGCTGTACCGCCCAACGCCGAGTTCACCGGCGAGCGCCGACTCGCCAGGCGCAACAATGTTCGCTTGATCTTGATCTCGCCAGGCTCCCACATCGACGCCCGTGCGCTCGTCCGGTGCAACGATTCGTTAGCCGGGCTGCGCGCGGCGCTCCAACCACCGTTGAAACGAGCGTTGACTCTCGCCCGAGCCCGCCCCACTGAGCAGGTTCTCAACGCTGATGTCCTCATCGAGATCCGGCCAATGGATCCCTTCCCCACGGCCGATCAACCGCCAACGCGCGCGTTCCGCTGGCGTGCCGTGCATGAGACGCGGATACCAGGCGAGCGGCACCGAGATCGTCCGGCCATCAACGAGGTCGACCGCGAGCGTCTCGTCGGTGACGGCGATGTGCTGGGCCAGGGGTGGCCAGTGTTCAATCGGTAAAGAACTCATACCAGCTCCTCAGCAACGCCTCACGATTCTGGGCCACGAGTCCGAGCACCCGATTGAGCTCGGCGGGGCCGAAGCCGCCACTCTCCTGCAGCCGGACCGGCTCGAGCCACACCTTCGCGCGGTTCGCCTCGCGCTCGATGTGCACGTGCGGTGGCTCACTTCGATCGCCTGCGTAGAAGAAGAATCGATAGGGGCCTACGCGCAGGACGGTCGGCATGCGGACAATCTATCGGGCACGGCCTCCGACCTACAGAGGGCCCCGTGATCCGGATTACGCTGAGTTCACCGGCGAGCGCCGATTCTCTAGGCGCGAGAATGATCGCCATGCAATGCGCTCGCCAGCCTTCGAAAAGGAAGCCGTACCGCGCTCGTCTGGTAGAACGATTCGTTAGGCGGTCGGTCGGGAACTCACCGCGCGAATCTGGAGAAGAGCGCTAGCAACACGCCGAGCCAAAGCACTTGAAGCGTGTAGAAGATCGCGAGGAGGCGGCGACCTTCCGGCCGATAATTACCCGGCCGCAAGAAATTGCGTTGTGCGATGCGCGACCGCCCAGCGAAGGGACTCGCGCCTGGTCGGATGTCCGTGCGGTATGCACTCAGGCGCACGAAGACAATCTGCTGCTCGATGAGAAGAACGAAGGCTGCGACGAGTAAGATGCCGATGACCATACCAGACACTCTGGGACCGTCTTGTATCTAGCGGATGACCCAAGTTTGCAGGCATTCCGATCGAGGCGCCAGCTCGATGCCGTCTGGGGGGCGAACACCGTGCGTTAGCCGGAGCGGCGTCCCGATCGTTCGTCGCGCGAGGCCGAACAGTTGCGGGGGCCGAGGGCTGTCAGGCATCGAGCCCGAATTCTCACAAGGACGGGTGGGGCGACATCATACCGCAGGGAGGGCCGATGCTGATTGGGATCGACGTGGCGAAAGCGGAACTGGTGGTGGCGGCGCGCCCGAGCGGGGAGCGATGGACGGTGGCGAATGATGAGTGCGGGGTCGGGGCGCTCGTCGCACGGCTCCGACGCGCGGCGCCGGAGCTCATCGTGCTCGAGGCCAGAGGTGGGTACGAGTTGCTCTGTGTGGCCGCGCTCACCGCCGCGGCGCTCCCGGTGGTCGTCGCTAACCCGCGCCAGATGCGCGACTTCGCGAAGGCCACGGGGCAGCTCGCGAAGACGGATCGGATCGATGCGGAGATCCTCGCGCTCTTCGCCGGGCGCGTGCGGCCGGCCGGCCGCGTGCATCCCCGATGCCGCTGCGCAGGAGCTCTAGGCGCTCCTCGCCCGGCGGCGGCAGTTCCTGGAGATGCTTCAGGCCGAGCGGAACCGCTTGGGCCAGGTCTTCGGGCGGGGCAAGCAGCCGGTGAAGAAGAGCCTCAAGACGCGTATCGCCTTTCTCGAGCGCGAACTCCGCATCGCCGACACCGATCTCGGTGCGATGATTCGCCAGAGCCCGGCCTGGCCCGAGCAGGACGATCTCCTGCAGAGTGTGCCGGGGGTGGGTCGCGTGCTCTCCTTCACCGTCCTCGCCGAGCTGCAAGAACTCGGGCGGCTCTCCCGCCGGCAGATCGCGAAACCGGTGCGCGTCGCGCCGTTGAGTCGCGACTCGGGCACGTTGCGCGGCCGGCGCTTCGTGCAGGGCGGCCGGGCCAGAGTCCGTGCGGTGCTCTACATGGCGGCGCTGATCGCGACGAAGCGGAACCCCGTGATCGCGGCGTTCTACGAGCGGCTCCTCGCCGCCGGGAAGCCGAAGAAGTTGGCGCTCGTGGCCTGCATGCGGAAGCTCCTCACCATCCTGAACACGATGGCCCGCACTGGCGAGCGATGGTCGGCAGAGTACGCACTCGCCACCGCTTGACTTTCAAGACAGTTGCTAACGCCCGCGCTCAGCTGCGGTGGCCAGTAAGTAAGAATCGTGCGGCGCTTCGCTGCGCGAGCGCCGCACGGACCATGAAGCCCGCCGCCAGCTGCAGCGCATCGTTAGACGCCAGTGCGCGATGCTCAGTCCTCGCGGAATCTGGCGAAAACTTCTGGAAGATACCGCCTGAAGAACTCGGATTGTTCCGGCCGGAGTCGCGCGCGCGGCAGCTCCTCGGGCGAACGACCAAACCGTAAGCCGGCCTTGTCGCTACCTGGAACACGCGGTTGCAGCGACGGATTGATGTAGCCTTCCCAGTCATTGTCCTCGTAATGGAGAAGGGCGAAAGCCTCGAAATCGTCAACGGGTGAAAGGCCGAGGTCTTTCGCCGTTCCACGGATGGCGCCCATGGCACCGAGCAAGTAGTACTGTTCCGCTGTCAGCTCGAAGCCGCGAACGAACCTCTCAAGGGGCCCTGTAACAAATCGCTCGAAGGCATCAGAGCGGGCGCGGCGAATATTCTCGAGGGCCGCGCGGAGTGATTCAATCGCTGGCGCGAGCTCACGCGGTGGATCTTCGCGCGGTAGGACGTCGTCCGCCACGACGTTTCGCGACAGCCAAGTGGTGACTTGCTGCAGCGCATTCATTCCTTGATCTGCTGCGGCTGCTATTTGGTGGAACGGGTACGCCCAACCTGCTTCAGCCTGCGTCATTCCGAGTCCGATGGCGGATGGGAGGTTGATTGTGCTAGCTAACGCGGAGTTCAGCAGTGGCGCACGACTCCCCAGGCGCCAAGATGTTGATTCAGCCCGACACTCGCCAGGCGCCCACATGGTGGCCCGGAGAGCGCCATCTGCTGCAACGCTTTGATGTTTCCAGAGAGAACTGGTCCGAGTACCGTCCACACAGGGACTCTCGCCTGGAGGCTCTATGCTGCACTCGGGTATCGACCTGCGCAAGCGCACCGTCGTCATCGCCACCGTGGATGCGGAGGGCCACCAGGTGCGCGATGCCGAGCTCCCCACCTCTCGTGCGAGGATCCAGTCCTACTTCGCCTCTCTCCCCGGCTCGCACCGAGCTGTCGTAGAGTCCACCTCCAACTGGTACTGGCTGAGTGACCTTCTCCTCGCAGGAGGTATTGACCTCCGGCTCGGGCACTCCAAATACCTCAAGGCCATCCGCGACGCCAAGGTGAAGACCGACGCCGTCGATGCGGCCACCCTGGCCCAGCTGCTCAGGAGTGACCTCATCCCCGAGGCGCACATGGTCAGTCCCGAATGGAGAGAGGCACGCGATCTCCTCCGTGCCCGGCTCCAGCTCGTAGGAGCTCAGGTCCGCTGCAAGAACACCGTCGAGGGTCTCCTCGCCCAGTACCACGTCACCTCCGTGGGCGCGCTGCCGCCACTGGTCCAATTGAGGACGCAGCTCCTCGATGAGCAGAGGCAACTCCTCCAATCACAGGGGAAGCGCCTGGAACACGAGCTCGAGCCGCTCCTGATCCCCACCGACGACGTGCAGCGGCTGCTCTGGGTGCCGGGCATAGGCAAGCTCGTCGCCTTCACCATCATCCTCGAGGTGGATGGCATCGAGCGCTTCCCCGGCGCCCGCGACTAAAGTCTCCTACTGCCGCTTGGTGCCCGGTGCTGGTAACTCGGGTGGGAAGTCGAGGCACAGGCGAACCAAGGATGGGAATCGCTACCTGAAGACAAGCCTTCAGTCATGCCGCGGTGCGAGCGATCCAATACGACCCGGAGATCACGCGCTACTCTCAGCGGCGCGCGAGAAGGAAGCCACGCGTCGTGGCCCGCGCGCTCGTGGCGAAGGAGCTCGCGCGCATCGTCTACTTCATGCTCAGGAAGCAGGAGGCTTTCACCGGCACGTTCAAAGGGAAACCGCTGAGTCGTACGAAGCAGCCGACGTGGCCACGGCTGGGGAGCCCGTCCATCTAACTGGAGCCGCCTCGCAGAGCTCATGCAGCTCTCACAGCGAGGCGTCTACCTCCGTCGCATTTGATTGGGACCCCACGCCGTAGCGCCGCCGGATGACCTCTGGGACCGACCCTTCTAGAGTCGTGAGCCCGCAATGGTGTATGGCCGCCACCGAGGCGCCCAACATGAGGCAAGTGTCGGCGCTGCCACAGGCACGAACACAGTAGCGGTAAACTCTCGCTTCGGGAGGAAGTGACGGACACTGCGCCGTCACCTGGATACGCCTACCCCCTTGCGCCGGACCTCTCTAATGGCGTTAGCTGGCCGTGCAATCGGCCCCGGCTAGCGAAGCTCGCCAGAGCGCCGCAGTTCACCGCAGGATAAGCGCGACGGCGCAGCCGACTGGCGCCGCACGAGCGGCCGCTGGGCATCGACCGCAGCAGAATCTACGGCCGTGCGCGCTCGCTCGTAGGCAGCTCGGCATTCGGCCGCTTCCGGCTGTGTGCCCGGATCCGCGGCGAGCACGAACTCAACGACCAAGACGATCCCGACAATCGCCGCGATCCCGAGCACTATGGGCCACGCGGCAAAGCGGCCGCGCCACGGAATCGCGCTTCGTTTCATGCGCTCCGATGTTTGTGTCCACCTAACGCCCAGTTCACCGGCGAGCGCTAACTCACCAAGCGCGGTGATGCTCACTCTGAGATGTGCTCGCCAGGCTCTCACATGGTTGCCCTATCGCGCTCGTCCGGTGCAACGACTCGTTAGCCCGCCCAGTGTTGGACGTCGTAGTGGAGACTCACGCTGCCACCGGGATGCGCGTCCGAGCGGGTCAACGTTAGCCGAGACCGCGGCGCTCCGGGGGCCACCAACGGAATGCCGCCGCCGAGCAGGACGGGCATGATGGCCACTTCCACTTGGTCGACGACGTCCGCGGCGAGGAGGCTGGCACAGAGCCTCCCGCCGCCGAACAGCCAGATATCGCGGCCTGGCTCGGCGCGGAGTGCCCGGACGACGGCACCAGCATCCGTGCTGACAACCGTGACGGCTGGATGCGCTGCCGCCTCGAGCGTGCGCGAGAACACATAGACCCGCCAGCCCGCCGGCCAGGCAGGGGTGCCCGGCTGCAGCGTCAGCTCGTACGTGCGGCGTCCGAGCAGGACGGTGTCGAAGCCCGCGTAGAGCGCGGCGAAGTCGATGGTCCGATCTGGGACGATCCAGTCGATCTCGCCGTCCGGGCCGGCGAGATAGCCATCGAGGCTCGCCGCCACGCGATATCGCACGCGGCGCATGCGTGAATCCTCGGTGAAGTGTGTGGCTGGCTAACGCC
>DASUKA010000038.1:0-55228 GCA_036278935.1 Gemmatimonadaceae bacterium
TCAGGAGGAGGGTGGCTACCAGGCATGCGTGAGCGAGGACTCGCTGCGCACCTTCGCCGGCCTACCGAGCATCGGGCAGTTCTGCGCCACCAACCCCAACTTCCACTTCACTGCCGCCGATGCCGCAGCCGCGCGAGCGGCAAACAACAACTTCCCGTTCGGCTTTACCAAGTCGCCGTTCCAGGTGAGCGTCGGGATCTCCCTGCCCATCTTCAACGGCCTGCAGCGCGCCGATCAGCTGGAGCAGGCGCAGGCCCAGCGTGAGGACGCGCGCTACGACATCCGGAAGCAGCAGTTGCAGAACACGCAGACCGTCACCAGCGCCTACCTGATTCTCGAGACGGACCATCAGACCATCGCCATGCAGCAGCAGAACGCCGCGGCGGCCCGGCAGGCACTGGAGCTCGCTCAGGAGAAATACCGGGTGGGAGCCGCCAGCTTTATCGACCTGAACACTGCGAGCGTGACGTACGCCCAGGCCGAGAACGAGTACATCACCGCGGTCTACGAATACCACAAGGCCTTCGCCGCCCTTGAGGCCGCGGTCGGCCAGCCCCTCCGCTAACCAGAACGCAGGAATCCTCAATGAGTCAACGCGCCAAGTGGTCGGTTGGCACCGTCGTCATACTGCTCATCGCCGCCGTATTGGTGTTGGGAGCGATGAAACATGGGAGCAAGGCGACGGACGTCCGCATGGAGACCGTGGGGCGCCGCGACCTGGTGGCCTCGGTGACCGCGAGCGGCCAGGTGGAGCCGCACACCAAGGTCGATGTGGCCTCCGACATCAGCGGACGCATCATCCGCCTGGCGGTGAAGGAAGGGCAGACGGTCAAGAAGGGGGAGTTCCTCCTGCAGATCGACCCCTCCACCTATAAGGCGGCGGTCGAGCGGTCGGTGGCCGCCCTGGCGTCCTCCAAGGCCCAGCTCGCGCAGGCCAAGGCCAACCTGGAGCAGGCGCAGAGCGAGTATCACCGCTCGGCGGCCATCAAGAAGGCCAACCCCACGCTCATCTCGGACGAGCAGCTCGAGCAGCTCAAGACGACCATGGATGTCAACACGGCGCTCCAGGACGCGGCCGTTCACGGCGTGGCCCAGGCGCAGGCGGCGCTGCGCGATGATCAATCGCAGCTCGCCAAGACCACCATCGTCGCCCCGATGAGCGGCCAGATCACCCGTCTCGTCGTGGAACAGGGGGAGACCGCGGTGCCCGGCACCTTCAACAAGGATGCCGCCACCCTGCTCACGATCAGTGACATGAGCAATCTCGAAACGACCGTGAAGGTCGACGAGACCGACGTGGCGCGCGTCGCCATCGGGGACTCGGCCGCGGTCGATATCGATGCCTTTCCGGACACGACCTTCGTCGGAAAGGTGGTGGACATCGCCAGCAGCTCGGTCCAGACGCCCACCGCCACCACCAGCAGCGGCGACCAGGCGGTGGACTACGAGGTGAAGATCCGCTTGCTCAACGCGCCGCCCAATACGCGGCCGGACTTCTCCGCCACCGCCAAGATCGTGACGGCCACGCGCAAACAGGTGCTTGCCATCCCGATCATCGCGCTCACGGTCCGCGAGCACAACGCGCTGCCCAACGGTGACTCGGCGCAAATCGTACTTGGGAAGAGGCCGGTAAAGGAAGTGGGCCAGAAAGACGAGGAAGGCGTCTTTGTGGTCGGGAAGGACAACCACGTGCGGTTCGAGCCCGTGCAGATCGGTATCGCGGGCGAGGAATACTTCGAAGTCCTGAGCGGATTGAAGGGCGGAGAACGCATCGTTGCCGGCAGCTATCAGGCGATCCGGAGCTTGAAGGACTCCTCGCTGGTTCGCGAGGCGCCAACGGACAACACCACCAAGGGATCCACGACGTGAGCACGAATACGTTCGAAGCGCCCATCAGCACGACGGCTGAGCGGCAGGCCATCATCGCCGACCACGGAGCGGCGCCCGGCGAGGACTGGGTGATCGTCACCCGCAACCTCGTGCGCGACTACGACATGGGAGGCGAGGTCGTGCACGCCCTGCGCGGCGTGGACCTGGCCATCCGCCGCAACGAGTACGTGGCGATCATGGGGCCATCGGGCTCCGGCAAGTCCACCTTCATGAACCTCATCGGGTGCCTCGATACACCCACCGCGGGCGAGTACTGGCTGAACGGGGAGCTGGTGTCCACCAAGAAGGATGACGAGCTGGCCCGGGTGCGGAACCGGGAGATCGGCTTCGTCTTCCAGACGTTCAACCTGCTGGCGCGCGCCACGGCGCTCCACAACGTGGAGCTGCCGCTCGTCTACGCGGGCGTGTCGGCGGCGGAGCGGCGGCGGCGCGCCACCGAGGCGCTGGAGCGGGTGCAGCTCGGCGAGCGGCTGGAGCACAAGCCCAATGAACTTTCGGGCGGGCAGCGCCAGCGCGTGGCCATCGCGCGGGCGCTGATCAACAACCCCGCCATCCTTCTGGCCGACGAGCCCACGGGGAATCTCGACTCGTCCACGTCGGAGGAGATCATGCGGGTGTTCGAGGAGCTGGCGAGCCAGGGGCAGACGGTCATCATGGTCACCCACGAGCCCGACATCGCCGCGCACGCGCGGCGCGTGGTGGTGTTGCGCGACGGACGCATCTCCACCGACGATCAGCGCGACAAGTTCGCGGCCGCGCATCTCTCCGTCTGACGTGCCACTGTACGAGGCGGCCCGGCTCGCGTTCGCGCAGATCCGGGTGCAGAAGCTGAAGAGCTTCTTCACCCTCATCGGCGTGACGATCGGCGTCATGTTCCTCATCGCCGTCGTCTCGATCGTGAACGGGATGGGCCGCTACGTGGAGCAGGACGTGGCGGCGAAGGTGCTGGGCGTCAATACCTTCACCGTGCGACGGTTCCCGAACATGAACGTCGGCGACGTCACTTCGGCCACCTGGCACGAATGGTTGCGGCGCCCGCGTCTCACCAAGGAGGACGCGGATGCCATTCGCGATGCGCTCCCCCCTGGCGCGCGCTGGGCCATTGACGTCGACGATTATGTCGACGCTCAGTCGCGCTACGCTACCGCGCCGCAGGTGCAGGCGCACGCCGCCACGCCGGGCCTCTTCGCCATCAAGGACCTCGTCATCGACCACGGCCGCGCCTTCACGCAGGCCGAGGAACAGCTCGGCTCACCGGTGGTCGTCATCGGCTCCGAAGTGGCCGACGACTACTTTCCCAACCTCGATCCGCTTGGCAGAACGCTCAGATTCGCGGGCCTTCCCTACCGCGTGATCGGTGTGCTGGCCAAGCAGGGATCGGTGTTCGGCGTCTCGCTCGACCGCCAGGTGGTGGCGCCGTTCACTTCTCCCATGCAGCGGCTCACGTCCCCGCGCGGCTACATCCATGGCATCGTCGTTCAGGCGCCTACGCCGGCGGCGCTGGACAACGCCATGGAGGTGGTGACCGAGGTCATGCGGAAGCGGCACGAGCTGCGGCCGAGCGAGCCCAACGATTTCGCGCTCGAGTCTTCCGCGTCCGCCCTCACGCAGTGGGACACGATCAAGCGCTACCTCGTGCTCGCGGGGATGGTGCTGCCGGCCATCGGGCTGGTCGTTGGTGCCATCGTGATCATGAACATCATGCTTGTGGCGGTCGCCGAGCGGACACGCGAGATCGGCATCCGCAAGTCGCTGGGCGCGCGCCGACGTGACATCATGGCGCAATTCCTGGTGGAGTCCGCCACGCTGAGCATCCTCGGTGCGGCTGTCGGCATCGGGCTCGGCTGGGGACTCGCCAGGCTCATCGCCACCGTGTCGCCGCTGCCGGCCAGCGTGGCGCTCTGGTCAGTGGGCCTGTCGGTTGCGCTGGGAGCGGGCGTCGGCATCGCGGCCGGGATCTACCCGGCCAGCCGGGCCGCGCGGCTCGATCCCATCACCGCGCTGCGAGCGGAATAACATGGGGTTCATGACACGGCTGCACGCGCTTGGCGAGGGAGTGCGCATCGCCTTCGACGCGATCGGGCAGAACAAGGCGCGCACCGGCCTCACGGTGCTCGGCATTGCGGTGGGCGTGTTCGTGGTGACCGCCATGTCCGCGGCGGTGCACGGCATCAACTCGGGTGTCGAGGCCAGTCTTGCGGCGGCCGGGCCGACGACGTTCTTCATGAGCAAGTTCCCCATGGCGATCAACACGTGCACGGGGGCAGCGGACAGCTGTCCCTGGCGGCACAACCCGCCCATCACACTGGACGAGGTGCACGCCATCGCGGCGCGTCCCGAGGTGCAGGCGGTGATCGCGCAGGCAGGCGGATCCGCCAGCTTCAAGTACCACGATCGCCAGCTTCCGGGCGCCAGCTACACCTCGTACACCCCCGGCTGGACCGATGTGGACGGCGGCACGATCTCACCGGGACGGAGCTTCACCGCGCCGGAGAATACGGCCGGGGCGCAGGTGGTGATCATCAACGCGGCAATGAAGGAGCAGCTGTTCGGCGACATGCCCGCGCTCGACAAGAAGGTTCTGGTCAACAACCAGCCCTTCCTGGTGATCGGGATCTACACGCCGCTGGGCAGTCTGTTCAACAGCGGAAATACGCCGAGGGCCATTCTTCCCATGGAGACGGCGCGCCGCCGCCTCAATCTCAGCACCGGCTGGATGACGCTGGTGGTGAAGCCGCGCGATGGAGTGTCGCAGGATCAGGCCATCGATGCGGCGATCGCCACGCTGCGCATCAAGCGCGCGCTGCACCCCGCAACCGAGAACAATTTCTACGTCACGACGCAGGACAAACTGCTCGACATCTACAACAAGATTGTCGGCGTGTTCTTCCTGGTGATGATCGTGCTCTCGAGCATCGGGCTGCTGGTGGGCGGCGTGGGAGTGGTCGCGATCATGATGATCAGTGTGACGGAGCGCACGCGGGAGATCGGGGTGCGCAAGGCGCTCGGAGCAACGCGTGCGACCATCCTCTGGCAGTTCCTGGTGGAGGCCGCCACGCTCACGACCATCGGGGCCGTGGTTGGCCTGGCGGTGGGCGGCGGCCTCACGTTGCTCATTCGCACCACGACGCCCATTCAGGCATCCATCCCGCCCATTGCGGTGGCAGCGGCGCTCGTAGCGAGCGCGCTCACCGGTGTCGTCTTCGGGCTCCTCCCCGCTGCCCGCGCGGCCAGGCTCGACCCGGTGGAAGCACTGCGCTACGAGTGACGCACATCTGCCGCATTGCGCCGGATGTGCCCGACATGATCGCCGATCATCCTCGTGCGGCTCGCTCCGTATCGGTCTGCTTTCATCCACGCGTGCGCACGCGTTCGTGATCCGTCTGCCCGCCAACCAGATGCTCGGCACCCCTATTGCTACCTCGTATGCGGGGTGCGCTGTGTGACAACCGAACATCGTACTCCGGGAACGGGGCAATGCTCATCTACAGGAGGAGTCGATGGCGAATCGAGATAACGTACCCGGCGGGGGCGGGCCAGGCTGGTTCGGAGATGCCGGATGTGCGTGGTGGTGGATCATCATCATCATCATCTTCTTCCTGATCATCATCTGGGGTGGTTGGGGCTGGAACTGGTGGGGCAGCCGTGCGCAGCCATACTACGGCCCGCCGCCGGCCGCGACACCCGCACCGGGTACACCGGGCGCTCAGAACCAGACGCCGGGCGCGGTCACGCCCGCCCCCGGGGCAGCGACGCCTGCTCCTGGCGCCACGACGCCGGCGGGAAGTACGACGACGCCAAACACACGGGACACGACCGGCGCCTGAGCGCAGGCCGTCGAGAGCCCTTTCGGGTGCGTCGTACCACCGAGGCGCAGAGGACACGGAGCACCGCCAGCCGCCTTGCTCCGTGCTCTCCGTGTCTGCGTTGTGGACGCACACGGATACTGCTCCAACACGCTGCCGCATGGCGCATCGTGCGGCACCCGGTGCCCCGCTGACGCGCGCGTGAGGTGCGCGTCGTGCCAGAGCGATACGTCTGGTTCGTGTTCGCGTGCGCGTTCCTGGCGGTCTGGCTGATCCTCTACGCCGCGTATCCGCGCTACCGCGCCGTGATGGGGTGGACGAGCTGGTTCACCCTGCCCTTCGCGCTCACCGAGCCGCTCTTCGTCGGACGCTACTGGAGCCCGCCCACGCTCTTCGACCTGGCGCGCACCACGCATTTCGATCTGGAGAGCTTCATCTTCTGCTTCGGGATCGGGGGCGTGGCGGCCGTGCTGTACAACATCGTGACGGGCGCGCCAATCGCCGTGGGACCGAAGACCGCGCGTGATGTGCGGCTGGCACCGGTGTACGATCTGGCGCTCGCCTCCCCCGCATACGTGTTCGCCGCCGTCATGCTCGCATCGCACCAGCCGATCGTCGCCGGCACCGCGGCTATGTTCGCCGGCGCGGCGGTGCGCATGATCTATCGTCCCGATCTGCGCGCGAAGAGCAGCGTGGGCGGCATGCTTTTTCTCGTCTACTACGGATGCTTTCTGCTTGTGCTGCGGGTTGCGGTGCCAGGCTACATCGCGCGTGTCTGGAACACCACGGCCATAACCGGCGTGCGGGTGTTCGGCGTGCCCGTCATCGAGCTGCTCTTCGCGCTCGGTGTCGGCATGTTCTGGTCAGGATTGTACGAACAGGTGGCGTGGACGTTCGCGCGCTGCGGAGCAGCGCTATATTCCCCGCATGACACACGTGGACGTGCTCGCCATCGCCGCGCATCGTGATGACATCGAGCTCACCTGCGGAGGCACGCTCATCAAGGCGGCCTGCCAGGGGCATACGACGGGGATCATCGACCTCACTCAGGGGGAAACGGGCACGCGCGGCTCGGCCACGCTGCGCGCGGAGGAGGCGAGCCGAGCGGCTGAGGTGCTGGGCGTGGAGGCGCGCGTCAACCTCGGCCTTCCCGACGCCGGCGTCGTCAACACGCCGGAGACACGCGCGGAGCTGGCCGCCGCCGTCCGCCGCTTCACGCCACGTATCGTCATCGCTCCCTCGCGCCAGGGAAGGCATCCCGACCATCGCGTGGCCGCCGAGCTCGTGCGCGATGCCTGCTTCGTGGCGGGGCTCCGCAAGGTCGTGCCGTCGGTTCCGGCGCACCGGCCGCGCAAGGTGATCCATTGTCTCACCTACCGGGAGGACTTCATCAAGCCGACGTTCGTCGTCGACATCTCGGAGCAGTTCGAGCGGAAGCTCCAGGCCATCGCCTGCTATGCCTCCCAGTTCGACGGCGTGGCGCAGGCAGGTGAGGTCTACCCCACTGGAGAACCGCTGCTCGACGTCGTGCGGCACCAGGCCGCGCACTACGGCTCGCTCATCCGCGTGCGGTATGGCGAGCCGTTTTTTACGACCGAGACTATGTGCGTGGATGATGTGACCGCTCTCGAAGTCGCGACCTTCTGATGACGCCGGACTCGCCGTCCCGGTCCGGCGCGGCCGATACGCGCACGACTGATACTGGCACGGCCGCCGATTACTCCTCCTACCTGCAGCTGGATGCGCTGCTGGCGCTGCAGCGTCCGCTCTCTCACCCCGAGCACCCCGATGAGCTGCTGTTCATTGTCGTGCACCAGGCGAGCGAGCTCTGGTTCAAGGTCATCCTGCACGAGATGGAGACGCTCTTCCAGCTGCTGGGCGGAGATGATCCGCTGGCGGCGGTGTTCTCGGTCCAGCGCATCAACGCGCTCATGCGCATCGTGACCGATCAGCTCTCGGCGCTCGACACGCTCCCGCCCCAGCGCTTCGCGGAGTTCCGCGGCCTGCTGGGCTCCTCCAGTGGATCGCAGAGCGGGCAATTCCGCGCGCTGGAAGCGGCGGCGGGGGTGCGCGACGAGCACTTTCTGCACGCCATCACCGAGCACGGTGATCCGCCGGCGATCGTCCGGCGCTGGCTGGACCGCCCTACCCTGCAATCCCTCTACGAGCGGCTGCTGGAGCGGCATCACACAACGCTCGAGGCAGTGTACGGAAATCGCGCGCAGTCACCCCTGTTCATGCTTGCGGAGGCGCTGCTGGCGTTCGAGCAGGGGTTTGCCCGGTGGCGCTTTCTGCATGTGCAGCTGGTAGAGCGCATCATCGGTCCGGCCACGGCCGGCACGGGCGGCACGCTGGGCGCGCGCTATCTGCAACGCACCGTCAGCCAGCGCTTCTTCCCGCGACTGTGGGAGGTACGCGCACGCTTCTTCGGGAGCGCGGGGCACGGGGCCACCGCAGAGGGCGGCACGCCGTGATCCGCGATGTGAGCATCCCCATGGGCCCGGCCGTACCGGAGTGGCCGGGGGATGTTCCCTTCTCCTGCGGCTGGACATGGCGCATCGCCAGTGGGGCCAGCGTGAACGTCTCCGCCATCACCACGAGCCCGCACGTCGGCACGCACGCCGATGCGCCTCTGCACGTGCGCGACGGCTGGCCGGCCTCCGACATGCTGCCAATCGACGCGTTCATCGGGCCCGCGGTCGTGTGCTCCGTGCGCCCGGACGCCGTCCTCATCACACCCGACGATCTGCGCACGCTCCCCGCGCGCGACGCCATACCGCGCCTCCTGCTGCACACCGAGTGCAGCATTGCCGCAGGGCGCTTTCCCGATGCCTGGCCGGTGCTCGCATCTGCAGCCGTCGAGATGCTCCTGGAGCGCGGCGTGCGACTGGTGGGTGTTGACGCGCCGTCGGTGGACGCACGCCAGAGCACCACGCTCGAGGTGCACCATCGGCTGTTCGAAGCGGGGGCGAACGTGCTGGAGAATCTGGACCTGCGCGCGGTGCCCGATGGAGCGTACGAGCTCATCGCGCTCCCGCTCCGGGTACAGGGAATCGACGCGGCGCCGGTGCGCGCCGTGGTGAGGGAGCTCGGCACGGCGTAGCCTCCGAACGCCGTCGCATCGATCCTCTCGCCAGCCGGCCGTCAGGCATTAGATTGACGGTATGCCACAGCCCATCTACCTCGATCACGCGGCCACTACACCCGTGCGGCGAGAGGTGCGCGAGGCAATGGAGCCGTTCTACGGCCCGCGCTTCGGCAACCCCTCCAGTACGCACCGCTGGGGCCGCGAGGCGCGCGCCGCCCTGGATGAGGCCCGAGAGCGCGTTGCGCGCTGTGTGGGTGCCGAATCCGATGAGATCTGCTTCACCTCGGGCGGCACCGAAGGAGACAATTTCGCCATCCTGGGCCCCTGGTGGGCGCTGCGCGCCACGGGGAAGCGGGCCGTGGTCACCACGCCGATCGAGCACAAGGCGGTGCTCGGTGCCGTACATCAGGCGGGGCAGGACGGCGCGGAGGAGCGCCTGCTCAGCGTGGGAGCCAACGGCGTGGTGGATCTTTCCTCCTTCGAGGCGCTCGTTGACGACGCCGTGGCGGTGTGCTCGGTCATGTGGGTGAACAACGAGATCGGCACCATCCAGCCCATCGCTGAGCTGGCGGGTCGCGCGAAGGCCCGGGGCGTCGTCTTCCATACCGACGGCGTGCAGGCGTTCGGCAAGCTCGCGGTGGATGCACGCACCACGCCCTTCGACCTCCTCACCATCTCGGGGCACAAGATCGGTGCGCCCAAGGGAATCGGCGCCATCTTCATCCGCCGCGGAACGCCGCTGGAGCCTCTGCTGCATGGCGGCGCCCAGAATCGCGGGCGCCGCCCGGGCACGGAGAACGTTGCGGCTGCCGTGGGGCTGGCGTGCGCGGCGGAACTGGCGATGGCGGAGCGCGAAGAGGAGATGCATCGCCTCGCCGCAATGCGCGACGAGCTGCAGGCAGCGCTGGTGGAGCGCATTCCCGACGCCGTCGTGCACGCGCGCGGCGCGCCGCGCGCTCCCCACATCCTCAACCTCTCCGTGCCCGGCACCGACAGCGAGTCGCTCCTCATGGCGCTCGACCTGGCGGGTGTAGCGTGCTCCTCGGGCTCGGCATGCCAGAGTGGGAGCGTGGACCCGTCGCATGTGCTCACGGCCATTGGCGTGCCGCGCGAGCTGGCGACGGCTGCCGTGCGCATGAGCCTCGGCCCGCTCACCACGCCCGAGTGCGTGTCGCGCGTGAGCGAGCTCTTTCCGGCGCTCATCGCCAAGGCGCGGCGCCTCTCCGGCATCCAGAGCTGACGCCCGCCGCGGAATGACGGAGTGAGGCCGCACATGATCGGTGGCGGGAGGATCCGCGCATGAGCGCCGGACGCGTGCTCGTCGCCATGTCCGGCGGAGTGGACTCGTCGGTCGCGGCAGCCCTGCTGCATGAGCAGGGGTACGAGGTCATCGGCGCGACGATGAAGCTCTTCTGCTACGGCGACAGCGTTCCGGATCGCCCGTGCTGCTCGCTCGATTCCATCGACGACGCGCGTCGCGTGTGTGAGCAGCTGGGCGTGCCGCATTATGTGCTCAACCTGCAGAGCGCGTTCGGGCACGACGTCGTGCAGAACTTCGTGAGCGAGTATGCGGCGGGCCGCACCCCCATACCCTGTGTCCGGTGCAACACGTTCACCAAGTTTCGCGATCTGCTGCACAAGGCTGATGCGATCGGCGCGCGATGGATTGCCACCGGACATTACGCGCGCTCGGTGGACGGCGAGCTGCATCGTGGACGCGACCCCCAGAAGGATCAGAGCTACTTCCTGTGGGGGATCGACCGTCGCGTGGTGCACCGGATGCTGCTCCCTATCGGCAATCTGACCAAGCCCGAGACGCGTGAGAGAGCGCGCGCGCTCGGACTGCACGTAGTGGCGGACAAGACCGAGAGCCAGGACATCTGCTTCGTCCCGGACGGCGATCATACCGCCATCCTCGCCCGGCACCTGGGTTCCGACGCCCCGTCGCTCTCGCCCGGGCCCTTCCTGACTTCTGATGGCCGTGTGGTGGGTCAGCATCGCGGATTCGCGCGCTTCACGATTGGCCAGCGACGCGGACTGCCCGGCGGCTACGCCCACGCCATGTACGTCGTGGCCATCCGCCCCGCCGAGCGCGCGGTGGTGATCGGACCGCGCGAGGAGTTGCTCGGCCGCGGAGTGATCGCACGCGAGGTCAACTGGATGGTGGACGAGCCGCCGGCTGTCGGCACTGCCGTCCACGTGCAGGTGCGGCATCGCGCGACGCCGGCGGCGGCGCAGATCCTGCGCATCGATGGCACCGAGATCGAGCTCGCGCTCGATCAGCCCGTCGCGGCCATCACGCCCGGGCAGTCGCTCGTGCTGTACGACGGCGAGCGCATACTGGGTGGCGGCCTCATCGAGACGGCGCACGGCGCGCGAGCGGCGCTTCCGGTGCTCGCGGCCTAGCCGCATGAACCGGGCAGCGCGCCCCGTTGCTCGGGATGGCTCGCGCATCTGACGGGAGTACACAGAAAGAACAGTTCAGCAGCCTGGAGGCCGTGATGCCTGCACCGCACAACACGCCAGACACCGCCGCCGCATGGCCGCGACTGTCGCTCGCCGAGTGGAAGGACAGCTACGCTACGCTGCATCTCTGGACGCAGATGGTCGGGAAGACGCGCCTGGCACTGGCGCCGCGCGAGAACCACTGGTGGGAGGTTGCGCTGTACGTCACGTCGTCCGGGCTCACCACCTCGCCGATGCCGTACCACACGCGCAGCATCACCATCGACTTCGACCTCATCGGCCACGCGCTCCTGGTGCGCACGAATGACGGCGCGTCGCGCGAGATAGCGCTCCGTCCGCGTACGGTGGCGGACTTCTACGCCGAATACCTGGACGTCCTTCGCGCGCTCGGTATCCAGCTCCACCTCTGGTCCATGCCGGTCGAGATCGAGGGCGCCATTCCACTCACCGACGATGAGACGCATGGCAGCTATGACAGCGACGCCGTGCATCGCTGGTGGCAAGCGCTCGTCCAAGCCGATCGGCTGTTCAAGCGATTTCGCGCGCGCTTCATCGGGAAGGCGAGCCCGGTGCATTTCTTCTGGGGCAGCTTCGATCTCGCGACCACGCGCTTTTCGGGCCGCCGCGCCCCTCCGCATGTCGGCAGCGCGCCCAACGTGCCGGACTCGGTGATGCGCGAGGCGTACTCGCATGAGGAGATCAGTGCCGGCTTCTGGCCGGGCGGCGGCACCATTTCCGATGCCGCGTTCTACGCCTATGCGTATCCGGAGCCCGAGGGGTTGCAGGACGCCGCCATCCTGCCGGCAGGGGCGTACTACGATACGACGCTGCGCGAGTTCATTCTGCCATACGAGCTCGTTCGGACCGCCGCATCGCCGGACGACGCGGTGGAGGATTTCCTGGACAGCACGTACGCGGCCGCCGCGCACCTCGCGCACTGGGACCGCGGGGCGCTGGAGCGCGACCCGGGGCAGCGCATGTGATGCAGCACATGGGGCACGCAGCCGTCACCATCCACCCTGCGTGGCGTTGATCGAGATCATTCGCGGTGACATCACGACACTCGATGTCGATGCCATCGTCAACGCCGCGAATGCCGAGCTCGCCGGCGGGGGCGGAGTAGATGGAGCCATCCACCGCGCGGCGGGACCCGAACTGATGCGCGCCGTGCGGCGCTATCCGGGCTGTCCCACCGGAAGCGCGGTCATGACCGAAGGCTTCGACCTTCCCGCACGCTTCGTGATCCACGCCGTGGGGCCTATCTGGCGCGGTGGCACGCACGGGGAGCCCGAACTGCTGGCGAATACATACGAGAGCGCCTTCCGTCTGGCGCGTGAGGAAGGCACGATCCGCTCCATCGCCTTCCCCGCCATCTCCGCCGGCGTGTACGGCTATCCGAAGCCCGATGCCGCCCGCATCGCGCTCGGCGCCATGCGCGCGCACGAGTCCGAGTTCGATCGCCTGATTGCCGTCCTCTTCGACGAACCGCATCTCGAGATCTACCAGCGAATGCTCGCGGAGTTGCCCCCATAGGAACGGCGAGAGAGGAGAAAGGCGGGAGGGGCGTTTATGAGTTGTGAGTGTCCAGCTATGAGTTTTGGACCGGCCGTGGGAGAGGAGATCGCTGCCCGCCGACCCGACACCCGCTCCCCTGCCGTTCCTGACCCATTGACTCACTGCCCCCTCTCGCCTTTCTCCTTTCTCCTCTCGCTTCCATATTTCGTCGTGCCTCTCGTTCCGCTGTACGGTCATCTTGCGCTGCGCCGGCGGCTCGCTGCTACGGTTGCTCGCGGCGCGCTTCCCGGCTCGCTCCTCATTCAGGGACCGCGCGGCATCGGGAAGCAGCGGCTCGCGCTCTGGCTGGGACAGTATCTCCTCTGCACCGAGCACACGGGGGAGCGTCCATGCGGACAGTGCCAGAGTTGCCGCTTCGCGCTGGCGCTTGGGCACCCGGACCTGCGCTGGTTCTTCCCACGCCCCCGTCTCGCCGACGGCAGCGCCGCACACGAGCAGGTGCTCGATGATTATGCCGAGGCGCTCGCGGGACGTGCCAAGTCGAATGGCCTCTATGCGGCGCCGAGCGGCATGGAAGGCATCTTCGTGGCAACCGTGCGCACCATCGTCACGCTCGCCGCGTACACGCCCACACTCGGCGCGCGCAAGGTGTTCATCCTCGGGGACGCGGAGCGCATGGTGCCGCAGGAAGGGGCCGACCAGGCCGCGAACGCGTTTCTCAAGCTGCTCGAGGAGCCTCCGGCCGACACGACGCTGATTCTCACCTCCAGTGAGCCAGGGGCGCTCCTCCCCACCATTCGCTCGCGCGTGGTCACGTTGCGTGCGACGTCGCTCCCCGATGCCGATGTGCGCGCCTTTCTCGCCGATCCCGCCGTGCGGAGCGCACTGGAAGCGAGCGACGCGTCCGCCCCACGAGAGGACCTCGTGCGTCGTGCCGCGGGCAGACCCGGGAGCCTGTTCGGCGCTGCCGCGCACACCGCGGCGCGCACGGCGGCCCGCGCGCTGGTGGATGCGGCATCGGCGAGCCGTGCCGAGCAGATGCGCGTCGCGATGTCGTTCGGCGGATCGCGCTCGCGCGGGTTCTTTTCCGATGTGCTCGACTCCGTGACGGTCCTTCTGCACGAGCGCGCGCAGACGGCACTTCGCGCGGGCGACGAGCAGGACGCGATGGCGGCCGCGCGCGCCATCGATCGTGTGGAACACACGAAGCGTCGCGCGACCGGCAACGTGAGTCCGCCGCTCCTGAGTGCGGCGCTCATCCACGATCTGACGGAGTTCCTTCGGTGAGCGATCTCTCGCACGTCGATACGGCGGGCCAGGCACGGATGGTGGATGTGACGGAGAAAGCCGTCACGGATCGATTCGCGCGTGCAACAGGCGTCATCCGAATGCAGCCCGAAACACTGGCCGCAATCCAGCGAAACTCTCTGGGTAAGGGAGACGTCATATCAGTGGCCAGGGTGGCTGGCGTGATGGCGGCGAAACGGACGGCGGAGCTTATACCCCTCTGTCACCCCCTCCCGCTCACGGATGTCCAGGTAGTGATTACGGCTGATGAAGCGTTGCCTGGACTCCGCGTGGAAGCTACCGCTCGCACCGTTGGCAAAACTGGTGTCGAGATGGAGGCAATAACGGCCGTAGCCGTCACCCTGATCACGATTTATGATATGGCGAAGGCAATCGATAGAAGTATGCAAATCACCGACGTTTGTTTATTGGAGAAATCTGGCGGACGCAGCGGACACTGGCATCGCGCATAAGCGGCACGTGCGTTGCAAGAGCGGGAGGTTCAGCGGGGCGTTGGAAGCCCCGTTCGTGCGTCTACACCTATGCAGACGAGGGTTCGCATGAAGCACCCACGGCACAGCTATACGCACCGGGGCGATCACATCCGACGATGGAATCGGATCAAGAAGGGACTCCTCATCGCGGCATTCCTTGGTGCCGCCGCGCTCCTGCCCCATGAGCGCCCCGCCGAGGCTATTGCATCGGCTTCACCGTTTTCCAAGCATCCCAATACAACCGTCGCGTTACGCCAGCAACTCGATGCGGCACGCGGTGAGATCAGTCTGCTCAGATCGCAGCTCGATCGAGCCAACATGGTCATGAAGTACTCGACGCGATATCACATCGCCGCGGACCTGTCCGGCTCCATCTACGATATCGCGCTTGCCGAAGGGATCGATCCCGAGCTTGGCTTCCGGGTGATCAACGTGGAGAGCCAGTTCTACGAACACGCCACGAGCCCCGTGGGTGCGATTGGCCTGACGCAGCTCATGCCGGCCACCGCCAGGTATTTCCGTCCTGGCATCAGCCGCGCGGCGCTGTACGACCGGACCACCAACCTGCGCATCGGATTCCGCTACCTGCACTCCCTCATCACCGATTATCAGGGGAATGTGAAGCTCGCCCTGCTCGCGTACAACCGCGGGCCGGCGACGGTGGCGAGCCTGCAGGCCCGGGGTATTGATCCGGGGAACGGCTACGGCCGCCTCGTGACGAAGGGCTATACGGGGGCGGGCGTCATCAACTGAGCCCCCCGCATCGCTGCGCGCGCCCTACCGCACGCGCAGCTTCTGCCCCGCGAAGATCCTGTCGCTGTGCAGGCCGTTGAGATGCTCCAGCCGCTTGGGCGTCGTATCGTACCGGCGTGCGATGGAGGTGAGCGTCTCTCCGCTCTTCACGACGTGTGTCCGCCCCGAGGTGCCGCGCACCACGATGATCTGGCCAGGGAAGATGATGCTCTTCCGGAAGCCGTTCAGCCGCTCGATGGACTTCACCGACGTGTGGTACTTGCGCGCGATGGACCAGAGCGATTCACCATGCCGTACGACGTGGGTGACCGTGTGGCCGCGCGAGCTCCCATAGCGCTCGATGGAGGGATCCGGCACATTGCGCGCGGCCGAGAGCACGGCGAGCGATGGAAGGCGTACGCTCTGGCCGCTGTACAGCCGTCCGCGGCGCGTCGAGCGCAGTTGCGGATTGAACCAGGACAGCTGGTGCACCGTCAGCCCGCCGCGCCGAGCCAGCGCGGCCATCGTCTCATTCTTCCGTGTTCGGACCGTCCGAAAGGCTCGGCGTTCCCGGGCGGGGAGCGCTCCATACGCCTCGGCGAACCCCTCGGCGTGGCCGACCGGGACGCGCACGGTAAACGAATCGCTGGGCGGCGTGACGCCGCGGAGCACGGCCGGATTGAGCGCCGTCACTTCCGCCGTGGTGGTGCGCGCGGCCTGCGCTACGGCCGCGAGCGGTGTGAATGGCCCCACGCGCACGCTGTCGTACTGGAGCGGCGGCTCGTACGTGATCTGGAAACCGTATCGGGTGGGATCCTTTGCCACGAGTGCGGCAGCGATGAGCCGCGGCACGTAGTCCCGCGTCTCGGCGAGCAGGTAGTTCTTGTCCGCCAGCGCGAAGAACACATCGTCCGCCGCCACACCATCCAGGTCGTCGGCATAGCGCGTGAGGCCGCGCGAGACCCGGCCGGGCCCTCCATTGTACGCGGCGGCGGCCAGGTAGAGCGAGCCGAACTGATCGTCGAGCGATTTCAGGAAGGCCACCGCGGCATCAGTGGAGCGCACTGGGTCGCGCCGCTCATCCACCCACCAGTCTACACGCAGCCCCATCCCGCGTGCGGTGCTCGTCATGAACTGCCACATGCCCACGGCCGCCGCGCTCGAGTACGCGTCGGGATCGTACCCGCTCTCGATGAGCGCAAGATACGTCATGTCCTCGGGCAGTCCGGCGGCGTGGAGCTTTGCGCGGATCATGGGCTCGTAGCGTCCGCCCCGCGCCAGCCAGAGCGCGAACTCATCGCGCCCACTCCCGCCGAAACGCCGGACGTAGTACTGCACGCGCCGCCGCGTTTCGTACGACTGGACGTCGATGTCCCAACTGGGCTCGTCGTCATCAGCGGGGTCGGCGGACGCGCCAACCGAATCACCGAACAGATCGAGCGCCTCGCCGGTCACGTCATGCGTAGCGATGCTCGCGGTGTCGGCGAATGCGCTCTCGCCCAGCACCGCCTCAACGAGGCTGTCAGGAAGCGGAGGGACGACGACCAACGGAGCGGGTGGCGGTGCCGGCGGCGCCCCATGACAGGCCGCGAGGAGTATCCCCAACAGCAACAGGCAGGACGAGCGCCTCCTCATCGTGCCCCGGACAACGAACGGGGGGCACGGGAGGCACGCAAACGCGGATGCGGAACGCCAGAGGCGGGGCCTCGGGCGGAGAGCGCGCGAATGGAATGCGGCATGTCAGCGTAGCACGATGAAGTTGCCAAGAACACGGTTGGTTGCGCTCAGCACGGCGAGCACCGCTCCGCGCACGGGATCCTCCTCGGCCAGGTAGGCACCCAGCAATCGGCGCGGTCCCTCGGCGCGACGGTTCGCGACAGAGACGATGATCACCGTGGCATCGAAGGCCTTGATGGCCTTGGCGCCGATCAGCTCGAAGCTGAGCGCCCCGTCCGCGAAGGATTCGATGGCGCGCAGCGCCGCCTCAGCGGCCACGCGAAGGTCCACCGTCGGGCTCGACTGTCCCGTTGCGGAGCCGTGCACCACCACGCCATCCACCCATTCGAGCTCAACATCCGCACTGCACCGTCCATCGCTCGTGCGGCGGAAGGTGAAGTCCGAAAAGCGCAGACGCTCGCGCCGTGTTTCCTGCGCGGGGGCCGTGGAGGGAGATGCCGGATCTGTCTCAGACATGGCGAGTGGCGGCGAGTGGGGAAAATGGCCAGGCACGCTCGAGACGAGGACGCTCTCCCCGTATTGACAATACGAGCAATGGCAGGCAAGGCAACGTAACTGTTGCGCTCGCCGGCCCGCCAGTATATTCGCGCACTATGGTCCATCTGTTTTTCCTCGCTGCCGCCCTGGCCGCCACCGGCGTTCACACCGGCACCGACTCGCTCGCCGCGCAGATCCGCGCGCGCGTCGCGCGGCTGAGCGGCGTCGAGGTGGGCGTAGCGTATCGCAACCTCGGTGCGCCGGGCGACACGCTCTATCTCGACGCGGACTCCAGCATGCACGCGGCGAGCACCATGAAAGTGCCCGTGATGATCCAGGTGTTCCGCCAGGTGGACGCTGGTGCGCTCTCGCTTGACCAGCCTGTGCTGCTCGTCAATCAGTTTTCCTCGATAGTCGATGGGTCTCCATACTCGCTCGATGCGGGCGACGATTCGGACAGCTCGATGTACGCCAGGGTGGGCACGCGCGTGAGCGTCCGCGAGCTCATGTCGCACATGATCGAGCGATCGAGCAACCTGGCCACCGACGCGGTGATCGCGCTCGTAGGCGCGAAGAACGTGCAGCACACCATGCACGAGCTGGGGGCGATGCGCATTCGCGTGCTGCGCGGCGTGGAGGATCTCAAGGCGTTCGACAAGGGGATGAACAACACCACCACGGCGCGCGACCTGGCGACTATCCTCGCCGCCATTCAGGAGAACCGCGCCGCATCAGCCAAGAGCTGCGCCGCCATGCGCACCATCCTGCTCAAGCAGGAGTTCCACAGCGAGATCCCGGCCGGGCTGCCCCCCGGCACGCCCGTCGCTCACAAGACGGGCTGGATCACCGGCATCCATCACGACGCCGCCATCGTCTACCCACGCGGGAGCGCGCCGTACGTGCTGGTCGTTCTGACGCATGGTATCACCGACGATGCGACCGCGGATACGCTCATCGCGGACATCTCACGCATGGTCTACCAGCATGCCACCGCGCAGGCCACAGCCGGAGACTGACGTCAGGGCTGCGTGAGGCCGGACCCCTCGGACGCGGCACTCCTGACGCGAATGGGAACGGCCACATCCCGGTCAAGAGCGAGCGGCACGAGCCACCGCAGGTTGTCGATCACCTCGGCCGGCAACGTCTGCACGGGTGCCAGAAAGACTTCCTGATCCTCGGCGGTGCGCGCGTCGCACGCGGCCGCCGAGAAGGCGCGGAACACGTGCATCCGGTACACCGGGTCTTCCCAGAGCAGCAACTCCTCCCATTCGGGCACATCCACGCCCGCCTCCTCCCGCACCTCGCGCCGCGCGGCATCGTTCGCGCGCTCGCCGGGCATGACTTTGCCGCCGAGCGCATTGACGCGGCCGGCCTGCCAGGCGGGGCGCGTCTTTCGCATGAGCACCACGCGCTGGCGGTCTGGCGTGAAGAGCAGCGCAAGGACGTAGGTGTAGCGGGGAGCGCTCATGGTGTAATGACCCGGCTGGGTCTCGAACCCAGGACCTACGGATTAAAAGTCCGTTGCTCTACCAACTGAGCTACCGGGTCCACTGAACGGCATCAGCGGAGGCCGCCGCATCGATGAGAACGAAGATCGAGGCACACGACCTCGCGCATTATCGCATCTACCCCGGCGGCTGGCCACGTGGAAAGATAGCCGGCATCGGTCGTGGGTGCACCTACCCGCGGCCCCGTTCGCGAGGTGTGCGCGGACTCCGGGAGCATCACGACATAGCGCAGGCGAGGCAGCCAGTTCATGGCTGCCTCGCTTGCATCGCATGACCGCGGGTGCCGGGCTACGGGATCGCCACCTTCGTTGGCTCGACTGGCTGCTTCGCGTTCTTCACGTACACGTCCAGCCACGCCACCCAGCGCGCCCACTGATCGAGGATGGTCTCCGTGGTGCGCGGACCGTGGTCCTCATACGGGTACACGTAGAGCGCCGCGGTCTTTCCGAGGCCCTCGAGCACGTGCATCATGCGGATCGAGCTGATGAGCGCCGTGCCGACGTTCTGGTCCTCCATGGAGTGGTACATGAGGAGCGCGCCCGTGAGCTTGTTGGCATAGAAGATGGGCGACATGTGGATGTAGACGCTCTGCCCCGTCCAGAGGTCGCGGCGCTCGTTCTGGAACCCGTTGGCGGTCATCGTGCGATTGTACTGGCCGTCGCCGGCAATGCCCGCCTTGAAGTACGGCGTATGCACCATGGCGTTCGCCGTCGTGAACGCGCCGTAGCTATGACCGCCGATCGCGAGACGCGTGCGGTCGACGTAGCCGTCGCGGTCCAGCTCATCGATGACCGCGATGAGGTCGTCCTGCAGATCGGAGACGTAGTTGTCGTTCATCCGGCCGGCCTCGCCCATGATCGGCGGATCGAACTCCGCCACGGCGTAGCCCTGCGTCACCAGATACTCGATGGTGCGCGGGCCCTCGCGCGGGAACTCGTTGACGTTGTCCGTACGCAGCGTCCGCTCGTAGCCCGCCTGGTCGGTGAACTCGTACGGATAGACCCAGAACATGGCGGGCAGCCGCGTACCCGCCTTGTAATCCTGCGGGAGCGTGAGGTTCACGAGGAACCGGTGTCCGTCCGCGCGTGTGACCCAGATGCGCTTGCGCACCGCGTGTGTGAACTCCGGCGTGTAGTCCACGTTGTGCGTGAGCTTGGTGAGCTGTCCGCTCTTCATGTCGCGCAGATAGGAGTCGGCCACGGTCGTGGGTGACTGGCGCTCCACGACGGCGCGCGTGAAGTCATCGTCGAGCGCCGCCGTCACCGTTTCAGAGGCGTCAGTGGCGCCCTCGAACAGCGGTGTCGTCTGCCCGGTCTTGATCTCCACGCGATTCACGAAGCCGCGCGGCGCCTGCTCCTCCCACTGCCGGTAGTAGTGCGTGCCCTGCAGATATGCGTACCTGCCGTCGGATGACAGCAGCGCCACCGGCGCTCCCGAACGGCCGGGCTTGGTCATGATATTGCCGGGGCTCTGAAAGAACGTCACCGAGTCGGCACCCGAGCCGCGCCCGCCAAACCGGCGCCGCCCTCCGCCTACGCTGGCCGTGAGCCCGCGCAGGCGCCAGATGCTGTACTGCTTCCCCGGGTCGTTGAAGTACACGGCGTAGACGTGTCCGGTGCCGTTCGCGTTCTCGGCGATGAACGCCATGGTCGCGTCGTCCGAGAAGAGCACGCTGCCGATGCGGTTGTCGCTCGTCATGAGCACCTTGCGGCTGCCCGCGTCGAAGGGCGGCATCCACGCGACCAGCCGGTCCTTCCCGCGGGTGTTGGCCCGTCCCCTCCGCCCGCCGGCATCCGTAGCACCGGCGCTCCCACGGCGCGGCGCCGCCTCCTGCTGCAGGTAGTACAGCCCTGCCCCGTTCGGCAGCCACCCGAAGTCGCGCGGCATCGTGTCCTGCGCCGAGCGTGCACCAGGTCCGTTATCGGAGCGGGGCTGCGGGAGCTGCAGATCTCGCTTCGAGAGCTCGGCCACCACCGTGCCGCTCGCATCCCACAGCTCCTCGGCGCGCGGGAAGCTCCGGTACTGCACGATGTAGGAGAACGGCTCCTCCATGCGCGTCACGTCGAAGTACTTGCCGTCCGGTGATGCGTGGACTTCCTCGATCATCGCCGGCTTCCCGATCCGGTGCACGGCGCCCGACTTTGCATCGACCACTGCGAGCTGGCCGGTGATGTAGTATGTCATGAGCCGCTTGTCGAACTCGTCGCGCAGGAGACTCGCGTACACGCGCGTCTGGTCGTCCAGGCTGTCTGTGATGCGCACCAGCGGCCCCGTCTCGACGGCAGGCCGCTTGGGCGCGGGCCCGCGCCCGTCGGGGATGAGCACCGTCACGACGTTCTTTCCGTCCGCCGTCCACTCGAGGTCGGTGACGAGCGTGGCGAGCAGCGGTGCGGACATCACCCGGCGGACCTTGCCCGAGGCGACATCGGCCACGTAGAGCTGAGTGGCGTCAGGAAAGTTCGCCATGAAGGCGACCTGCGAGCCGTCGGGCGACCATTCCGGGCTGCTGACGGTCGCCCCCTTGGGCGCGTCGATGGTATGCACGCGCCCCGTGGTGGCATCGATGATCTCGAGGCCAGCGGCGCCGCGGTCGGTGAGGTCGCGCGCGCGGTTCGCCGTGTAGTCCACCTGCAGTCCGGCAAAGTAGTAATGCGGCTTCCCGAAGGTCTGCACGCTTGGCATCCCGCCGCTCTTCAGCTCGAGAAAGTGCGTGCGGTCGGGGCTCAGATTCGTGAGCGAGATGGCGTTCTGCCGGGGGGCCGTCACCAGCCGCTCGATCTCCGCGGGCGGACGCACGTAGCCCTCCGAGGCAAGCACCTCACGGGGAGACATGGGCGCCGCCGCCTTCTCCTGCTGAGCGCGGGCGGCCGGGGCGGTGGCAAGGAAGGCGCACGCAACGAGGACGACGGCGTGCGCGCTGCAACGGTGGTGAGGATGGCGCATGGGAGCTCCGGCTGAATGGACGCGTGGGGATCGCGCAGCACTGGGGCCAACTGGCCAGTCTACGCACAGCCCCGCTCAACCGCTGTCATCATCGGGCGGCCCCGGGGAGCACCGGGCCGCGGGCCCTGCGCCGTGCTATGGGCTCACGCGCGGGAAATAGAGCGTGAAGGCCGCGCCCCGCCCCGGCTCGCTCGCGACCTCGATAAAGCCGTGCGACTCCTGCACGATGCCCTGCACCATGGGGAGCCCGAGCCCTGTGCCCTCCTTCTCCCCCTTGGTGGTGAAGAACGGCTCGAAGGCCCGCGCTCGGGTCGCTTCGTCCATGCCGCATCCGTTGTCGCGCACCTCCAGCGCCACGTAGGCCCCTGGTGGAATGCCGGGGCCCTCGCCCGAGCGAGGCCCGCCGATGTCGGCCTTCCAGGTGCGCAGCGTGAGCCTGCCGCCGGAAGGCATGGCGTCGCGGGCGTTCACCGCCAGGTTCATCAACACCTGCGTGAGCTGACCGCCATCGGCGCGAACAGCTCCGGCCGACGGATCCAGCTCCGTCGTGAGCGTGATATCCACGCCGATCACCCGCCGCAGCATCCGGTCGGTGTCCAGGACCACGCGGTTCAGATCGAGCACGCCGGGCGCGCGTGTCTCCTTGCGGCTGAACGCCAGCAATTGTCGCGTGAGAGCGGCCGCCCGCTCCACGGCGCGAGAAATCTCCTCGGCCTCGGCATATCCCGCGGCACTCGGCGAGCCCAGCTCCTCCCGCAGGAATTCGCAGTTGACCATCATTGCCGCAAGCAGGTTGTTGAAGTCATGCGCAATGCCGCCCATCAGCCGTCCCATCGGTTCCATCTTCTGGGCCTGCCGGAACTGCTCTTCGAGCGTGGCGCGTTCCGTGATGTCGTGCGAGTTCACGACCACCCCACCCACCGAGGCATCGTCCAGCAGGTTCGTGGCGATCGCGGCAAGCCGGCGCCAGGAGCCGTCGCGATGCCGGTAGCGGAATTCCAGCGGCACGGCCGCACCCGGATGTGCCGATGCCTGTGACAGAGCCGCGCGCACGGATTCGTAATCATCCGGATGCAACCGTTCGCCGGCGGCGTGCCCGACGAGCTCCTCCGGGCCGAGTCCGAGCACCTGCTCATGCGCGGGACTCACATAGCGCAGGATGCCGTGCGCGTCGATCACGGCAATCGTGTCGGACGCATTCTCAATGAGGGAGCGGAAGCGCTGTTCGCTCCGCCGCACTGACTCCTCGCTCGTGCGGTGCTCCGTGACATCCCAGCTATACACGATCACGCCCGGTGCCGCGGGCATGAGCCGCAGCTCGTACCATCGCCCACTCTCGGGATGCTGCACATCGATCGTGGCCTCCCGCCGCTCCGAGGCCACCCGCGCGAGGGTGGAGGTCACCGCATCTTCAGACAGATGCGGCATCACCTCCCAAGCATGGCGGCCGATGACCTGGTCGCGCGCCACGCCCGCCACACGCTCCCCTTCGGCGTTGAGATAGCGACAGCGATACTCGGCATCCAGAATGGCCACGCCATTGGGACTGTGCTCCAGCACCGCCCCGATATCGAAGCCGGCAAGCGGCTCGCGGTACCGCCCGTCTTCCGCCTCGTCGGACGTCAACGCCACCGGCGCCCTCCGCCTCTGCGGCACGCAAACGCCGCGGCTGCCCCGCGGCTGCGGCCGTGGTGAGCAATACCCGACCACGGCCTGCTCGCGGCATGGGCCATGCGCGACAACGGCGGCATCGTCGCCGCTCCGCATCCCATGCGGCGACACTCGGACGAAAGTCCGGCCAGAACCAGTAGCACAGGAGGTAGGTATGGCACTCGATTCCTTGAACGAGCTCTATCTGGATCAACTGCGGGATCTGTACAGCGCCGAAAAGCAGCTGCTCTCGGCCCTGCCCACCATGGCCAAGCGCAGCTCGCACCCGGGCCTGAAGAGCGGATTCCAGCAGCACGAGGCACAGACCAAGACACACGTCCAGCGACTCGACCAGATCTTCCAGCAACTGGGCCAGAATCCCTCCGGACAAACCTGCGTCGGAATGCAAGGGCTCATCAAGGAGGGCGAAGAGCTCCTGAAGAAACAATCGGAGCCGGATGTGCTCGACGCGGCGCTCATTGCGGCCGCGCAGCGAGTGGAGCATTACGAAATCGCGGGCTACGGATGTGTTCGGACCTTTGCCAACCTCCTGGGGCACCCTGAACAGGCCGACCTGTTGCAGCGCACGCTGAACGAGGAAGGGGGCATGGACCACAAGCTCACGCAGCTGGCGGAAGCGGTGATCAATGCCGATGCCATGACGGCCGCGTGAGCGCACCACAGGCGTGACCGAGCAGCAGCGGGGCGGTGCGCGATGCACCGCCCTCCCTCGTGATGCCGGGCCCCCTTGTGGTGCCACCAGCGCAGGACCAAGCGCGCCCGGCCCGTCGACGTTCCCAATGCACTGGGCAGCCGCCGCCCGCCCGGAGCGAGTCTCCCATAGCCGGAACGCCCGCACTCTGTTATCCTGATGCGGTTCCGGTTCGACCACGCGATTCCTTCTTCGGCCAGCACCACCATGGAACGCTCCGCCTTGCGGTCGGCGGTCGATCTGCCGTGCGAGCCCCCATCGGCCCGCAGTATTGTTGTGGAGCGGCCCAGACCGCTCCGCATCGCCCATGTCACCGAGTATTACTATCCTCATCTTGGCGGCGTGTGTGAGCACGTCCATTTTTTTGCCCGCGAGGCGCGCCGCCGCGGGCATCACGTGGACATTATCACGTCCAGCATGCGAGGAACGCGGGCACCGGAGCGCGGCGAGCACGTTGTGCAGATCGGCTACAGCCAGCCCATCTACGCCAACGGTTCCATGGCGCGTATCACGGTCGGACTTGCCCTGAGGCGCCGGGTGCGGGAGGTGCTGCGACGCGGCGGTTACGATATCGTGCACGTCCATTCGCCGCTCGTGCCAACGCTCCCGCTGCTGGCGATCGACGAGGCGCACTGCCCCACGATCGGAACGTTCCATACGTACTTCGATCACTCGCGCATTTACAGCCACTTTCCTGCGTACTTCCAGCGGCGGCTCGACCGGCTGGACGCAGCCATCGCCGTCTCTCCCGCGGCCGCCGAGGCCCACGCGCGCCACTTTCGGGCGGACTGGACCATCATCCCGAACGGGATCGACACCGAGAGCTTCACCCCGCAGGCTCCGCCGCCGCCCGACTGGACCGACGACGTGCCGGTGATCCTGTTTCTCGGGCGTCTGGATCCGCGCAACGGGCTGGCTACGCTGCTGCGCGCGTTCCGGCGCGTGCGCGAGCGCGGATACCGGAGCCGGCTGGTGGTGGTGGGCGATGGTCCATTGCGCGCCCACTACGAGCGCGCCGCGCTCGCCGATCCCGACATCACCTTCGTCGGCTCCGTGCTCGAGGGACGACCGAGCTACTACGCGCACAGCGCGATCTACGCCTGCCCCACCACCAAGGCGTCGTTCGGCATCACGCTGCTGGAGGCCATGGCCTGCGGCACGCCGGTGGTGTGCTCCGATATCTTCGGCTTTCGGGAAGTCGTCGCGCACGAGCGTGAGGCACTGCTCTTTCCACGAGACGATCACGAGCGGCTGGCCGATGCACTCATCCGGCTGCTCGATGATCCGGCGCTCCGGGCACGACTCGGCGCCACGGGGCGTGTGCGGGCACTCACGTACTCGTGGCCCCGCGTGGCGGATGCGATTCTCGATGTCTATGCGCGGGTCCGTGGCCTCGCGGCGGTGGCGCCATGATGGTGCTGAGCGCGGCCGCGGCGGTGGTTGCCGCGGGAGCAGCCGTCCACGGGAGCTACCACCGCAACAGTCCGCTGTTTGGTCGAGCGCTCGGCGCGCTCCCCGGCGGCGAGCGGAACATCGCGCTCACCTTCGATGATGGCCCCAACCCCGTAGCCACGCCCCGGATTCTGGACACGCTCGAGCGCGAGCAGATACCGGCCACCTTTTTCATCCTCGGGCGTCACGCCGATCGCTGGCCCGCGCTGGCATGCCGAGCGGCGAGTGCAGGACATCAGCTGGGCAATCATGGCTACTTTCACCGCACGCTGCATCGGCGTGGACCAGGGTACGCGCGCCACGATCTGGTGCTCGGCACGGACGCCATCGAGCGAGCGACCGGGCGCCGTCCCACCTTCTTTCGCGCGCCGCACGGCTTTCGTGCTCCATGGGTCACGCCCATCGCGCGCACACTGGGCCAGCAGACGGTGGGGTGGTCGCTCGGCGTGTGGGACTCCGCCAGGCCCGGCGTGGAGCAGATCGTGCGGCGGACACTGGACGGAGTGCGGCCCGGGTGCATCCTGCTGCTGCACGATGGCGACGGCGACGACCCCGCCGGCGATCGCACGCAAACCGCGCAGGCACTCCCGCTGATCATTGACGCTCTGCGTCAGTGCGGCTACACGTTCCGCACGCTCCCCATGTGAGTACGGACGCGCTCAAGCGCCTGGGGCGCTGGCTGCTCACCGCGGCGATTCTCGTCCTCCTGGTGCTGGGGGCGCGGACCGTGAACTGGGCCGCATCATGGCGCGCCCTGCGGGGCGCATCCCTTCCACTGCTGCTGGCGGCATCCGCCGTGAACGTCGTCTCGCTGATGGCCAAGGGGACGATGTGGTGGATGTTTCTTCGCCCGGTGGGCGTGCGGTCACTCGCGCTCGCCCTGCGCGCCACCGTGGCCGGCTCGGCGCTCAACAATCTGCTGGTGGCGAACGGCGGCGAAGCGGCGCGCGTGGTCTTCGTCTCACGTGCGTCCGGGAGCCCGAGCGCCGCCGTGCTGGCCGGCCTGCTGCTCGAGCGGTTCTTCGATATCCTCGGCTACATCCTCATGGTGGTTGGTGCGGCCTATCTGCTGCGGCTGCCGCAGGCGATCGAGCAATGGCGCGGTGTGGCGCTCGCGGTGCTGGCCGCCCTCACGGTGCTGCTGCTCCTCATCCTGCGATGGTCCGTCAGGACGACCGCGGCGCCATCGCGCCACACGGCGTCCATTGCGCGCATCGCGCGGATCCGGCGGTCCGTCAGCCGCTTCGTCCGCAGCGTCGCCAGCATGGTGACCATCCCGCGCATCGTCGCTGCCATCATGCTCTCGATGCTCTCCTGGGTCTGTCAGGTCGCGACGTATCACCTGACCGCGCTCTCCGTGCAATTCCCCATCACGGTGGCGGGCAGCACGACCACCGTCATCACGGAGAACCTGGGGTTTCTGGTGCGGGCGACGCCCGGCAACGTGGGCGTCTTTCAGCTGGTGTACGCCTTCACCGCCGGCATGCTTGGACTGTCAGCCGACAAGGGCGTTGCGGTGGCCGTGCTGCTCCAGGCGTTGCAGGTGGTGCCCATCACGATCCTCGGCATGCTGCTCGCGCCCGAGTTCGTCCTGCGCCGCCGGGCGCCGCGGCTGGATCTGACGCCGCCGGACGGCAGCTACCGGCCGTCCTTCGATGTGCCCGGGGCTGATGTGCCAGCGGCGGGCCCGACACGCCGGGCCCGCCGCTTCTGATCACCTGTGCAACCTTTCGAGTGGTCAGCGTTTCGCTATCACGGCAATGCCGTGGTTGCACCGGCCGCGCCCTCGGGTGCCGTCTCGATCACGAAGACGACGCGCCGGTTCTTCTCCGCGCCAGGCTGCGAGCCCTCCGCGCCCTTCACGACCTGCCGGGACTCGCCGTAGCCGACCGTCTGGATCTGGTCCGCCGAGAGCCCGCCCTGCCCGGTGAGATAATCCTTCACGGACGAGGCACGCCGCTCGGACAGGCGCCGGTTGTAGGCGCGGCTCCCTGCCGGATCCGCGAAGCCTTCCACCGTGATCGTCGAGCCGGGGTAGTACTTGTTCGCGACGCGCGCGAACTGATCGAGCGCCGGCTTCTCCTGATCGGGCACCGTCGCGTCGTCGAACGCGAAGGTCACCGGGATGTCGAACTGCATACCGGTCTGCAACGCCGTGATCTTCGCGCCGAATTCGGTGCGGAGGCTATCCAGATCCCGACGCAGGTTCGACACGTTCGCCATGATGGTGCTGTCTCCCGCCATGCGAGCGACGCGCTCCGCCCCCACGCTCGAGTCGATCTGCGCACCGAGCTGCGATGTGATCTGCGCTTTCTGATCAGCCAGCGACTGCGCGACATTCTTGCGGACGAACCCCTTGCTCGCGCACCCTGCCATGATGGGTGCAACGAGGGCAACCGTCGCTAACATCTTGACCTGTTCTTTCATTGTCTGTCTGCTCCTCTTGTTGCTCCACTCGAGTGAAGGGCCACGGGGACTCATATAAAGAAGGGCACTGCCAAAAACATGCCTTACCGCGCGACGTGACGTGCATCACAAGTTATCGGCCCGCAGCGACTTACGGCCCATCGCTTCCCTGTTCCGTCACGCTTCGGGCGGGATGTTACATCGGTGCGCGACGCAAAAACAGTGGCGTAGCGCACAAATTTTTCCGAAGTGATGGCGCACTCCCTACGCGTTCGTCTTCGACAGCCACTCGCCACCGTCCACCACGACGATCGTACCGGTGATCCAATCCCCGGCCGGCGATGCAAGGAAAACGACCGCGTTCGCGATGTCGCGCGGGGATCCCCACCTGCCGAGTGGAATACCGCGCGGCGGAGCATCGGCCGTGGCGCCGGCGCGGGAGAACAGCGGCGGTGTTGCGGGATCGGCGGGGACGAACGCTCGCTTGACCCCCTCCGTGGGCACTGGTCCCGGCGCCACCGCGTTCACTCGCACGCCGTGCGGCGCCCACTCGAGCGCGAGTGTGCGGGTGAGGGCATCGATCCCCGCCTTGGCGGCCGTGGCGTGCGCCATTTGCGGCCATCCGCGATAGTGCAGCGTCATGGAGATGTTCACGATTCGCCCACCGCCCTGGTGCCGCATGACCGGAAGCACCGCCTGCGAGCAGAAGAAGGTGCCGGTGAGATCGATCTCGAGCACCGCATGCCACGCGTTCGGCGAGAGCGACTCCGATGGCGCGTAGAAGTTGCCGGCGGCGTTGTTGACGAGCAAATCGATGCGCCCGTGGCTGGCTTGGACGTCGCGCACCATGCGCTGTACGCTGTCGTGATCGCGCACATCAACCACCACGGCGCTCGCGGCGATTTCTCGCTCGGCCAGCGCCTCGACTGCGGGACGCAGATGCTCGGTGGTGCGACTGGCCAGCACGACGTGCATGCCCAGCGCGCCGAGCAGCTCCGCGATGCCAAAACCGATGCCCGTGCCGCCCCCGGTGATGATGCCGACCTGTTCGTTCAGGAGCCCGGCGCGAAAGACGGAGCCGTCGGTCATGCGAGCGACTTGACGATGAAACTACGGCGGTGATGCGGCGTGGGTCCGTGTCTGGCGAGTTCCGCGAGATGTACGGCGGTGGCGTAGCCGCAGTTCCGTTCCCATCGATAGTCCGGATAGCGACAGGCCAGGCGCGCCATCAGGCGGTCGCGCGTCACCTTGGCGACGATGGACGCGCATGCGATGGCGAAGCAGCGGTCATCTCCCTGAACGACGGCAATGTGCGACGTGCCGAGTGTGCGCAGCGGCAGCCCGTCCACGAGCAGATGGTCGGGCGCGAGCCCGAGGCGTGCGAGGGCGCGCCGCATGGCCAGCACCGTTGCGTGATAGACATTCAGCCGGTCGACTTCCCCGGCCGACGCGGCACCGATGCTCAGCGCGAGGGCGCGCTGGCGGATCAACCGGGCCAGCCGCTCCCGTTCGGGCCGAGCGAGGCGCTTGGAATCATCCACACCACGCAAGGCGCGCCGCTCGGGCGGCATGACGACGGCACACGCGACAACGGGGCCCGCCAGCGAGCCCCGTCCCACTTCGTCCAGTCCGGCAATGAGTGAACCGCCCTGCTGCCGCAGCTCGCGCTCGATCGTGCTCCAGCGACTGCGGTGGGCGGATGCCGCCCGGCCCCGCACGCCGCCAGGCACGGAGCGCTACTCCGCGTCGCCGCGCGCCACGCGCGTCTTCCGCTCCCGAATGCGCGCCGCCTTCCCGCTGACGTTGCGTAGGTAGTAGAGCTTGGCGCGGCGGACCTGGCCGCGGCGCACCACCGTCAGCGTGCCGATCATCGGGCTGTGGACGGGGAAGATGCGCTCCACACCGATGCCGTTGGACACCTTGCGCACGGTGAAGGTCTTGCTCACGCCACTCCCGCGCCGCGCAATGCACACGCCCTCGAAGGTCTGCAACCGCTCCTTGTCACCCTCCCGTACACGCACGGCAACCCGCAGCGTGTCGCCAGGACGAAAGGGGGGAATGTCACTGCGGAGATATGGCTTCTGAGTCTCGATGAACGGATGCATGGGAACGCTCGGGGCTAGAGGTCACGCCCGGGGTAGGCAGATTGAAAGTAGACTGGAAACGTAATGGCTGGCGTGCGGAAAAGCGAGACGGACCATGCCGTGCTCCGCGCGCGCCGCGCGATCCTTCCACGCGCTTTGGGGTACTATAAAGAGCGCTAAGGTCTTGCGCGAGTTGCACTTTCAGACTGGATGGATGCAGGGGACAATGACCATGGCAGAGCCCGCAATCAACTTCGCCGCCGCCGGCGGCGTGGATCAGGCGAGACTCGAGCGGAGCCTCGAGCTGCACGGCGAGCGCGTAGGGCACGGACGCTACCATTTCACGGGCGGCGCCGAACCGCATTGGGTGGATCTCTACACCGCGCAGTATCCGCGATGCGACTGCGCGGACCATCTCTGGCGCGATGCGATCTGCAAGCACATTCTCGCGGCGCTCATTCGCGAGGGACACGAGCAGGTCATCGGCGAGCTCGGCCGCCTCATCGCGCGTATCCGCGAGGTGCCGCGAGCGGCCTGAGCGCACACCCGCGAAGGTAGGATCACGGAGCATCAAAGGCCGGGGTCAAATCTCGAATCGTGAAGTCACCATTCGAGACCTGACCTCGGCCTTTGCGCGTCAGCCTTTGCGCCGACTCGCGCGGTTCGATCCCCGGCCGCTTATTGCCTAAGAGCCTCCGGCGCTCGTGTCCACTCCGAGCACCGAGAGCAACTCATCCAGATGCGCCACGTGCGCCATCTGCACGACCGTATGCATCACCGAGTCCGCCTGCGCCTTTTTCCCCTCGTGGCGCAGCGCCTGCGACAGCATCGCCCCGACGATCGAATAGCTCATCGGTGAGCTGTGCGAGGCAGGATCCACCCAGTCTCCCTGTCGGAGGAGCGCCTCCGGCCCGCGATACACGCTGTTCCACAACGCCTCCGTGCGCGGTAGATCGAAGTGCCCATCGGCGGTCATCAGCGTGTCGGCACTCGACTGCACGGCCTCGGGCTCGAGCTTCTCCACCAGCCCTTGCCGCAACAGATACTTGCCAAGACCGAGCCGCTCCGGAAAGGCGCTCGCCGCGAAATAGATAGGACGCTGTGGGAACGCGTCCAGAATGAAACGGAGCGTGACGATCTCGTTGCGCTCGAGGAGGCCCGGCTGGATGGTGGCCGTGATGCCGCCGTCGTGAAACTGCTGCGCCTGGCGCAGCACGATGTAGGGCGGGATGGAATCCGCCTGCGCGAAGCTCATCTTGAGCGGCGGACCTTCTGGCTTCTTCCACGTCTTGCCGCGATAGATGGCGGGCCCCTTGGCCGCGTCGTACGTCGCCACGGGCCGACGAATGATCTGTCGCCCGAACCAGTCCATATCCAGGTAGGACGTGACCGCCACCAGCACGTCCGGGCGAATGCCCTCGACATCCTGCGCGTACCAGAGCGGAAAGGTGTCGTTGTCGCCGTTGGTGATGAGGATGCCGTACGGTTCCACCGAGTTCAGCAGATCGGCCGCCCAGTCTCTGGTGAAGGTCTGACCGGCTCGCGAGGCCGCGTGCCAGTTGCCGAGGAGCGGAACGAGCACGATGGCCAGCACCGGCGAGGCCAGCAGCCACGGTCGCGCACTCGGGGCCGCCGCCCTCGTGCCGGCGCCCTCCGCCCCGCGTGCGCCGAACAGATCGGCCAGCCATCGCCATACCGCCACCAGCCCCAGCGCGGCCCATACACCCCACGTCGAGAAACTCCAGAGGTAGAAGTAGTCGCGGTCGCGCGGCTCGGTGATGGAGAAGTCGATGTTCCCGCCGCGCGCGAGCGCCTGCGAGTATCCGAGCTTGAAGTTCAGATAGTAGATGAGCGCCAGCGTCAGCGTGAACACTAGCGGACCAAAATACCAGAAGCCGGATCGGTCGCGCTTCCAATGCTCGTAGCCGCCCAGCAGTCCGAGCAGGAAGAACACCACCGCCAGGATGGTCTGCGCGGTGGGGTGCGCCCCGTGCACGTCGCGCAGCCACTGCCACTTGAAGTAGAGCCACCACATCCCCACCTGCGCGGTGATGGGCACCTGACGCTTGAGCACCGATGGCTTGGCGTACTGCGAGCGGTTGATGTTCGCCATCAACCGGTCCCACGTGAGCCCGCTGAGCGTGCAGGAGAAGCCGATCTTTCGCGCGCAGCCCGTGGGCTCGCCTTCGTTCAGCGGCGGGAAGTGCGCCGAGCGGATGGGCTCCGCGACAAAGGGCGTGAGCCCGAGCACGAGCGCCAGCACGGCGGCGAGCATGAGCCGCCAGCGCAGCACCGTCTGCCACCGCCGCACGAGCACCGCCACGCCAACGGCGGGGAGCGCCAGAAAGCCCGCCGGGTGGACAGCGTAGCCCAGGCCCAGCAGATAGGCCACCAGCACGAGTATCCGATCGGACCGCGGGCTATCGGGCTGGCCGATCCAGCGCAGCATGAGCCAGGAGATGACCGCGATGAAGAGCAGCGAGATGGTATAGACCTTCTCCATCACGACCGACTGGTGCCAGACGGTGAACGTGATAGCTCCGATGACGGCGCCGAGCACGGCCGCGACAATCTGCTGCCACCGCCTCGGCAGCCACGTGGCCACCACGCGCTCGGTCACCAGGAACCAGAGTCCTGCCGAGAGCGCACTCGAGAGCGCGGCAAGCAGGTTGATCCGCGCGGCGTAGTTGTGCGCCAGCGGGAGGAGGCCGAAGGCGTGCGCCAGCAGCACGAAGAAGGGATTGCCTGGCGGATGGGGAAGCCCGAGCACATACGCGGCCGCGATGTACTCGCTGGTGTCCCACATCGCCGTGGAGGGGGCCAACGTCACGACGTACAGTACGAAGATCGCCAGCGCCGTGAGCGCCGCCGCCAGGTAGGACGGTCGGTACGATGCGGCTGCCGCGACATCGCGCCACGGCCTCCGGGGCTCGGCCGTGGTTGCTACCGGGGTTCTGCGGGAAGGAGCCATGCGCTCAGTTCGGGTTGACGGGAACCATCATGACGGATTCCGGCCTGCCGCCGCTGGAGGCGCTGCTCCGCGGCGCGAGCGGATCCGCGACCCATTGACTGTCATCCACCACGAAGGCGTAGACGTGACGCCCGGGCGCCAGCGCCACTGCCACGGACCATACTCCCCGCTCCCCCGCTCGCGCCAGCGGCGTCGAGTGCGCGCTCCATCGATTGAAGTCGCCCGCCAGTGCCACGCGTGAGGCGCCCGAATCCACAAACATGAATCGCACGAGTCGCAGGGTATCGCGAAGCGTCGACACCACCGTCTCGTGATCGGGCGACACCGCGCTCATCGCCCGCGCGGCATCCACCTGCGCCCTGGGGCGAAGCGTGCCGACGGCCATGACCCCGACGATGCTGGCGGCCAGCGCCAGTTGCACCACCGGCGAGGCCCACCCCGGACGCGCTCTGCGCCGCCGTCTCGCATGCGGCCAGGCCGGCGGCACTGCGCGCACCAGATCCATGATCCGGGCCTTGCACCCGGGATCGGTCGCCACAGGACGTCGGAGCGCGCGCTGCACCCAGCGCATCACGTCCTCGGAATGTTCAGACATAGTTGATCTCCATAAGCAGCTCGCGCAATCGATCGCACGCGCGTTTCACCCGCATCTTGAGCGCGGAGACCCGCGTCCCCGTGATCGTCGCCATCTCTTCGTAGGTGAACTCCTCGGTGTACTTGAGCAGCACCGCTTCGCGCTGCTCGGGCTGGAGTTGCGCCAGCGCGTGCGCCAACTCCTCCCGCAACAGGCATTGCTCCGCCGGCTGAACAGCGGCCCCGGCGGCGGGCGCGAGCAGCGCCCAATCGGGCAGGGACAGCTCGCGCTTCCGCCGGCGCGCGACGACGGTCCGGCATTGATTCATCACGATGCGGAACAGCCAGGCGGCAAACCGTTCGCGCTCCTCGTAGCGCGCCAGCGACCGGTAGGCACGCAGAAAGGCATCCTGCAGCACCTCTTCGGCATCCTCGCGGCTGCCCAGCATGTGGGTGGCGTACCGCGCATACCGGTCGTAATACCGGTCGACCAGGAGCGCGAACGCCTCCACGTCCCCGGCCAGGACCCGCCGTACGACTGCCGCATCGGTCATGTTCACACCCGGATAACTTCGCGACCCACGCCCGCGTCACATCCCTGGTGCGCCACGCCGCCCGCGCGGCACCGCCCGGCGACACCGGGGCGCAGCGGTCGCGGCATTCCCCGTGCACGGCACGTGGGTTCATGCCGCATGCCACCCTCCGAAAGCGCCCATTCAATATCGCCACGGTGCTGCGCCGGGTCCGCACGGCCGTGGCCGGCTTTGCCGATGCCGCGCTGTTCGAGCTTGGCGATGCCGGCCATCGCTCGCTCTTTGAGCAATTGGTCGCGTGCATCATCTCCATCCGCACGCGCGATGAGGTGGCGCTCGACACCGCCAAAGAGCTCTTCGCGGTGGCGCGCACGCCGGCCGCCATCCGTGGGCTCACCCCCGAGCGCATCGACGAGCTCATTCATGCCTCGTCCTTTCACGAGGCCAAGGCGCGGCAGATCGCCGAGATCGCGCGCCGCGCGGAGACCGATTTCGGCGACACGCTGCCCTGCGACGAAGCCACCCTGCTGTCCTTCAAGGGTGTGGGTCCCAAGTGCGCGCACCTGGCGCTGGCCATTGCCTGCGGCCAGGCCAGGATCGCCGTGGATGTACACGTCTGGCGCGTGACCAACCGATGGGGATACGTCCGCGCCGCCACGCCGGAACAGACCATGACCGCGCTCGAGCAGACGCTCCCCAAGCGTTACTGGGTAGAGATCAACCGACTGCTGGTACCCTTCGGCAAGCATATCTGTACGGGCCATCTCCCCAAGTGCTCCACATGCCCGGTCCTGGAGTATTGCCGGCAGGTGGGGGTGGAGGAGCATCGGTGAGAAGGAGCGAGGACAGGGTGGAGAGAGCAGGAAGATAGGGTGTAGGGTGTCGGGTGGAGGGGAACGGCACGGGCGAGAGCGGCCCTCTGGCTACCCACCTGACACCCTGCTCCCTGCACCCGGCCGTTCCTGATCCACTATTCCCCCACCCACACCGTCTTCACGTTCACGAATTCCCGAATCCCGGCCTCGCCCAGCTCCCGGCCGTAGCCGGAGCGCTTCACGCCGCCGAAGGGAACGCGCGGGTCGGATGCAACCATGGCGTTGACGAACACCTGTCCGGCTTCGAGGTCGTCGATGAAGCGCTGTCGCTCGGCCGCGTCGTTGGTCCACACGCTAGAGCCGAGCCCGAATGGCGTATCGTTGGCGATGTCGATGGCCTGGTCGATGTCGCGCGCGCGGAAGAGCGCCGCGACGGGACCGAACAGCTCCTCATCGTAGGCGGGCGCCCCCCGCGGAATATCGGTGAGCACTGTGGGCGCGTAGTAGTTGCCCGGTCGGTCGAGCCGGTGGCCGCCGATGAGCACCCGTGCTCCCTTCACGACGCTCGCCTGCACCTGGCGCTCCAGATCCTCGAGGATGCCGGGTGTGGCGAGCGGGCCGATCCGCGTCGTCTCATCCATGGGGTCGCCCACGCGGAGCGCGCGCATCCCGTCCACGAAGCGCCGCTCGAACTCGTCGGCGATCGCCTCGTGCACAATGAAGCGCTTGGCGGCAATGCACGACTGCCCGTTGTTGATGGCGCGCGCCGTGACGGCGGTGGTCGCGGCGAGATCGAGATCGGCGCTTGGCATCACGATGAACGGGTCGCTGCCGCCCAGCTCGAGCACGGTCTTCTTGATCACGCGCCCGGCCTCGCTCGCTACCTGGCTCCCCGCCCCTTCGCTGCCAGTGAGCGTCGCCGCCGCAACCCGTGCATCGGCTACCACCGCGCCAACCTGCCCGGCCGTGATCAGCAAGGTCTGGAACGCGCCCGCGGGAAAGCCCGCGCGCGCAAAGACATCCTCGATCGCCAGCGCGCACTGCGGCACGTTGGACGCGTGCTTGAGCAACCCGACGTTCCCCGCCATGAGCGCCGGTGCAGCGAAGCGGAAGACCTGCCAGAAGGGGAAGTTCCACGGCATCACCGCGAGTACCACGCCGAGCGGCTGGAAGGTGATGTAGCTCCGCGCGGCGTTTGTGGGCACGTCGGTATCGGCGAGGATGCGCTGCGCGTGCTCCGCGTAGTAGCGGCAGACCAGCGCGCACTTGGCCGCCTCGGCAATGCCGGCCTGGCGCGGCTTCCCCATCTCCAACGTCATGAGCCGGCCCAGCTCGGCCTTCTCGCTCTCCAGGATCCCGGCAGCCTTCAGCATGCAGTCTGCGCGGCTCTGGAACGACGTCTTGCGGTAATGCTGGAATAGCTCGCTCGCGCGCTGGAGGCGCGCATCGATATCGGCATCCGAGAGCGGCGCGAAGGTCTTCAGCGTTTCGCCCGTGGCAGGATTGATGCTCGCGATGGTCATGGTGAGTCGGTGTCCGGTATGGTGCGAGTGTCCGCCGCGGCGCGTGAGCGCGTGAGGCGCTCGCTCTCGGTACGCCGCCACTCGGCAATCCGCTTGTGGTCGCCCGAGAGCAGCACATCGGGAACCTGATGCCCACGATACACGGCAGGTCTGGTGTAGCTCGGGGCGCCGAGCGCCGCGCTCTCCCAGAACGAATCGGTGCGTGCGCTGTCGTGGTCGGACATCGCCCCCGGCAGCAGTCGCACAGTGGCATCCACGATCGCCAGCGCCGCGGCTTCCCCTCCGCTCAGCACGAAATCGCCGAGCGAGAGCTCCTCCGTCGCAAGGTAATCGGCCACGCGCTGGTCCACATCCTTGTAGTGACCGCAGAGGAGCGTCAGCTCCTCGCCCGCGGCGAACCTCGCGGCATCCGCCTGGGTAAACCGCCGCCCGCGCGCCGAGAGGAGCACGATAGGCGCGCACGCACCGAGCGCGTCGATCGCCTCGAAGAACGGCTCGGGTTTCATAACCATCCCCGCCCCGCCGCCAAAAGGATAATCGTCCACCGTGCGGTGCCGGTCGTGCGTGTAGTCGCGCACGTCCACAATGCGATAGGTCGCGCTCCCTGCCGCGCACGCACGAGCCGGAATGCTGAGCCCCAGCGGCGCCGAGAAAAACTCGGGGAAGATGGTGAGGATGGTGACGCGCAGCATCAATCGAGAAAGCCCGGCGGGAGCGTCACGGTGATGCGTCGCGTGGCACGGTCCATCTGCTGCACGAACCCTTCCTGTAACGGGATGACCACATCCCGCCCATCGTGCCTGACTTCGAACGCGATGCCCTGCGGCAGCTCGTACACACCCTGCACGTCGCCCAGCGTCTCGCCTGATGGCAGCAGCACCTGCATCCCGGAGAGCTCGTGCAGGTAGACCTCGCCGGGCGCGAGGGGCCGCAGCTCATCCCGCGGCGCCAGGAGATAGCGGCCCCGCCAGCGCTCGGCCTCCGTGCGATCCGGGACGGTGAGGAAATGGACGATCAACTTACCATCCGGGCGCGGTCTCGCGCGTTCCACCGTGAGCGTGGCGGCATCGGGGTCAGGGTCGCCGCTGGCCGTGCCCACATAGAGACGACGGCCGGCCGAAAAGACTTCGGCCGGCGCGTCGGTGAGCACGTCCACGATGAGATCTCCGCGAATACCATGTGCGCCGCGGAGCTGCCCGACGATCAACAGATCGGGCAGTGCCACGTCACGCGGTCTCGGGGCCGGTTTCCGGAGGTGTGCCGGCTGCCGCGGCCGGCACACCAGCAGCCGCGCTTTCGGCGGCGCCCGATTCCTGTGCGGGGGCGGCAGCGGGCTCCGGCACCGGTGCCGGCTCGCTCGCCGCAGGTTGGGTTGCCTCGGCGGCGGGCGCTTCGCCCAGGGGGACTGCCGCCGCCTGCCGCCTGGCCGCAACGCGCGCCTCATGCCGCTGCTTCAGCACCCCCGCCTTGCGTAACAGGGAGCGCGCCGTATCGGTGGGCTGCGCGCCGACGTCCAGCCAGTGGTTCGCGCGCTCCGTATCGATGCGCAGCCCGCCCTCGGCCAGGCGCGGATTGTACTGGCCGATGGTCTCGATGAATCGGCCGTCCCGCGGGCTCCTGGAGTCCGCGACGACGATCCGATAGATGGGGGTCTTCTTCCGGCCAACGCGGCGGAGTCTGATCTTTACCATGACGAACGTCTCCCAAAGTGGTGGTGTGATGTTGCTCTCCCCCGGGCTCTTCGCACAACCGGACTGTCCGGTGCGCACCCGGAACTGCATGAGAGGAGAAGGAGAGAGGAGAAACTGCGTCGGGCGGCGAGGGCGATACTCGCGGGAGCCGGTTCCTCTCTCCTTCCTTCTCTTTCGTCCCTAGCCTCCAAACGGCATGCCGCCCATGCCGCCGAACATGCCGGGCGGCAGGCCCGGCCGTCCTCCCGGCCCCATGCGCTTCATCAGCTTCCGCATTTCGCGGAACTGCTCGATGAGGCGATTCACCTCGTACGTGGGGCGGCCGGAGCCCTTGGCCACGCGCGCGCGCCGTGAGCCGTTGAGAATGGACGGATCCCGGCGCTCGGCCTTCGTCATCGAGAGGATGATCGCCTCGACGTGCTTCATCCGCTTGGGGTCGACCTTGGCCTGCTTGAGCATCTTGCTGTTGACGCCGGGGAGCATCTTGAGCAGCCCCTCGAGCGGCCCCAGCTTCTGCATCTGCTTCATGGTCGCCAGGAAGTCGTCGAAGTCGAGGCCTTCCTTGCGAACCTTCTTCTCCAGCCGCTTGGCCTCGACGGCATCAAAGGTGGTCTGCGCCTTCTCGACGAGCGAGACGATGTCGCCCATCTGCAGGATGCGCCCCGCCATGCGGTCGGGATAGAACTCCTCCAGCGCGTCCACCTTCTCGCCGACGCCCACATACTTGATCGGCTTCTTCGTGACGCCGTAGATGGAGAGCGCTGCGCCTCCGCGCGCATCGCCGTCCATCTTGGTGAGCACCACACCGGTGATGCCCAGCGCATCATCGAAGCCCTTGGCAATGCGCACGGCATCCTGTCCGGTCATGCCGTCGGCCACGAGGAGAATCTCGTCCGGATGCACCTCGGCCTTGAGCGCCTTGAGCTCCTGCATCATCTCGTCATCGATCTGCAGGCGGCCGGCCGTGTCGAGAATGACCACGCGGTCGCGAGCGCGCTTGGCCTCGTCGATTCCACGCTTGGCGATGCGCACGACGTCCTTCGCGTCGCGCTCGGCGTGCACGGGGACGCCCACCTGCTGGCCGAGCGTCTCGAGCTGATCGATGGCGGCGGGACGGTAGATGTCCACTGCCACGAGCCGCGGTGCGCGGCCTTCACCCTTGAGCTTGCGGGCGAGCTTGGCGCCCGTGGTGGTCTTGCCGGAACCCTGGAGCCCCACCATCATGACGATGGTCGGCGGCACGGTGCTGAGCTTGAGCCCTTCGCGCCGCTCGCCCAGCATGGCGGTGAGCTCGTCGTGCACGATCTTGACGAGCTGCTGACCGGGCGACACCGTCTTGAGTGCCGAGACGCCGACCGCCTTGCTCTCCACGCGCTCGAGGAACTCGCGGGTGAGCTGGAAGCTGACGTCGGCCTCCAGCAGCACGCGGCGGATTTCGCGCAGCCCTTCCTTGATGTCGCTCTCGGAGAGCACGCCCCGCCCGCGCAGGCGCGTAAAAATCCCGTCCAGCTTATCGCTGAGCTCGTCAAACATAGCCTGAGAAGTTAAACCGGGTTAGCTTTGTTAACCAGGGTGGAGGGAGTCGGGTGTCGGGGAGGCGGGGAGCTGTCATTCCGAGCGGCAGCGAGGAATCTTCTCCCCAGGCGAGGAGATTCCTCGGTCGCTCTGCTCCCTCGGAATGGCAGTGGTGCTTCATGCCGTTCCCCCACACCCCACACCCGACTCCCTCCACCCTGGCAGTCCCACTCCTGCAGCCTCCCGCCGCCGTTCCTCATGCCTCGAGCCCAACACAAGGAAGAAATCCTCCGCTCCGAGCTGCCGCCAACCCTCCCCCTCATGGCGCTGCGCTCGACGATTGTCTATCCGCTGGGCACGATCGCGGTCCAGATGGGCGCGCCGGAGAACCTGGCGATCGTCCGCGCGCACGATGAGGGCGGGTTGATCGTGGCGCTCGTGGTGGCCACGGGCGATCAGGATGATCCGAACCGGCCCGATGCCTTCGTCGGCCGGGTGGGTGTGGCGGCCCGCGTCCACGAGCGCATCAATCTTCCTGGCGACACCGTCCAGATCACCCTGCAGGGGCTCCGGCGCATCGTCGTCGAGCGGGTGGAGCCGCGCGACCCGTACCCGGTGGCACACATCACGCCGGCGCGCGAGACGCCGCTCGATCCCGTTGCGGGCGAGGAGCTGATGGCCCGCCTCGTGTCCGCTGCCGAAACGCTGGCCGATCTGGTCGACCGCATTCCGGATGAAGTGCCCGCCATTCTCCGCATGAATATGTCGGACCCGGGGCGCTTTGCCGACCTCGCCGCCACCAACATGAACTTCCGCATCTCCGAGAAGGAGGAGGTGCTGCAACGCCTCGATATCGGCGATCGCATCCGCTTCGTCCTCAGCCGGCTGGAGCGCGAGGTGGCGCGCGCGCGGGTGATGGAGGACATCAAGAAGCAGACCGAGGTCAAGATCGAGCAGCACCAGCGCGAGTTCTATCTGCGGCAGCAGCTCCGCGCCATCCAGGCAGAGCTGGGCGAGACCGACCCGGGCGAGAAGGATGCGCTCGATCTGTTGCAGAAGCTCGAGGAGGCGAAGCTCCCCGAGAAGGTGGCCCAGGAGGCGCGACGCGAAACCGACCGGATGCGGATGCTTTCCCCGGCCTCCAGCGAATACCAGGTCATCCGCACGTACATCGACTGGATTCTCGCGCTCCCCTGGCACGCGCGTACGGGCGAGGAGACGATCGAGCTCGCGAAGGTGCAGGAGACACTCGACACCGGACATTACGGCCTCAAGGAAGCCAAGGAGCGCATCATCGAGTACCTCGCCGTGCGCAAGCTCCGCGGCGGCGACCCGCACGGCCCCATCCTCTGCTTCGTGGGTCCACCCGGTACGGGCAAGACGTCCCTCGGCGCGGCGATCGCGCAGGCGATCGGCCGGGAGTTCTATCGCATCTCCGTGGGCGGCGTGCGCGATGAGGCCGAGATCCGCGGACACCGGCGCACCTACGTGGGCGCCATGCCCGGCCTCTTCGTGCAAGCGCTCCGCCGCGTGCAGGTACGCGACCCGGTGTTCATGATCGATGAGATCGACAAGATGTCGCACGGCGGGATGTCGGGCGACCCCACGGCCGCGATGCTCGAGGTGCTGGATCCCTCGCAGAATCACGATTTCGTGGACCATTATCTGAATCTGCCATTCGATCTCTCGTCCATCCTCTTCATCTGCACGGCGAACAATCTGTTCGACATTCCGGCGCCGTTGCGCGACCGCATGGAAATCATCCGGATCGCCGGCTACACAATCGAGGAGAAGGTCGAGATCGCGTGGCGCTACCTGCTGCCCAAACTGTTCGAGGAGCACGGCATCACGGACACCGACCTGCAGTTCACCGACGAGATGCTCGGACTCGTGTCGAGCGGCTACTCCCGCGAGGCGGGGCTGCGCGGGTTCTCCCGCAACCTGGCCGCGATCATGCGCAAGCGCGCTCGGCGCAAGGCCGAGGGCGAGGAGGGCGCGTGGGTGGTGGACGCGGCGATGGTCGAGGAGATCCTCGGGCTGCCGCGCTATTCGAACGAGGCGGCGGAGATGGAGCCCGAGATCGGGACCGCCACGGGGTTGGCGTGGACGTCCACCGGTGGCGACATCATGACGATCGAGGCACTCAAGATGCTCGGCACCGGGCGCCTGATCGTGACGGGGCAACTGGGCGACGTGATGCGCGAATCGGTGGACGCCGCGTACTCCTACGTGCGCTCGCGCGCACTGTCGATCGGCATCGACGAACGCGTCTTCCGCGACTACGACCTGCACATTCACCTGCCGGCCGGAGCGATTCCCAAGGATGGCCCCAGCGCGGGCATCACGGTCACGCTGGCCATCGCGAGCGCGCTCAGCGAGCGCCCGGTGCGCCGCGATGTCGCCATGACGGGTGAGGTGACGCTGCGCGGGAAGGTGCTGGAGATCGGCGGCGTGAAGGAGAAGATCATGGCGGCGTACCGCGTTGGCCTGCGCGAAGTGATCCTTCCCGCCTCCAACCGAAAGGATCTACGCGACGTGCCCGACGAGGTGCGGAGCAACATGGCCTTCACCTTCGTGGAGATGATGGACGAGGTACTCCGGCTGGCGCTCCTGCCGCCGGCCGAGGAACCGGTTGCCGACAAGCCGCCCGCGCGCGAGCCCGAGCAGGGCAGGCACGGCGGGCTCACGGACCGGCCGGTGCCCATCCACACGACGGGCTGACGGCGCTCGCGCGCCGGTGGTCCTACCTGTCGGTGCTGCAACCACTCGACGACCCAGCCAAGAAGGCGCAGCTCGTCCGGATGAAGCGCCGGGCGACCGGGCTGCTGCTGGCGGCGACCGTGATCTTCGTGGTCGCCTCGCTGCTGCTCGGACGCTTTCCATCGTTCTGGCTGGACGCGCTCCGCGCCACCGCGGAGGCCGCGATGGTGGGCGGGCTCGCGGACTGGTTTGCCGTCACCGCGCTCTTCCGCCATCCCCTTGGCATTCCGATCCCGCACACCGCCATCGTTGCCGCGCGCAAGGATCAGATCGGTCGCTCGCTCGGCAACTTCGTTCAGCGGCACTTCCTCAGCCGCGAGGTGCTGTCGGAGAAGCTGGCCAGCGTGCACGTGGCCGAGCACCTGGCGCGCTGGCTCACGCAGCCGGAGAACAGCCGCACCCTCGCACGCCACGCGGGCGCGGGGCTCGCCAGCGGCGTGCGCGCCCTGCACGACGAGGACGTGCAGGAGCTGATCGATGGCGTGCTGCTGCGCAAGATCCGCTCGACACAGGTTGCCCCGCTGCTCGGCAAGCTGCTGACCGTGATCACCGAGGGTGATCGCCATCAGGAGCTGCTCAACGAAGCGATCAAGTTGCTCTCGCGCGCGGTGGATGAGAATCAGGACACGATCCGCGAGCGCATCGGGGAGGAGAGTCCCTGGTGGGTGCCCGATCTGGTGGAGGACAAGATCCACGGCAAGATCGTCACCGGGCTCGATCACACCTTGCAGGCCATCCGGGATGACCCGCGGCATCCGTTGCGCACGCGATTCGATGTGGCGCTCGCCCGTTTCATCGACAAGCTCCACCACGCCCCCGACGTGCAGGCGCGCGCCGAGGCCATCAAGCTGGAGTTGCTGAACGCGGACGCCGTGCGCCGCTTTTCAGCATCCATGTGGGACGAAGTGAAGGAGGCCCTTTTTCGGTACGCGGACGACCCGAATGCCTTCTCGCCCACGGCCATCGAGCGGGGGCTCATGACGCTGGGGGACGCGATGCTGAACGATCCGCGTCTGCTCGAGCGGGTGGACCGATATGTTACGGATATCGCGCTGCACCTGGTGGAGCGCTACCAGTCCGAAGTGGCGCAGCTCATCGCGCAGACGGTCAGCTCGTGGGATCCCGATGTCACGTCGCATCGCATCGAGCTGGCGATTGGCAAAGACTTGCAGTTCATCCGGATCAACGGCACAGTGGTGGGCGGGCTGGCTGGCCTGCTGATCTTTCTGGTCTCCACACTGCTGTAGCGCGTCGCCCTCCGCGACCACCGGCGACGGCGCTTGCATCGCATGTGAGAACGAGGCGTACAATTCTCCCCGCGTGCGCGGGGAATACTCAGGGGTATTACCCCGGCTCTACGGGCGCGCCCAATTCTCCCCGCATGCGCGGGGAATACTCTATCTCTCCATCTTCGGCACCATGCACCATTCCCTCCTCCAGCGCGCCACACCTCCGCGCGGTGCCGGCGCGGGAGCGATCATCGGCGGCCGATGGATCGGTGCCGTGCTGCTGTGTGCCGCATTCGCCGCCGCGGCGTGTGCACAGAGGTCCGACTCGGCGCCGGCCCCCGTACCGGCGTACCGGAATGACGCGCTGCCCTTCGACGTGCGCGTGCACGACCTGGTGAGCCGCATGACGCTCGAGGAAAAGGTCTCACAGATGATGAACGAGGCGCCGGCCATCGAGCGGTTGGGGATCCCCCAGTACAACTGGTGGAGCGAGGCGCTGCACGGTGTGGCTCGATCGGGACTCGCCACCGTTTTTCCGCAGGCCATCGGGCTGGCCGCCACGTGGGACGACACCCTGATGTTTCGGGTCGCCACGGCCATCTCGGACGAGGCGCGGGCCAAGTACCACGCGTACATCCGCGCGGGGCACCGCGAGCGGTATGGCGGACTCACCTTCTGGTCGCCCAATATCAACCTCTTCCGCGACCCGCGGTGGGGGCGCGGCCAGGAGACGTATGGTGAGGATCCCTTCCTCACCGGCCGCATGGCGGTGCAGTTCATCCGCGGCATGCAGGGCGATGACCCCACCTATCTCAAGACGGTGAGCACCGTGAAGCACTTTGCGGTGTACAGCGGCCCGGAACCCCAACGCCATCACTTCGATGCGGAGGTGAGCGCGCGCGATCTGCACGAAAGCTACCTTCCGGCGTTCGAGGCGGGCATTCGCGAAGGGGGTGCGTACTCGATCATGTGCGCGTACAACCGCGTCGATGGGCATCCCGCGTGCGCGAGCCGAATGCTACTTGATAGTGTCCTCCGCCGCCGCTGGGGCTTCCGGGGCTACGTAGTGTCGGACTGCGGCGCGGTGGACGACATCTACAAGCATCACCACGTGGTGGCGACAGCGCCCGAAGCCGCGGCGCTCGCCGTGAAGAGCGGCACCGATCTCGAATGCGGGCAGACGTACCGCCACCTGATCGACGCCGTGCACCAGGGGCTCATCACCGAGCAGCAGATCGACACCGCCGTCACCCGGCTGTTCATGGCGCGATTCAGGCTCGGCATGTTCGACTCTCCGGACCGGGTGCGCTGGGCGAAAATTCCGTACAGCGTGCTGGACGACAGCGCTCATCGCGCGCTCGCGCTGCACGCGGCGCGCGAGTCGATGGTGCTTCTCAAGAACGACAGCTCCACGCTCCCGCTCAGCAGGGATCTCGGGACGATCGCGGTCATAGGGCCGAATGCGGACCAGTGGCGCATGCTGCTGGGCAACTACAACGGCATTCCCGCGGACCCGATCACACCGCTGCGCGGCATTCGTGAAGCCGTGGGGAAGAAGACGCGCGTGCTCTACGTACCCGGGTCCGACCTGGCTAACGGCTTCCCCATCGACAGCATCATCCCCAGCGCGCTTCTGGCGACGCCAGACGGCCAGCGCGGCCTGCGGGCCGAGTTCTTCGCCCGCGGCACGGTGGCGGGAACGCCGCTCTTCACACGCACGGACAGCGTGCTGGATGCCGACTGGGGTAATGCCGCGCCACGATCGGACATGCGCCCGAACGAGTTCGCGGTGCAATGGGCGGGAACGCTGCGGCCGGCCGTCAGCGGGGCATACCGCCTGGCGCTCACCGGCACCATGTCGTTTCGGCTCTTCCTGAATGACCGTCTGATCGTGCAATCCAGTATCTCAGGACGCGCGCGTGAATTTAAGGATCCCACGCTCGTGCAGAGCGCGCCGATCACGCTGCAGGCGGGCCGTCGCTATCGGCTGCGCGTGGACGCGCGGGAGTCCTCCGGTGATGCGCAGCTCCGGCTGGAGTGGTCTCCCTCGCCGGACACGCTGCTCGAGCGAGCTGTTCGCACGGCGGAGCAGGCGGACGCGGTGGTGCTCTGCCTCGGCCTCACCTCCCGCTTGGAGGGGGAGGAGATGCCGCTCGATATCCAGGGCTTTCATGGCGGCGACCGCACGAACCTCGGCCTCCCGGCTCCTCAGAAGCGACTGCTGAAGCGCATCACCGCGCTCGGCAAACCCACCGTGCTCGTCCTGCTCAATGGCAGTGCGCTGGCGGTGAACTGGGCCCAGGTGCACGTGCCGGCGATCCTCGAGGCATGGTACCCCGGACAAGCCGCGGGCACCGCTATCGCCGACGTCCTCTTCGGCGCGTACGATCCGAGCGGCCGGCTCCCCGTCACCTTCTACCGAAGCGTGAACGACCTGCCGCCCTTCGAGGACTACAGCATGGCGGGGCGCACCTATCGCTTCTTCCACGGCACGCCGCTCTATCCGTTCGGCTACGGACTCAGCTACACGACGTTCGACTACGCCAATCTGCGGACGAGCGCTCCCTCTATGGGCGCCGGCGACACCCTGACGGTGAGCGTGGATGTGACGAACGCGGGAACGCGCACCGGTGACGAGGTCGTGCAGCTCTACGTTCGACACCTCGGCTCGGCCGTCACACGGCCCATCCGCGATCTGCGCGGCTTCCAGCGCGTGAGGCTCTCGCCTGGAGAAACGCGCACGGTCGCGCTGCCGCTCGCGGCGTCATCGCTCGCCTACTGGAATTCGGATCTCCATCACTGGATGGTGGAGAGCGAGCCGGTGCGGATCGAGGTCGGCGCCTCGTCCGCGGACATCCGCCTGAGCACAACGGTGCAGGTGCAGGGCGACCCGTAATTCACCGTGTGCGCCGACGCAGTGGCGGCCGCCGTCCGCCCCTGGCACTCATAACTCCGCGGCCGTGTACGCCCGGCGGAATCGGTCGTAGCAGCGCTGATACTCCTCGTGCGCTTGCGAGTCGGGATACTCGAGCGGGCCGCGCACGAGCGTCGCGCGCACGGCGGCCGTGAGATCCGGGAAAAGGCCGGCGCCGACCGCGGCCAACAGCGCGGCACCGTACGCCGGCCCTTCTTCGCTGTTCACCGTCGCGACCGGCAGCCCGAATACATCCGCCTGGAGCCGACGGAGGAATGGCGAGCGCGCACCACCGCCGGTCACCAGCAGATGGTCAGGCGCGACCCCCGCCTCGTCGAGCACGGACAGGGAGTCGCGCAGCGCAAAGCACACCCCCTCCAGCACCGCCCGCGAGAGATGGGCGCGCGTGTGCGCCAGACTGAGCCCCAGGAACGCCCCTCGCGCCGACGCACTCCGGTGCGGCGTGCGCTCCCCCTGGAGATATGGGAGAAAGACCACGCCGGCGGCGCCGCGCGGCACGCCAGCCGCCTCCTCGTTGAGCTCTCGGGTCGCCTGATCCCCGTCCCCCAGCTCGCGCGCGAACTCGCGGCGATACCAAGCGAAGGCGCCCCCGGCAGAGAGCACCACGCCCATGATGTACCAGAGTCCGGGAGCCACGTGACAGAAGGTGTGCGAGCGCAGCCCCGGATCCACCAATGGCGTGGCGGTCGGCGCGAGAACCGTCCCGGACGTCCCCCAGCTCGCCACCGCTTCGCCCGGCGCGATCACGCCCACCCCCGCGGCGCCGCAGGCGTTGTCCGCGCCGCCCCCCACCACGGGCGTTCCCGCCTCCAGCCCCGTCTGCGCTGACGCGCTGGCCGTCACCACGCCGAGCACCTCGGCGGAGCCGCCGACGTCGGGGAGCAGCGAGCGCGGCAGCCCCACGGCATCCAGCATCTCATCGCTCCACCGCCAGTGCGCGGGATCGAACATCAGCGTCCCGGACGCATCCGAGGGCTCCGTGGCCAGCATGCCGGTGAGTCGGAAGCGGATGTAATCCTTGGCGAGGAGCACCGTGGCAAGTTGCGCGAAGGCGTCCGGCTCATGGTTGCGCAACCAGAGCAGCTTCGGCAGGGTGAATCCTTCCAGCGCCGCGTTGCACGCCCATTCGCGCAGATGCTCCTCGCCGCCCACACGCCGCGTGATCTCCCGGCACTCGGCGGTGGTGCGGCCATCGCACCAGAGCAGCGCCGGGCGAATCACCTTGCCGGCACGGTCCAGCAGCACGGAGGAGTGCATCTGTCCGGAGATACCGATCCCGGCCACGTACACCCCGGGACAGCGGGCCAGCGCTTCACGGATGGATGTTGTGCACGCCTCCCACCAGGCATCGGGGTCCTGCTCCGCCCAGCCAGGTTCCGGCGTGGCAAGGGAGAGCGGGCTGCTGGCGCGGGCCACCACCCCGCCGCCGTCCGCACTGACCAGGAGCGCCTTGACCGCGCTCGTGCCCACATCCAGCCCGAGCACCACGCTCGCGCTCACGTCACTCGCGCTCATGTCATCGGACGCGAAGCGGACACGTCGTGGTCATCGGCTCCATCCGCTCGTAGTTGAAGCAGGCCACTGTCTCCCTTCCCCACTCTGCGTGGGATGCCTGGGTATCCCGCCTGGGCTGGGTGTCGGGTCAATGGCATGCCAGACGGTACGGCTATTGCCACCCATACCCGAGGTGGCGCACGCGCGCCGCCGCACTCACCGGAGGACCCGGATGACGACACCGCCAGTAGAACCACCACCTCCACCGCCGGAACCGCCCGAGCAGCCACCGCCGCCGCCCGAACCACCCCCACAACGTCCCTTCTACTATCCGGCGGGCTGGGGATGCTTCTTCTGGATTGTGGTGCTGATCATCATCTGGCTGATCGTCAGCTTCGCGCGCGGGCGCGGGTAGAGTCTGACGGCACGCCCGTGGAATCCAGACGCACGCCCTTGAGATCGATCATGTCGGTGGGCTCTCCCGCCGGCATGTCCACATACAGCACCGCGGGCCGGTGCTGCACCGTACCGCCCCAGAGGAGAACGGATCGCCCGCGCGCCTGGTAGTGCCGGGACCCATCCGCCGTCGTGCGCGCCGTCGGGCCTCCGAACAGGTGCGTGATGACGGTCTCCATGGCGCTCTGGAACTGCGCCGCGTCCACCTGGGTGTCCCAGATGGAGAGCCAGGCGACGCCATCGCCCTTCGGCGTCTTCACAACCATGTACCGGTCGCCGTCCCACCCCGCCGCGGCACGCGTCGCCTCGCTCTGATCCTGCACCTGCTGATAGATCAACACGCGGATGGAGAACTCTCCCAGATCATTCTGATAGAGCGACGACCCGGTGCGTGGAGCCGGCAACGTGACGTAGGTCGGCGCGTCGCGCGTCGCGCCGAAATATGCAGCGGGGTGCATGACCTGCTCGGTCGACGCCGGCAGCGCCTTGCCGTACGGCTGCTTGCCCGGATTCCGCTGATTGAACTGGTGGATGAACTCGGCGCCGCTGAGATACGGAAAGAGCGCGCTCTCCTGGATGAAGAGCGGCGCGCCCGCCATGAGCGGCATGGCGCTGTTCTGCTGGCGGATCATCTGACGGATGCGGTCCCACACACCGGGGAGCTGCTTGGTAATGTCCACCGATCCGCCAGCCGCAGCCTCGATCGGCACGAGCGTCGCCTGCCCCTCCATCACCGACTGCGCGGCGATCTGGCGGTCGTCGTCCCCGTGAATGTTCAGAATCGAGTCCAGATCCATGTACTGATCCTGCAGCGCGTGCACGAGCTCGTGCTGGATGGTGAAGGTTACCATGGTCCGCGGCGCTCCCTTCACGATGTAGAGCACCTGGGTGTCCGGATCGTAGTATCCCGCCACCTGCTCGGTGAGCAGCGCCAGCATGAACGAGCGAAGGTGCATGCTGTCGGGAATCAGCCCGAACATCTTGTACGCGATGGCCTGCTGGTCGAGCTCCTGCCCGCCCTGTTTCTTGAACTCGGTCTGCAGATATTGATGGACCTGATCCTTGGTTCGCTCCTGAACCACCGGCGGCTTCTTGAAGCGGAGTCCGGTGATGCGCTCGATGGTCGGGATCGCCTCGGCCACCTGCTTGGCGTACGGACCTTGACTCCCACTGGCATTGTCGGAACCGCACGCCACCATCGCCCCGAGCGCGGCCAGCATCACCCCCCGGGCCATCCACCGTGTTACATGCGCCATTCGATGCTCCGCCCCGTTGCAAGACCGACGACGCGAGCCACATCGTGGCCGCGCACCACCAACCCTTCCTCCACCAACCGGTGCCGCAGTTCCCAGTCGAGCGCGGCCAGCCGCTCGCTCTCCGAGCCTTCAGCAGCAACGGGCGCCCCGGTGCTCGTCGGAGCAGTACTCCGCGACGGCGGCTCCGCACCCTCGCGCGCGCCGGTCGCCGCCACGGGTCGTCCCTGCCCCGAGAAGGCGGCTTCGAGCTCCGCGCCCCACCGCTCCAGCGCCGCGATGCCTTCGCGCGCAATTCGGTCCAGCGGATCCACCGCCGGACGCTCCTCGGCGTTCGCCTCCCGCTCGGGCTCGCGCTCGTGCGCCTCGGCCCGCGCGAGCGCCGAGCGCAGTAGTTCACGTCGCTTCACGATGAGCGTCTGGGTCGCGGGCGAGTACTCGGCGCCGGCCTGCGCGTGCGCGCACGCCTCGTCCAGTGCATCGATGGCGCGGTCGGGCCGTACGCGGTCGCTCACGAAGAGATCGGTGAGGCGCACCGCCGCCAGCAACGCGTCCTCCGCGATGGCCACATTGTGGTGCCGCTCCAGCCGCTCCTGCCGCGCGTGCAGGATCTCGAGTGTCTGCTCGGCACTCAGCTCGCTCACGCTCACGCGCTGAAAGCGCCGCTCCAGCGCACGATCACCGCACACCCACCGCTCGTACTCCTCGGCCGTGGTAGCGCCGATCACGCGGAAGTCGCCACGCACCAGCGCCGGCTTGAGCATGTTGGCGGCGTCCATGGCGGCTCCCATCGCCGTCCCCTGCCCGATCAGGTTGTGCAGTTCGTCGATGAAGAGGATGATGTCGGGATCCGCCGAGGCTTCCGCCACCAGCGTGCGCAACCGCTCCTCGTACTGCCCCCGGTACATCGTTCCCGCCAGTAGCGACACGTGGTCGAGGGCGAGCAGCTTGACCGAGCGGAGCGCGAATGGGACGGCGCCCGCGGCAATGCGCTGCGCCAACCCCTCCGCGATGGCCGTCTTCCCCGTGCCTGTCGGGCCGACGAGTGCCGGGTTGTTCTTACTCTGGCGGAGCAGAATGTCGATGACCCGCGCGATCTCATCATCGCGGCATCGCACCGGCTCCAGCCGGCCAGCGCGCGCTTCCGCGGTGAGGTTGCGCGTGACGTGCCCCAGTGTGCCCTCGTTCTGCCACAGCATGTGTCCGAGCATCACAACCCCAGGACTCCGTGTAAATACCAGTCGAGAAGCGCCTGTCCCCACAGGAGCGCGATCATCGCGGCGGGCGCCAGAAACACGCCGAACGGCACGAGCGGAAGCTCTACGGTCTCCTCGCCGCGGCGACGACTCCGTATCGCCGTTACTGGCAAAACGACGACCAGAAAGCTGACCGCGCCGAGCGCCGCTCCGAGAAAGATGGTGAGGAGGGTGCGGCCGGGGCCAAGATGCGCACCCACCATCGCCATGAGCGTCACATCCCCGAACCCCATCGCTTCCTTCTTGAACGCCATCTCGCCCAGCCATCCCACAATCGCAATGGCGCCCGCGCCAACACACGCGCCGATGATCGCGTCGTACAGACCGGCAAAGAGCGGCGCGCTCCCCACGAACAGGCCCACCGCGGCCGCTAGCAGCGCCCAGATCAGCCCGAACGCCGTGAACCCATCGGGAATAATGTAGTGCATGGCATCGGTCAGCATGACCCCGAGCAGCAGAGTGCCGAACACCGCCACACGCAGCGCGGTGCCGGAGATGCCGTAGTGCCAGGCCGCGGCGATCCATCCCAGCGCCACGAGCGCTTCGACCAGTGGGTACTGCACCGAAATCCGCGACTTGCACCCCCGACAGCGCGCGCGTAGTGCGATCCAGCTCAGTACGGGAATGTTCTCGTACCAGGCGATGGGATGCCCACAGTTGGGGCACTTCGAGCGGGGCGACACTACCGATGCCTCGGCGGGCCACCGGGCGACACACACGTTGAGAAAGGAGCCGATGCACCCGCCGACGATGCAGACGAACGCGAGGAGAAAACCGTCGGTCATGGCCGGAGCTGGTAGAGGAGAATGCCCGCCGCCACGGCCACGTTGAGCGATTCGACGTGCGGGGCGACTGGGATGGCGACGCGGCGCGCCGTGAGGGCGCGCACAGGCTCGGAGAGCCCGCTCCCCTCATTCCCCATCACGATCGCCAACCGGGTGGGCCTCGGCAGGGCATCCACGGTCTCGCCGGCGGCGTCCGCCGCCCAGAGCGGGATCTTCTGTGCCCGAAGAAAGGCGTCCAGCGCGCTTGGCGTGACCGAGAACGCGGGGTGATGAAAGAGCGCACCCATCGCGCTACGGACGACTTTGCCGTTCCAGAGGTCAACCGTGCCCGGGAGGGCGAGGGTGGCGGCGACGCCGAACGCCGCGGCGCTACGCAGCATCGAGCCGACGTTTCCGGGGTCCTGCACCATGTCCAGCACCAACAGACGAACGCGCTCGCCCAGCGGCAGCGCCTCCAGCGACCAGTCCGGCATGTGCGCGATCAGCACCACGCCCTGCGGCGTCTCGGTCGATCCGGCCGAGCGCATCTCCGGCTCCGAGATGCACTGCGCGGGCAGCCCGCGTTCGACGATGGCGGCGTGCAGCGCCGCGCCCCGTAGCGTGGACGACAGCCCCGGCGTGAAGAGTGCGCCGCGCACCCGGAGAGGCGAGCGCAGGAGCTCCTCGCCCGCCCGAATTCCCTCCACCACGAAGCTCCGCTCGCGCTCGCGCGCCCGGCGCCGCTGGAGGTCGCGTGCCAACGTCAGTAACTTCAAGCGATTAGCGGGGTAGATCGGCTGGAATGAGACTTGCTTTGAGCGGTCGCACTACGCACCCGAAGGTGATGAGGACGCTTGATGAAACGATTCGCGGCAGGCGCCGCACTCGCACTCTCGCTCACGGCATCGGTCACGGCGTGCGCGACGATCTCGACCCAACAGGAAGTGCAGATGGGGCAGCAGTACGCGCAGCAGATCGATTCGCAGCTGCCCATCGTCCAGGATCCCGAAGTCAACCGGTACATCAACGTCCTGGGCGACTCGATCGCGAAGCTCTCCGACCCCAGAAATCTCGATTGGCACTTCTTTGTCGTCAACACGAACGAAGTGAACGCGTTCGCCGTGCCCGGCGGATACATCTACGTGAACCGCGGGCTGATCGAACAGGCCGACAAGATGGACCAGCTCGCCGGTGTGCTCGGCCATGAGATCGGCCACGTGATCAAGCGGCACACGGTGCAGCAGATGCAGAAGGAGCAACAGGCGAACATTGGCGTGGCGCTCGCCTGCATTCTCACGAAGATCTGCGAGAGCCAGGCGGGGCAGGCCGCCATCCAGGTTGGCGGCACCGCGCTCTTTGCCAAGTTCAGCCGCGAGGACGAGGCGCAGGCGGATGAGGTGGCCGTCACCTACGTCACGAGGGCGGGGATCGACCCGCACGGGCTGCCGGAGATGTTCCAGAAGCTGCTTCAAGAGGAGCAGTCGTCCGGCGGCAGTGGCAGCGGCGTGGACGCCTGGTTTGCGACCCACCCCACCGAGCAGAGCCGCATTGCCGACGTGGACAGCCTCATCGCCCAGATCGACCCGGCGATCATCAGCACGCTCACGCAGGACAGCCCGAACTTTCACGCCTTCAAGCAACGCGTCGCCGCGCTGCCCGCCCCGCCGCCGCAGAAGCAGGGAAGCCCGTGAGGACTAGGGTGTAGGGAGTAGGGTGTGAGGTGTAGGGAAACGGCACGGGCGAAAGGAGCGCTCTGCCTACCCACCCGACACTCCACTCCCGACACCCTGTCGTACTCTTGTCGTACTCCTACCCCCCTGGCTCCGTCCCGCACCTCATGCTCACCGTCCTCACCATTGCCGGCTCCGACTCGGGTGGCGGCGCGGGGATCCAGGCGGATCTCAAGACCTTTCATCGGTTCGGGCTGTTCGGGACCTCGGTGATCACTGCCGTCACCGCGCAGAACACGCGCGGGGTGGCGGCATGGCGGGCGGTGGGCGCCGACCTGGTGCGTGCGCAGATCGAAGCTGTGGCCGAAGACCTGCCGCCAGCGGCGATCAAGAGTGGCATGCTCGCGGACGCGGACACGGTGGCCGTGGTGGCCGAAGGAATTCGCCGATTCGCGCTGCGGCCGTACGTGCTCGACCCGGTGATGGTGGCCAGCTCCGGCGCCCCGCTACTCGCGGAGGGCGGCGTGCGCGCCATTCGTGACGAGCTCCTCCCCCTCGCCGATCTGGTGACGCCGAATCTGGACGAGGCCGAGATCCTGACGGGCGAGCGGGTGCGCGACATCGCCGCCATGGCGCACGCCGCGCGAGCGCTCGTAGCTGCAGGAGCGCGCGCCGCGTTGGTGAAGGGCGGTCACCTGGAGGGGGAGCGCGCGACCGATGTGCTGTTCGATGGCCAGGACGTGCACGTCGTGACGCACGAACGGATCCGCTCGCGGCACACGCATGGCACCGGATGCACGGTGTCAGCCGCCATCACGGCACATCTCGCCCTCGGTGTTTCGCTCGCTCACGCCGTGGAGCGAGCGCTGGAGTATGTGCACCAGGCCATCGCGACCGCACCGGGGCTCGGCCAGGGAAACGGACCGCTCAACCACTTCGCCGGGGACGGAGCTACGTGTGAAGGTGCGTCGCCAGCACAGTCCCATCGGGCTGCCGGTAGCGGGCCGTGATAGTTTCACCGGGCCGCAGCTCCAGTGCACTATTGCCGGCGGCAACGGACGCCTGATTCACCGCCACGGCGCCGTGCACCTCGGGTAACGGCGGCGGCGGGGGCACGACACCGATGGCTGCGATGTCGTTGTACTCGACATCGCTCACGTTCGGCAGCGATTGCAGCTCACCGAAGGCGGCGTCGTCCGTGCCTTGCAGCACTTCTACGGTGCCACCGTGCAGCGCGGTGTAGATGACAAACAGCCGCATGCCGAGCGAGTCGATCTGCGGTGCGATCTCCTCGGCGGTGTGTCCATCCGCCATGGTGAAGATCAGCTCATGACAAACCGCCTGCTGCCCGTCCGATCGCAGACAGAGCCTGTGATCGGCCGTCACGTTTTCCGCATCTCCGCCATCGGTCGCAAGCTGGATGGTGAGGTGCACGTCGGGTGCGACGGGCACCACCCCGCCGTCCACCAGCCCTTCGACCACCAGCACCTGCCCGGTTGGCGCCAGGCGGAGCCAGAGGCTGTCCAATCGCACCGGACCAGCG
>DASUKA010000039.1:0-29777 GCA_036278935.1 Gemmatimonadaceae bacterium
CAGGCAACGGCACGCACGCTGGTGCGCCGACAATGACGGCGGGCGCGGATGCCCCGACCCAGATGCGCTTCGCGCGGCGGGGCGAGATTACCGACGCCATGCGCTTCGTCGCCGAACGCGAGGGGCTGCCGCCCGAGCTGATCCGCGACGAGGTGGCGCGCGGGCGGCTCATCATCCCCGCCAACATCAACCACCTGGCCGGCCGCCTGGAGCCCATGGCCATCGGCAAGGTGGCGCGCGTCAAGATCAACGCCAACATCGGAAACTCGGCGGTCACCTCGTCGCTGGATGAGGAGGTGGGGAAGCTTGAGCTGGCCGTGAAATACGGCGCCGACACGGTGATGGACCTCTCCACCGGAAAGGACATCGACCTGGTGCGCGAGGCGATCATCGCACACTCGCCCGTGCCCATCGGGACGGTGCCCATCTACCAGGCCGTGCTCATGGGCAAGGAGCTGGAGGAGCTCACCGCCAACGACTTGCTCGATGTCATCGAGCATCAGGCGCGGCAGGGGGTCGACTACATGACCATCCACGCGGGCATCCTGCTCGAGCATCTTCCCCTCGTCTACGGCCGCGTGACGGGGATCGTGAGCCGCGGCGGCTCGCTGCACGCCGTCTGGATGATGCATCATCGCAAGCAGAATCCGCTGTACGAGCATTACGACGAGGTGCTCGACATCCTGCGTCAGTACGACGTGACCATCTCGCTCGGCGATTCGCTGCGGCCGGGCTCGCTGCACGACGCGAGCGACCGCGCGCAGTTCGCTGAGCTGGAGACGCTGGGCGAACTCACCACGCGCGCCTGGGAGCGCGACGTGCAGGTGATGGTCGAGGGACCCGGCCACATCCCGATGCACCAGATCGAGATGAACGTGCGCAAGCAGAAGGAGATCTGCCACGAGGCGCCCTTCTACACGCTGGGTCCGCTGGTCACCGACATCGCGCCGGGCTACGACCACATTACGAGCGCCATCGGCGCGGCGATGATCGGCTGGTACGGCGCCGACATGCTCTGCTACGTCACGCCCAAGGAGCATCTGGGGCTCCCCAACGCCGAGGATGTGCGTCAGGGGGTGATTGCCTACAAGATCGCCGCGCATTCGGCGGACATCGCGCGGGGCCGTGCCGGCGCGCAGGACCGCGATGATGCGCTCTCCCGCGCGCGCTACGCCTTCGACTGGAACGAGCAGTTCCGTCTCTCGCTCGACCCCGAGCGGGCACAGGCGTACCATGACGAAACGCTTCCGGCCGAGTACTTCAAGAGCGCGGAGTTCTGCGCGATGTGCGGGCCGAAGTTCTGCTCCATGCACCATTCGCGCACCATTGACGAAGGGATTGCGGCAATGGCGGCGGAGGCGGGGGTGTGAGTTGCATCCGAAGCAGTTACCGTTCGGGCTCACCATTCAAGACCTGACCCCCGCCCGGCCTGATCCCATCGCGAAAGAGCCCGCCCTTCACAGGGCGGGCTCTCGTGTCTATCGACTGCTGCTCCCGCGCGATCAGAACATCACACCTACGGTGAGCGGGATCATGCTCGAGCTGCTGCCGGAGGTGAAGATGTCGTGGAAGCGGAGCTCGGCGTACAGGGAAGCACGCGAGCTCGAGAGCGGATACTTGATGCCGGCGCCCACGTTGATGCCGAAGTTGGTGTCGCTCGAGCTCCCCGAGAAGCTGCCGAGCCCACCCACGGTCACAGTCTCGGAGACGGAGCTGTGATAGAGGCCGATGCCGCCGATCAGATATGGCTTCAGCTTGCTGGTCTGCGTCGGGAAGGAGTAGATGATGTTCGGGACGACGGCGATGATGTTGTCGTGCCCGTCGAATCCATCCGCGCCGAAGTGATGAAACATCAGCTCGCCCCGGAAGCTGATGTTCTTCATGTTGGCGGGCTGCCAACCGACGAGTCCCTGGATGTGGAACCCGGTTCCGAACGCATCCCCGAAATCTCCCAGGGGCATGCTGATACCGACGCCGCCACCGTACGTGATAGGCTGGGCGCCAGACGACATGGCGGTCTGTGCCTTGACAACGGAGGTGCTAGCCAGAAATGCCACGACCAGGGTCAGGGCGCCAGCGGTAGTGCGCTTCATGTGAGGTATTCCTCTCAGGTGATTGTGAAGTGAAAGGTGCACGGCTGCGGGCACGCGCCGGCCATGATGTATGACGGCGACGATTCCCGCTAGTAACGGCTCGGAGTAACGGTTCAGACGGTTAGCGTGCGCGCCCGCCCGCCACGAGGCGGCCGCCGGGGATGTTGACACTGCCCCCCAGGGCATCGAAGGAGCCCGTGATGGTGGCCGTGGCGGTATCACCAGCGGTGAGCGAGCCGCCGAACCCGTTGATCGTGAAGGTGCCCTTGAGCTCGTTCGCTGACGACGAGGTGATGGTGAAGGAACCGGAGCGTGACGTGTAGGCCGCGGTCGGAGACGTGCTGGGGCCCAGAAGCGCCAGGGCGAAGTAGTCGCTCGGCCCGGGCGTGGCATCACCGGTGGCGTCAAACAGCGGATAGGTGCCCGTCGGGGGAACGCCTGCCTGCTCGCGCACGATGTAGACGTAGCCGCCCGTGGTGTCACTGAGGAAGAGCCCGAAGGCCTGATCACCCGTCTGGGGATCGGTGCCGGTCCCGAAGGTGGCGAGCCCCTTGAGCGAAGCCGAGCTGCCGCCGCTTATGCTGGCCGTGAAGGACGACGTGGCGGGCGTCTGGTCCGGGCCCGTGGAGGAGTCGCCGCCGCACGCGGTCACGAGCATGACGGCCGCCGCCAGGGCAACGATGGGGTAGACTTTCGCGTAGTGCGCCTTCATGGTGGACTGTCTCCTGTATTGAGGTGTGGTGAAGTGGTGTATCGTGCCCACCCATCGTTCGGACGGGTGGCTGCACGCCGCGTCGCGTTGCCAGAGCGCCCCTGCGCCCGCATCTTCCTGTTCGGCCATGTGCGTTGCTCAGCCCTGGTTGAGCAGTCGAATCAGCTCGTCGCCATTCTCGAAGCTCTGCTTCGTGCCCGTGCCAAGTCGCTCGATGATCCCCGAAAGGCTCGTGGGATCATCACGGTGCTGCCGAACGCGGAGCATGAAGTACGCGACGACCCGTTCCTCCTGCTCCTTGCTGTCGTTGGGGCTGTCTGCGCTCATGACCGTCGTCGTCTCCTGAGTCTTGGGTGACCGTTCTCGATTGAGCGGGGGGCAAGCTACGCCGACTCCGCCATGCAGCCGTCAATGTTGCCGTCAAGTTCTTGCTGGTAGGTCAGTTGACAGATTCGTTTCCGCTGTGCCTGAACACACTCGGTGAGCTTCGGCTGGCCGGGGCCGCTGCCGATGCGCTGAGCAGTCCGCGGAAGGAGCTGGCCCTGCTGGCGTTTCTGGCGCGCCGCTCGCCGCGCGCGGTGGCGCGCGCGGAGCTCATGACGCTGCTCTGGGGTGAGCGCACGGAGGCGCGGGCCCGCCAATCGCTGCGGCAGGCGCTGCTGGAGCTCAAGCGCGCGATTGGCGCGGGGCTGTCCGTGGACGCCGACAGCGCCGCGCTCGCACCCGGTGTGGTGGAGTGGGACGTGGCGGCGTTCGAGCGCGACGTGCAGGCGGGGCGGCTCGAAGAGGCCGTCGACCGCTGGCATGGTGAGTTTCTGGAGGACGCCGAGGATGCCGGCGGCGAGAACTTCCGGCAGTGGGTGGATGGTGAGCGGCACGGCTTGCGGCGCCGGCTTGCCTGGGCGCTCGAGCACCTGGCCGATGACGCCGAGGCACGCGGCGCGTGGGATGAGGTGGTGGCATGGACCGAGCGATGGGCGGAGGCGGAGCCGTCGGACGAGGCCGTCCAGCGCCGTCTCATCGCCGCGCTCCGCCTGGCGGGGCGGCCGGCAGAGGCGCTGGCGCGGCACGCCACCTTCACGGCCTTCGTCCGGGAGGAGCTGGGGCGCGATCCATCGGAAGAGTTCGCCCGGCTGGGGCGCGAGCAGGATGAGGGACGATGGACCACGGCCGCGCCGCCCAGCCCGGGGTCCGCCGCGCTCTTCACCCCTGACCTGGTCGGCCGCGCCGCCGCCTTCGCCACGCTCTCTGCGGCCTGGGGCGCGCTGCGACACGGCGAGCGTGCCATCGCGCTCGTCGAGGGCGACGCGGGGATCGGCAAGACACGGCTGTGCGAGGAGTTCCTCCGCTGGCTCGGGGGCCGCCCGGAGCCGCCGCTCATCCTGCGAGCGCGCGGCTACGAGTCGGGGCAGCCAACGGAGTGGGCGGCCACGCGGGAGCTGCTGGCGGGGCTGATGGAAGAACCCGCGCTGGCGGGCGCATCACCCGCGTCGCTCGCCGAGCTGGCTGCCCTGCTGCCCGCGCTCCGGGAGCGCTTCCCCCGGCTCGCCCCGCCCAGGGGCGACGAGCGCTCGCTGTGCGACGCGGCGGTGCAGGCGGTGAGCGCTGTGGCGGAGGAGACGCCGGTTGTCATCTTCCTGGACGATTTCCCCTCCGCTGACCCGTCCACACAGCGCCTGATGCTTGCGCTGGCCAGGCGTGGGGCCGGCGCTGTGATGCTGCTGTTCACGGCGCGCACCGGCGAGGCGGCAGCCGCATCGGCGCTGGCCGAGCTCCGGGCCATCCCCAAGGTTGGCCGGCTCGCGCTGCAGCCCCTGCAGTGCGCGGACCTCGAGGCGCTGCTGGCGTCGATGCTGGAGCTCTCAGCGGACACCCGCCGCGAGCTGGCCACGCGCCTCCACGCGGAGAGCGGCGGCAACCCCTTCTTCGCCACGGAGATCGTGGCGGCACTGGTGGACGATGGCTACCTGGTGTTCGAGGCGAGCGGCGTGTGGCGGCTCGCGCAGCACGCCTCCGGGCAGCCGTTGCCGCTCCCACCAAGTGTGCGCGAAGCGCTGGGACGCCGTCTCGCCCGGTTGAGCGACGCCGGGCGGCGCGCGATCGAGGCGGCGGCGGTGCTCAACGAGCCGCTCGATCCCGCGCTCGTGGCGGCGACGGCGGAACTGTCCCCCAGCGCGTTCTCCGCCGCGTTGGATGAGCTGATCGCGCACCGGCTGTTGCGCGAGATCCCTGCGCACCCGGGGAACTACGAACTCGTCCACGAGCTGAGCCGGCGCATCGCGTACGGATTGCTGGGCGCGCCGGAGCGCGAGCAGCTGCACCGCGCCGCCGCCACCGCGTTGGCCCCCGCGGCGCGCACCGATGCAAACGCCCGCGCTGCACTGCACTACCATCGCGGCCGGAGCCGGCGCGAGCCCCGTGCGGGGCGATGGCGCCGCTGGTACTGGATGGCCGCCGCCGTGGTGCTGGTGGTGGGCGGCGTGGTGGCCGCCGGCGCGGCCTGGTGGCACGCAAAGGGCTCGTCCATTTCAGTCACCACGGTGGCCGTCCTCCCCTTTACCGTGCATGGCGGCAGCGATCTGGCGTACCTGGGGGAAGGGATGGTCGATCTGCTGAGCACCAGCCTGGATGGCGCGGGCGGATTGCACACCGCCGATCCCCGCGCCGTGCTCACGGCTGTGGGCCGCGACCCGGTTCCCGGCCCGGTAAAGGGGAGCGCCGTGGCCAGACGGCTCGGTGCGGGCCGCTACGTGCTGGGGAACGTGGTGGAGGGAGGCGGCGGAACGCTGCGCATCACCGCATCGCTGTACGACGCCAGCACACCCGGCGACGCCATCGCGAGTGCGGCGGTCGAAGGCGTGCCGGACAGCATCTTCGGGCTGGTCGATGCGCTCACGGCGCGGCTGATCTCCGGCGAGCAGCGCGGGCCGGCGTCGCGGCTGGCGCAGGTGGCCGCCGTGACCACCACATCGCTCCCGGCGCTCAAGGCCTATCTGGACGGTGAGCACGCCTTCCGCCATCACCAGCTGACCGATGCGCTGCCAGCATTCCAGCGGGCCATCCGCGCCGACAGCACCTTCGCGCTGGCGTGGTACCGCGTGGCGACGACGGCCGACTGGTATCTCCAGCCGGCGCTCGCCAGGCATGCGGCCGAGGAGGCGGTGCGTTACAGCGGGCGCCTGTCCGATCATGACCGACAACTCGTGCAAGCGTTTGCGGCCTACACACGCGGCGATGCGGACGAAGCCGAGCGGCTCGTGGGGCCCATCATCAACACCGATCCGCACGATGCCGAAGCCTGGCTCCTGCTGGGCAGCGTGCACTTCTATCTCAACGCTCCCCGCGGCCGCTCGATCTCGCTGTCGCGCCATCCATTGCAGCAGGTGCTCGCCATCGATCCGGACAACTGGCAGGCGCTCCTGAATCTGTCCGAGCTGGCGGGGCGCTCGGGGGAGCGCGAGGAAGCCGACACGCTGCTGCACCGCTACATGGCGGCATCGGCGCCGGACTCCACCGCGCCGTTCATTCTGGCGTACGACGCCTTTCTGCGGCGGGACCCGGCGGCGGAGGACAGCATTCTGGCACGCCTGCAATCGGACGTCGGCGTCAACATCGTGCTCGCCACCTGGTACACCGCCATGGATGCGCAGGATCTGGAGGGCGCGGAGCGGTTGGCACGACTCCTGGTGAACAGCAGGCGGGTGAACGATCAGCAGGCGTTCGGCTGGATCGTGCTGTCGTATCTGGCGACCGCGCAGGGGCGGTGGCAAGAGGCACGAGCGGATCTTGCCGCGGCGGCGCCGCTGGATTCGGTGGCAGCGTTGGAGTACGGCGCAGTGCTCTCGGCCGCGCCCTTCCTCACCGTTACTCCGGCGCAGCTGGACTCGCTGCGGCGCACGCTCCGGCGCCTGAACGGTGCCGCCGTGCCGCCGAGCGTTCATGTCTCCATCTGGCCGACGGTCCATAACGGTATCCACCAGGCGCTCCGCGCCTATCTGCTGGGCGTGCTGAGCGCGCGCGCTGGTGCGGATTCGGAGGCCACGCGGTATGCCGCGATGGTGAAGCAGCTGAGCGGTCCGCCGCTCGCGCCCGCGCTGCCGCGCGCGCTCGCCGCGAGCATCCGTGCCCGGCTGGCGTGGCGCCATCAGAAGCCGGCGGCCGCACTGGCCCGTCTCGACTCGAGCCGCATGAACGTGCCGGACGCCTACATCCTGGCCTCGCCGTTCTACTCGCAGGCGGCCGCGCGCTACCTGCATGCGGAAGTGCTGCACGAGCTGGGGCGCGATGAGGAGGCTCTGGACTGGTACCAGACCTTTGGCGTTACCACCCCGTACGACCTCCCCTATCTGGGTCCGTCACTCTATGCGGAAGGGGAGATCTATGCGCAGCGCGGGGACCGCGAGACAGCTATCGCGCGCTACAGCCGCTTCATCACGCTCTGGAAGGACTGTGACGCCGAGCTTCGCCCCATGGTCGACGAAGCACGCCGCCGCGTGGCGCGGCTGGAAGGCGCGGGTGGGAAGGACAGCCGGGAGCCCGTGCGATAAGATCGGCGGAGGCTCGGAGGGAGGGAACGCGGACACCCGTATCCCGGATGCCAACGCGGCGCGCTCGAACCCGAGCGCGCCGCGTTGATACATGGGCAATGACCTGCCCCGGGGCTACCGATCGCGCGTCTGGTCGGTGACTTCGACGTACCCGAAGCTGCCCGGGCCCGTCGCACGGTCGACGCGAACGGTCTGCTGGAGCGTCTTGCCATCCACGGTAATGGTGGCCAGATAGTCTCCCGGCTTCACCTCCCCGGCTCCGCCGCGGCCAAAGCCGCCACGGCCGCGCTGGATGGCTCCGGCGGCGCGCAGCGCCTGGAAGATGTCACCCATCACGTCCTGGCTGAGGCCGGCTGCCGCACCACCCCGGCCGCCGCGCCGCTGTGCACCGCGCGCGTTGGGCGCTGGCGACTCGGCGGGCCGCTCCTGGAACTGGCCGGGCGTACCGCCACCCCCACGGCCACCGCGGAAGAAGGCGCGCAGGTTCCCGCCACCCTCCATCTGCTTCCGCAGACGGTCGAGCTGCGCCTGGGAGGCCGTACCCGCCTTTGCCAGCGAATCGAACACCGCGTCCGTCTTGCGTGCGGCGATGATGCTGTCGCGCACGCCGGCGGGCGAGAGCGGTGCGCGCGGTGGCGCCGCGCCGCGGAAGTTCCACGTCACGAAGTGCAGCCCCGGCGTACCCGGCCCGTTGACCGTCTGGACCGTATCGCCGCTCACGTTGGTGATCACGATCTTCACCTGGCTGGCGGCTGCCCGGCGTCCCCGCCGCATGCCGCCGTTGCCATTACCGTCCGGACCGCTGGACGACTCGGCGGCCGTGGTCTCGCTGTGGACGGCCGAAGTGAGGCGATAGGCGATCGCCGCGCCGTAGGGCTTGCTCTGCGCCTCGTACATCCCCTGCGCCGTGGACTCATCCGGGCCGGTCCGCTGCCCGTACTCGTACGCCACCATGGGCTTGAACAGATGGGCCGACTCAGCCAGCACGTTGGAGGACATCTGTTCCAGCGGCGCGATGTTCGTGATCCAGATTCCGCGGCCGAAGGTGGCCGCGATGAGATCATGCGCGCGTGGCTGAATCTGCAGGTCGAACACCGGCACCGTGGGCAGCCCTGTCATGAAGCGCTGCCAGTGGGCGCCGGCATCACGCGAGACGTACGCACCCACGCTCGTGCCCACGAAGAGGAGGTTCTGATCGACCGGATCCTCGCGGATCACGTGCACGTGGTTCGGCCCGCCCGTGGGCAGGTTGTTCGCGATGGACGCGAAGCTCTTGCCACCGTTGTGCGTCACGTAGAGGTACGGCGTGAAGTCATTGGTGCGGTGGTTGTCGAACGACACGTAGAAGGTGAGCGAATCGAAGTGCGACGGCTCGATGCGCGACACGTAGGTGAGCGGCGGCACGCCGGGGAAGCGCCCGGTGAGGTTGGTCCAGCTCCCGCCATCGTTGGTCGTCATCCAGACGTTGCCATCATCGGTCCCGGCGTAGAGCAGTCCGGGCCGGATGGGCGACTCGGCGAGTGCCACCACCGTGCCGTAGACCTCCGCGCCGGTGGCGTCGTTGGTGATGCCGCCCGTGGTCTTGATGCTGATCTGGATCTTCTTCTGATCGTTGGTCGTGAGATCCGGGGAGATCGGGTACCAGTGCTCGCCGCGGTCGGTGGACTTGAGCACCCGGTTCGCGCCCACGTAGAGCGTCGCGTGGTTGTGGTGCGAGATGAAATACGGCGTCTCCCAGTTGAAGCGCAGGTCGAAATCGATGGAATCCTGCTTCTGCTGCGCGCGGAGCGCGGCGATGTGCTGCTTCATCGCCTTCGTCTCGGGCTTGGTCGTGTCGCCACGCGCGATGATGATGGAATCCTCGAACTGCTGATAGTGGTCGCGCCACGAGGGCTTGTTCAGGCGCGAGCGCTCTCCGGTGGCGTAATCCACACGGCCGATGCCGAAGTTCTGCGACTCGGCATAGATCGTGTTCGGGTCCATGGGATCCTGCGCGGTGTAGAAGCCGTCGCCGCCACCCACGGTGAACCAATCGCGCGGGGTGATCGGGCCATCCTTCGACGCGCTCGGCCCGCACCAGGCGCCGTTGTCCTGCAGGCCGCCGCACACCCGGTAGGGCACCGCGTAGTCGTAGCTCACGTCGTAGAACTGACCGATCGTCAGGTTGTTCAGATGGCGGAAGTTCCCGCCGCGGTCCCAGGTCTGGTAGATGCCGCCATCGTTGCCGATGATCCAGTGCTGGCCATCGTTGGGATCGATCCAGATGGCATGGTCATCGACGTGAGCGCCACCCGTGGTGGTGCGCACGGTCTTGCCGCCATCGTTCGAGAACTGGAACGGCGTGGACGACCAGTAGACGCGATTGGGATTCTCGGGGTCCACCGCCACCTGGGAGTAGTAGAAGGGGCGGGTATCCTTGTCGTTCATCCATTTCCACGTCTTGCCGCCGTCCTCCGAGCGGTAGAGCCCGCTCTGGAGCCGGTTGTGGTTCGCGGCGCCCTTGTCGTCCGCCATGCTGGCCGGGACCGGATACGGGGCCTTGCCGCCGCGGATGGAATCGGCTTCCACCAGCGCGTAGACCACGTTCGGGTTGCTCTTGGAGACGGCGATCCCGATGCGCCCCTTGTCGGTGGAGGGGAAGCCGCCGCCCTTGATCTCGGTCCACGTCTTCCCGGCATCCGTGGTCTTCCAGAGTCCGCTGCCCGGGCCGCCGCTGTACAGCGAGTAGGGTGTGCGATAGCGCTGGTAGCTCGACGCGTAGAGCACGTTGGGATTCGACGGATCCATGACGACGTCCACGAAGCCCGTCTTGTCATCGATGAACTTGCTGAGATGCCACGTCTTGCCGCCATCGGTGCTCTTGTAGAGCCCGCGCTCCTTATTGGGCTCCCAGGCGTGCCCCAGCGCGGCGACGTAGACGACATCGGCGTTGCGCGGATCGACTACGATGCGGCCGATCTGCTGGGTCTCCTTGAGCCCCATGAACTGCCAGGTCTTGCCGCCATCGGTGCTCTTGAACACGCCGCCACCGGTCTCGATGGTGTTGCGCGTGTTCTGGTCGCCGGTGCCGACGTACACCACGTTGGTGTCGGAGGGCGCGATGGCGATGGCGCCCAGCGCGACGACATCCTGGTGGTTGAAGATGGGCTGGAAGGTGGTGCCAGCGTTGGTGGTCTTCCAGATACCACCGCCGGCGGCGCCGATGTAGAAGGTTTTGGAGGGGCTCGGAATACCGGCGATGGTATTGACGCGGCCGCCCATGTTGGCGGGGCCAATGTTCCGCCATCGGAATCCCGCCAGCGTGGCGGAATCCAATTGCGTGTTCTGCGCCTGGGCGGCGAGCGGTACGAAGGCCACCGCACCGGCGAGAAGAGGAATCAGCCGTTGAAGTCGCATGACAGATGGGGGCTGAGGGTGGGAACGCTGGAACGAGGGCGCGGATTCGTTCACGCGCGGCTCACTCCATCCCACTGAGTGGAATGGAGCGGGGCCGCTGCATTTATACAATACGTTGCGAAAAGGGAAAGCGCTGCGGAAGGGGGAGAGGTTGGGCAGTGGGTCCGTGACCCACTGACCCACTCCTCTCGCCTTTCTCCTCTCTTGCCGTTACCGCACCCGCGTTCCGTACGGCGTCACGCCCGCCAGGCGGATGAAGTAGGCGTACGCGGCTTTCGCGGCCGCGCGGATGGCGTCGTCGCCGTCGGTGCCGCCGTAGCTGGTCATCGTCGCGATCACAAATGGGCGGCCGGGGAGCTCCACCAGTGCCCAGCTCGTGGCCACACCCGTGATCCCGCCCGGCTTGGAGGCCACCGGAATGCGCGCGGGGATGACCGACCGCACGGGCTCGTCCTTGGGCAGCTCGAGCAGCTGGGTGACACGGTGGCACGCGGCGGCGGAGAGAGGGAGGGCGCAATGCGCCAGCCGAGCCATGATGGACGCAGCTTCCGCGGGCGTGGAGATGTTCTCCTGGCCGCGCGCCGACGCCTCGGGACGGATCATGTACCGCTGCAGCTTCGTCTGCGTGAATCCCATGGTGCGCAGGGTGTGGTTGACCGAATCCATCCCCACGGTGTGGATGAGCAGATTGGTGGCCCCATTGTCGCTCAGCGTGATCATGAGTACGGCGAGATCCGCGTTGGAGAGCTCGGAGCCGCCGTCGGAGAAGTACTGCAACACGCCGCTCCCGCCCGTGCGGGTGTCCGCCGTGATCCGTCGTTGCTGCGTGAGGAGCGCCGGATGTGCATCGGCCTGGCGGTAGAGCTCGATGAGGATAGGCACCTTGATCGCGCTCCCCTGGGGGAAAACGAGGTCTTGGTTCACGCCGATGTGCGAGGAGTCCGTGAGGTCGATGATCTCGATCCCGAAGACGCCATTGAAGGCATCGGAGATGTGCGTCAGCTGCGTGAGGAGCTTGCCCCGCAGGATGGCGCGATTCGGAGCTTGCGCGGCTGCAGGGGCAGGCGCCAAACCAACGACAGCGGCGAGCGCCAGCGGTACCGCGGCGCGGCGGAATGTCCACATGGGAGATCGAGGGAGAAGGGGCCAGGGAGAAGGGAACAGGGAATCGGGAAATGCGTGGAAGACCCTCGCGCCCGCGGGGACGCGTGGGCAATATAGGGATTGACGTGCAGGACGGGGCGCGCCGGCCACGAGATGGGCGCGCTCCGTATCCCTACAACCCGTGGTGTGCCTCCATGCCGATCGTTCGCCGTGCGGCCGTATTCTTCCTCTGCGCTCTCGCGCTCGTTGGTGCGCCGACGCTGCGCGCTCAATCGGACTCGGTGGCGGTGCTCATCCGCGGCGGCAGCGTGGTGGATGGCACCGGCAGCCCGGCTCGCGTGACCGACGTGGGCATTCGCGGCGACCGGATCGTCTTTGTCGGTGACGGAGCAGCCGCGCATCTCCGCGCCGGGCGTACCATCGATGCCAGCGGGCTCGTGGTGGCGCCGGGGTTCATCGATGCCCACACGCACACGGCGGGCGACCTCTCCAGCCCGTCGCGTCACGCCAACGAGCCGTACCTCATGCAGGGCGTCACGACGGTCGTCACTGGGAACGATGGCTCGAGCCCGTTGCACATCGCCAGGACGCTGGCCACCTGGCGGCGGCAGGGGATCGGCACCAACGCGGCACTGTTCATTGGTGAAGGGTCGGTGCGTTCCGCCGTGATGGGAATGTCGGACGCCAAGCCGACGGCGGCGCAGCTCGACAGCATGCGCGCGCTCGTGGCGCGCGGCATGAAGGGGGGCGCCCTGGGGCTCTCCACCGGGCTCTACTATGCGCCCGGAAGCTATGCGTCCACCGACGAGGTCATCGCGCTGGCCAAGGTGGCGGCCGCGCACGGCGGGATCTACGACACGCACCTGCGCGACGAGAGCTCGTATACCATCGGGCTCATCGGCGCGGTGAACGAAGCGATCCGCATCGGGCGCGAGGCACACATCCCGATCCACATCTCGCACATCAAGGCGCTCGGCGTGGACGTGTGGGGAGAGAGCGATACCGTGATCGCGCTCATCGATCATGCGCGCGCCCAGGGGGTGCAGGTAAGCGCGTGCCAGTATCCGTACACCGCATCGGGCACGAGCATCGGGGCGGCGCTCCTGCCGCGCTGGGCGGAGGCCGGCGGGCGCGACTCGCTGCGCGCGCGCATTGCCAACCCCGCGACGCACGCGAGGCTGGTGGCCGACATGAAGAACAACCTCAGGCGGCGCGGGGGCGCGGCCTCGCTCCTGATCACGGCCAGGAAGAACCCGGCGATCGCGGAGAAGACGCTCGCGCAGGTGGCTGAGGCACGGCACGAGTCGCCGATCGATGCGGCGATCGAGATCGTGAAGGCGGGCGACGCGAGCGCGGCGTCGTTCAACATGAAGGAGTCGGACATCGATCACTTCATGGTGCAGCCCTGGGTGATGACCTGCTCCGATGGCGTGAACGGCCACCCGCGCAAGTACGGAACCTTCCCCAAGAAGCTGCGGGAGTATGTCTACACGCGCCACCTGCTCACCCTGCCGCAGATGGTGCACGTGAGCAGCGGGCTCACCGCCCGGACGCTCCAGCTCGACGGTCGTGGCACGATCGCCGTCGGGAAATACGCCGATGTGATCGTCTTCGACCCGAAGACGGTAGCCGACCGGGCGACCTACCAGAAGCCCGACCTGTTCGCCACCGGGATGCGCTACGTTCTGGTGAACGGCGAGTTTGCCGTGGACGGCGGGAAATACACCGGCGCGCTGGCGGGGCGGGCCATTGAGAAAGGAGAAAGGAGAGAGGAGAGTGGGTTATGAGTCATGAGTTGTGGGTAATGAATCGCGGGTCGTGGAATAGCGCTCGGGGAGCAGCGCTGCGGCGCCAGTCGCCTCTCGCGTCTGGCCGTTTCTGACCTGCTGACCTACTGACCTGCTGCTTCACATATCTCTCCTGTCCCGTGTCCTCCTTTACTCACGCCCCCGGCTGGCCCGGCATTCCGCCGCGGTGGACGTCCAGCGCCAAGAGCGGTGTGGGCACTTCGCCCTCGGGTGTGGGGCATGTGTGGTTCACGCTCAGCCACGGGATCTTCAACGAGATCTACTATCCCGACGTGGACTGGGCGTGCACGCGCGACATGGGGCTCATCGTCACCGACGGCGAGGACTTCTTCTCCGAGGAGAAGCGACACGCCACGCACGACATCGAGCCGCTCGCACGTGGGGTGCCGGCCTACCGGCTGCACAACCGGTGCGTGCATGGGCGCTACGAGATCGAGAAGCTGGTCCTCACGTCCGGGCGTCACGATGCCGTGCTGCAGGAGACGCGATTCGTCCCGTTGCTGGGCGGGTTGGGCGACTATCACCTGTACGTGCTCCTCGCGCCACACCTGGGGAATCGCGGGCACGGCAACACGGCGTGGGTGGCCGACTACAAGGGGACGCCGATGCTCTTTGCCAGGCGCGGCGACAACGCGCTCGCGCTGGCCTGCTCCGCGCCATGGCGCGCGCGATCGGTGGGGTTCGTCGGCATGTCCGATGGCTGGCAGGATCTGGAGCGGCACAGGCAGCTCACCTGGCACTACACGCGCGCGGAGAACGGAAACGTCGCGCTCACGGGAGAGATGGATCTCGAGGCGTGCGACGGGCGCTTTCTCCTCACCCTGGGATTCGGCCGAGATGCCTCGAAGGCGGGCTATCGCGCGCTGGCGGCGCTGCATGAAGGGTTTGAACGCTCGCGCGCGGTGTACGTGCACGGGTGGCAAACGTGGCAGCGCACCGTGGCGCGCCGCACGCGCGACTGGCCCGGCAACCCAGAGCTCCACCGCGTGAGCACCGCCGTGCTGCGCGCGCACGAATCGAAGAGCTTTGCCTCCGGCATCATCGCCAGTCTCTCGATTCCGTGGGGATTCGCCAAGGGAGACAACGATCTGGGTGGCTACCATCTGGTGTGGCCGCGCGACCTGGTGGAGGCGGGCGGCGGACTCATGGCCGTCGGGGCGACCGCGGACGCGCACCGGGTGTTGCGCTACCTGAGCGTCACCCAGGATGCCGATGGACGGTGGCCGCAGAACATGTGGCTGGACGGCACTCCGTACTGGGGCGGCATCCAGATGGACGAGACGGCGTTCCCCATCCTGCTGGTCGATCTGCTGCGGCGCGAGGAGGCCATCACGCCGCAGGAGCTGGCGGAACTCTGGCCCATGGCACGGCGCGCTGCCGCGTACATCGCGCGTCACGGACCGGGCACCGAGCAGGACCGATGGGAGGAGAACGCCGGGCTCTCGCCCTTCACGCTCGCCGTCGAGATCGCCGCGCTGCTGGTGGCGGCCGAGCTGGGCGAGCTACACGGGGAGCCCGAGGTCGCGCGCTTCCTGCGCGAGCTGGCGGATGAATGGAATGACGAGATCGAGCGGTGGACGTACGCCACCAATACCGCGCTCGCGCGCGATCTGGGCATCGAGGGCTACTACGTGCGCATCGCGCCGCTCCACGAGCCGCAGGCGGCCTCGCCGCAGGAAGGGTTCGTGCCGATCAAGCTCTCCGAGCCGGCGCCTTCGCCGGCGTGGCACAACGGTCCCGAGGGACGCGTGGTGAGCCCCGATGCGCTGGCGCTGGTACGCTTCGGCCTCCGCGCGAGCGACGATCCGCGCATCGTCGGCACGGTGAAAGCCATCGACGCGTTGGTGGAAGTGGATCTCCCCTCCGGGCCCGGCTGGCGTCGCTACAATGGCGACCGGTATGGCGAGCACCTGGATGGCTCGCCCTACGACGGCGATGGGGTGGGGCGCGTGTGGCCGCTGCTCACCGGAGAGCGGGCGCATTACGAGCTTGCGGCCGGGCGCACGGAGCGCGCGATGGAGCTGTTGCGCGCGCTGGAAGCGTCCGCGAACGAGAGTGGATTCTTCCCGGAGCAGATCTGGGATGGTCCGGCGGTCCCGCGCTGGGAGCTCGAGCCCGGGCGGCCCACGGGCTCCGCCATGCCGCTCGTGTGGGCGCATGCGGAGTATCTCAAGCTGTGCCGCTCGCTGGCGGAGTCGCGCGTGTTCGACACGCCGCCGCAGACGGTGCAGCGCTACGTGCTGCAGCGCACCACGTCGCTCTACGTAGGCTGGCGGTTCAGCCTCAAGCGGCACAGCATGCCGGCGGGAAAGGTCCTACGCGTCGAAGTGCACGAGCCCGCGCTCGTGCACTGGAGCGCTGACGAGTGGGTAACGGCAACCGACACCCCCACGCGCGACACGGGCGTCGGCGTCCATGTGGCCGAGCTGCCGGCGAGCTCGCTCGCGTCGGGGAGCCGGCTGGTATTCACTTTCTACTGGCCGGAGTGCGATCATTGGGAGCATGTGGACTACGCGGTGGTGATCGAGTGAGCGCCGGTCATCCTCGGCGCCGCCCGCGACTGTGTGTTGATCCTGATTCCTCGCCCGCGTCCCGGCAGCCTCTGTCCCTCTTTCTCCCCAGAGCCATGTCACCCGTCATCCCGATGTTCTCGCGCGCGCGTGCGCGACGCACGGTGGCCCGCCGCCTCTCGCCTCTCGCGTCTCTCTTCCTCGCCGGCATCGTCATCGGGGCGTATCCTGGCGGTGCGCTCGCGCAATCCGATCAGCGCCCGGCCGTCCAGCCGCGCCCGTCCTACTACGAGCCTGGCATCTCCCCCGATGGCGCCGAGATCGCCTTCGTCTCGGGGGGTGACATCTGGGGCGTGCCCACGGCCGGCGGCACCGCGCATCTGCTCGTCTCGGATGAGGCCACCGAGGCGCGCCCGCTCTTCTCGCCCGACGGCAAGCGGCTCGCCTTCACCTCCACGCGCACCGGGAACGGGGACGTGTATGTGCTGGACTTCGCCAGCGGCGCGCTCCGGCGGCTCACGTTCGGTGACGGCGCGGACGAGCTCGATGCGTGGTCGCCCGATGGCCGGTGGATCTACTTCACCAATTCAAGCCATGACATCTCGGGGATGAACGACATCCTGCGCGTGAGCGTGGACGGGGGGACGCCGATGCCGGTGAGCGCGGACCGGTACACCAACGAGTTCTGGGCTGCGCCCTCGCCCGATGGGCGCGAGCTGGCCTTCACGGCGCCGGGCATCGTCTCGAGCCAGTGGTGGCGCAAGGGACATAGCCACCTGGACGAGAGCGAGATCTGGCTGCTCACCGATCCGGCGCATCACACATACAAAAAGGTGAGCACCACTCCCGCCAAGTACTCCTGGCCCATGTGGAGCGGCGACGGGCACACGCTCTACTTCATGTCGGACCGCTCCGGTTCGCAGAACCTCTGGGCGCAGCCACTGAGCGGAGAGCCGCGGCAGCTGACCCACCTGAGCGGCGGGCGGGTGCTCTGGCCCACCATCGACCGCGCGGGGCACACGATCGCCTTCGAGCGCGGGCTCGCGATCTGGACCGCGGGCGTGGCCAGCGGGCGCGCACACGAGGTGCCGATCACGCTGCGCGGCGTGGCGGACGGCACCGCGGTGGACCATCTGCACCTCACATCGCGCTTCCGCGATCTCGCCCTCTCCGCTGATGGGGAGAAGGTGGCGTTCGTGGCGCACGGCGAGCTGTTCGCCGCCTCCACGTCGGACAGCGATGCGACGACGGTGCGCATCACGCACACCGCGGCAAATGAATCGCAGGTAGCGTGGGCACCCGACAGCCGGCGTATCGTCTACGTGTCCGACCGCGACGGTGCGACGCATCTCTACCTCTACGATTTCGTGACGCGCACGGAGACGCGCCTCACGAACGACACGGCGAACGATGTGTCACCGAGCTGGTCGCCTGACGGACGGAGCATCGCCTTCGAGCGCGGCGGCCGCGAGCTGCGCGTGCTCGACGTGGCGTCGCACAACGAGCGTCGGCTCGCCACCGGCGAGTTCGGCCGCGCGCCGTTCGTCTCCTCGGGCGCGCTCGCCTGGTCGCCAGATGGCCGCTGGATTGCCTACGCGGCGCCGAGCGATGGCCAGTTCGACAACATCTACGTGGTCCCCGCATCGGGCGGCGAGAGCCATGCGGTGAGCTTCCTGCCAAACGGATCCGCCGGCAACATCACGTGGAGCCGCGACGGCACCTATCTCCTCTTCACCACCGGCCAGCGCACCGAGACCACACAGCTCGCGCGGCTGGATCTCATTCCGCGCGCGCCGCGTTTCCGCGAGGATCAGTTCCGCGATCTTTTCCACGAGGAGACGCCGCGCCCCGCCACCCCCACGCCGCTCCCACCCGCGCGGGACTCCTCGCAGCACGACTCGCTTGGCGCCGCGGGCGTGGCACACCGGCGCGGTCGCTCGGCCAGGGCCGCCGAGCCCGCGAAGCCGGTACGCATCGTGTTCGATGGCATTCGACAGCGCATCTCGTTCCTCCCCGTAGGAGTGGATGTGAATGCCGTGTCGCTCAGCCCGGACGGCAAGACCGCGCTGCTCACCGCGCGCGTGGCGGGCCAGCAGAACCTCTACCTGTACTCGCTCGACGATCTGGCCCAGGAACCGCCCGTCGCGCGTCAGCTCACCACCACGGCTGGGCGCAAGAGCGATGCATACTTCTCGCCCGACGGGAAGAAGGTGTTCTACCTGGAGGGCGGCCGTGTGCGCGTGATGACCATCGCCTCGCATCGCGCTCGCCCGCTGAGCGTCGCCGCGGACATGGACGTGGACTTCAACCAGGAGAAGAGCGAGGTGTTCGCCCAGGCATGGCGCTACCTGGATGACAACTTCTTCGACCCGAAGTTCAACGGCGTGGACTGGAACGCGATGCGTGCGAAGTACGCGCCGTACATCGCCGGCGCGCGCACTCCCGACGAGATGCGGCGCGTCATCGTACTCATGATCGGCGAGCTGAACTCGTCGCACTCCGGCATCAACGGGGGCAGGCGCAGCAGCCCCGAGACTGGCCGGTTGGGGCTTCGCTTCGACGCGGCGGAATACGAGCGCGCCGGCCGGCTCCGCATCACCCGGGTGTTGCCGCTCTCGCCGGCGGCGCTCTCGGGCGGCATCGCGGCGGGCGACGAGCTGCTGGCCGTGAACGGCACGCGCATCGGCGCCCACACCAATCTCGACGAGCTGCTGGACCATACCATCGACAAGCGGGTGCGGCTCACGATCGCGGACTCTACAGGAGGTCATCCGCACGAGGTGGCGGTGCGCCCCGTGTCCACCAACGCGGAGAAGCAGCTGATCTACCGCGCCTGGGTGGAGCAGAAGCGCGCCTACGTGGCGCGCGTGAGCAACGGGAAGCTCGGCTACGTGCACCTGCCTGATATGTCGGCGCAGACGCTTCAGGACTTCTATTACGATCTGGACGTGCAGAACCGCGAGCGGGAAGGCGTGGTGATCGACATCCGCAACAACAACGGCGGCTTTGTGAATGCGTACGCGCTGGACGTCCTGAGCCGACGCCCGTACCTCATGATGACGCGACGCGGGCGCACGCCGGTGCCCATGCGCACCGCGCTCGGCGAGCGCTCGTTGGAGCATCCGACCATCCTCGTCACCAATCGGCGCTCGCTCTCCGACGCCGAGGACTTCACGCAGGGCTATCGCGCGCTGGGGTTGGGGAAGGTGGTCGGCCAGCCGACGGCGGGGTGGATCATCTATACGTCCAACGTGTCGCTCATCGACGGGTCATCGGTGCGGCTGCCGTCCACCCGTGTGACCACGCTCGACGGCTCGCCCATGGAACTGCATCCGCGCCCCGTGGATATTGCGGTGCAGCGGCCCATCGGGGAGAGCTACACGGGGCACGACGCGCAGCTCGATGCGGCGGTGAAGGAGCTGCTGCGCGAGATCGCCCAACGCCCGCAGCAGACGGTGGGGACCAAGCAGCACTGAACGGGAAAGGGAGAACCAATGGATCTGACGACGGCAAGAGTGCTGGTGACGGGCGGGAGCTCCGGGATCGGACGGGCGACCGCCAAGCGGCTCATCGATGCGGGGGCGCGCGTGGCCATCTGCGGGCGGAACGCCGAGGCGCTCGATCGTGCCGCGCAGGCGACGGGTGCCGTGCCCATCCGCGCGGACGTGAGCCAGGAGAGCGAGGTGACATCGCTCGTGGCGCGCGTGGTGAGCGAGCTGGGCGGTTACGACACTCTCATCAACAACGCGGGCTTCGGGCGCTATGCGCCCCTGGTGGATACCACCGTGGAGGATTTCCGCGGGGTGTGGGAGACAAACGTGCTTGGCGCGATGCTCGTGGCGCGGGAGTCGGCCCGGCACTTCATTAGCGAGCGGCGAGGGAACATCGTCAACATCGGGTCCACCTCCGGGCAGCGTGCCGGCGCGAACGGGAGCAGCTACTCCGCTTCGAAGTTCGCGCTGGCGGGGCTGAGCCAGGTCTGGCGCGCGGAGCTGCGGCAATACGGCATCCGCGTGATGCATGTGAATCCGAGCGAGGTGCTCACGGAGTTCAGGAAGCACTCGGGACGGCCGAGCCAGCCGGAGAATCCCACCAAGCTGCACGGTGAAGATATCGCGGACGTGATCGTGGATCTCCTCGCGCTCCCCGATCGCGGCTTCGTGCCCGAAGTGACCGTGTGGGCGACGAATCCGAAAGATTGAGGGGCACGCGTCAGCTCACGGCGTCCCCGCCGTCCACACGTTATTCGACCGGTCGAGGTCCTGAAAGCGGTTGTCGGGGTCGAGCGTGACGCGGGCCACCTGCTTGCGCCCTGTGGTCTGCTGGATGGTCACGCTGCGGTCGCCCGCGAACCAGACCGAGGCTGGACGCGTGACCGTCGTGGAACTGCTGTCCGTGTAGTCGATGCGCACGATGATCGGCATGGCCATGCTCCCCCGGTCATCCACGGTGAAGGTGAGCCGTCCGCTGCGCGCATCTACGCGAGCCAGCCCCTGGTCGAAGGTCTCGGTGGTGAACCACCACGCGTTCCAGAACCAGCCGAGATTCCGGCCGAGCCGGTGCTGCATGAACGTAAAGAAATCCCAGGGGGACGGGTGCTTGTAGCGCCACGCCCTGGCGTACGCGGCAAAGGCGGTGTGCACGGCGGAGTCGCCTACCACGCCACCCAGGGCGTAGAGCGCGAGCGGCGTCTTGACGTAGGCCTGCACGGTGTAGTCGGGGCCCGCGTAGTCGGAGGGCCACATGAGCGCAGGCTCGAGTGCGGTGCCGGCAACGCGGCGGTAGTCGGCGCCGTCCCGCATGTGGTCCGGCGGCCTGTGGGTGAAATCGGCGCCCGCGGCCGCGTCGATGTACTCGTTGAGTCCTTCATCCTGCCAGCCGTACCAGGTCTCGTTGGAGCTCACCATCATCGGGAACCACTGGTGTCCCAGCTCGTGCGTGATCACGTCGAAACCGGGCCCGGAGAAGATGATCATCGGGTATTCCATTCCGGTCTCCGGCCCGTCGGCCACCGTCGCCTGCGGAAAGTCGTAAGGCATGACGTAGCGCGAATGGTGCTCGAGCGCGAAGCGGGCGTACTGCGCCGACTGCCGATAATCGGTGTGCTCCGGGAGATAGAGCACCTGCACGAGCGTGGGCTTGGGCGCCATGGCGTGGGTCGCGTCATACACGAAGCTCCGTGAGGCGACGAAGGCGAAATCGTTCACTCGCGGCGCGGTGAAGTGCCAGGTGAGCGACTGGCCGTTGAGCGTCGCGCTTCCCGCGCCCCGCTCGGCGGCCGTGACCACGTGCACGGTCGTGTCCGCGGTCATGGCGAGGGCGAGCCGAGTGCGGACCATGGGGGTGAGCACCGAGTCCGAATTGGCGAGCGTACCGGTGGCCCCCACCAGCCAGCCGGCGGGGAGGGTAAGGCGCACATCGAAGCGCCCGAACTGGTTGTAGAACTCGCCGATGCCGAGATACTGGTCGGTGTCCCAGCCGCGGAGGTCGTCGAACATGGCCACTTGCGGGTACCACTGGGCGATCTGGTAGAGATCCTTTCCCCAGCGTCCCATGCGCTCGCCACGTTCCCCCAGAGGGACGTTCGGCACCGCAAAGTGCCAGCGTGCCTGGATGGTCGCGGTCGCCCCGGGAAGCAGGGGCGTGCGAAGGTGCACTGTGGCGATGGTACCGTCCACTCGGTAGCTCCGCGGATCGTCGAGCGCTACGCGCACGCTATCCACCGCCAGTCGCTCCATCACCATACCATCGGTGATGTCTGTCACGTAGTCGTCCCGCGATTCCTTGGCGGTGAAGTAGTTCTGGTAGAGGCGCAGGATGAGCGTGGTGAGCGTGTCCGGCGACGTGTTGTGGAACGCGATCGTCTCGCGGCCATGCAGTACGGCGTTCTGCACATCGAGCGTGGCGTCAATGCGATAGTCCGCGGACTGCTGCCAGTAGTTCGGGCCGGGGACGCCGGTGGTGGAGTCGCGCGTGCCGGCCGCATACGCGCGACGGATCATGGGCGGGAGGGGGAGGCTGCGCCTCACGGCGCGCTCCGGCCACACCGGGTGATGATCGCTCTGTGCGGCCAGTGGAGCGGCCGCGAGGGCGAGGAGAAGGGGAATCGAACGGAAGACGGTGGAGACGGTCATGGAGAGTTCCGAGTGAGCAATGGCTCGAAGACTGCGCGTCGGCGCGGAGCCGGACCGGCGATGGCTCGCCTGCACGACAGCGGTGTAGTAACACGGGAGAGGCGCATAGCCGTTCTGGATGAATCTCTTTCGCGTGGTAAAGCGTTATGAAGAAGAGGGCCTGACGAGCCGGATCGGCCGGCGCGGGCGGCCCACAGGAGGATGGGAGCAGTGTAGCAGAGGACGTTCTGCCGGCACACGCATCAACCCAAGGAGGATATATGCCTCGCTTTCTGTTTTCGCTCAATACCGACGATGTGGTGGAGGCCGGCGTCGTTCAGAGCGAGTCACTGGACCAGGCGATGGACGCGATCAACGAGCGCCTGCAGGCCAAGCAGGGGGACACGCTGGAAATCGGGGTGACGGGCTTCCCGCCAGCGCACTTCGAGTGCGTCTGGTCGCTCCCCGGCAGCGCCGCCAGTTGGCGGCAGCGGGGGCTGTTGGCGGCGTGAGGACGAGGGAGGTAGTGGGTCAGTGGGTCAGGAACGGCAGGAGAGGAGAAAGGAGAGAGGGACCAGCTCGTCGGGAGAGTCCTTTCTCCTTTCTCCTCTCTCCTCTCTCGCTCCCTAGATCTCGTTATTCCGCAGGGCCGCGCTGTCGCCGAGGAGGGTGAGCGGGGACGGGGAGAGTGACGACTGGCTCTTCGCACCGCGCTCCCGCTTGCTGCCGATACCGCCCGGCGCGGGGAGCGCGCGATCGAGAAAGCCCAGCAGCTCCGCGGTCACTCCCGGGGCAAGCGCGTGGCCGGTGACCCAGACCTTCGCAAGCGCTGGCAGGATGACCTCCGCATCCCCGCGCCGGCTGGCGGCGACGATCCGCCGAGCGGCCCGCGCGGCGCCCATGCTCAGCACGGGCAGCGCATCACTGATGCTGAACCATGTGTATTCGGCGCGATGGCGCCCCTTGAAGAACGCGTTCCGCGGACTCCCCGTGCGCATGAGCCCCGGGCAGACTGTCGTGACAAGCACGTTGTCCTTCATCAGCGCCGCATGCGCACCCTGCGACAACCCGGTGAGCGCAAACTTGCTCGCGCAGTAGGGGAGCAGGTGCGGCATGCTGACCTTGCCGCCCACCGACGAGACGTTGATGATGCGCCCCTCGCGCCGCTGCCGCATTTCCGGGAGCACCGCGAGCATGGCGTAGAGCGGCGCCCAGAAGTGGATGCGCATCGCCTCGTCGTAGTCGCTCACCGTCATGGCCGTCATCGGGCCCACCGCGATCGACCCGGCGTTGTTCACCAGCACGTCGATGCGCCCGTAGTGCCCTCGTACGGCGTGGATGAACCCTTCCACCTGGCTGCGCTCGGTGAGGTCGCAGGGCAGGCCAACCACCTCGGCGCCGCGCGCCACGAGATCGGTATGGGCGCGCTCGAGCTCCGCCGGATCACGGGCGCAGAGGGCGAGCCGCGCCCCTTCCGCCGCGAACATGCGCGCGAGCACCAGCCCGAGTCCGCGCGAGCCACCGGTGATCACGACAACCTTGCCGCGGAAGTCGTATCGCCGGCGGGCGCGTAACGCGGTGCGTGCACCGAGCAACCCGCCCGCGGCTGCGGCAGCCAGTACCCATCCGACGGCGGGCCTGTTGTCGCGTCGAGAGTATCGCATGCGCATCGGCAGTTGCACGAACCGTGCTCCCGGTACAACAGGTCGGCATGTGCGATGCGGTTTCGGCGGCCACGCATCCGCAGGCTGCGTAACGCGATGCGGGCTCCGTCGTCATCCGCCGGGAATCCAGCGCGTCGCGCGAGTTGGTCGCCCGGCCGCCGTCGCATCCGCTTACCGGAGGGGAGAAGAGATGGTTTCGTTCGCGGGCCGGCGTTCCGCCCTTCGCTCCATTACCGCGATGTTCGCCGCGCTCGCCGTCGCCGCCTGCGGCGGGCACAACCATCTCGAGCGCTACTCCTTCGCGGACCGCTCGCTGGCCGTGGTCTATTACGCGCCGGCGGCACCCGAACTGGAGACCGGACTCTATAACGTCAGCCATATCCACACCGCGGTGGATGCGGTGCTGCGCGCGGGCTCGGGAGTGGCCAAGGAGATCGAGGGGGGCAAGGCGCGGGCCCGGCTGGATAGCGCCGCCACCCAGGTGGATGTCGCCACACGCATGAGTCAGCGCACGCTCGATCGCGTGAGCCGCTACCTCGGCACCCATCCGGTAACCGACAGGAGCGCCGCCGACTATCTGCTGGAAGTGAACGTGCGCGACATCGGCATCGACGCGCGTGGGCAGAGCGCCGCCTACCTCTACATGAACGCGGATGCCGTGCTGCTGGACCGGCACACCGGTCACGAGATCTGGGACCAGGAGGTACAGGGCACCGACCGGCTCACCCCATTCGTGCGCGGCACCGAGCATGTGCCCACGGGCATCATCACGGCCGGCGCACTGAGCACGGTGTCGGTTGCCGACTTCCAGCAGATCCTGCAGCAGCTCTCCGACTACTCGGCTGACCTGATCATCAACCGGCTGCGCGACGCGCTCTGGGACGTGCGCAAGGACCAACCGGCACAGTAAAGGGCGTGGGTCAGCGGGCGCAGCGCTGCTGGATGTCACGTCCCACGGGCGCATTGCTCGGGCATGCCTTGCTTGGGCACGAATCTCTCAGGCAATACATTGGCAGAAGTTCAACCTCCCGCCGGCGCCCTCATACGGCGCGGGCGGCGATCGCCATGAGCCATGCTACCCGGAGAAGACACGATGTCAGCGGATTCCACGACCGCCACGGGCACCCTCTCGATCACGTCGCCGCGCTTTACCGACCACGGGCCCATCCCGACGCAGTACACCTGTGAGGGGAAGGACATCTCTCCGCCGCTGGAGTGGCACGGCGCGCCGTCCGGGACGAAGAGCTTCGTGCTCATCGTGGACGACCCGGACGCACCGGACCCCAAGAAGCCGCAGCGCATCTGGGTGCACTGGGTGCTCTACAACATTCCGGCGACCGTGCACGAGCTGGCCGAAGGTGCTGACCCGGACACGCTGCCAGTCGGCACGCGTGAGGGAGTGAACGACTGGCAGAACGCTGCCTACGGCGGTCCGTGCCCTCCTATCGGCCGGCACCGCTACTTCTTCAAGCTCTATGCGCTCGACACCATGTTGCCCGACCTCGGCCAGCCCACCAAGGGCGCAGTGGAAGAGGCAATGCACGGCAACATCATCGCGCAGGCGCAGGTGATGGGGACGTACGAAAAACAGTGAAGGGCGGGTGTGGGGTGTGAGTTGTGAGGGTGGGCGCGGAGAGCCTGTACCCCTGGGCTATCGCGGGACGCGTGAGCGGCCGGGGGGAGTATTAAGTTTGATCAGCACCCGTCTAGCGCACATTCAATCATTCGAGGATCGTCATTCATGGCCACTGCCGTCACTACTGAGAAGAAGCAGCACAACGCGGGGGAGCGCCTCCCGTTCAAGGTGCGCGATCTGTCGCTGGCCGACTTCGGCCGCAACGAGATCCGGCTCGCCGAGTACGAGATGCCGGGGCTCATGGCGCTGCGCGCCGAGTATGCGGGCAAGAAGCCGCTGGCCGGCGCGAAGATCATGGGCTCGCTGCACATGACGGTGCAGACGGCCGTGCTCATCGAGACGCTGGTGGAGCTCGGCGCCGACGTGCGCTGGGTGTCGTGCAATATCTTCTCGACGCAGGATCATGCGGCGGCCGCGGTGGCGGTGGGGCCAACGGGCACGGTGAAGAAGCCCCAGGGCGTGGCGGTGTTTGCGTGGAAGGGAGAGTCGCTCGAGGAGTACTGGTGGTGCACCAACCAGGCGCTCATGTGGCCGGATGGCTCGGGGCCCAACATGCTGCTGGATGACGGCGGCGACGCGACGCTCTTCGTGCACAAGGGCGCCGAGTTCGAGAAGGCGGGCGCCGTGCCGGCCTTCGACGCCGAGAAGGACCCCGAGGAATGGGGCGTGATCCTCGACGTGCTGCGTGCCGAGCAGGGCGCACACCCCGGGCGGTGGACCAAGGTCGTGGCCGGCATTCGCGGCGTGTCCGAGGAGACGACCACCGGCGTGCACCGCCTGTATGAGATGATGAAGAACGGCACGCTGCTCTTCCCGGCGTTCAACGTGAACGACTCGGTCACCAAGTCGAAGTTCGACAACCTGTACGGCTGCCGGCACTCGCTCACCGACGGCATTCTGCGCGCGAGCGACGTGATGCTGGCCGGCAAGGTGGCGGTCGTCTGCGGCTACGGTGAAGTGGGAAAGGGCTGCGCGCAGGCGCTCCGCGGGCAGGGGGCGCGCGTGGTCATCACCGAGATCGATCCCATCTGCGCGCTGCAGGCGGCCATGGAAGGCTACCAGGTGACGACGCTCGACGACGTGGTGGAGACGGCGGATGTCTTCGTCAGCGCGACGGGGAACCTGGGGATCATCACCGCGGACCACATGCGGCGGATGAAGGACAAGGCGATCGTCGGGAACATCGGCCACTTCGATAACGAGATCGACATGGCCGGCCTCAAGAAGACCCCGGGCATCCGGCGCGTGAACATCAAGCCGCAGTATGACGAGTGGGTCTTCCCCGATGGCCACAGTGTGATGATTCTGGCCGAGGGGCGGCTGCTGAACCTCGGCTGCGCGACGGGGCATCCGAGCTTCGTCATGAGTGCCAGCTTCACGAACCAGGTGATGGCGCAGATCGAGCTGTTCACCAACACCGCGAAGTACGAGCGGAAGGTGTACGTGCTGCCCAAGCATCTCGATGAGAAGGTGGCGCGGCTGCATCTGGGCAAGCTCGGCGTGAATCTCACCGAGTTGCGGCCGGAGCAGGCGGCGTACATCGGCGTGCCGGTGGAGGGGCCGTACAAGCCGGATCACTACCGGTACTGAGCGGGGATTCGGCACGGAGGACACGGAGAACGGCTGGAGGCTTTGCTCTATGTCCGTGGTGCATGCTCCCCGTGCTGGCTACTGAAGCGGGCATGCGCATGATTTGTCTGGTCAGATATAAATGACTAGGTTGGTCACTATGAAGACCGCCTCAATCTCATACGCCAAGGCGCATCTCAGTGCCCTGCTGGGCCGCGTGCGCAGCGGGCACTCCGTAATCATCACGGACCGCGGCATACCGGTCGCGCGTCTGGAGCCGGTGACGGTCGCCGGATCGGATGCGTACTTCCGCTCCTTGGTCGAGCGCGGCCTTGCCACCTCGCCGAAGGTTCCGCCCACAAAGACGCTCCTGGAGGAGCTTCCTCCTTCGCCGACGCTCAAGCGCGGCACGAGCCTCGTCCAGGCCGTGCGCGATGAGCGTGACGAAGGCTGGTGAAGTTCTGGGACACCTCGGCGGTCGTGCCGCTCCTCGTCAACGAGGCTGGTACCGCCGCCGCGAGCCACGTGCTTGAAGATGACCCGGAGATCATCGTGTGGTGGGGTACCCGGGTGGAGTGTGTCTCGGCGCTGGCTCGCTACGCACGGGAGCAGGGGATGAGCGCGGCACATCTCGTCCCCGCGCATGGGCGTCTCGCCGGCCTGGCGGATCGCTGGTCCGAGATTCTCGCGAGCGAACTGCTTCGGAGCACCGCGGAGCGTATCGTGCGCACTCATCCGCTCCGCGGTGCCGATGCCATGCAGCTTGCCGCGGCGCTGATTGCGAGTGGTGGCGAACCGGGCGGGCTCGCGTTCGTCTCCTTCGATGTGCGGCAGCGAGACGCCGCACGGCGCGAAGGGTTCCCGGTGCTCCCGGACGATATGCCGGGGCCGCGGCTGGTTCCGGAGCGTGCACACCAACGAGGCGCGCGGCGGACGGGAGGGTAGGCAGCGATGTGCGGGGCCCACGTGCGAACGAGGGTCGGGCCGGTGTCAGATTGTGCATGTACGCCCGCGACCGGCCTACCCTCATGCTGGCCTGTACGCGCGCGGCGTTGTAGCATAGCTGCAACCCCTGCTCCCGCCCGTATGGACGCCATCGCCGACCAACTTCAACGCTCGCTCGGCGAGCAATACCGCATCATCCGTGAGCTGGGCGGTGGTGGGATGAGCCGCGTCTACTTGGCGGAGGAGCCCAGCCTCGGGCGACAGGTGGTGGTGAAGGTGCTCGCGCCGGAGTTGACGGGTGAGGCGGGCATTGCGCGCTTCAAGCAGGAGGCGGCGCTCACCGCCCAGCTCCAGCATCCGAACATCCTGCCCGTGCTGGCGTTCGGCGCGCGCGATGGGCTGCTCTACTACGTCACGCCCTTCGTGGCGGGCGAATCGCTGCGAGCACGGCTGGAGCGCGAGGGGGCGTTGCCGGTGGATGAGGCTGTGACGCTCACGCGCGAGGTCGCCGACGCACTGACCGCCGCGCATGCGCGCGGTGTGGTGCACCGCGACATCAAGCCGGAGAACATCTTCCTCTCCAACGGGCACGCAGTGCTGGCGGACTTCGGCATCGCGCGCTCGCTGCACGTGGGAGGGGGCGCGCCGGGCACGCGTCTCACCGCCGTTGGCACGTCGCTGGGGACACCGGGCTACATGTCGCCCGAGCAGGCGGCGGGCGAGGTGGATGTCGATGCGCGCTCCGACATCTACTCGCTTGGCGTGGTGATGTACGAGATGCTGGCGGGGCGGCCGCCATTCACCGGCGCGACGCCGCGCGCGGTGCTGGCCGCCCACCTGAGCCAGCCGCCGGAGCCGGTGACGAAGCACCGGCGCGAGGTGCCGGAGTCCATCTCGGCGGCGATCGATCGCGCGCTGGCGAAGGACCCGGCGGATCGCTTCGCGGGCGCGGCGGAGTTTCGCGATGCGCTGGCGGCGGGGCACGCGGCGGGCGCGGGTAGCGCGGCGGGCACGCGCGGCGGAGCGCGCTCATTCCGGCGGCGCGCGGCGGCGATCGTGGTGGTGGCGCTCGTGTTGCTCGTGGCGGCCGGCGTTGCCACATGGGTCTTCACACGCGGTGGGAAGAGCGCCGAGGTCGACCCGAATCTCGTGGCGATCGCGCCCTTCGATGTGATCGATCCGTCGCTGGGGATGTGGAAGGAGGGGATCGTCGACATTCTCTCCGCCAATCTGGATGGTGCGGGGCCACTGAAGACCGTGGCTCCGACGATGGTGGTCCATGCCTGGCATGGCCGCGCCGATGCGCCGAGTGCTGCGGCATTGGCGAAGAGTCTGCGCGCGCGCTACGCGATCTACGGCCGCTTCGTGAGCGCGGGCGCCGATTCGGTGCGCGCGACGGCCACCATCTATGACGTGACCGCGGGACGTTTGCTCGGCGATGTGCAGGTGCACGACATGAACACGCGGCTGGACCGCGTGGCAGACTCGCTCACGATCGGGATTCTGCGGCAGCTCAACCGGTCGCGGCCGATCGCGGCAGTGCGCACGGCCTCCATCGGCAGCTCGTCGCTTCCGGCGATCAAGGCGTATCTCACGGGGGAGCAGTTCTACCGGCGCTCGGAGTGGGACTCGGCAGCGGCGTACTACCGCGTGGCGATCGCAGCGGACAGCACGTTCGCG